>NZ_JBIRFA010000001.1:0-581819 GCF_044327205.1 Kitasatospora sp. NPDC018058 | reverse complement strand
CCCGGTCATCACCCTGGACGCCCGCCGCCGCGACAGCGCCAAGAGCGCCCTCATCACCCTCGTCGAACACGCCCTGCTCGCCCGGCTCCGCTGACACCCGCGCCGAGCTGAAGGGGCGCGCCGGCTCCGAAAGGAAGAAGGGCCGAGCCGCCGACGAAGGAGGTGGCGAAGCGCCCGCCGACCGTCGGCACCGGATCCGGAGCACCCCGGAGGCGAGCGCGCGAGTAGCAGCCCCGGCCCGCGGGACTTCGCGAAGTCCCGCGGGCCGTCGGCGGGTTCGGGGCGGCTACTCGGCCGGCTCCAGCCCCGCGCGGATCAGGCCGTAGGTGTACGCGTCCTCAAGTGCCAGCCAGGAGGCGGCGATCACGTTGTCGGCGACGCCGACGGTGGACCAGGTGGTGGTGCCGTCGGTGGACTCGATCAGCACCCGGGTCTTCGAGCCGGTGCCGTGCTGGCCCTCCAGGATGCGGACCTTGTAGTCCACCAACTCGAAGGCGGCCAGCGGCGGGTAGATGCCCTCCAGGGCCGTCCGCAGCGCCTGGTCCAGCGCGTTGACCGGGCCGTTGCCCTCACCGGTGGCGATCCGGCGCTCGCCCTTGGCCCACAGCTTGACGGTCGCCTCGTTGCCCGAAACCCCGTTCGGGCCCTGCTCGCTGATGGTCCGCCAGGACTCCAGGGTGTAGAAGCGCTCCCGGCTGCCGCGCACCTCGTCGCGCAGCAGCAGCTCGAAGGAGGCGTCGGCGGACTCGTAGGTGTAGCCGAGGCTCTCCTGCTCCTTGACCCTGGCCACCACCCGGCCGGCCAGGTCGCGGTCGGTGGAGAGGTCGTAGCCGAGTTCCTTGCCCTTGAGCTCGACCGAGGCCCGGCCGGCCATGTCGGAGACCAGCATCCGCATGGTGTTGCCGACCAGCTCGGGGTCGATGTGCTGGTACAGGTCCGGGTCGACCTTGATCGCGGAGGCGTGCAGGCCCGCCTTGTGGGCGAAGGCCGAGAAGCCGACGTACGGCTGGTGGGTGGACGGGGCCAGGTTGACCAGCTCGGCGATCGCGTGCGAGATCCGGGTCATCTCGGTCAGCCGGCCCTCGGGCAGCACCCGCCGGTCGTACTTGAGCTCCAGCGCGCCGACCACCGGGAACAGGTTGGCGTTGCCGACCCGCTCGCCGTAGCCGTTGGCGGTGCACTGCACGTGGGTCGCGCCGGCGTCCACCGCGGCCAGGGTGTTGGCCACCGCGCAGCCGGTGTCGTCCTGGGCGTGCACGCCGATCCGGGCGCCGGTCGCGGCGATCACGTCGGCGACGGTCTCCCGGACACCAGCCGGCAGCATCCCGCCGTTGGTGTCGCACAGCACCACCACGTCTGCCCCGGCCTGGTGCGCGGCGCGGACCACCGCGAGGGCGTACTCGCGGTTGGCCCGGTAGCCGTCGAAGAAGTGCTCGCAGTCGATGAAGACCCGTCGGCCCTGGGCGCGCAGGAACTCGACGCTGTCCCGGATCATCTCCAGGTTCTCGTCCAGCGTGGTGCGCAGCGCCAGCTCCACGTGCCTGTCGTGCGCCTTGGCGACCAGGGTCACCACGGGCGCTCCGGAGGCGACCAGCGCGGCCAGCTGCGGGTCGTCGGCCGCCTTGCCGCCCGCTCGGCGGGTGGCGCCGAAGGCCACCAGTCGGGCGTTGCGCAGCTCCAGCTCGGCGGCGGCGCGGGCGAAGAACTCGGTGTCGCGCGGGTTGGCCCCGGGCCAGCCGCCCTCGATGAAGCCGACCCCGAACTCGTCCAGGTGCCGGGCGATGGCCAGCTTGTCCGCCACCGTCAGGTTGATGCCCTCGCGCTGCGCGCCGTCGCGCAGCGTGGTGTCGAACACGTGGAAACTGTCGTCGGTACGGCTGACCTCGGTCATGACCCCTGGTTCTCCGTTCGGGGAGGTTCGTACTGCTCTGCCGGATTCTCGTCCCGGCTCCACTGTCCAGGATCCCGCGCGCGGCCCGGGTGTCCCCGAGCCCTTCGTGGGGGCTCTCGGCCGGTCCGGGTGCTGTGCTCGACGGGGCTGTGCCCACGGTGTCCGTGGGGCTGCGCCCGAAAAGCAAAAGACCCCTCGCGGGTGCGAGAGGTCTGCGCGCGGGTCTGGACGCTCGTGGTCGCTCCGCATCGGGTCCTGCGGAAGCGGTCACTGCGGACCGGCGCGCCTGCTGCTAATGATCAGCGAAAGCGAGGACACGCTCGCAGTCTGACACAGCTTCCGGGATCCGGCCCGCCCGTCTCGCGATGCGATACGTGGCGGGCCGGGGGCGGTGGGGCGCTCCTCGGATCAGACGATCTTGTGCAGCCAGCCGTGGGTGTCGGGAGCCTGGCCGCCCTGGATGGCGAGCAGGGCCCGGCGCAGCTCCATGGTGATCGGGCCGGGCTCGCCGGTGCCGACGGTCCAGTCGGCGGCGGCGGACTTGACCGAGCCGACCGGGGTGATGACGGCGGCGGTGCCGCAGGCGAAGACCTCGGTGAGGGTGCCGTCGGCGTTGGCCTGCTGCCACTCGTCGGTGGAGATCTTCCGCTCCTCGACCGCGTAGCCGAGGTCGGAGGCCAGGCGCAGCAGCGAGTCACGGGTGATGCCGGGCAGCAGCGCGCCGGACAGCTCCGGGGTCACGATCCTGGCGTCCTCGCCCTCGCCGAAGACGAAGTACAGGTTCATGCCGCCCATCTCCTCGACCCACCGGTGCTCGGCGGCGTCGAGCCAGACCACCTGGTCGCAGCCCTTCTCGGCGGCCTGGGCCTGGGCGACCAGCGAGGCCGCGTAGTTGCCCGCGCACTTGGCGGCGCCGGTGCCGCCGGGGGCGGCCCGGACGTACTCCTTGGACAGCCAGACCGAGACCGGCTTGATGCCGCCCTGGAAGTAGGCGCCGGCCGGGGAGGCGATGATCATGAACAGGTAGGAGTTCGCCGGGCGGACGCCCAGGCCGACCTCGGTGGCGAACATGAACGGACGCAGGTACAGGCTCTGCTCCGGCTCGTTCGGGACCCACTCCCGCTCCTGCTGGACCAGCAGCTCGACGGCCTCGACGAAGGCCTCGACCGGCAGCTCCGGCATCGCCAGGCGGCGCGCGGAGGCCTGGAAGCGCAGGGCGTTGGCCTCCGGGCGGAAGGTCGCGATCGAGCCGTCGGTCTGGCGGTAGGCCTTCAGGCCCTCGAAGATCGCCTGGCCGTAGTGCAGCGTCATGTTCGCCGGGTCCATCTCCACCGGCGCGTACGGGACCAGCTGGGCGTCGTGCCAGCCGCGGCCCTCGGTCCAGCGGATGGTGACCATGTGGTCGGTGAAGACGCGGCCGAAGCCGGGGTTGGTCAGCCGGGCCTCGCGCTCCGCTGCGGACAGCGGGTGGGCGGAGGGCTTGAGGTCGAACGTGATGGGCGCCTGGGTGGGCGTGCTCATGGCTGTTTCCTTCACCGTGGGGTTGGTTCGGACCGCCCCACCGGAAGAACGTCACGGCGATCCAACGCCGGAACGAACGCACGACGGCACGGCCCACTGTCGATACTCGCATCCAGAGGGCCGTGCCGAACAGCCGCCGACTCCTTGGGGAGCTGCAAGCTGCGGTTATGCGGTCCGGCCCACCTGGCCGAACCTCTTTGGGTCCGGCCCGTCAGCCGGATACTCGGGCGGCGAGCGCGTCGCCGACCTCGGACGTGGAACGGGTGCCGGCGCGCTCGGCGAGGTCCGCCGCGACGGCGGACTCCACCTTGGCGGCCTCGGCCGTGTAGCCGAGGTGCTCCAGCAGCATGGCGACCGACAGCACGGTGGCGGTCGGATCGGCCTTGCCCTGGCCGGCGATGTCCGGCGCCGAGCCGTGCACCGGCTCGAACATGGCCGGGTACTCGCCGCTCGGGTTGATGTTGCCGCTCGCGGCGAGGCCGATACCACCGGTCACGGCGGCGGCCAGGTCGGTCAGGATGTCGCCGAACAGGTTGTCGGTGACGATGACGTCGAAGCGCTCCGGCTGGGTGACCAGGTGGATGGTGGCCGCGTCGACGTGCAGGTACTCGGTGGTGACCTCCGGGAACTCCGCGCCGACCTCGGCGAAGATCCGCGACCACAGGTGCCCGGCGTGCACCAGCACGTTGTTCTTGTGCACCAGGGTGAGCTTCTTGCGCGGCCGCGCCTGGGCCCGGCGGTAGGCGTCGCGCACCACGCGCTCGATGCCGAACGCGGTGTTCAGGCTGACCTCGGTGGCCACCTCGTGCGGGGTACCGGTGCGCAGCGAGCCGCCGTTGCCGACGTACGGGCCCTCGGTGCCCTCGCGGACGACCACGAAGTCGATCCGGGGGTCGCCCGCCAGCGCGGACTTCACGCCGGGGAACAGCCGGCCCGGCCGCAGGTTGATGTGGTGGTCGAAGGCGAACCGCAGCTTGAGCAGCAGACCCCGCTCCAGCACCCCGGACGGCACGCTCGGGTCACCGATGGCGCCCAGCAGGATCGCGTCGAAGGCCTTCAGCTCGGTCAGCACGCTGTCCGGCAGCGTCTCCCCGGTCCGGTGGTAGCGCCGGGCGCCGAGGTCGTACTCGGTGGTCTCCAGCTTCACATCGGCGGGAAGCGCGGCCTCCAGGACCTTCAGACCTTCGGCCACCACTTCCTGGCCGATGCCGTCACCCGGGACAACTGCGAGACGAATGGTGCGAGACATGCTCGGACCCTACTCCGCCGTCCCAGCTTCTGACACCTCACGTCCAGTATTCGGACACGTTCGGATGACGACCACGCGCCCGACGGTGCGTCACCCCTTCGACGGGGCGCGCGTGGCCGAGAGTGCGCCGGGGGTGCGCACAGGGCCCGCCTCGCGGATCCCTGCCGGGCCCGCGGCGTGATCCGACAAGATCCACAAGGCAGGCCCTAGGGTGGCGTGATCCGGGGTTCCTGGCAGAAACGGGGCACGTACGTGAGGACCGAGCGGCGGCGGGAGGTGCTGGCCTGCGGGGGTGCGGCCGGGCTGGCGATGAGCGGGTACGCGCTCGCGGCCGGGCTGCGCGGGCGGTGGCCGACCGGGGCGGGCGAGGTCGCCGTGCCGTACCACGCGCACCTGTGGGACCTGCTGCGCGGACGGGCCGCCGGGGACGTGCTGTTCAACTGGAACAGCGGCTACGGCGTCCCCTTCCTGGCGGACTTCTTCGCCTACCTGATGAACCCCTTCTCCTGGCTGACCGCCCTGCTCCCCCGCGACCAGGGGCGGCTCGCCGTCTTCCTGGTCGCGCTGGCCACCATCGGCCTCGGCACCGCCCTGATGGCCCATCTGCTCGGCCGGCTGCACCCCGGCCCCCGCTGGCTGCGGGCGCTCGCCGCCGTCGGGTACGGGCTCTGCGCCTGGGTGCTGGACGTGGGCGGGGCCGCGCCGATGTGGCTCTGGGGGCTGGTCTCGCTGCCGCTGCTCGGCCTGGTCGGGGACTGGTGCCTGCGCGAGCGGCGCTGGGTGGCCGGCTCCCTGTGCGTGGCCCTCGCCTGGGCGGGAAACCTGTACACCGCCGCGTTGGCCACCCTGATGGCCGGACTCCTGTTCGCCGTCCGCATGTTCGCCACCCCGCGGCCGTTCCGGCACCGGGTCCGGGCCACCGGCCGGGCCGTCACCGTGACCACCACCGGGGTGCTGCTGGCCTCCCCCGTGCTGTTCGTCGCGATCCGCGCCGCGCGCAACGCCCAGCCCGAGTCCCCGGTGCAGCCGCTCGGCCCGGCCGGGCTCGGCAACCATCTCGCCCGGCTGCTGCCCACCACCCAGGGCGGGCGGCCGCTGCCGGACCTCGCGATCGGGGTGCTCGGGCTCCTGCTGGTGTGCGGGCTGCCGTTCAACCGGCGGGTGCGGATCCGCGAACGGGCGGTCTGGTGCGTGGCCCTGGTGCTGGTCGTCCTCAGCTTCCTCTGGACCCCGACCGTGCTGGTCTGGCACGGCCTGGCGATCCCGGCCGGCGGGCCGTACCGGGTCGCCTTCGTGCTCAGCGGGCTGCTGGTGCTGGCCGGCTGGGTGTCGCTGGCGCACCGGCCGGACGGACTCACCCTGCTGGGCGGCGCCGCCGTGGTCGCGGTGATCGCCGGACTGGCGGCGAGCCGGAACTCGGTCCGCACCGCCACCTGGGTGCTGCTGGGCGTCGGCGGCGTCGTCCTGCTGGCCGCGCTCTGGGTGCTGGAACGCCGGCACACCGACCGCCGGGCGAACACCGTCGCCACCTGGGTGCTCGGCGGCGCGGTACTCGGCAACGCCGTCTGGTCCGGGTACGCGGCGTTCGGCGCGGCCACCGCCGACACCGCCTCCCCGGCCGCCGTCCGCGCCGGGTACGCGGCCGTCCGCGGGGCCGTCGACTGGCCCGCCGGACGCAGCGACCCCGGCCCGCACGCCTTCGGCACCAACGACCCGCTGCTGCTGGACGGCCAGGGCGGCGGCTACTTCAGCAGCTACCTGCCGACCGTCGCGGCCCTGCTGCTGCACGACCTCGGTGCCGGCTGGACGGCCGGCGGACGGCAGACCACCAGCGTCACCGACCCGGTCGGGCAGGCGCTGTTCGCGGTCCGCGCCCACCTGGACGACGGCCCGCCCCCGTACGGCTTCACCCCCGGACGGGCCGCCGCGCCGCCGCTGGTCACCGTGCTGCCGCCGGGCGCCCGGCCGGACACCTCCTCGGTCTGGTCCCGGCAGGAGTCGCTGCTCGGCAGCCAGGTGTACGACGCCCCGCTGCCCACCCCGGCCAGCGGCCCGGTGCCCACCCTGCACGGCACCAGCGGCTGGTCGGTACCGCCCGGCGCCGAGGGCACGGTGTTCACCGCGAACTGCGCCCCGGGCGGAACGGCCTACTTCCACGGGGTCTGGTACCGGGGCACGGTCAGCGGCCTGGGCACCAGCTACCGCAGCGACGGCGAGCAGCCCACCACGGCGGTGGCGATCCACCGGCTGGGGACCGTCCCGGCGGACGGGACGGTCCGGGTGACCCTGCGGTCGGACGTGGTCAGCCAGGTCCCGGCCCGCCCGATCGGCTGTCTGCGGGCCGGCGCCCTGGAGGCCGCCGTCGCCCGTCTCACCGCCACCGGCGCCACCCGTGTCTCGGCCGGCGGCCACACCCTCACCGCGGCCCTCCCGGCCGGCTCGACCGGCACCGCCCTGCTCTCCGTCCCCGCCACCGAGGGCTGGAGCTGCGCCGTCGACGGCGGCCGCGTCGGCGCCCCCACCCCCGTCCTCGGCATGATCGGCGTCCCCCTCGGCACCGGCGCCTCCCGCCTCACCTGCGCCTTCCGCCCGCCCGGCCTCACCGAGGGCCTCACCGTCAGCTCCGCCACCACCGCGGTGCTGGCCCTGGTCGCCGTCTTCGCCCGACTCACCCGCCGCCCCACCCGCACCCCCCGGCGCACCCGCCGCCTGGCCGCCCGGGCCTCCGACGGGACGTGACGAGGGGCGGCCCGCCGCGTCCGGCGGGCCGCCCCCTACCCACGGATCACGTCCTCACGGATCACGGCAGGGTGACCACCTGGGCCCTGCGGTCCGCGGGGTTGAGGTGGTAGAGCAGCAGGAGCCGGGAGGTGTCGCCCTTCGTCCGGTGCACGTCGAGGACGGTGCCCGGGCCGGCCGGGGCCACCACGGTGGTGGGGCCGGTGAGGACGGCCTGGACGGCGAGGGCCGGGTGCAGGACGTCCAACGGGACGGTGGGGCGGGTGCCACGCAGGCCGATGGCGGAGTAGGAGTCGACCGGGTCGGGCTTGCCCGGGGCGGCGACGCTGGTCCAGACCCCGTAGTGGACGGTGCTGTGGCCGGGCTTGACGCCCGGGAGGGCGCCCAGCCGGACCGGGAGGACCAGGACGTCGCTGTCCAGCAGCTCGGTGTCGGTGTCGCCCCAGTGGGCGTTGAGCGGCTGGACGTCCAGCTCGTCGCCGGTGCGGGCGTCCAGGGCGCGGGAGACCAGGACGTCGCTGCCGCGCAGCCGGTCGGCCTTGAGGATCACGTCGGTGACGCCGTCCCCGTCGGTGTCCAGCGACACCCGCACCCCGTACAGCCCGACCGGCGTCGCCGCCGGGGCCCAGAGCCGCACGCCCACGTAAAGCCGGTCGGCGTCGACGGCCGCCCCCGCCGCCCGCAGGTTGGCGGCCCGGTCGCCGGGGTGCTCGGCACAGACGTCCTGCGGGTGCTCGGCCGACTCCGCGGCACCCTCGGGCCGGATGCCGGAGCCGGGGCCGACCGCCTTGCCGCCGCCGGGCGGGCAGTCGGGCCAGCGGGCGGCCTCGCCGCCGAGCGCGAGGGCGGTGACCAGTCCGGGCCGCCCGCCCGGCGCCGCGGTGCCGCCGAGCGTGACCAGGGTGCCGTGCCGGGCGGTCCGGACGGAGGCCGTCACCGCGAGGTCGCTCGCCGGGCGCGGGGCGGCGAACACCGGGACCCGCAGCTGCGGCAGCGCCGCGTCGCCGACCGGGCTGAACAGCACCCGTCCGGAGAGCTCGCCGCGGTAGCTGCGCGCCTTGCCGCCCTGCAGGGTGTCGATGGTCGGGTCGGGCGTACGGCCCAACTCCCCCGGTACGGACAGCGTGACCTTCACCCGTGCGGTACCGCCCGCCGGCACGTCCACCTGCGCGGGCGTCACCTGGTAGGAAGCACCCGGGAGTTCGGTCGCGGCCGCGTATCCGGTGCGGTAACTGAGGTTCGAGGCCGAGTGGTTGCGCAGCTCGATCTCCCGGCCGAGCGCGGTCGGCCCGCCGATCCCGACCGGCCCGAAGGAGACCCCGACGCTGCCCGCCTCGGCGCCCTCCCCCGCCGCGTAGGCGACCACCGGCGTCCGGACCGCCCGGTCGACCTGGGCCCGGCCGGCTCCGGTGCGCTCGGGCCCGTAGACCGGCCCGGTGTGGCCGTCGCCGAGCCAGGTGTCGGTGCTGGTGTTCATCAGTGCGGCCTTGACCTGCTCGACCGGCCAGTCCCGGTGCGCGGCGCGGACCAGCGCCGCCAGTCCGGCGACGTGCGGGGTGGCCATCGAGGTGCCGTTCTCGCGCTGGCCGCCGCTGCCGCTGCCGACCAGGGCGGACCAGATGGTCTCGCCCGGGGCGGCGAGGTCGGGCTTGACCACCCCGGGCACGCCGATGCCCCGGGAGCTGAAGTCGGTGAGGGTGTCGGCCCGGGACGGCTGGTTCTGGGAGACCGAGCCGTGCAGCCGGTTGCCGGGCGCGGCGAGCCGGACCCGGACGTCCCCGGCGGTCGCGGCCTTCAGCAGCCTGTCGCCGTCGGTGTGGGCGAGCAGCACGGCCGGGATCCGGTCGTCGCCCGAGATCTCGGCCAGATGGTCGCTGTCGGCGGCGTAGAGCGCGCCGATCGCCCCGGCGTCGGCGGCGTGGTCGGCGCGCGGGCCGGAGTTGCAGGCCCGGTCGGCCTCGCCGGTGCGCCAGGTGAGCAGCGCGATCCTGCCCTTCAGCCGTTGCTTGTCCGCCTCACTGAAGGCGGTGCAGCCGTCCGCCTGGTCGACGGGCAGGGCGAGCGCGCCGCTCACGTCGGCGGTGGACCAGCCCTGGTAGCGCTCGCTCCAGTGGCCGGGGACCACCCCGGCGAGCGCGGCGGGGGCGAGCACGGTGATGCCGTCCACGTCGGCGTGACCGTGCACGGAGGCGGCGACGGTGATGGCCCGGGCGGCGGTGCCGGGGCTGCCGCCGATGCCGTAGACGTCGCCCTCGTTGCCCGCGGCCGCGACCACCGCGGTGCCGAGCGCGGCGAGCTTGTCGACGGCCAGCGCGTCGGCGTCGTCGGGGCTGCCGAAGCGGCTGCCGAGCGAGAGGTTGACCACGTCGAGCCGGTCGCCGAGGTCGCCGTCGCCGTTGGGGTCGGCGGCCAGGTCGAGCGCCTGGGCGAGCCGGTCGGTGGCGCCGTCGCAGCCGAACACCCGGATGCCGTACAGCTGCGCGCCGGGGGCGGCACCGGGGCCGATCTTGAACGAGGCCGGGTCGAGCCCGGGCCGGTACGGGCCGGCGTACGGACGGCCGTCGGCGGTGACGCCGTACCCGGCCGCCGTCCCGGCGACGTGGGTGCCGTGTCCGTTGCGCACGCAGTCGATCGGGTTGTCGCTGGGGTGCGGGACCGGCTGGTACTGCGGGGAGGACGGGTCGGGGTTGTAGTCGTCGCCGACCAGGTCCTTGCCGCCGACCACCTTGACGGTGGGGAACAGCGCGGCGGGCGCGGGCTTGCCGCGCTCGACCGAGCGGAACGCCTCCTCGGTGCCGGGGCCGCCGAAGTCGGCGTGGGTGTAGTCGATACCGCTGTCGATGATCCCGATCCGGACGCCCTGACCGGTGTTCCCGGCGAGGGCCTGGTCACCCTCCCAGACCTTCGGGGCGCCGGTCAGCGGCACGGAGTAGGCGTTGTCACGCTGCTTGTTCACGATCGGGTGGACGGCCTGGACGCCGGGCAGCGCCCGCAGCGCGGGCAGCCGCTCGGCGGGCGCACTGACCGCGAGGCCGGTGAACAGGGTGCGGGTGCGGTAGAGCTCGCGGGCGGCGGGCGCGGCCCGGTGGACGGCGTCGGCGATCCGGTCGAGCGCGTCCCCGGCCCGGGCCCGCTGGGCGGCTCCGACCCGGGCGGCCTCCCGGCGGACGGCCTCCGGCGAGCGCTGGGCCCGCCGGGCCGTCTCGGTGGCATGCCGCCAGGCGGGGCCGGCCGCCTCGGTGGTGAGTTCGAGCAGGACGGAGGCGGTACGGCCCTCGCCCGGCGGTCCGGCGGCGGACGGGTCGCCGGCCGCCGGGGTGGCGGCGAGCGCGGCGGCCCCTGCCAACAGGACCAGGGTGAGGCCGATCCGGGCGATCGGTCGGCGGACGGGTGGCAGACGCACTGGGCCCTCTCCCCCGGCAGGGGGACTGATCCGCACACCGTGTCGCTGACGCCCGCCCGCGCGGACGTCGATCACCCTTCCGGGGGCCCCAAATTAGGATGATCGCGCCGGCTGGGGCGAGCAACTTCCCCCGGACGGAGCCGAGTTGCACCCGACCGAGTGACCTGGTGTCAGCCCGATCGGCCCAGTAGGCCGATGAACGCCACCGGCGTCGACGATCAGCTGTGGCCGGTCACGCCGCCGTTGTCGCGGCGGTCGAGCGAGCGCTGCAGGGCGGCGGCGGCGAAGGGGTTCCGCTCGGCGGCCCGGCGACGGCGCGGGGCGCGGACGGGGGCGGCGGCGGGGGCGGAAGTGGCGTGGCGGTCGGCGGTGGCGGGCATACCGGGCTCCTTGGAAGCGGCGCCGCGAAAGCAGGCGCGGAGGGGGAGATGGGTACGCGCGGGAGCAGGGATCGCCTGCTCGTGATGGCGCACGCGCATACGGGCCGCGCGCCCTGGCTACAGGGGCGGCACACCGTATGGCTCTTCTACGGTAAGGCCCCGCCCCGGCCGTGTCTGCACGAATACTTGGATTTCCTAGTATCTGAGACGGGGGCCGCCCGGGAGAACGCAGCAGGGCCCGGACCACCGTGCGAACGGCGGTCCGGGCCCTGCTCAGGCCGGTGGGATCAGCCCAGGTCGACCGAGCGCGCGAAGCGGGCGCCGATCTCGGCGGCGATCGCCGTCAGCACGTCCTGGGGGATCTCGCTGTCCACGGTGATGGAGGCGAGGGCGCCGCCGCCGTCCCGGGCGACCTGCATGCCCGCGATGTTGATGCCCGCGTCGCCCAGGTGGCGGCCGAGCACGCCGACCACGCCGGGGCGGTCCTCGTACTTGAAGAAGGCCATGTGGTCGGTGAGCGCCACGTCCACGTCGAAGGCGTCCACGCCGACGATCTTCTGGGTCTGCTTCGGACCGGACAGCGTGCCGGAGATCGCGATCTCCTCGCCGTTCGCGAGGGTGCCGCGCACGGTGATCACGTTGCGGTGCTCGGGGCTCTCGCTGGAGGTGGTCAGACGGACCTCGACGCCGCGCTCCTGGGCGAACAGCGGGGCGTTGACGTAGGACACCGTCTCCGCCACCACGTCCTCGAACACGCCCTTCAGCGCGGACAGTTCGAGCACCTTCACGTCGTGCTGGGTGATCTCGCCGCGGACCTCGACGTCCAGGCGGACGGCCACCTCGCCGGCCAGTGCGGTGAAGATCCGGCCGAGCTTCTCGGCCAGTGGCAGACCCGGGCGCACGTCCTCGGCGATCACACCGCCCTGGACGTTGACGGCGTCCGGTACCAGCTCGCCGGCCAGCGCGAGGCGCACCGACCTGGCGACCGCGATGCCGGCCTTCTCCTGCGCCTCGTCGGTGGAGGCGCCCAGGTGCGGGGTGGCGACCACGTTGTCGAAGGCGAACAGCGGGGAGTCGGTGCACGGCTCCTTGGCGTACACGTCCAGGCCCGCGCCGGCCACCCGGCCCTCGCTCAGGGCGCTGGCGAGCGCCTCCTCGTCCACGATGCCGCCGCGGGCGGCGTTGACGATGCGCACGGTCGGCTTGACCTTGTGCAGCGCCTCGTCGCCGATCAGGCCGATGGTCTCGGGGGTCTTGGGGAGGTGGACGGTGATGAAGTCCGAGACCTCCAGCAGCTCCTCCAGCGAGACCAGCTTGACGCCCATCTGCGCGGCGCGGGCGGCCTGGATGTAGGGGTCGTACGCGACGATCTTCATCCCGAACGCGGACATCCGCTGGGCGACCAGGACACCGATCCGGCCGAGGCCGACCACGCCGAGGATCTTCTCACTCAGCTCGACGCCGGTGTACTTGTTGCGCTTCCACTCACCCTGCTTGAGCGCGGCGTTGGCCGGCGCGATGTTACGGGCGACGGAGATCAGCAGGCCGCAGGCCAGCTCGGCGGCGGTGACGATGTTCGAGGTCGGCGCGTTGACGACCATCACGCCGGCCTTGGTGGCGGCGGCGACGTCCACGTTGTCCAGGCCGACGCCGGCCCGGGCGACCACCTTGAGCTTGCGGGCGGCGGCCAGCGCCTCGGCGTCGACCTTGGTGGCGGAACGGATCAGGATCGCGTCCACGTCGGCGATCGCGGTGAGCAGCTCGGTGCGGTCGGCGCCGTTGCAGTGGCGGATCTCGAAGTCGGGGCCGAGGGCGTCGACGGTGGCGGGCGAAAGCTCTTCGGCGATCAGGACGACGCCAGTTTTCACAGTGGTCGCAGTGCTCACGACAGTGTGTCCTTAACTGTCCGGTTCCCCGGGCACACGTAGGTGGCGTGGAGGGCGGGGAAGGTGGCATGCCGCGTAGGTAGACGCACGACGCTGTGGGCCTGACGCGCACTCGGAAGTGTATCGACGGGCTTGGTACCAGGCTGCTCCCGTCCGGCGAAATCACCCGGACGGGAGCAGCCTACTTGTACAAGGGCCCTGTGGGATCAGGGCTACGGGGCGAAGAGGCTCAGGCCTTCTCGTTGACCCAGCTCATCAGCGAGCGCAGCTTCTTGCCGGTGGTCTCCAGCAGGTGGTCCTCGTCGGCCTTCTTGTACTCGTTGTACTTGGGCAGGCCCGCCTTGTACTCGGCGATCCAGGTGTTGGCGAAGGTGCCGTCCTGGATCTCGGCGAGGACCTGCTTCATCGCGGCCTTGGTGTCGGCCGTGATGATGCGCGGGCCGGTGACGTAGTCGCCCCACTCGGCGGTCTCGGAGACCGACCAGCGCATCTTCTCCAGGCCGCCCTCGTACATCAGGTCGACGATGAGCTTCAGCTCGTGCAGGCACTCGAAGTAGGCGATCTCCGGCTGGTAGCCGGCCTCGACCAGGGTCTCGAACCCGGCCTTCACCAGGGCCGCGGTGCCACCGCAGAGGACGGCCTGCTCACCGAACAGGTCGGTCTCGGTCTCCTCGGTGAAGGTGGTCTTGATGACGCCGGCCTTGGTGGCGCCCAGGCCCTTGGCGTACGACAGCGCCAGGGCGAACGCGTTGCCCGAGGCGTCCTGCTCGACGGCCACGATCGCCGGGACGCCGCGGCCCTCCTCGTACTGGCGGCGGACCAGGTGGCCCGGGCCCTTCGGGGCGACCATGCAGACGTCGACGTCCGCCGGGGGCTTGATGAAGCCGAAGCGGATGTTCAGGCCGTGGCCGAAGAACAGGGCGTCGCCGGCCTTCAGGTGCGGGGCGATGTCGGCCTCGTAGACGTCGGCCTGGATCGGGTCCGGCACCAGGATCATGATGACGTCGGCCTCGGCCGCCGCCTCGGCCGGGGTGACCACGCGCAGGCCGGCCTCCTCGGCCTTGGCACGGGACTTGGACTCGGGCTTCAGGCCGACCCGGACATCGGCGCCGGAGTCGCGCAGGGACAGCGCGTGGGCGTGACCCTGGCTGCCGTAGCCGATGACCGCGACCTTGCGGCCCTGGATGATGGACAGGTCGGCGTCGTCTTCGTAGAACAGCTCGGCCACGGGGGCACATCTCCTTGCGTGTTGGTGCCGGGTGCGCGGTTCCTACCGTATGCGCGCCGGCGGGGTGTGGGTCGTTGCGTAAGGGGTGCCGCTCGCCGGCGCCCTTGGAAGGGCGGTGACGGGCGACGGGTGGGCGAGACGGCGCTTGCTCAGGCGCTGCGGTCGAGGGCGCGCAGCGACCGGTCCGTGATGGAACGGGCGCCGCGGCCGATGGCGACCAGGCCGGACTGGACCAACTCCTTGATGCCGTAAGGCTCCAGCATCCGGAGCATGGCCTCCAGCTTGTCCGAGCTGCCAGTGGCCTCGATCGTCACCGCTTCGGGTGACACGTCGACGGTCTTGGCTCGGAACAGCTGGACGATCTCGACGATCTGCGACCGGGTCTCGTTGTCGGCGCGGACCTTCACCAGGACCAGTTCCCGCTGGATCGCAGCGGACTGGTCGAGTTCGACGATCTTTATCACGTTCACGAGCTTGTTGAGCTGCTTGGTGACCTGTTCCAGCGGGAGGTCCTCGACGTTGACCACGATCGTCATCCGGGACACGTCCGGGTGCTCGGTCGGGCCGACGGCGAGGGAGTCGATGTTGAAGCCCCGACGGGAGAACAGCGAGGCGATGCGGGCGAGCACGCCGGGCTTGTTCTCGACCAGGACGGAGAGGGTGTGCTTGGACATGGGATTCCTCAGTCGTTCTGGATAGGGGCTGTCAGTCGAGATCGTCGCCGAAGTCGGGGCGGACGCCCTTGGCGAACTGGATCTCGTCGTTGCTGGTGCCGGCCGCGACCATCGGCCAGACCATGGCGTCCTGGTGGACGATGAAGTCGATGACGACCGGGCGGTCGTTGATCTCCATCGCCTGCTTGATGACCGTGTCCAGGTCCTCGGGGCGCTCGCAGCGCAGGCCGACGCAGCCCATCGCCTCGGACAGCAGGACGAAGTCGGGGATCCGGGTGCCCTGGGCCGGCGGCTCGATGCCGTCGTGGTCGGGGCCCGAGTGCAGCACGGTGTTGGAGTAGCGCTGGTTGTAGAACAGCGTCTGCCACTGCCGGACCATGCCCAGCGAGCCGTTGTTGATGATCGCGACCTTGATCGGGATGCCGTTCAGGGCGCAGGTGACCAGCTCCTGGTTGGTCATCTGGAAGCAGCCGTCGCCGTCGATGGCCCAGACCGCGCTCTCCGGGCGGCCGGCCTTGGCGCCCATGGCCGCCGGGACGGCGTAGCCCATGGTGCCGGCGCCGCCGGAGTTGAGCCAGGTGCCGGGCTTCTCGAAGCGGATGTACTGCGAGCTCCACATCTGGTGCTGGCCGACGCCCGCGGCGTAGATGGCGTCCGGGCCGACGAGCCGGCCGATCCGCTCGATGACCTGCTGCGGGGAGAGCTGGCCGCTCGGGGCCGGCTCGTAGCCCAGCGGGTAGGTCTTCTTCCACTCGTTGAGCTTCTCCCACCACTCCGAGTAGTCGCCCTTGTGACCGGCGTCGAACTCGGCCTGGACGGCGACGATCAGGTCGGCCAGCACCTCGCGGGCGTCGCCGACGATCGGCACGTCCGCCGGGCGGTTCTTGCCGATCTCGGCCGGGTCGATGTCGGCGTGCACGACCTTGGCGTACGGGGCGAAGCCGTCCAGCTTGCCGGTGACCCGGTCGTCGAAGCGGGCGCCGAGGGTGAACAGCAGGTCCGACTTCTGCAGCGCGGTGACCGCCGGGACGGAGCCGTGCATGCCGGGCATGCCCAGGTGCTGCGGGTGGCTGTCCGGGAAGGCCCCGAGCGCCATCAGAGTGGTGACGACCGGGGCGCCGGTCAGCTCGGCGAGGATCCGCAGCTCGGCGGTGGCCTGCGCCTTGATCACGCCGCCGCCGACGTAGAGCACCGGGCGCTTGGCGCTGACCAGCATCTTCGCGGCCTCGCGGATCTGCTTGGCGTGCGGCTTGGTGACCGGGCGGTAGCCGGGCAGCGAGGCCTCGACCGGCCACCGGAAGGTGGTGGTGGCCTGCAGGGCGTCCTTGGCGATGTCGACCAGGACCGGGCCGGGGCGGCCGGTCGCGGCGATGTGGAAGGCCTCGGCGATCACCCGGGGGATCTCGGCCGGGTCGGTGACCAGGTAGTTGTGCTTGGTGATCGGCATCGTGATGCCGCAGATGTCCGCCTCCTGGAAGGCGTCGGTGCCGATCGCCTTGGAGGCGACCTGACCGGTGATCGCGACCATCGGCACGGAGTCCATGTACGCGTCGGCGATCGGGGTGACCAGGTTGGTCGCGCCGGGGCCGGAGGTGGCCATGCAGACCCCGACCCGGCCGGTGGCCTGGGCGTAGCCGGTGGCGGCGTGGCCGGCGCCCTGCTCGTGCCGGACCAGGATGTGGCGCACCTTGGCGGAGTCCATCAGCGGGTCGTACGCGGGAAGGATGGCCCCGCCCGGAATGCCGAAGACGGTGTCCGCGCCCACGGCCTCAAGCGAGCGGATGAGCGACTGGGCTCCGGTCATGGTCTCGGCGACGTGCTGGGGCGCGGGAGCGTGGGCGGCCGGGTTGTCCCCGCGGCGGGGGGATGCGGCGTGCTCAGTCATCTGCCTGTCTCTTCTCGGGTTTTGCCGGTCCGGTGCTGCGGGCCCCGCTACTGCGAGGGTGGGGTCCCGGTCCGGGCCGATCGCCGGCTCTGCCTCAATCGTCCCGCGCAAATCCGATGAATCGGACTTCTCAGGGCAATCGGGCCAGGGGTCTTGCGGGGGTGGAACAGCGTCAGTGCAACAAAAAACCCCTCGTGCCCAAGGGCATGCGAGGGGTGGCGCGTCGGTCTGTCACGAGCGGGGCGTGTGAGCCCACTCAGCCGACGCGCCCGCCAAGTACGAGAATTCGGGTGCGCATGGCAACGACCTTCCTCCTGTCCGGGGTGGCGTGTCAAGCAGGTGGGATCACCGTCTCGCCATGCGGACCAGCCCCTGGACCGGCGACGGCGCGACGTTCGGGCAGGTCGGAAGCCCCCTGGTGCGACTGGGAGGCTCCTCGGTGATCTCCGACACGGCCTCCCTGGACGTCCGTGCGGCCACTCGTCCGGGTGTCCCCGGCCGGGTGGCCGCAACGGGCGGAGAGCGAGCCGAGCGGCTTGGGCAGCGGGTAGCCGCGGCGGGCCAGCGCCCGGCGCAGCCGGGTCTCGTCCAGCGGCGGGGCGAAGGCCGAGCCCTCGGCCTGGCGGCAGCCCAGCTCCTGCAGCACGGCGACCTGGCGGGGCAGGTCCACCCCCTCGGCGGCGGTGGCCATCCCCAGGTCGTGGCCGAGCCGCAGAGCATGCCCGGCCAGGGTTCTGCTGAGCGCGGACTCACCGAGGTCCTGGACCAGCGTGCGGTCCAACTTGAGCCCGTCGAAGGGCAGCCGGGCGAGGGCTCCCAGCGAGCCGTTCCCGGCGCCGTAGCCGGCCAGCCAGGTGGAGACACCGAGCCGGCGCAGCGCGGCCAGCCGGCGGCCGAGTTCGTCGGCGAGCGAGTCCGGGCCCATCCGGGCCACCTCGATCACCAGCTCGTCGGCCGGCAGTCCGCTGTCGCGCAGCGCCGCGGCCACCGTCTCGTACAGGCCGGGCGAGCAGAGCCGCTCGGCGGAGAGCCGTACCGCCACCGGGACGGGCGCCGGCCCGCCACAGCCCCGGGCGGCCAGGGCGCGCCGGTCGGCGGCGGCCGCGACCGCCTCGCGGAGCAGCCAGCGGGAGAACCGGGTGGCCGCGTCGCCGTGCTCGGCCGAGCGCAGGAACTCGGCCGGGGTGAGCAGCAGGCCGCCCACCGAGCACCAGCGGGCCTGGGCCTCGACGCCGACCACCGCGCCGCTGCCGAGGTCCACCACGGGCTGGTGGAGCAGGGTGAAGCCACCCTCCCGGACGGCCACCCGCAGCCGCTCCTCCAGCTCGGTGCGGCGCTCCAGGTCGGCCCGCATGGCGGAGGTGTAGAGCACCACCCGGCCCTTGCCCTCGGACTTGGCCCGGTACATCGCGAGGTCGGCGTTGCGCATCAACTCGTCGGCGGCGGCCCTGGGATCGGCGGCCGGGCCCCGCTCGGGGGTGCCGAAGGCGATGCCGATGCTGGCGGCGACGCTGAGCTCGGCGCCGCCGATCCAGTACGGCTCGGAGAGCGCGACCCGCAGCCGGTCGGCCAACTCCTGGACCTGCAGCCGGCCGAGCGGGCCGCAGACCATCGCGGCGAACTCGTCGCCGCCGAACCGGGCGACGGTGTCCCCGCAGCGCACCGCGCCCTGCAGCCGGCGGGCGGCCTGCACCAGCAGCTCGTCACCGACCTGGTGGCCGGCGGAGTCGTTGACCGCTTTGAAGCCGTCCAGGTCGAGGAAGAGCACCGCGATCCCGGCGCCCGCCCCGCCCTGCTGGCCGCGGGCGCCGAGGGCGCCGCGCAGCCACTGGGTGAACAGTGCCCGGTTGGGCAGGTCGGTGAGCGGGTCGTGGAAGGCGTTGTGCTGCAACTGGGCCTGGAGCATGACGCGTTCGGTGACATCCCGACTGTTGAGCAGCAGGCCGTCGCGGTGCCGGCTGACCGTCGACTCGACGTGCAGCCACTCCCCGGCGCCGGAGCTGATCCGGCACTCCACCCGGGCCGAGAGCTCGGCGGTGCCCGGGGTGCGGTGGGCGGTGAGCCGCACCCGCGCGAGGTAGCGGCGGACCTCGGAGAGCACCCGGTCCACGTCCTCGGGGTGGACCAGGTCCAGCAGGTTGCCGCCGACCAGCTCCTCCGGGTCCCGCCCGTAGACGCCGAGCGCGGCCGGGGAGACGTACGAGAGCACGCCGTTGGCCCCGGCGATCATGATGACGTCGCTGGAGCCCTGCACCAGGGAGCGGAAGTGCGCCTCCTTGTGGCCGAGTTCCTGGGCCAGCGACAGGTTGTCGAGCAGCATGACGCCTTGCCTGAGGATCAGTGCCAGCCCGACGGTGCAGGCGGCCGCGGCCACCACCCGGTCCAACTGGCTTCCGCCGAGAGCGTTGTAGAGGATTCCGGCGGTGCACACGGCGGCGGCCGCGTACGGGGTGAGCGCGCTGAAGGTGGTGGCCACCCGGCGGCGCGGCAGGCCCCCGGCCGAGGGGTGCTCGCGCAGCGGACGGCGCCAGCGCGGGGACCACGGCGCCCATGCCAGCAGCAGGCTGCCGGAGAACCAGCCGGCGTCCAGCAGTTCGCCGGAGTGGTAGTCGCTGCGCAGTTCCGGGGAGGTGAACAGGGCGTCGCACGACACGGTGATGGCGAGTGCCAGCATCGCGGTGTGCACGGCCGCCCGGTTGCCGTCCCGGCCGCCGAAGCGCAGCCCCACCACCAGGCTGACCAGCAGGATGTCCAGCACCGGGTAGGCCAGGTTGAGGGCGATGCACAGCGGGGAGCCGTCCTCGCCGGCCGCGATCCGGCCGAGCGCCAGGCTCCAGCTGAGGGTGAACAGCGAGCCGGCGATCAGCCAGCCGTCCAGCAGCAGGCAGAGCCAGCCGGCCGCCGAGCGGGGGCGCTGGGCGAGCACCAGGACGCCGGTGATGGCGAGCGGGGCGAACAGCAGGAAGGCGTACGCGGCGAGCGAGTCCCGCGGCAGCGGGGTACGCACGACCAGCTCGTACCAGCCCCAGGTGCCGTTGCCGAAGGCGACCATGAGCGAGGAGAGGCCGAACAGCAGCCAGGCCGGGCGGGCGTGCCCGCCGACCGTGCAGCCGTACACCAGGCAGGACAGCGCGGCCGCGAGGGCAGCCGCGGCCAGGCCGAAGTCACCCATGAAGATGGAGAGTTGACTCGACCCCCAGCCGACGGCGGCGCCCAGCGCATAGGCCAGGCAGAGCCCGCCCAGGGCGAGGCCGGGCAGCGCGCGGCTCTCCAGCAGCCGGCGCATCGGGCCGCGCCGGGCGGGTGCCGGCAGGTCGACGGCGGACGTGTCGGTGGGCGGTACGTCCGGCCGTCCGGCTCCGGGCAGCACCGTATCGGTGGAGCTCACTCGGCCTCTCCCCCTCCGGCCCGGAGCCTGGCGCCCCGGCCACGGACCACCGGCCGCGCACCTCTCGGCCGTACGCGGTGGCCTGGCGCCCCGTCAGGACGGTGACCCAGGAGGTGGACGGCCTTCCGGTCGCCGCACCGCACCGATGCTCCCGGTCGGGACCCTACACCAATTCCGTCACTCAATGACACGCACACTCAACTTAGAGTAATGGCGGAAGGGCAGGTGGATGCACCCGGTTCCGACGGATCGGCCCGGTTGGCGGCGGCGCGCGGGCAGGGGCTCACGCGGCGCGCACGGGAGCACGCGACGGCGCCCACCCGCCGCGACCGGCCGGCGGGCCTCTCGGGTCCTTGCCGGCTCCGCCGGGACTCGAGGGACGGCCCTGGTCGCCGACCGCCCGGGCGTGGTCGGCGACCTGCGGTTTCAGCGGCTCGCGGGGGCCAGATCCTCGGGGAACAGCCGCAGTCGGTGGGCCAGCGCGGCGGCCTCGCCGCGACCGCCGACCCCGAGTTTGCCCAGGATGTTGGACACGTGCACGCTTGCGGTCTTCGGAGAGATGTACAGCTCCTCGGCGATCTGACGATTGGTCCAACCGCGCGCGAGCAACCGGAGCACGTCCCGCTCACGGGGGGTGAGGCCGAAGGAGTCTCCCGGGGCCCCGGCCGGCGCGGCCTCGGCGGCCGGGGTCAGGGTCAGCCCGGCCCGCTCGGCCAGGGCGCCGATCTGCGCCCCCAGCAGCCGGTCACCCCGGGCGGCCGCCAGTCCGGACGCCTCGCGCAGCAGTTCGGTCGCCGCCTCGCGCCGGCCGGCCTGCACCTCGGCTTCGCCGCCGCGCAGCAGGGCGAGCGCCAGCGGGTACGGCAGGCCGACCGCCCGCAGCGCGGCGACCGCTTCGGCCCAGTGCCCGGGTGTGTCGGCGGCCCGGGCGCGGGCCAGTTCGGCCTCCAGCAGCCGGGCCCAGCCCAGGTGCAGCGGTACCCGGGGGCGCAGTTCGGCGGCCGCCGCGGCGATCGCGGCCAGCGCCTCGGACCGGCCCGCCTCGGCCTCCGGCAGCCCGCGGGTGTCCGCCTCCACCCCGGCGGCCTCCACCAGCAGCGGGTAGACGTCGGACTCGTGGCCGATCCGGCCGTCCTCGGCGAGCGCGGCGAGCAGTTCGGCCCGGGCCTCCAGCGGCCGCCCGCCGCACGCGGCGACCCGGATCGCCAGTCGGCTGATCGGCACGCTGTGCTGGACCTGGCCGATCCGGTTGGCCGCCCGGGCCTGCGCCAGCATGGTCGCGGCGGTGGGCAGGTCCCCCGCCAGCAGGGCGATCTCGCCGCGCATCCGGTCCAGGAACTCGGCGTGGGTGCCGCTCAGGCTGGTCAGCTCGCAGGCGGCGAGCACCTCGTCGGCCTCCTGGATCCGCCCGAGGTCGAGCAGCCCCTCGACCAGGTTGCCGGTCAGGATGGTGCCGATGTTGCGCAGCAGGCCGTTGCCGTCGGCGAAGTCCAGGCCCTCCCGGGCCAGCCGGACGGCCTCCTCGGCCCGGCCCAGCCCGCGCTGCACGCTGGCCAGGTTGTTGATGCCGCGCAGCAGCAGGTCCGGCACACCCAGCCGGCGGGCCGCGTCGACCGCCCCGACCAGCTCGGCCAGCCCGCCGTCGGCGTCGCCCTGCACGTCGTGGCGCAGGCCGCCCAGGGTCATCCGGGCGTGCACCTCGACCGAGTGGGCGCCGACCTGCTGGGCGATCCGGATCGCCCGCTCGGCCAGCTCGATGTGCTCGGGGCCGGCCTGCTTGACCATCGCCGTCCCGGCGGCCAGCGCGAACACCTCGGCCTGCACCGCGGACGGCGGCAGGTGGTCGACCAGCGCGTACGCGCGGGCGATCTCCTCGTCGTCCCCGGAGCGGCGCAGATTGCCCAGCATCCGGGCCCGGTTGATCCGGAACCAGGCCGAGCGCACCGGGTGCTCCGCCTCGTCGACCAGCCGGATGCCGCGCTTGGCCAGGCTCAGGCCGCGCTCGCGGTCGCCGCAGCGCCGGGCCGCGACCACCGCCTCGGCCAGCACGTCCTCCAGCTGGATCCGGTCGCAGTCCGCGTCGGCGGGGCTGTGGTCGCAGGCGCCGGGCGGGTAGGTCTCGGCCCAGTCGTACGGGCGCAGGGTGTGCGCCAGCACCTCCTCGGAGACCATGTCCCACAGCTCCAGGGCCCGTTCCAGCAGGCCGAGCTGCTCGGCGAAGGCGTTGCGGCGACGGGCGGCGCGGGCGGCGTCCAGGGCGGTCGGCAGGGCGCGGGCCGGGTCGTGCGCCTGGTACCAGTAGTTGGCCAGCCGGGCGGGCAGCGCGTCACCGGGGACGAGGTGCGGCTGGGCCTCCACGGCGAGCGCGAACTTGCGGTTGATCCGGTGCCGTTCACCGGGCAGCAGGTCGTCCGAGACCGCCTCGCGGACCAGCGCGTGCCGGAAGCGGTAGCCCTCGCCCTCGGTGTCGGGGCGCAGGATGTTGGCGCCGACGGCCGCCCGCAGCGCCTCGATCAGCGCCTCCTCGTCGTCGTCCAGGACGGCGGCCAGCAGGGCGTGTTCGACGTGCGAGCCACCCTCGGCGGCGATCCGCACCACCCGCTGGGCCTCCTCGTCCAGGCTTTCGACGCGGACCAGCAGCATGTCCCGCAGTGAGTCGGTCAGCCCCACGCCGCAGCCGTCGTGGAAGGCGGTGGCCAGCTCCTCGACGAAGAACGGGTTCCCCTCCGAGCGGCGGTGGATGCGGTCCACCAGCTGGCGGTCGGGGGCGGCGGTGCCGAGGATGCCGGCCAACTGGGCGGCGACCTCCCGGCGGCCGAACCGGGCCAACTCCAGCCGCTGGACGGTGCGCAGCCGTTCGAGCTCGGCCAGGAAGGGGCGCAGCGGGTGGCGGCGGTGCAGGTCGTCGGTGCGGTAGGTGGCGACCAGCAGCACCCGGGAGCGGTGCAGGGTGCGCACCAGGAAGGCCAGCAGTTCGCGGGTGGAGCGGTCGGACCAGTGCAGGTCCTCGACGGCGAGGACGAGGGTACGCTCCGCGCCGAGCCGTTCGAACAGCCTCGCGGTGTGCTCGAACAGCCGGGCCCGGCTGTACTCGTCGTTGGGTTCGCCGTCCGCCTCGCCGAACTCGGAGAGCAGCCGGGCGAGATGCCCCTCGCTGCCGGCCGCCGCGGCCTCCAGCTCGGCGCCCAGCGAGCGGTGCAGCCGGCGCAGCGCGGCGGCCAGCGGGGCGTACGGCAGGCCCTCGGCGCCGACCTCCAGACAGCTGCCGAGCGTGATGACCGCTCCCCGGTCGCCGGCCCGCTGCAGGAACTCCTCCAGCAGCCGGGTCTTGCCGACCCCGGCCTCGCCGCCGATCAGGACGGCCTGCGGGCTGCCGGTGCCCGCCCGGCGCAGCGCGTCGGTCAGTTCGGTGATCTCGCTGCCGCGGCCGACGAAGACGGGACTGACCGATATCTGCTGCATGGAGGCGAGCATGCCATAGCCGGTGGTGGCGGGAGGAGGGGTTATCTCCCCCGGCGAACGCCCGGCCGAACGCCCGGAGGGGGAGGCGCTCTCCTGCGGCGCCTCCCCCTCCGGAACTCCCTCGGCACCGTCATGGTGCCGGACCGTCAGCATTCGGGCTGACGCACGGGGCGCCGCTGGAAGCGTGCGGCGACCGGACGGCGGCGCAGACGTCGCGCCTCCTTGGCCTCGCGGACCAGGCGCTCGTGTTCGGCGCGGGCCTCAAGCTCGTGGGCCTGCTGCTGGATGAGCTCGTACTCGATCACTTCGGGTTCCCCTTTTGGGTTTCACTGCGTTTCCCTGACGAGTAAGAGCTTCCTCTCCCAGCTGGGGGTGCCACATCGGGAGCGTGCCCGATGTTTCGGGGCCCGGATGCCTTAGATCGGGCTCCGAAAATGGTTTAAGGCCCCGTCTCACCTAGATACATAGGCAAGACGGGGCCTTAGGCCTTACTTAGAGAGCCTTAGATGCCTTAGGCGCCTTAGGAAGGTGGGGTTGACAGCCTAGGCCTCCAAGGCTTCTCAGGCGGAGACGCCCAGCTTCTCCAAGATGAGGTCCTTCACGCGGGCGGCGTCCGCCTGGCCGCGGGTGGCCTTCATGACCGCGCCGACCAGCGCGCCCACGGCCTGGACCTTGCCGTCACGGATCTTGGCGGCGATCGCCTCGTTCTCGGCGATGGCCTGGTCCACGGCGGCGCCCAGCGCGGAGTCGTCCGAGACCACGGCCAGGCCGCGCTTCTCGACGACCTCGTCCGGCTCGCCCTCTCCGGCCAGCACGGCCTCGATGACCTGGCGGGCCAGCTTGTCGTTCAGCTTGCCCTCGGCGACCAGCGCGGCGACCCGGGCGACCTGCGCCGGGGTGATCGGCTGCTCGGTCAGCTCGGTGCCGGTCTCGTTGGCGCGGCGGGCCAGCTCACCCATCCACCACTTGCGGGCCTGGTCGGCCGGGGCGCCGGCCGCGATGGTCTCCTGGATCGGCTCCACCGCACCGGCGTTGAGCACCGACTGCATGTCCTTGTCGGACAGGCCCCACTCGGCCTGCAGCCGGGCACGGCGCACCCGCGGCAGCTCGGGCAGGGCGGCCCGCAGCTCCTCGACCCACTCGCGGGAGGGGGCCACCGGCACCAGGTCCGGCTCGGGGAAGTAGCGGTAGTCCTCGGCGTTGTCCTTGATCCGACCCGAGGTGGTGGTGCCGTTGTCCTCGTGGAAGTGGCGGGTCTCCTGGATGATGGTGCCGCCGTCGGTCAGCACGGTCGCGTGCCGCTGGATCTCGAACCGGGCGGCCCGCTCCACGCTGCGCAGCGAGTTGACGTTCTTGGTCTCCGAGCGGGTGCCGAAGGTCTCGGTGCCGTTCGGGCGCAGCGACAGGTTGACGTCGCAGCGCATCTGGCCCTTGTCCATCCGGGCCTCGGAGACGCCCAGGGAGCGGATGACCTCGCGCAGCTCGGCGACGTACGCCTTGGCGACCTCGGGGGCGCGCTCACCCGCGCCGGTGATCGGCTTGGTGACGATCTCGATCAGCGGGATGCCGGCGCGGTTGTAGTCGAGCAGCGAGTGGGTGGCGCCGTGGATGCGGCCGGTCGCGCCACCGACGTGGCTGGACTTGCCGGTGTCCTCCTCCATGTGGGCGCGCTCGATCTCCACGCGGAAGGTCGAACCGTCCTCCAGCTGTACGTCGAGGTAGCCGTTGAAGGCGATCGGCTCGTCGTACTGCGAGGTCTGGAAGTTCTTGGGCATGTCCGGGTAGAAGTAGTTCTTCCGCGCGAACCGGCACCACTCGGCGATCTCGCAGTTCAGCGCCAGGCCGATCTTGACGGCCGACTCCACGCCCACCGCGTTGACCACCGGCAGCGAGCCCGGCAGGCCCAGGCAGGTCGGGCAGGTCTGGCTGTTCGGCTCGGCGCCCAGTTCGGTCGAGCAACCGCAGAACATCTTGGTCTTGGTACCGAGCTCGACGTGGACCTCAAGGCCCATCACCGGGTCGTACGACGCGAGAGCGTCCTCGTAGGAGACCAGGTTCATGACGCTCACAGCGTCCCTTCTCACTTGAAGCTTGGGAGGTACGGGCCCGGCCGCCGCGTGGTGCGGGGCCGGGCCGGGGCGCTCAGCTCAGCCCAGCAGCACGTCGTCGGAGCCCAGCTGACGCAGCTCGCGCACCAGCAGGGCGGTCCCGGTGATCAGCGCGGCGGCACCGACCAGGGCGTTGACCAACTTGAGGGTGTCGCTCTCGTCGCGGGCCTTGCGGACGTCCTTGACGATGGAGATCGCGCCGAATGCGCTGGTGCCGATGGACAGCCACAGACCCGGCTTCGAATGCTTGAAGCCCTTGGCCTTCTCGATCTTGCTCACAGTGCCGGTGCCTCCTCCAGCAGGGGGTGCCCCCACTTGTCGTTGAGTGCGGCCTCGACGGCGCCGCCCACGCGGTACAGGCGGTCGTCCGCCATCGCGGGTGCGATGATCTGCAGGCCGACCGGGAGATTGTCCTCCGGGGCCAGGCCGACCGGCAGCGACATCGCCGCATTGCCCGCCAGGTTCGACGGAATCGTGCACAGGTCGGCCAGGTACATCGCCATCGGGTCGTCGGCGCGCTCGCCGATCGGGAAGGCGGTGGTCGGCGTGGTCGGCGAGACCAGCACGTCCACCCCGGCGAAGGCGGCGTCGAAGTCGCGCGAGATGAGCGTGCGCACCTTCTGGGCCGAGCCGTAGTAGGCGTCGTAGTAGCCCGAGGAGAGGGCGTAGGTGCCCAGGATGATGCGTCGCTTGACCTCGTCGCCGAAGCCGGCCTCGCGGGTCAGCGCGGTGACGTCCTCGGCCGAGCGGCTGCCGTCGTCGCCGACCCGCAGGCCGTAGCGCATCGCGTCGAAGCGGGCCAGGTTGGAGGAGCACTCCGACGGCGCGATCAGGTAGTAGGCCGGCAGCGCCAGGGTGAAGGACGGGCAGGAGACCTCGACGACCTCGGCGCCCAGCTCGCGCAGCAGCTCCACCGACTCGTTGAAGCGCTGCATCACGCCGGCCTGGTAGCCCTCACCGGCGAACTCCTTGACCACGCCGATCCGCATGCCGCGGACGTCGCGCATCCTCGCGGCCTCGACCACGGCCGGGACCGGCGCGTCGATCGAGGTGGAGTCCAGCGGGTCGTGCCCGGCGATGGCCTCGTGCAGCAGGGCCGCGTCCAGCACGGTGCGGGCGCACGGACCGCCCTGGTCCAGGCTGCTGGAGAAGGCGACCAGGCCGTAGCGGGACACCGAGCCGTAGGTCGGCTTGACGCCGACGGTGCCGGTGACGGCGCCGGGCTGGCGGATCGAGCCGCCGGTGTCGGTGCCGATCGCCAGCGGGGCCTCGAAGGCGGCCAGCGCGGCAGCCGAACCGCCGCCGGAGCCACCGGGGATGCGGGTGAGGTCCCACGGGTTGCCGGTCGGGCCGTAGGCGGAGTTCTCGGTGGAGGAGCCCATCGCGAACTCGTCCATGTTCGTCTTACCGAGGATGACGACGCCGGCGTCCTTGAGACGGCTGGTCAGCGTGGCGTCGTACGGCGGGATCCAGCCCTCGAGCATCTTCGAGCCGCAGGTGGTCGGGATGCCCTTGGTGGTGAAGACGTCCTTCAGCGCCAGCGGGACACCGGCCAGCGGGCCCAGCTCCTCGCCCTTGGCGCGCTTCTCGTCGACGGCCTTGGCGGCGTTCAGCGCGCCCTCGGTGTCGACGTGCAGGAAGGCGTTGACCTTCTTGTCGACGGCCTCGATGCGGTCCAGGTGCGCCTGAGCGACCTCGACGGCGGAGACCTCGCCCTTGGCGATGGCGGCCGCGGTCTCGGCGGCGGTGTAACGGATCAGGTCGGTCATCTCGGTCAGTCCTCCCCGAGGATCTGCGGCACACGGAAACGCTGCTCCTCGGCGGCAGGGGCGCCGGACAGCGCCTGCTCCGGGGTGAGCGACGGCCGCACCTCGTCCGCGCGCATGACGTTGGTCAGCGGCAGCGGGTGGGAGGTCGGCGGGACGTCCTGTCCGGCGACCTCGGAAACGCGGGCGACCGCGCCGATGATCACGTCGAGCTGCTCGGCGAAGTGGTCCAGCTCTTCGGGCTTCAGCTCAAGACGCGACAGCCGGGCGAGGTGGGCGACCTCCTCGCGCGTGATGCCAGGCATGCAGCGATCCTCAGGGTGAGTTCTGGTGAGACCCGGCGATGCCTGCGGCGCCGCCGGGCCCGGGCAGGAGCAGCCGGGTTCGGCGCTCCGTCCTCGTGGTCTTTGGACCCCATCCTATGGGGCCCGGCCCGGCCACCGGCCAATGAGTAAAGGTGTCCCCCCGTTCTGCGGGCAGCGCGGCGCCCCGGGGAACTCCTACTGGGGCCTGGTACGGGCCCAACTCTGGGTGCCGGGTGCCTTGATCTCCAGCTGCGCGGCCTGCATCGGCTGGCTGCACGGCACGGCCCGGACGGCCGGGGGCAGCACGGACGGAGGCAACACGGGCGGGAGCGTCGGCGGCAGCACCGGGGGGAGCGCGGTGGGCTGGGAGAGCGGCTGGGCGACCGGCTTGATGATCGACGGGAGCTGCGGCGGGGCGCCCAGCCGCTCCACCGTCGGGGCGGAGGTGGTGCGGTGCACCCGCAGCCAGGCGGTGGCCTGCTCGGCGGGCAGCGCGGCCGACACCAGCCAGCCCTGGACGGCGTCCACGCCCATGCAGTGCAGCCGCTCCCAGGTCTCGTCGTCCTCGACGCCCTCGGCCACCACGGTCAGACCGAGCGAGTGGGCGAGCTCCACCGAGCAGCGCACCACCGCCGCGTCGTGGTCGTCGGCGACCATCCGGGAGACGAAGGAGCGGTCGATCTTCAGCTCGCCGACCGGCAGGCTGCGCAGCCGCACCAGCGAGGAGTGGCCGGTGCCGAAGTCGTCCAGGGACATCCCGACGCCGTAGCCGCGCAGCTCGGCCAGGGTTTCGGCGGCCCGCCGGGAGTCGTCCAGCAGCAGCCGCTCGGTGATCTCCAGCTGGAGCGCGTGGGCCGGCACCTGGTGGCGGACCAGGTGCCCGGCGACACGCTGGGCGAAGCCGGGGTTGAGCACGTCGCGCGGCGAGACGTTGACCGCGACCTGCACCTGCAGGCCCAGGTCGCGCCAGTAGGCGAGCTGGCCGACCGCCGCCTCCAGCACGTAGTCGGTGAGCCGGGGCATCAGGCCGCTGGACTCGGCGAGCCCGACGAACTCGTCCGGCGAGACCCTCCCCTGCCCGGGCCGCTCCCAGCGCAGCAACGCCTCCAGGCCGACCACCCGGCCGTCGAAGGCCACCTTCGGCTGGTAGTGCAGCTGCACCTCGCCGGCCTCCAGGGCCCGGCGCAGGTCCCCGAGCAGGCCGATCCGGTACGGGGTGTCGGCGTCCTGGGTCTCGTCGTACTGGGCGACGCCGCTGCACTCACGCTGGGCGTGGCC
Organism: Kitasatospora sp. NPDC018058; assembly: GCF_044327205.1. Classification (NCBI taxonomy): domain Bacteria; kingdom Bacillati; phylum Actinomycetota; class Actinomycetes; order Kitasatosporales; family Streptomycetaceae; genus Kitasatospora; species Kitasatospora sp. NPDC018058. Next base: position 552,656 of record NZ_JBIRFA010000001.1, on the reverse strand, counting down.
CATCGCCACGTCGGCGCGGCGCAGCAGCGACTCGGCGTCCTGGGCGTGCTGCGGGTAGACGCAGACGCCGGCGCTGGCCTCCAGCACCAGCAACAGTCCGTCCAGCCGAATCGGCGCGGCGAGTTCGGCGATCAGCGCCTTGGCGACCCGCTCCAGGCTGTCCGGGCAGTTGATGCCGGGCAGCAGCACGGCGAACTCGTCGCCGCCCATCCGGGCCACCATCGGGCGGCCGCGCCGGTAGTGGCGGGGCAGGCCGACGAAGACGTCGTCGATGGACTCCCGGGTGGCGCTGCCGGCCGTGCCGCCGGAGCGCAGCGCCCGGTGGAGTCGGCGGGCGATGTGAACCAGCAGCCGGTCACCGGCCGTATGTCCTAGTGTGTCATTGAGTGATCGGAACCGATCGAGATCGAGCAGGATGAGACCGACGCTGTAGCCCTCCTCGCGTTCGGCGATCGCCTCCTGGGCGGCCAGCAGCAGGGCCTGACGGTTGGGCAGGTCCGTCAGTGGGTCGGTCAGCTGGTCGCGGGCGCGGTCCCGGGCGATCCGCCAGGCGGCCACCAGCACCGCCAGCGGCACCGCGAACAGCGGCAGCAGTTCGGGTTCGTACCGGTAGACCAGGACGGCCAGCGGGATGAGCGGCGCGGCTCCGGCCAGCAGCACGCCGAGCAGCAGGACCGCACCCGCCACCCCCTGCGGCGGGCGTGTGGGCGCGCCGCCGGTCGTACGATCCATAAGCCCTGTCCTCCGTCGGGCCCGCCCCGTCAGGCCGCCTTACGGTGAGGCACCGTGCCGGTACCGACAGCTGCCGGGCATGGAGCGACCCCGAGGAGCACCGGCTCAGCCGGTGCCCCCACCCCTGCTGACACTCTGTTGCGTTCCAGGGTATGCCGGGGTCCACCCGGTGGGCAGACTTTCGGACAACCGGAAACGCGCCACCGCGCCCGGATGTCACACAGTGACACAATGCCCGCTTTCACTGAACGACACCCGGTGACGCCGCATCAGGACGATAACAACACGGATCACGGCACCGGCCGCTCGGGGCGGCCTCGAATCAGCCCTCGGCGGGCGCCTCCCGCGGCTCGGCGACCTCCTCCATCTCCGGAAGTCCCAGGTGGGCGCGGGCGGCCGACGGACCGTCGGCGAGCAGCACGGCGAAGCCCGCGTCATCCAGGACCGGCAGGCCGAGCTGAACGGCCTTGTCGTACTTGGACCCCGGGTTGTCGCCGACCACCACAAAATCGGTCTTCTTCGAAACCGAGCCGGTCACCTTCGCTCCACGCGAGGTCAGCGCCTCCTTGGCGCCGTCCCGGGTGTGCCCGGCCAGGGTGCCGGTGACGACGACGGTCAGGCCCTCCAGCGGGCGCTCCGCCTCCTCCTCGTCCGCGAACTCCTCGACGAAGCGGACGCCGGCGTCCCGCCACTTCTCCAGGATCTCGCGGTGCCACTCCTCCTGGTACCACTCGACCACGGACCGGGCGATGATCGGCCCGACCCCCTCGACAGCGGCCAGCTCCTCCTCAGTGGCCGAGAAGATCCGGTCCAGGTCGCGGAACTCGCGGGCCAACTCCTGCGCCGCGACCGGGCCCACGTGCCGGATCGAGAGGCCGTTGAGGAACCGCCAGAGCGGGCGGTCCTTCACCTTCTCCAGGTTCTCCAGCAGCACGCTGGCGGTCTTCTTCGGATCGCCCTTCTGGTTGGCGAAGAAGGTGGCCTCCTTCTCCTTGCCGGTGCGGTCGTCCAGCTTCGGCATGCCCGTCTTCTGGTCGCGCACCAGCACCTTGATCGGCAGCAGCTGTTCCATCGTCAGCCCGAAGATGTCGCCCTCGTCCTTCACCGGCGCCTCGGCCGGCTCCAGCGGCTGGGTCAGCGCGGTGGCCGCGACGTAGCCGAGGCCGTCGATGTCCAACGATGAGCGACCGCCCAGGAAGGCGATCCGCTCGCGGATCTGCGCCGGGCAGAACTGGGCGTTGGGGCAACGCAGGTCAATGTCGCCCTCGGACATCGGACGCAGCTCGGCCCCGCACTCGTGGCAGTGCGAGGGCATCACGAACTCCTGCTCGGTGCCGTCCCGCAGGTCCTCCACCGGCCCGAGGATCTCCGGGATCACGTCACCGGCCTTGCGCAGCACGATGGTGTCACCGAGCAGCACGCCCTTCGCCTTGACGACCTCCTGGTTGTGCAGCGTCGCGTACTGGACCATCGAGCCGGCCACCTTCACCGGCTCGGCCAGCACCGCGTACGGGGTGGCCCGGCCGGTGCGACCGATGCCGACCTTGATCTCGGCCAGCTTGCCGGTGACCTCCTCCGGCGGGTACTTCCAGGCGATCGCCCAGCGCGGGGACTTGGAGGTGGAGCCGAGCCGGCCCTGCAGGGCGATCTCGTCGACCTTGACGACCACGCCGTCGATCTCGTGCTCGACCGAGTGCCGCTGCTCCCCGAAGTGCTTGATGAACGCCCGCACTTCGTCGAGGGTCTTGACCACCTTGTTGTGCCGGGCGGTCGGCAGGCCCCACTCGCGCAGCAGGTCGTAGGCGTGCGACTGGCAGTCGATGTCGAACCCGACCCGGGCGCCGACGCCGTGCACCACCATGTGCAGCGGGCGGGAGGCGGTGACGTGCGAGTCCTTCTGGCGCAGCGAACCGGCGGCGGCGTTACGGGGGTTGGCGAACAGCTTGACGAGGGCCTGCGGGCGCTTGCCCTCCTTGGCGCGTGCCTCGTTCTCCGTCTTGCGGCGCTCGTTCTCCGCCGCGAGCGAGGCGTTCAGCTCCGCGAAGGCCTCGGTCGGGAGGTACACCTCGCCGCGGATCTCGACCAGCTCGGGGACGTCGTCACCCTTGAGCCGGCGCGGGATCTCCTTGATGGTGCGGACGTTGGCGGTGATGTCCTCGCCGACCCGGCCGGTGCCGCGGGTCGCGGCGAGCACCAACTCGCCCTTCTCGTACGTGAGGTTGACGGCCAGGCCGTCCACCTTGAGTTCGCACAGGAAGTGGTAGTCGATGCCCGCCAGTTCACGGGCCACCCGCTCGGCCCAAGCGGCGAGCTCGTCGTCGTCCATCGCGTTGTCGAGGCTGAGCAGCCGCTCGCGGTGCTCGACCTTGGTGAAGCCCTCGGCGACGTCGCCGCCGACCTTCTGCGTCGGCGAGTCCGGGGTGATCAGGGCCGGGTGCTCGGCCTCGATCGCCTCCAGCTCGCGCATCAGCCCGTCGAACTCGGCGTCACTGACGATCGGCGCGTCCTGCTCGTAGTACCGGGCGCGGTGGTCGGTGATCTCCCCCGCCAGCTCGGCGTGCCGCCTGCGCACCTCCGCCGGGACGTCCTCCCAGCCCTCGACAGCCGTCACCGCAAGCCCTCCTACGTTCTCATTCCGGGTTGTCCACCAGGCTCCGCGCCGCCCGCTCGGCGAGCGACAGCGCCTTGCGCGCGTACCCCGGGGAGGCCCCGGCCAGCCCGCAGGTCGGCGTCACCAGCACGCGACGGCCCAGCAGCTCCGGGGCGAACCCGAGCCTGCGCCACAAGGTCCTGACACCCTGGACACTACCGGCCGGGTCCGACACCGCCTGGTCAGTGGAGGGGACGACACCGGCGAGGATCATCGTGCCCTCCTCGACGGCCTCGCCCAGGTCGTCGTCCGAGCGCTCGGTCAGCAGCGAGAAGTCCAGCGAGATCCCGGCGACTCCGGCGCGGCGCAGCAGCGGGATCGGGACGTCCGGGGCGCAGCTGTGCACGACCACGGGCGCGTCCAGGCCGCGGATCAGCTCCCGCAGCACCTCCTCGGCGATCTGCCGGTCGACGGCGCGCAGCCGCTGGAAGCCGCTGGCGGTCTTCACGTTGCCCGCGAGGACGGCGGGTAGCGAGGGCTCGTCCAGCTGAAGGATCACTTGTGCACCGGGGACGCGCTTGCGGACCTCCGCGAGGTGGCGGCGCAGTCCCTCGGTGAGCGAGCCGGCGATGTCCCGGCAGGCGCCGTGGTCGGAGAGCGCCTTCTCGCCGTGCTTGAGCTCGATGCTCGCCGCCAGCGTCCACGGGCCGACGGCCTGGACCTTGAGCGTGCCCCGGTAGCCCTGGGTGAACTCCTCCAGCGCGTCCAGGTCCTCGCCGAGCCAGGAGTGGGCGCGCCGGGTGTCCCGGCCGGGGCGGTCGGAGAAGCGCCAGCCGCTGGGCTCGGTCTGCGCGAACAGCTCGACCAGCAGGCCGGCGCTGCGGCCGATCATGTCGGCGCCCGGGCCGCGCGCGGGCAGCTCGGGCAGGAACGGCAGGTGCTCCAGCGCGCCGGTGGAGGTCTTGGCGGCCTCGCGGGCGTCGGTGCCGGGCAGCGAGCCGACGCCGGTGGCGGCGCCGCGCAGGTCGGGGAAGGGGTGTGGGGTGCTCACCCGTCCGAGCCTAGTGCGCGGCGCCGTTCTCGATTCAGCGCCCCGGGCGGACGCTGATGTCGGTGATCTCGGCGTCCCGGGAGGCGTCCAGGGCGGCGAGGACCGCCTTGGCGACGGACTCGGGCTCGATCCAGCGGCCGGCGTCGTAGTCCTTGCCCTCCTGCTGGTGCACCTTGGCCTGCATCGGGGTGGCGGTGCGGCCGGGGTAGACCGAGGTGACCCGGACGCCGCCCGCGTGCTCCTCCTGGCGCAGCGCGTCGGCGAGCGCCTTGAGGCCGTGCTTGCTGGCCGCGTACGCCGACCACTCGGCGTGGGCGTTGAGGCCCGCGCCGGAGTTGACGAAGACCACGTGACCCTTGGCCTGCCGGAGCGAGGGCAGCATCAGCCGGGTCAGCTCGGCGGGGCCGACCAGGTTGACGTTGAGCGTCTCCTGCCAGGCCTTCACCGGCAGATCGCCGACCGGCCCGAGCTCGACCACGCCCGCGACGTGAAGCAGCGAGTCCAACGTGACGGGCAGCTGCTGGTGCCCGAAGGCCCAGGACAGCTTCGCCGGGTCGCCCAGGTCGCCGACCAGGGTCCTCGCCCCGGGGAAGCGCTCCCGCAGCTCGGCGGCGCGACGGGCGTCGCGGGCCAGCAGCCAGAGCTCATCGCCCCGCTCGGCGAGCTTCTCGGTCAGGACGGCGCCGATGCCGGAACCGGCGCCGGTGATCAGATGTGCAGCCATGCCCCCGATCCTCTCAGGCCTTGAGCTGCACAAACACCTCGGCGGGCGTGTCGGCGAAGCCGATCAGCTCGGAGAGCGGCCGCGGTAGGAAGCCCTCGGCGTCCATCCGCTCCAGCTGGGTGCGCAGGCCCGAGTAGAAGCCCTCGGTGTCCAGGACGACGACCGGCTTCTCGAACATCCCGTGCTTCTTGAGCTCCAGCACCTCGGTGACCTCGTCCAGGGTCCCCAGACCGCCCACCAGCACCACGACGGCGTCCGCGCGGGCCGCCAACTCGGCCTTCCGCTCGGCCAGATCGGCGGTCATGACGAGCTCGTCCGCGCCGACGTAGCCCTTGTGCCTCAGCATCTCGACCAGCACGCCGACCAGTCGGCCGCCCGCCGCCTTCACCTCGTCGGCCAGCAGCCCCATCAGCCCGGCGTTCGAGCCGCCCCACACCAGGGTGTGCCCGCCCTCCCCGAGGAGCCGGGCGAACTCGGCGGCGGGGGCGGAGTAGCGGTCGTCGAGCGAGTACGCGGAGCAGAAGACGCAGATATTCATAGTGCTCATTGGTCTATCACGCCCCACTACCCTCACTCACCCGGTTTGGCCGCCACCGGTCGTGCGTACCTGCGAGGTGCGGCATCCGGATCGCGCCGTCGCTCGATCCCCCAGGTCAGACGTACCGGGCCGGGCTCCGGGAAGTCCTCCGGCCGGGTGAGCGGAGCGGCGGACGCTCGATGGCGGGCTCCCCCGCGGCGGGCTAGCCATGTCCTTGACGCCCTGTCGGATCACCGTGCGGAAACGGTGGCCCGGGGCTTCCCCTGTCGGCTTCACTGAAAGGACATACACGAATGGCTGGCATCACGATGCGTCGGCGGATTCCCGCTCTTCTCGCGGCTACCGGGTTGGCCGTGCTGGTCACCACAGGAGCGGCTCAGGCGAGCGCTCCGGCGGACCATGCGGTATCCGGCGGAGCGCCCTGCACATGGATCGCACAGGGCGCCACGGCTCCCGCTCCGGCTGCCGACCCCTCCGGGCCGGACGGGAAGGAACACTGCAAGGTCGACGTCGGCGCGAAGATCGTCGCCAGCAGCCCGCAGACCATCCCGACGAACACCACCACCAAGATCACCTTCACCCAGGCCGAGTTCGACACGGACGCGATGTTCAACCCGGTGAACTCGACCCTCGTGGTCCACACGCCCGGACGCTACTACCTCCAGGGGAAGCTCTTCTGGGGCTTCCTCCCGAACGCGAGCGCCGTCCGTGAGCTGGAAATCCTGGTCAACGGCGTCCTCGTCTCCGAGGCCGAGAAGGGCGCCGACAACCCCAACGACTCTACGCAGGACACCTCGACGATCGTCGACCTGAAGGCCGGTGACGTGATCGAGCTCGACGCCTTCCAGAACACCGGAAGCGCCGCCAGCTCGGTGCTCTTCACCAACGGCGCCGGGGGCAAGGTCTTCCCGCAGCTCATGGCCGAGCGGTTCGCCCCGTAACCGCCCCCCCGCCGAACCGCCCCGGGGGTGCCGGGCTCCTCGCCCGGCACCCCTGGGGCGTCCGCGGGGAACCGGCAGGCCCTAAGGTGCTGCGCGTGCGTCACCTTGAGATATCCGACCTGATCACGGCGGTGGACCCGCGCGACGGCCGACGGCTCCCGGTCCGGCGCGCCGACGTGGTCCGGCAGCTGCGCGAGGGCGGGGACGAACGCGCGGCCCGGATCGTCGCCGGTCTGCCCGCCGACCGGAACGGCGCACTCGACCCCGATGCCGTGGACCGACTGCTCGTCAGCGTGCACACCGAGCTCCAGCAACTGAGCGAGGAACTCCGCATCGGTGAACGCCTGGTCCACGTGCTCGGCCCGCTCTTCACCGCGATCCGGACGACCACCGGGCTGCCCGGGCCCTACCGCCTGGTCGACATCGGGTGCGGGCTGGGCTACCTGGTCCGCTGGCTCGCCGCCACCGACGCCCTCGGCCCCGACGTCGAACTCGTCGGGGTCGATCTCAACGCCGCGCTGGTCGGCGAGGCCGACCGGCTCGCCCGGGCGGAGGGACTCGACTGCCGCTTCGTGCACGGAAACGCCTTCGCACTGCCGGAGGCCGCGACCGTCTACATCTCCACCGGTGTGCTGCACCACTTCCGCGCCGAGGCCCTGGCCGAGTTCTTCCAGGACCAGGCCGCCTCACCGGCGCTCGCCTTCTGCCACTTCGACATCGCCGCGACGCGACTCGCGCCCGTCGGCGCCTGGATCTTCCACCTCGCCCGGATGCGCCATCCGCTCGGCCGCCACGACGGCTTCGTCTCCGCGCTGCGCGCGCACAGCGACGAGGTGCTCCTGCGTGCCGCCGCCGCACCCGGGATGCGCGCGCTGGTGTACGAGCCGCGCGGTCTGTCGAACCCGTTCTGCACCACGCTGCGCCCGGTCATCGGAGTGCGCCCACCGCTGGAGGCGCCGCTCCGCCGGGCCCTCGGTCGGGCCGCCCGCCGCATGGTCGGCCCGGAACACCTCGCCGGGGCCACCCGATGACGCCCGCCGTACCCCTCGCGTTCCTCGGCCTGGTCGACGCGACGTGCAGCGGCTTCCGCGCCTACGCCGGCCGCGACGCCCGCATCCGCAAACACCGGGCCGCCGCCCGAGCCGCCCTGCGCGGGCTGGCCACCGGGGCCGTCCTGCTGCTCGCCCCCGCGCTGACCGCCGCCCTTCTGCTGCTGACGGCCCCCGACCAGGCCCGGGCCTACGCCACCCTGGCCGCCGGCGGCAACGGCTACCTGCTCCCGCTCATCCCCTACGCCGCCGCCGTACTGCTCTCCCTCGCCGCCTACTTCACCCTGCCGTTCCGGGCCGGCACGCTCGCGATGGTCATCGGCCTCGGCCCGCTCACCCTGCTGCGCCCGCTCGCCGTCGCCGCCGCCTGCCTCGGCGCGGTCCTGGGCGGCGGCGGCGCGTCCGGCCTGCTGGTCGGCGCGATCGCGGGCACGGCCATGCTGTGCGTCGAACCCCTGGTGCACCGCCGCTGGTACCGCCAGGTGCAGTGAGGACCCGCTCGCACGGCGGCCTGCTTACGGCGAAAGCCAGGAGACTCCCGTCCTGCGGCTCCCGACTCCCGTTGTCCACCCGCCGATCAGTCCGCGTACGGCACCAGCTTCGACAAGTTCAGACTGAAGCCGAAGGGCGCCGGAATGGTGATCGTGTCACCGAACTTCCGGTCGCTGCGGGTGTGATACCGGTCCTGGTCCGGCTCGGAGAAGAGCGTCACCGTCTGCTGACGCGGATCCACGATGAGGTACAGCGGGATCCGCATCACGGCGTAGTCGCGCAGCTTGTCCATCCAGTCGTTGCCCGGATTGGACGGCGAGACGATCTCCACGGCGATCAAGGCTTCCTCGGCGGGGGCCTTGTTGCCGGGCTGGGAGAGAGCCTCCAGTGGGAGGTACGTCAGATCCGGCTCGCGCCCCTTGGAGACGTCCGGGCTGACGATCTCGCTCCGCTCGCTGGGAAGGTAGCCGTCCGGAGCGTGCTGCTCGAACTGCCGGCGCACCTGGGCCACGTTGAGCTGGTGGATGTTGGACGGCGACGCCTGCATGATCAACGTGTCTCCTGACCATTCGATCCGGACTCCGTCCGGGGCGATCCGCTCCAGCTCCTCGATGAAGTCGCGGTGCTGCTGGTAGAAGGTCATGTCGTCCCCTCCGGGTGGCGTCCAGGGCTGTCGTCGGCCGTGAGGCGGGGTCGCCCCCCACACGGTTCCACCACTATGACCGACCGCACCCGCGTTCCCCGCCCGTGTCCATCCGGCCGAGCGGACTTCGACCGTCGTGGGTCCGGATGCCCGGTGCCTGGTCGTCGCGTACGACCACCCCGGCGGGCCGGCACGTTTGGCTGGACTCCCCGGACAACCCCGTTCCACCGCCCTGAACGAGCCCGGCCGTCCACACCGGACGGCCGGGCCGCGAGACGATCAAGGGTGCTGGAAGAGCACCTCCGGGTTCGCCGCCGACGGGCCGTCGAGCAGGGGCTGGTGGATTCCCTTCAGGGTCTGGTCGAAGAAGGCTCCGACGTACTCCCGGGTCAGCTGCATCCCGCGCGCCGGCGAGGTGGTCGTCCCCGGGGGGAGGGGAAGGCCGATCTCGGCGGCCAGGACCGCGACGTCCGTGAAGCTGGCGTGGTTGGCGCCCGCGACGGCCAGCCAGGGCTTGTAGCCGTCCCAGCCGGCCCAGGTCTGTCCCCAGGACTCGTCCCCGCCGCCGGCGGCGTGGTTGCCCTGCTTCCCGAGCAGGAGGAACGAGCGCCCGTTGAGCTTGTCGGTCGGGATCGGCGGCCAGAACGTGCCGTCCATGTTCACCCCGGCCAGGATCCGCTGGTCCTCGGCCATCGCCGTCAGCGTTGACGCCCCGCCGATCGAGTGCCCGGCCATGCCGATCCGGTCACGGTCGATCAGGTGGGCCAGGCGCCAGGCCGGCTGATGCCCGGTCAGCCGGTCCAGGACGAACGAAACGTCCTTCGCCCGGCTGTCGGGGAGGCTGTCCGGTGCGCCGCTCGCGCAGAGCGCGCAGCCCGGGGTGCTGCCGTCGGCGAGTGTCTCGCCGGAGTCCTCGTGGGTGTGCCCGACCAGGGCCACCACGTAGCCGTGGCTGGCCAGGTCGGTCGCCAGGCCGGTCAGCGTGGTGCGGGGGTTCTCGAAGCCCGGGGAGAGGACCACCAGCGGGAACTTCCCGCCTGCGGCCTTGGCATCGGTGTAGGCGTGGGTCTTGGTGTCCACGAGGTCCTGCGGCTGGACTCCGGTACCCGGCGGGACCCGCGTCGCCACGAAGCCCTGTGCTTCGCCGAGCGACATGTACGGAGCGGGTTCGCCGGTGTCCCGCCGGGCCGGGTAGACCATCGACACCACCAGCTGCCGCGGCCCGGCCGAGGGTACCCAGGGGTCGGTGCGGTCCTGGTCGGTCAGGTGCAGCACCTCCTCGCCGGCCGCGTACGGCCCGGTCGGGCGGGGCAGCTCGCCGTGGAATGCGGCCGGAGTGCTGGAGACGGCGGCGACGGCCGCGGTGGCGGACTGCGACGGCGAGGCCATCGCGGCCCCGGCCAGCGGGAGGGGCAGGGCGAGGACGAGGGCGGCGACGGCCGCGATGCGGCGGGTTCGGGTCATGGCCCTGAGGTTAGGTTCGCGGCCCGGACCGTCGAGTCAGCCCAATGGATGCAATCTCCGGCCGTGGTCATCCCCGCGATTCAGGGGTGTCATCCATCCGGATGACACCCCTGGTCCGGACGGGACCAGGGTTCGCTCAGGCGTTGACGGCCGGGCGCTCGGTGGTGGCGATGGTGGCGGAGCCGATGACGCGGGTGCCGTCGTACAGCACGACCGCCTGGCCGGGGGCGATGCCGCGGGCCGGGGTGTCCAGGCGGACGTGGAGCTCGCCGTCCACCATGGCGGCGGTGACGGGCACCTCCTCGCCGTGGGCGCGCAGCTGGGCGGTGTAGCGGCCCTCGGTCAGCTGCTCGGTGCCGCACCAGCGGGGGCGGATGGCGGTCAGCGCCGTGACGTCGAGGCCCTCGACCGGGCCGACGGTGACGGTGTTGTTCACCGGCGAGATGTCCAGCACGTACCGCGGCTTGCCGTCGGCGGCCGGACGACCGATGCGCAGGCCCTTGCGCTGGCCGATGGTGAAGCCGTAGGCGCCGTCGTGCTCGCCGAGCTTGGTGCCGTCGACGTCGAGGATGTCGCCGGTGGCGGTGCCGAGGTGCTTGGCCAGGAAGCCCTGGGTGTCGCCGTCGGCGATGAAGCAGATGTCGTGGCTGTCCGGCTTCTTGGCCACGGCCAGGCCCCGGCGCTCGGCCTCCGCCCGGATCTCCTCCTTGGTGGTGTCACCGAGCGGGAAGAGGGAGTGGGCGAGCTGGTCCGCATCCAGCACACCGAGGACGTAGGACTGGTCCTTGGCGGCATCAACGGCGCGGTGGAGCTCGCGTTCCCCGGAAGGCAGGTCGACGATGCGAGCGTAGTGGCCGGTGCAGACGGCGTCGAAGCCCAGCGCGATCGCCTTGTCCAGCAGCGCGGCGAACTTGATCTTCTCGTTGCAGCGCAGGCACGGGTTCGGCGTCCGCCCGGCCGCGTACTCGGCGACGAAGTCGTCGATCACGTCCTCGCGGAAGCGCTCGGCGAGGTCCCAGACGTAGAAGGGGATGCCGATCACATCGGCGGCCCGCCAGGCGTCCCGGGAGTCCTCGATGGTGCAGCAGCCGCGCGCGCCCGTACGGAAGGACTGCGGGTTCGCGGACAGCGCCAGGTGGACGCCGGTCACCTCGTGGCCCGCTTCGACGGCGCGGGCGGCGGCGACGGCGGAGTCGACTCCGCCGGACATCGCCGCGAGTACGCGCAGGCGGCCGGTGGACGGAGTGGTCGGGGCACCCGGGAAGTCAGTCATGGTGGATACAAGGGTACGGGGCCGTCGAACATGCCCGGCCCCGCACAGGAGCTACCGCCGGACCGACGCCAGGCCCGCGTTCCGCGCCCGCTGGACGGCCGGGGCGATCGCCTCGACCAGCGCCGTGACGTCCTCGCGCACCGAGGTGTGGCCGAGCGAGAACCGCAGCGAGGCGCGCGCCAGCAGTGGGTCCACACCCATCGCCAGCAGCACGTGGCTGGGCTGCGGCACCCCGGCCGAGCAGGCCGAGCCGGTGGAGCACTCGATGCCCTGGGCGTCCAGCAGCATCAGCAGCGCGTCGCCCTCGCAGCCGGGGAAGGAGAAGTGGGCGTTGGCGGGCAGTCGGCCCTCGGCGGACGGGTCGCCGTTGAGCACCGCGTCCGGCACGGCGGCCAGCACCCCGGCCACCAGCTCGTCGCGCAGCGCGCCCAGGGTGACCGCGTGCTCGGCCCGGTGCTCGACGGCCCAGGCCGCGGCGGCCGCGAAGCCGGCGGCGGCGGGGGCGTCCAGGGTGCCGGAGCGCACGTCGCGCTCCTGCCCGCCGCCGTGCAGCAGCGGGACGGGCGTGGCGCCGCGGGAGAGCAGCAGCGCGCCGATGCCGAACGGGCCGCCGATCTTGTGCCCGGTGACGGTGAGCGCGGTGAGCCCCGACTCGGCGAAGGAGACCGGGACCTGACCGAGCGCCTGCACCGCGTCGGCGTGCATCGGGATGCCGTACTCGGCGGCCACGGCGGCGAGTTCGCGCACCGGCTGGACGGTGCCGACCTCGTTGTTGGCCCACATCACGGTGACCAGCGCGACTGAGGCCGGATCCCGCTCGATCGCCGCGCGCAGTGCCTCGGGACGCACCCGGCCCAACGGGTCGACCGGCAGGTACTCGACGTCGGCGCCCTCGTGCTCGGAGAGCCAGTGCACCGCGTCCAGCACCGCGTGGTGCTCGACCGGGCTGCACAGCACCCGGGTGCGGGCCGGATCGGCGTCCCGGCGGGCCCAGTACAGGCCCTTGACGGCCAGGTTGTCGGACTCGGTGCCGCCGCCGGTGAGCACGATCTCGCTCGGGCGGGCACCCAGCGACTCGGCCAGCGACTCGCGGGCCTCCTCGACCACCCGGCGGGCACGGCGGCCGGCCGCGTGCAGGGACGAGGCGTTGCCGACCACCCCCAGGTGCGCCGACATCGCGGCGATCGCCTCGGGCAGCATCGGCGTGGTCGCCGCATGGTCCAGGTATGGCATAACCATCCGATTGTAGAGGGCGCCCCGGTGCCGTGATCCAGACCTGCGCACCGATCCGGCCACCGGAGGGCGCGTCGGCCGCACCGCGGTGTCCGGGACTGGTTTGTACCACTGCGCCGCCCAGCGGTTAGCCTGACGGACACTTCTCAAGCGAGTTCCAGGGGGCGTCATGTCGCAGTCGGTCGACCGCGCGCTGACCCTGCTCGGCTCGCTCGGCGACGGACCGCTCTCGCTGGAGCAGGCCGCGCGCAGCCTCGGGGTCCACAAGTCCACCGCGCTGCGGCTGCTGCGCACCCTGGAGGAGCACGGTTTCGTCCGGCGCCAGCCCGACCGGCGCTACCGGGTCGGCGGCCGGGTGCTCTCGCTGGCCCACCGCGCGCTGGAGGACTTCGACGTCCGGCAGGTGGCCGCGCCCTACCTGGCCGCGCTCAACGCTCGCTGCGGCTACACCGTCCAACTGGCCGTACTGCACGACGGCGAGGTGCTCTATCTGGACGAGGTGGCCGGGCCCTGGGCGGCCCGCCCGCCCCGGATCGGACGCCGGGCCCCGGTCACCGGGACGGCGGTCGGCCGGGTGCTGCTCGCCGGGCTGCCGGAGGACGGCGCCCGTGAGGAGGAGCTGCCGCCCGAGCTGGCGGCGGTGCGCCTGCGCGGCTGGGCGGCCGAATCGGCCGAGCACCGGGAGCCGGTGACCTGCGTGGCCGCGCCGGTCGCGGGCAGCGGTGGCCGGACGGTCGCGGCCTGCGCGCTGAGCGCCCCGGCCAGCCGGGTGCCGCCCGCCGAACTGGCCCGGATGCTGCCGGAGTTGCTCTGCACGGCTGAGGCGATCTCGCTCGCGTACGGCGGCTCGCCTACTCCTCGCTGGTGCGAGAACCGTTGCGGTGCCAGGCCCGCGGGGCGCGCCAGCCGTACTTCAGGGCGAGCATCCGCAGCCCGAAGGCGGTGAGCGCGGCGGCGGTCCCGGTGACTCCGGTGAGCCGGTTCGCGCCGATCAGCACGGCCACCAGGGCGGCGCCGACCAGGGCCGGGACGGCGTAGATCTCGCGGTCCCAGCGCAGCAGCGAGGGAATCTCCCCGGCCAGCACGTCGCGGATCACCCCACCGCCGGCCGCGGTCACCATGCCGAGCGCGATCGCCGCGACCGCACCCAGACCGTAGTCGTGCGCCTTGGCGGTGCCGGTGACGCAGAACAGACCGAGGCCGAGGGCGTCCAGGGTCTGCACCGCCCGGTTGATCCGCTCGACCTCCGGGTGCAGGAAGAACACCACCAGACCGGCGGCCAGCGGGGTGAGGAAGTAGCCGAGGTTGGTGAAGGCGGCCACCGGCGTCGCGCCGATCACCAGGTCGCGCATCACCCCGCCGCCGAGGGCGGTGACCTCGGCCAGCACACAGATCCCGAAGATGTCCATGTTCTTGCGGACGGCGAGCAGCGCTCCGGATAGCGCGAAGACGAATATGCCGACGAGGTCCAGCGACTGCTGCACGTCGGAGGGGAAGATCTGCGAACTCACCGTCCATGTGTACCCGATGAGCCCCACACACCGGGAATATGATCACAATTCGGACACAAATGTCTCGCGTACGGGGCTTCCGAGGTGCTTCGCGCACGCACCCCGGACGCCCTCCCCGGCGCCCGCCCCGGACCCGTGCCCGCGCGTTCCGCTAGCCTCCTGCCTGCGAAGCTCATCGAACGTGCAACCAAGCACAGCTCGGGCGCCCCGGTAGCCGGAGCCAAGGCCGCTGCCGCCTCGTCGAGGCTCGGCCGGCTCGACGCCTTGCGCGGCATAGCCGCCCTCTCGGTGGCGATCTACCACCTCGCGTTGCCGTTCTACTGGCTCCACATCGACAAGGCGCCCCGAAACCTGGGGGACCCGGGCATCTTCGGGGTCATGCTGTTCTTCCTGGTCAGCGGGTACATCATCCCGGCCTCGCTGGAGCGGCGCGGGGACGTGCGCTCCTTCTGGGCCGGCCGGTACTTCCGGATCTACCCGGTGGTGATCGTCACCGTGGTGCTGAGCCTGGTGCTCCTGCCCCGTAACCACTCGGTGATCCAGGGCTTCGCGTTCGACCACCCGCTGCTCTCGCTGGCGGGCAACGGCCTGATGTTCCAGGACCTGATGGGCATCCCCAACGTCATCGGGGTCATGTGGACGCTCTCCTACGAGATGCTCTTCTACTTCTTCGTGACGGCCCTGTTCGTCACCGGCCGCCACCGGCAGAGCGCCCCGATCGCGATCGGCTTCGCGGCCGCCGCACTGGTGCTGGGCGCTTGGCTGCCGCTCGGCACGCTCACGGCCGGCGGTCTGCCGGCCACCCGGCACCTGGTGCTGGCCGCCGCGATCATCGTGGTCACCGCGATGGTGTGCATCTTCACCGGCAGGGCGGATCTCGCCCGTCGGGGCGGTGTGATGCTGGGTGGCCTCGGCCTGGTGCTGGTCCTGCTGAACAGCCGGTCCACTGCCTTCGAGACCCTGATGATCTTCGCCACGATGTTCGCCGGCACGGTGCTGTACCGACTGGAGCACGGACAGATCGAGCGACTCCCGGCGATCCTGTGCTGCGCCTTCGTGCTCACGGCGGGTGTCGCGTCCGGCTACATGTACAACCGTGACCAGGCCCTGTGGCGGACCTGGACCGAGACCTGGAAGTCGTTCTCCTTCGCCTACCTGGCCGCCTGGGTCGTCTTCGCGATCGGCATGCTGCTGCGCCACCGCCGCTTCCCGCGCTGGCTGACCTGGCTGGGAACGGTCAGCTACTCGGTGTACCTACTGCACAACCCGATCATCCACTTCATGAACTGGAAGTTGGAGGGCCACCCGCCCCTCACCTCCTGGCAGGACCGCAGCCTGTTCTTCTTCGGCTTCATGGCCGCCCTGCTGGTGATCAGCTACCTCAGCTACCGCCTGATCGAGATCCCGTTCCAGAACCTCGGCCGCAAGGTGATCAAGGCGCTGAACCGCCGTTTCCCGGCCGAACCGGTCACGCGCGAGCCGCAACCGGCCGCCCCGGTCGCACGCGAGCCGTAGCCGGCCGACCCGGCCCGGGAGGCGGAGCCCGTCCCGACCGGCCGCAGCTGACGCAGGGGACTCACCTCCCGAGCAACCGCCCGTGCCGGGCGCACACGATGAAAAGGCCGCCCGCCCCGTTCCGGGGCGGGCGGCCTTTTCCAAACTCGGGGCTGTGCCTAATCGTTCCCCTCGCCCTGCTCGGGGCTGTACCTAATCGTTCCCCTCGCCCTGCTCGGGGAAGTGGCACGCCACCTGGTGCCCGGTCTTCAGCGCCGTCAGCGGCGGCTCCTGGGTGGCGCACACCTCCTGCGCCTTCCAGCAGCGGGTCCGGAACCGGCAGCCGCTGGGCGGGTTGATCGGCGAGGGCACGTCGCCCTTGAGCAGGATCCGCTCGCGCCCGGCCCGCTGGCGCCGGCGCGGGTCCGGCACCGGGACCGCCGACATCAGGGCGTTGGTGTACGGGTGCATCGGGCTGCGGTAGAGCGAGTCCCGGTCGGCGATCTCGACGATCTTGCCGAGGTACATCACCGCCACCCGGTCCGAGACGTGCCGGACCACCGAGAGGTCGTGCGCGATGATCAGGTAGGTCAGGCCGAGCTCCTGCTGCAGGTCGTCCAGCAGGTTGACCACCTGCGCCTGGATCGACACGTCCAGCGCCGAGACCGGCTCGTCCGCGACGATCATCTTCGGCTTGAGCGCGAGCGCCCGGGCGATGCCGATGCGCTGGCGCTGGCCGCCGGAGAACTCGTGCGGGTAGCGGTTGTAGTGCTCCGGGCTGAGCCCGCAGAGCTCCAGCAGGTCCTGGACGGCCTTCTTGACCCCGCCCTCGGGCTGCACGCCCTGGAGCTTGAACGGCGCGCTGACGATGGTGCCGACGGTGTGCCGCGGGTTCAGCGAGGAGTACGGGTCCTGGAAGATCATCTGGATGTCGCGGCGCATCGGCCGCATCGCGCCGACGCCCAGGTGGGTGATGTCGGTGCCCTCGAACTCGACCGTCCCGCCGGTGGGTTCGTCGAGCCGGGTGACCAGCCGCCCCATGGTCGACTTGCCGCAGCCGGACTCGCCGACGACGCCCAGCGTCTCACCGGCGTTGACCGTGAAGTCGATGCCGTCGACGGCCCGCACCGCGCCGGTCTGGCGCCGCAACAGTCCGCCGCGGATCGGGAAGTGCCGGGTCAGGCCGGTCACCTTCAGCAGCGGCTCGCGGTCGGAGGCGGGCGCCGGCGGCGGGATCGCCGCCTGAGTCGCCTGAGTGTCCGTCATCGGTTCTCTCCAGAAAGGTGGTACGAGGCCGGGCTCACAGCCGGGGCGCGATCTCTTCGGCGAAGATGCGGTGCCGCTCGTCGGCCGGCAGGTGGCAGGCGGCGTAGTGGCCGGGCGCGGCCTCGGTCAGCACCGGGAGCTCGCTCGTGGAGCGCCCGCCGGTCAGGGCCGCGTACGGGCAGCGCGGGTGGAAGGCGCAGCCCGACGGCACGTTGATCAGGCTCGGCGGGGTGCCCTTGACCGGGACGAGCCGCTCCTGCAGCTCCCGGTCCAGGCGCGGCATCGACCCCAACAGGCCCCAGGTGTAGGGGTGTTCGGGCGCGTCGAAGAGGGTCTCGGCGGGGCCGCGCTCGATGCACTTGCCGCCGTACATGACCAGGATGTCGTCGGCGAGCTCGGCGACCACCCCGAGGTCGTGGGTGATGATGATGACGGCGGAGCCGAACTCCTCCTGGAGGTCGCGGATGAGGTCCAGGATCTGCGCCTGGACGGTGACGTCCAGGGCCGTGGTGGGCTCGTCGGCGATCAGCAGCGAGGGGTCGTTGACCAGTGCCATGGCGATCATCGCGCGCTGGCGCATGCCGCCGGAGAACTGGTGCGGGTAGTCGTCCACCCGGCGGTCCGGCTGCGGGATGCCGACCCGGTCGAGCATCTCGATCGCGCGGGCCCGGGCCTGCTTCTTGGTGGCCTGCGGGTGGTGCACCCGGTACGCCTCGACGATCTGCGCCCCGACCGTGTAGTAGGGGTGCATCGCGGTCAGCGGGTCCTGGAAGATCATCGCCAGTTCGCGGCCGCGCAGTTGGCGCACCCGCTCCGGGCCGGCCGCGATCAGGTCCTCGCCGTTGAGGCGGATCTCGCCGCTGATCCGGGCCCGCTTGGAGCGGTGCAGGCCCATGATGCCCAGCGAGGTGACGGACTTGCCTGAGCCGGACTCGCCGACGATGCCCAGGGTGCGGCCCTTGTGCAGGTCGAAGCTGACCCCGTCCACCGAGCGGACCAGGCCGTCGTCGGTGTCGAAGTGGATCCGCAGGTCGCGGACGGAGAGGAACGGGTCGCCGGACGGGGTCTGTGCGGCGGGTTCCGTGGTCTTCTGGAGCTCGGTCACGAGAGCCTCACGCGGGGGTCGACGAGGGCGTACAGGAGGTCGACCACGAGGTTGCAGGCGACGACGAAGAAGGCGGCGAGCAAGGTGACGCCGAGGATCTTGGGCAGGTCGTTGTCGGAGATCGCCTGGACGGCGAACTGGCCGACGCCCTGGAGCGAGAAGACCTGTTCAGTGATCAGCGCACCGCCGAGCAGCAGACCGAGGTCCATGCCGAAGATGGTGACGATGGGGGTGAGCGCGGAGCGCAGCCCGTGCCTGACGACCACCTTGCGCTCGACCAGGCCCTTGGCCCGGGCGGTGCGGATGTAGTCCTCGCTCATGGTCTCCAGCATTCCGGCGCGGGTGAGCCGGGCGTAGAGCGCGGAGTAGAGGAAGGCCAGCGAGATCCACGGAAGGATCAGGTTGCGGGCCCACATCAACGGGTCGGCGGTGAAGTCGACGTACTCCAGGTTGTCCAGGATCGGCCACTCGTAGCTGAACAGCGTGAGCAGCAGGGCGCCGGTGAAGAACACCGGCAGCGAGACGCCGGCCAGCGCGATGCCCATGGAGAGCCGGTCGAAGATCGACCGCGGCTTGAGGGCCGAGACGACGCCGGTGGCGACGCCGGAGACCAGCCAGATCACGGCCGCGCCGATGGCGAGCGAGATGGTGACCGGGACCCGCTTGGTGAGCTCGGGCCAGACCTCAAGGTGGTTCTTGAAGGAGTAGCCGAAGCACGGTACGTGGCAGGTGACCGGGTCGGGGCCGAACTTGTACTCGGCGCCGCCGACCAGGCCCTTCAGGAAGTTCCAGTACTGGGTGTACAGCGGTTGGTCGAAGCCGAGGTTCTGCTTGACCGCCGCGATCGCCTCGGGCGACGGGTTCTTCCCGATGTACTGCGCGGCCAGCTGGTCGGCTGTCTCGCCGGCGATGCGCGGGAGCAGGAAGAAGATCGCGAAGGTGACCGCGCTGACCACCAGCAGCAGCACTACGGCCGCGAAGATCCTGCGGATGATGTAGGCAAACACAGTTGGGCGGCTCCGGCGGCCCGCCACCGTCCGGGGTCTTCCGGACGGCGGCGGGCGCCGCTGCCTTCACCTGCCTTCAGGGATTGCGGAGCCAGGCTCTTACTTGGTGGTGCCGATGTTCAGGTAGTCGTACTCACCCGACCAGGCCGGGTTGGACGCCAGGTTGGTGGCGCTGTCCGGGCGGTACAGGAAGACCTTGAAGTCGGTCAGCGGGACGTAGACGGCCTGCTCCATGACCTTCTTGTCGATCTGGGCATAGATCTTCTCGCGGGCCGCCTTGTCCGGGTTGACCGCGGCGTCGTCGATCAGCTTGTTGACCTCGGGGTCGTTCAGCGAGGCGAGGTTGCTGTTGCCGGAGGGCTTGATCGCGCGACCGTCGACGATCTGCTGCAGGAAGCCGTAGCCGGTCGGCCAGTCGGCGCCCCACTGCATCATCATCAGGCCGATGTTGTGGTCCTTGGTGAACTGCGGGGCACCGGCGCTGTCGGTCAGGTACTTGCCCTGCGGGAACTGCTGGATCTCGGCGTTGATGCCGACCTTCTTCAGCGCGGCCTGGATCGAGGTCGCCGCGGCGATCTCGGTGGCGCGCTCGGTGCGGGCGGTCAGCACCGTGTTGAAGCCGCCGTCCTTGCCGCAGGCCTTCAGGGCGTCCTTGGCCTTGGCCTCGTCACCCTTGTTGTCCTTGGTCTCGTACAGGTTGAAGTCCTGGTGGCCCGGGATGTCCGGCGGCAGGACGGTGTTGGCGATCTGGCCGCGGATCGGGCCGCCCTCGGCGGTCTGCACCGAGACCTTGTCGATCGCGAACTGGACGGCCTTGCGGCAGTCCAGGTTGTCGAACGGCGCGACCTGGGTGTTGATCGCCATGTAGACCAGGCGGCCGCCGTAGGCGTTGTCGGTCTTGGCCTTGAGCTTCGGGTCGCGAAGGATCTGCGCCTGGGTCTGCGGGTCGACGCCGCCGCCCACCAGGTCGACCTGGGCATTGCCGGCCAGCAGGTCCTTGTCGATGGTGGCCTGGTCGATGTTCATCTTGAGCACGATCTTGTCCGCGAGCTGCTTGCGGATCGGGTCGGTGCTCTTGTCCCAGTTGGTGTTCGGCACCAGGACGGCCTGCTTGCCGTCCTCGTAGGACTCGAACTTGTAGGCACCCGAGGCCACGACGTGCTTGACGTAGTCGGCGCCGGTGTCCTTGGCCTGCGGGACCGGCACGGTCTGCGGGGCGCTGACCAGGTAGTCGAAGTCCGCGAAGGGGTGCTGGAGGTGGAAGACGATGGTGAGGTCGTCCGGAGTCTCGATCGACTTCAGGTCGCCGGTCTTGTCCTTGTACGGACCCTGGTACGGCGTCGGGTTGTCGACCAGCAGGTCGTGGAAGTACGTCGGGCCGTTGGAGTTCACGTCCGGCGCGAAGTTGGAGCGCTCGACGGCGTACTTGACGTCCTTGGAGGTGATCGGGGTGCCGTCGTCGTACTTCAGGCCCGCGCGCAGCTTGTACGTCCAGGTCAGACCGTCCGCACTGGGCTGGCCCATGGACTCGGCGAGGTCCGGGACGAGCTTGTTGCCGTCCTCGCCCGGGGCCGGGTTGAAGGTGGTCAGCGGACGCCCGTACAGGCGCGAGAAGTTGTAGATGTACGCGTAGTACGTGTTCCCCGGGTCGAGGGAGTCGGGGGTGCCCTTCATCTCGTAGGTGACCGTCCCGCCCTTCTTGTCCGAGGCGTTGACGATGCTCTTGGTGGCCGCGTCCGCGCCGCCGGCCGTGGAGCCGGAGGCCGAGGAGGACGTGTCGCTGCCCTTCGAGCTGGAGGAGCAGCCGGTGACGACCAGGACCGCTGCTGCGGCCGCGGCGGTCAGCGCGACGGTACGGGACCTACGCATGGGTGAGATCAACCCCTTGAGGATGTGGAGGAGGAAGGGTCCTGACGCAGGGTCAGTCGATCAGGGTCAGTTGCTCTTGGGATCGAGGGCGTCGCGGAGCCCGTCGCCGAGCAGGTTGAAGGCGAGCACGGTCAGGAAGATCGCCATGCCGGGGACCACCATGTACTGGGGGTCGACCTGGTAGTACCTGATCGCGTCGTTGAGCATCCCGCCCCAGGAGGCCTGCGGGGGCTGGATTCCGACGCCGAGGAAGCTGAGCCCGGCCTCGAAGAGGATGTTGGTCGGGATCAGGAGGGTCGAGTAGACCAGGATCGGACCGACCAGGTTGGGCAGCAGTTCCTTGAACAGGATGAACGGGCCGCGGGCGCCCAGGCTGCGGGCCGCGTGGACGAACTCCCGCTCGCGCAGTGACAGCGTCTGTCCGCGCACGATCCGGCCCATGTAGGGCCAGTTGAAGAAGCCGATCACGAAGATCAGCACCATGATGTGCAGCGGGAGGCCGTGCAGGCCGAACGCGCCGCCCTGCAGCGAGGCGGAGATCGCGATGGCGAACAGCAGCAGCGGGAAGGCCAGGAAGATGTCCATCACCCGGCTGATCAGGGTGTCCACCCAGCCGCCGTAGTAGCCGGCCATCACGCCGAGCACGGTGCCGATGGTGTTGGACAGCAGGGTCGCGCCGAAGGCGACCAGCAGGGAGACCCAGGAGCCCTCGATGACCCGGGAGAGCAGGTCACGGCCCTGCAGGGGGTCGACACCGAGTGGGTGGTCCCCGCTCATCCCGCCCCAGTCCCCGATCGGCAGGCCGCCGAGGTTGGCGTCCAGGATGTCCGGGTCCTGGTGGAGCGCGTCGGGGTCGAGCCCGAACATCGCCTCGATCGGCTTGGCCAGCACGGCGAGCAGGATCAGCAGGATCACCACGACGCCGCCGGCGACGGCGGCCTTGTCCCGCTTGAAGCGGGTCCAGGCGATCCGACCGAGGGAACGGCCCTCGATCGTCTTGGCCGGGGTCGGGGAGGCCGGTGCCTCCGGTTCGTTCCCGGCGGTTGTCACGGATGCGGTCATGGTCAGTTGGGTCCCCTCGCCGACGGTGGCCGGCCCACGGGTGCCGGGCGCCGGCTTCGGCGGTGCGGCTGCGGACGTGCGGAGGTGCTTAGGAGGAGCGGGTGTTCGCGGCAGTACGGGCGTGCACAGGTACTGCCACCACGCGGGATGGGCGTCGCATGGATCGAGCGGTCGGCGTGCGCGTTCACCTTCGTGGGGCTTCCAGTACGCGCGGTGCGTTGCGCAGAACTCTCCGACATGCGAACAGCCTTGCGCCAGCCCTGACAACCGACAGATGCCCAACTGTGATCTGCGTGCATGCACCTCTCCGGCCCTCGGCATATCCCTCTTCACACGGCTGTAACAGCCATGTCAAGATGTTCGGACTCCGGAATGGGAAATTCGTCCGGAAAGCACCGAAGCCGACCCGATGGAGAATCAAGTCGGCTTCTTGGTAAAGGCTTCGGCAAGAAATGGCTTTGAAATCAGCGGCCCGGGTATCCGGGCCACGCCTGCGGCGGCTGCTGACCCCAGCCCGGCGCGGGCGGCTGGGTGCCGTAGTACCCGGCCTGCGAGTGGTAGCCGGGCGCCGCCGCCGACGGGTACGGACCGGTCGGCGGGCGGCCCGCCTCGCGGTCGAAGAACGGCCGTGCGTTGGCGCGCATCCACAGCGCCACCGGATCGTACTCGTCCGCCATCGCCACCGTGGACACCGCGAGCCCCTCCGGGGCCACCGCGATCGCACGCTGCATCAGCGCCCGCACCGCCTCCACGGCCGGCGGCGAACTCTCGTACAGGTCCAGCCCGATCGCCAGGTACGGCTCCCCCACCGCCGGCTGCACCCAGGCCCGGCGCAGCGCCCGGACCGCACGCACTTCACCGGCCTGCCGCTCCAGCAGCGCGAAGAACTGCTGGGCGTTCACCTGCGGCTCGCTCAGCTTCAACGGACCGGCCGGCAGCCGGTCCAGGCCCGCGGCGATCCGCCGCAGGTCCGCCCAGGGCACGCCGACCCCGCCGCCAGGGGCGTGCGGGTTGAGCCACAGGCCCCAGCGGGTGCGGTACAGCGAGGCGGCGATCTCCCGCCCGGAGATGACCTCGTGGGCCCGGGCCCAGCCGGAGGCCGTCAGCTGCTCGGGCGAGGTCACGGCCGGCGCGTAGCCGTGGCCGCTGATCTCCATGTTCCCGTACTGCGCGTCCGGACTGCCCGGCGTGCCGTGCCAGAGCAGCATCCAGACCTGACCGTCGGCCAGCGCGTGCAGCAGCCGCTCGTACGCGTCGAAGCGCTCCGGCGCGACCTCGCGCAGGGCGTGCTCCAACGCGCCCGGATCCGCCGCCGGGCGCCCGGCCGGCGCCTGGCCCCAGGCCCCCGGCACACCGCCCGTTCCCGCTCCCGCACTCATGCGCCCACCTCGCCGCGCCTCTTTCCTCGAACCAGCCGGCCCGTCGGCCGTCTGCACGCACCCTATGGCGCGGCACCGGCCACCGCCACGGCGACGTGCCTGTTAGCGGACCCCACTCACACCCGCGCGTAGAAAGGCAGTACCCGGGTGAGCAGCCACTCGACCACCGGGTCCTCGGCGAGGTCGAGAAGTACCAGGTGGACGCCGCCGGGCAGCGGCGCGGTTCCCAGCGCCCGGCCGAGCGCCTCGTTCACCGCGCCCGGGTCGGCCGGGGCGGCCGGGTCCAGCTGGACGCCCACGAACATCACGGTCGGTTCGCCCTCGATGCTGGCCAGCGCCCGGCGCGCGGTCAACACCCCGGGCAAGGCCGACAGTTCCGCCCGGCAGGCGGCCAGGAAGTGCTCCGGGTCCTCGCCCGGCACCGGCTCGCGCAGCGCCACCCGGCCGCCGGTCGGCGCCTGCGGGTGCTGCTCCCAACGGTCTTCACGCGGCCCGCGACGCAGCTCGGCCACGCCCTGCGGCGGCACCGGGATGCCCACCGCCGCCTCGGGGTTGACCGCGATGCCCACGCCCAGCGGCAGTCCGCGGGCGAACTCCCAGGCGGGCGCGATCGCGAAGGCCATCCCCGGCGCCTGCTGGAGGAACAGCTCCTGCGAGGAGAACACCGGCACGTACGGGTCGCCGGCCAGCTCGATGGTCGGCAGGTCCAGCGCCTGTCCGGCCGGGTCTCCCCCGCCCGGCAGCGGGATCCACACCTGACTGCGGGCCAGCACCTCGATCACCCGCGGCGTCGCGCCCGGGTCGCCCAGCGCGGCCGCCAGCACCTGCTCCAGCTCGTTGGCCGGCCAGGCACCGCCCGACGGCTCCGACTCCGGCCCGCCCCACCCCTGCTGCTGCCCCACCGGGTACTCCATGCGCGCCTGAACCGCCCTCTGCCGGTCGGCCGCCCACTGCTGTGCCGACGCGGAGAAGTTTAGGGCTCGTGTTCGCCTCTGTGTCGTGTGACCGGGTCCCCCCTCCCCTCCTCCCCGCGGACGTGCCATGATGTGCGCGTCCGTCGGCATGCGCCGCGGGCCCCCACAACTCCACACCGGCCGCTCGAACCCGCGCGGGAGAGCCCGGAGTGCCGCTCAGGCGGTACAGCCGGCGCCGAAGGAGCAAGTCCTCCCCGGAATCTCTCAGGCCCCCCTACCGCACGGGTTAGGCACATCTGGAAAGCGGCGCGCGGCCCTGTCGCGCGCCCACCCACGGTGCAAGCCGCCATGCTGTCCCCCAAGCTGGAAACAGCTGCGGGCAGGTGAGCGGTGAAGCTCTCAGGTTCGACGACAGATGGGGAGACCCACGCCGCCGCATGCCCGCGCGCAGGGTCGGTCCCCGAGCGGGTCCGGTTCCGGCGCGTGCACCCCTGAGTGCCCCGACCGAGGAGTTCCTGGCCATGTCGTCCCTCCGCCTGACCGCGCTCGACGCGCTGCACCGCGCCCTCGGCGCGACCATGACCGACTTCGCCGGCTGGGACATGCCGCTGCGTTACGGCAGCGAGCGCGAGGAGCACCTCGCGGTCCGTACCAAGGCCGGTCTGTTCGACCTCTCGCACATGGGCGAGATCACCGTCACCGGCCCGCAGGCCGGCGAGATGCTGGACCACGCGCTGGTCGGCTTCGTCTCCGCGCTCGGTGAGCTGCGCGCCCGCTACACCATGATCTGCGCCGAGGACGGCGGCATCCTGGACGACCTGATCGTCTACCGCCTGCGCGCGGACGCCTTCCTGGTCGTCGCCAACGCCTCCAACGCCCAGCTGGTCCTGGACGAGCTGATCGCCCGCGCCAAGGGCTTCGACGCCGTCGTCACCGACGACCGCGACACCTACGCGCTGATCGCCGTCCAGGGTCCGGAGTCCACGGAGATCCTGGCCAGGACCACCGAGGCCGACCTGCCCGGACTGAAGTACTACGCGATCCTCCCGGCCCAGGTGGCCGGCCGCGAGGTGCTGCTGGCCCGCACCGGCTACACCGGCGAGGACGGCTTCGAGATCTTCTGCCGCCCGGTCGACGCCGAGGCGATCTGGCAGGCGCTGACCGTCGCCGGCGAGGGCCACGGCCTGGTCCCGTGCGGCCTGTCCTGCCGCGACACCCTGCGCCTGGAGGCGGGCATGCCGCTGTACGGGCACGAGCTGTCCACCGACCTCACCCCGTTCGACGCGGGCCTGGGCCGGGTCGTCCGCTTCGACAAGACCACCAACGAGGGCGCCTTCGTCGGCCGCAAGGCGCTGGAGCAGGCCGCCGCCGCGGCCGAGACCAACCCGCCGAAGGTGCTGGTCGGCCTGGTCTCCGAGGGCAAGCGGGTGCCGCGCGCCGAGTACACCGTGGTCTCCACCGAGGGCGCCCCGATCGGCCGGATCACCTCGGGCGCGCCGTCCCCGACCCTGGGCCAGCCGATCGCGATGGCCTACGTGGACGCGGCCCACGCGGCCCCCGGCACCACCGTCGCGGTGGACGTGCGCGGCAAGCACGAGCCGGTCCAGGTCGTGGCGCTGCCGTTCTACAAGCGCGCCCGCTGACACCCGCCTTTCCCCGTCCACGCACGTCGAAGCCGTCCGTGCGGCGGCCCGCTTCGTCGTACCCGCTTCCCATCCTGGAGAATGACGCCATGAGCAACCCCCAGCACCTGCAGTACACCAAGGAGCACGAGTGGCTGACGGCCGCCGAGGACGGTGTCTCCACGGTCGGTATCACCAAGCACGCCGCCGACGCGCTCGGTGACATCGTCTACGTGCAGCTGCCCGAGGTCGGCGACACCGTGACCGCCGGGGAGACCTGCGGCGAGCTGGAATCCACCAAGTCTGTCAGCGACCTGTACTCCCCGGTGACCGGCGAGGTCACCGAGGTCAACCAGGACGTCCTGGACGACAACGCCCTGGTCAACAGCGCCCCCTTCGAGGGTGGCTGGCTGTTCAAGGTCCGCGTGGAGTCCACGGACGAGCTGCTCAGCGCCGACGAGTACGACGCGCTCACCCACGCCGGCTGACCCGCTCGGCACCGGGCGGGCCGCGCGCACACCGGCCCGCCCCCACCGTCCCTCCGCCCACCCGTCGCCCGCCCCCACCCTTCCAAGCGCGCGCTTCGCACGGCACCCCTGATCCTCCTCCCGGGAAGACCACACCATGACGGTTCTCAACCAGTCCCTGCACGCCCTCGACCCGGAGATCGCCGCCGCGGTCGACGCCGAGCTGCACCGCCAGCAGACCACTCTGGAGATGATCGCCTCCGAGAACTTCGCCCCGGTGGCGGTCATGGAGGCCCAGGGCTCGGTGCTCACCAACAAGTACGCCGAGGGCTACCCCGGTCGCCGCTACTACGGCGGCTGCGAGCACGTCGACGTGGTCGAGCAGATCGCGATCGACCGCATCAAGGCCCTGTTCGGCGCCGAGCACGCCAACGTCCAGCCGCACTCCGGCGCGCAGGCCAACGCCGCCGCGATGTTCGCGCTGATCCAGCCGGGCGACACCATCCTGGGCCTGAGCCTGGCCCACGGTGGCCACCTGACCCACGGCATGAAGATCAACTTCTCCGGCAAGCTCTACAACGTGGCCGCGTACCACGTGGACGAGAAGACCGGTCAGGTCGACATGGCCGAGGTCGAGCGCCTGGCCAAGGAGCACCAGCCGAAGCTGATCATCGCCGGCTGGTCCGCCTACCCGCGCCAGCTGGACTTCGCCGAGTTCCGCCGGATCGCCGACGAGGTCGGCGCCCTGCTCATGGTGGACATGGCGCACTTCGCCGGCCTGGTGGCCGCCGGTCTGCACCCGAACCCGGTGCCCTACGCGGACGTGGTCACCACCACCACCCACAAGACCCTGGGCGGCCCGCGCGGCGGCGTCATCCTGTCCAAGGCCGAGTACGCCAAGAAGATCAACTCCGCGGTCTTCCCCGGCCAGCAGGGCGGCCCGCTGGAGCACGTGATCGCGGGCAAGGCCGTCGCCTTCAAGGTCGCCGCCTCGGAGGAGTTCAAGGAGCGCCAGCAGCGCACCCTGGAGGGCGCCCGCATCCTCGCCGAGCGCCTGCTGCAGGACGACGTCGCCGAGGCCGGTGCCACCGTGCTGTCCGGTGGCACCGACGTCCACCTGGTCCTGGTCGACCTGCGCAACAGCCAGCTCGACGGCCAGCAGGCCGAGGACCGCCTGCACGAGGTCGGCATCACGGTCAACCGCAACGCCATCCCGAACGACCCGCGCCCGCCGATGGTCACCTCGGGCCTGCGCATCGGCACCCCGGCCCTGGCCACCCGCGGCTTCCAGGCCGAGGACTTCCGCGAGGTCGCCGACATCATCGCCGAGGCGCTCAAGCCCGCCTTCGACGAGACCGTCGCCGCCGCGCTGAAGGCCCGCGTCACCGCGCTGGCCGAGAAGTACCCGCTCTACCCCACCCTGGGCAGCCAGGAGTAGGTACCGGCGAGTAGGTGACCTACCGGTGGGCAACCCGCCGGTAGGTGACCGGCCGGTAGCGTGACCGGCCTCACCCCTCATACGTACCAGGGGCCCCGGGGCACCCCGCACACTGGACAGTGAGCGGGGTGCCCCGTCCCATGTCAGCCCTGCCTGCAAGTCCCTCCACGAGACAGACAAGGACGTCCCCGTGGCCATCAGTGTCTTCGACCTCTTCTCCATCGGCATCGGCCCGTCGAGCTCCCACACCGTCGGCCCGATGCGCGCCGCCCGGATGTTCGCCCGCCGGCTGCGGTCCGAAGGCCTGCTGCCCCAGGTGACGGCCGTGCGCGCCGAGCTGTACGGCTCGCTCGGCGCCACCGGCCACGGCCACGGCACGCCGAAGGCCGTCCTGCTCGGCCTGGAGAACAACTCGCCCCGCACCGTCGACGTCGACCAGGCCGACAAGGACGTGGAGCGGATCACCGCCGAGAAGCGGATCAACCTGCTCGGCGAGCACCCCATCGACTTCGACCCGGACAGCCAGCTGGTCCTGCACCGGCGCCGCTCGCTGCCCTACCACGCCAACGGCATGACCCTCTGGGCGTACGCGGCGGACGGCTCCACGCTGCTGGAGAAGACGTACTACTCGGTCGGCGGCGGCTTCGTCGTGGACGAGGACGCGATCGGCGCGGACCGGGTCAAGCCCGACGACACCGCGCTGCGCTACCCCTTCCGCACCGGCGAGGAGCTGCTGCGGCTCACCCGGGAGACCGGGCTGTCGATCTCCGGCCTGATGCTGGAGAACGAGAAGGCCTGGCGCAGCGAGGAGGAGATCCGCACCGGGCTGCTGGAGATCTGGTCCGTGATGCAGGAGTGCGTGCGGGCCGGCATGACCCGCGAGGGGATCCTGCCGGGCGGGCTGAAGGTTCGCCGCCGGGCGGCCGCCGCCGCACGGACGTTGCGTGCCGAGGGGATCGGCCCGGCCAACGCGATGGAGTGGGTGACCCTCTACGCGATGGCGGTCAACGAGGAGAACGCCTCCGGGCGCCGGGTGGTCACCGCGCCGACGAACGGCGCGGCGGGCATCATCCCGGCCGTCCTGCACTACTACCTGAACTTCATCCCGGGCGCGGATGAGGACGGCATCGTCCGCTTCCTGCTCGCGGCCGGCGCCATCGGCATGCTCTTCAAGGAGAACGCCTCCATCTCCGGCGCCGAGGTCGGCTGCCAGGGCGAGGTCGGCTCCGCCTGCTCGATGGCCGCGGGCGGCCTCGCCGAGGTCCTCGGCGGCACCCCCGAGCAGGTCGAGAACGCCGCCGAGATCGGCATCGAGCACAACCTCGGCCTCACCTGCGACCCGGTCGGCGGCCTGGTCCAGATCCCCTGCATCGAGCGCAACGGCATGGCCTCGGTCAAGGCCGTCACCGCGGCCCGGATGGCGCTGCGCGGCGACGGGCGGCACCACGTCTCGCTGGACAAGGCGATCAAGACGATGAAGGAGACCGGCGCCGATATGAAGATCAAGTACAAGGAGACCTCGCGCGGCGGCCTCGCCGTGAACGTCATCGAGTGCTGATCGCGGCCGCGGTTCGCCGAGCCCCCGGACGGTCGCCGTCCGGGGGCTCCCGCGTGTCCGTGGCGGGCGGTACGGTACGGGCGTGAAATTCATGGTCCGTGCGGGGCTTCAGGGGGTCTTGAAGGCCCTATTCACCGGCGATCACCTGTGGTTGGCGGTCACGTTCCTGCTGCTCTCGTTCGTGATCGCGGCTGTCGGGTTCAGGTTGCGCCGCCGGTGACGCAGCCGGGCGGGGACGAGGGGGAGCGATGACGAACCGCTGGGATCCGCAGCGGCAGCAGTGGGTGGAGCAGGCGTCGCCGGGGGCGGGCGGCATGCCGCCCGCCGTGCCCCCACCGCTGGCGCCGCCACTGCTCACCGGGCGACCGGCGGGCCGGTCGGGGACGCCGGGGGACCGGTCGCACCGGCGGGTGCTGCTGGCGGCGGTCGCCGGGGCGCTCCTCGGCGTGCTCGCCGGCGGCGGCTGGTACCTGCTGAACCGGGACGACGGCCGCATGACACTCCCCGGCGCCGTCGGCACGGCCGTACCGACGGTCACCACGGCGCCCTCACCCACCCTGGCGACCGGCCTCCCGTCCCCGACGCCCACGCCGACTTCCACGCCCACCCCGACGCCCACGCCGACAGCGACCGGTCCGCACCTGAGCCTGGTCCAGGACCCGGCGGGATTCAGCCTGCTCGTCCCGGACGGCTGGCGGCGCCGCCCGGACGGCCCGCCGGTCTTCTACGACTCCCCCGACGGCGAGAGCCTGATCCAGGTGTTCTCGATGGGCAGCGACTCCCCGTACGACCAGGCCCTCACCACCGACGCCAGCCTGGCCTCGAACCCCACCAGGTTCCCCAACTACCGCCGGATCCGTCTGGAGCAGACCCCCGGCGGCGGCGCCGAGTTGGAGTACGCCTACGACCTGGCCGGCCACGGGGTGCGCCGGGTGGTCGACCACATCCTGGTCGCCCCGGACGGCCAGGCCTGGGCCGTCCTGGTGGCCGGCCCCGAAGCGAGCTGGCCCACCCCGTCCGGGGACCTGCTGCACTCCGCGGTCGGCTCCTTCTGCCTCGCCGGGCGCTGCCCGACGGGCTGACCGGGCCGGGCGCCGGCTACGACCTGCCGCCCGCGCGCAGCTGTCCGAAGAAGGCCCTGATGTCGGCGGTCAGCAGGTCCGGCTCCTCCATCGCGGCGAAGTGGCCGCCCCGGTCCAGCTCCGTCCAGCGGACGATGTTGTCGGACCGCTCCGCGATGTGCCGCAGGACCAGGAAGTTCTCCTCGGGGAACAGCGCCACGGCGGTGGGGGCGGTCGACGGCTCGGTCGGCCGGCCCCAGTAGTCCGCGTGGGTGCGCTCGTAGTAGAGCCGGGCCGAGGAGCCGGCCGTCCCGGTGAGCCAGTAGAGCATCACGTTGGTGAGCAGCTGGTCGCGGCCGACGGCGTCCTCGGGGCGCTCCGCGGAGTCCGTCCACTCCTTGAACTTCTCGGCGATCCAGGCCAGCTGGCCGACCGGCGAGTCGGTCAGGCCGTACGCCAGGGTCTGCGGCCGGGTGGTCTGGATGTCCGCGTAGCCCTTGCGGTCCCGGTTCCACTCGCGCATCCGCTCCCAGGAGGCCAGCGCCCGCGCCCGCTCCGGCGCGGAGAGCCCGGCGAGCTCCTCCTCGGTGGGCTCGCTCTCCGCCGCGCCCCCGGGGATCAGGTTCAGGTGCACCCCGATCACCCGCTCGGGGTGCACCCGGCCGAGCTCCCGCGAGATCGCCGAACCCCAGTCGCCGCCCTGCACTCCGTACGAGTCGTAGCCCAGCCGCCGCATCAGTTCGGCGAAGGCCGCCGCCACCCGCCGGTACTCCCAGCCGGTCTCCCGGGTCGGGCCGGAGAAGCCGAAGCCGGGCAGGCTCGGGATCACCAGGTGGAAGGCGGGCGCCCCCTCCGCCCCGTGCGCCCGGGGGTCGGTGAGCGGCCCGATCAGCTCGGCGAACTCGACGATCGACCCGGGCCAGCCGTGCGACAGCAGCAGCGGCACCGCGTCCGGCTCCGGGGAGCGGACGTGCAGGAAGTGGATGTTCGCGCCGTCGATCGTGGTGGTGAACTGCGGCCACCGGTTGAGCCGCGCCTCGGCGGCCCGCCAGTCGTACTCGTGCCGCCAGTACCGAGTCAGCTCCATCAGGTAGCCGCGCGGAATCCCGTAGGCCCAGCCGACCCCCGGCAGCTCGTCCGGCCAGCGCGTCCGGTCGAGGCGCTGGCGCAGGTCCTCCAGGTCGCTCTCCGGAACGGCGATGCGGAACGGGTGGATGCCCTCATCGGGCGGCGTCGTCATGTCCGCCGATCGTAGCCGCCCGAACACAGTCAAGATCATGGAACGGCGGCATCCACCTGGCCGTCGGCCCGCCCCTCCGGTCGAGCCGACGGCCGGGTGCGACAGCGGGCGGTTACCGGCGGCCCGGGAGGGCCAGGAACGCCAGCCCGCCGGCGAGGACCGCGAGGCCGCACCAGGAGACGGCGGGCAGCCGCTCTCCCAGGGCCGCGACGCCGAGGACGGCGGCGACGGCGGGTTCGGCGAGCGTCAGCGTGGTGGCGGTCTGGGCGGAGGTGTGGCGCAGGCCGTGGCCGAACAGGCGGTAGGCGAGGAAGGTGGTGATCACCGCGAGGTGCAGCACCACCCCCGTGCCCCGCGCCGAGGCCAGCCACTGCACCGAGCCGCCCAGCAACACCGGCAGCACCAGCAGCGCCGCCCCGCCGAACATCGTGCCCATCACCCCGGCCGACGGGTGCCCGGCCGCGATCAGCCGGCCGCCGATCAGCGAGTACACCGCGTACGACAGCCCCGAGAGCGCCGCCAGCAGCACTCCGACGGGGTCCACCGCCGCGCCGCCACCGGCGAGTTCGGGACCGAGCACCAGCACCCCGCAGCCGAGCACGGCCAGCGCCGTGGCCCCGGCCCACCGCCCGCTTGGTCGCCCCTGCCGGGCGAGCCAGCCCAGCAGCCCGGTGAAGACCGGTGCGCTTCCCAGGGCGATCACGGTGGCCACCGCCACCCCGGTGCGGGTCACCGCCGGGTAGAAGGTGAGCGGGTACCCCGTCACCGCCACGGCCCCCATCGCCAGCAGCCACCGCTCACGCGTGCCGCACCGCCGGGGCAGCGTCCAGGCGGTGCGGTCGGTGAGGAACAGCAGCAGCCCGCCGAGCACCAGCGCGGCGGAGCCGATCCCGGTCGCCGGGGTGCCGGCGGGCGCCAGCGAACTGGCGGTCCCGGTGGTGCCCCAGAGCAGCGCAGCGATGAGGATCGGCACGGGCCCACTGAGGGGACTGGTACGGCGAACAGCAGGGGTCAGGTGGGTACGGGCAGGCGCAGACAAACGATTCGGCACAGTTGTGAACTTCCGTCGTCGAAGACCGTCAGGGGAACTGGTTTCGAGAACGGGCGCACGCCACAGCCCCACGGCGGCCACACCAGGCCGAACCGGGAGTCTCAGGGATCAAGCCACCGAAGCGCGCGCCCGATCAGGCGCTGAGCGGCGGCAGTACGACGTGCCAGTACGAGTTCACAGGCCCGATGGTATCCGGCCTGCGCAGGAAGTCGACGGGGCCGACTTCCTGCGCCACCAGCGGCCCGCGCTCAGTCGTGCGGGTTGGCAGGCGAGGGGAGGTCGAGTTCGCACCAGGTGGTCTTGCCGACGTAGCCCTCGCCGCGCGGGTGGGCGCCCCAGGAGGTGGCGAGGGCGGCGACGAGTTCGAGGCCTCGGCCGGACTCGTCGTCGAGGGCGGCCTGGCGGAGGGCCGGGAGCTCGGGGCTCGCATCGGAGACTTCGATGCGGAGCACGGAGCAGGTGGGGAGGAGGACCCGGACGCCGATCAGACGGTCGCGCGGGCCCCGAGCGTGGTGGCAGGCATTGGTGACGAGCTCGCTGATGAGGAGTACGGCGATCTCGGTGGACTCGTCGGGTACTTGCCAGTCGAAGGCCTGCCGGAGGAGGCGGACGCGAGCGCGACCGGGGGTGCGGGGGTGACGGGGAAGCATCCACTCGATGAGGTCGATTGGCTGAGTGATCATCAAAGTCCTTGAGGGGGAGGTAAGGACGGCTTCACCCACAAGGACTGAGTTCAGCCAATTCACCCTTCAAGAGTCGACAGGCAGGCATAGCCTCAGGAGTTACGCCGGAGGTACAGCGAGAGCTTGAACCGCCCTTTGACCAGGGCAGGGAGGGGTGCGGGGCTGTGAGCACGCCGAAGCAGAACCCGATGTCGTGGAAGTACTGCGGCGATCAGCTCAAGCGGTGGCGTGAGAAGGCGGGCGTGACGCGGGAGCAGTTGAGCCAGGCGGCCAGCTACGACATCGAGAGCGTGCGGTCGATGGAGGCGGGGAGGCGGAAGCCGTCGCTCAAGTTGCTTCAGGTAGCGGATGAATTGTGCGACGCGAAGGGAATGATCGCGGGGGCAGCCGACTACCTGGCGCCCGAGAAGTTCCCCTCATTCTCACAGGACTTCATGAACTACGAGCCCGAAGCGACCGTCCTGAGCTCATACGAAAACCAACTCATCCCTGGCCTTCTTCAGACTGAGGCCACCGCCCACTCCCTGCTGAACGCGCACTGGCCGCCACTGGACGACGACACCGTGGAGGAGCGAGTCTCGGCCCGATTGGCTCGGCAGGTGATCCTGAGCAAGCAGACCAAGTCGTTCAGCTTCCTCATCGATGAGTTCGCCCTCCTGCGCCGGTTCGGCACCGCTTCGGAACACAAGGAGCAACTGGAGCATCTCCTTGATGCCAGCAAACCCAGACACATCGACATCCAGGTAGTGCCTGCCTCGTGCCTCCACCCGGGCGTCAATGGCGCATTCGTCCTGCTGGAAACCGCCGATCACGAGCGCCTTGCCTACGAGGAGGGACAGTCCATGGGCTTCCTGTATTCCGAACCGGAGAAGGTGAATCTGCTGTGGCAGCGCCATGCGATGATCCTCCGGCAGGCCCTCAGCCCCGAGGAGTCGGCTCGTTTCATCAACAAGTTGGCGGAGGAGCCATGAGCACCAACGTGATCTGGGTGAAGTCCAGCTACAGCGGGACCGAGGGCGGCAACTGCGTCGAAGTCGCCGCCGCCCCGTCCGCCGTCCACGTCCGCGACTCCAAGGACAAGGCCGGCCCGACCCTCACCTTCTCCCCCGAAGCATGGTCCGCCTTCGTCTCCTTCGCCCCCGAAGCTCAAGCGGCGCCGGTCGAGTGACTCCTTAGTGGAACGGGTGGGTAACCACCTTCCAACCACCCCGCGCGCAGCAGATATGACTTATCGTCACGACTACGCCGCAGCCGGTTCCCCCGTGTAGCGTGCGCACTAACGAAACAACCCCCGCCGGTGCTACCAACACCGAACGGGGGTCTGACCAGCACGATCGAATGCGAGCTCGATCCTGTGGCTACCCACGACTCTACCGCCATGGCCGCGCCCGGATACGGCAAGCAGTCCGCTCCGGAGCAACTTCCCCGCTGCGCGACCGACTTCGCGCACCTCCCGGCGCGCGAGGCGCACATCGCCTCGCTCGTCGACCACCTCCCCGACGGCGCCGCCATGGACGTCAAAACCCTTGCCGCCCTGCAGCCCCACTACGGGCAGATGGCCTGCCGCACGGTGCTCAACAACCTCTCCGGCGCAGGTCACCTGCGTCGCGTCCGCGAGCGCGTCGGCGACAAGCAGTGCCGCTGGGTGTTCCGCACCTACTTCTCCCGCACGCCTCGATCCGACGCCTGGTGGACGCGATTCATCACCACGGGCGAGGCGTCAACGTCCGGAGCGCCCGATCCCCCCAAGGAGCGAACGCTCAACCGCACCTCCCCCACCTCGGCCGCCTACGCGGCCCTCGCCGCCCTCGGCCTCGCCGACGCCCGTCTCGCGCTCTCCGCCGCCGACTGCGCGACCCTCGAACCGCTCGCCGCCGAGTGGCTGGCCCGGGGCACCACCCCGGCCCTCTTCACCGCCGCCCTCACCGCAGGCCTCCCGCCGGACGGCGTCCACAGCCCGGCAGCCTTCACCCGCCGCCGCCTGCTCGACAAGATGCCCCCGGAACGCCCGCTCCCGCAGCAGCAGCCCACCCGCGTCATCGAGTGCACCGACTGCCGCACCCCCTGCCGCCCGCACGCCCTCCTGGGCGGCCTCTGCCGCACCTGCCGCGGCACCCCCACGGCCCCACCGCCGCACCGGCGCCTTTCCCCCACCGCCGTCCGCGAATATGCCGCGCGCGCCCGCCAGGCAATGATCACATCGCCGAGATCGTGAATATTCACAGGTAGCGGCGTTAACCTATGCAAAATCCAAAGGTGAAGTAGGTTACAAACCTTGTAATCCAAGACACCCGGTTTGCCCATATGCTGAGATCCGTGCGATAGTCAAGACATCGAACTTCGGCGGGCCCGACCTGGCACTGCCGACGCCCATCGCGCGGGCACGCACCCCCTTGGCCGGCGCGATGACTTGCAGGGGCCCCCATCCGCCGGAACACGGCGAACCCGGGGGCCCTGCGCGTATCCGGGGCCGGAAGCGCGACTCAGTGCCGCTCGCGCACCCGCAGCTCGAACCAGACACCCTTGCCGCGCGGCAGCAGGTCCGCGCCCCACCGGTCGGCGATGTCGTCGACGATCTTCAACCCGCGCCCACGCTCATTCACCGGCTTGGCCTCGGCGAGGATCATGCAGGGCAGCGCCCGCGAGGAGTCGCGGACCTCCACCCGCAGCCACCCGGGCTTGCGGCTGACGTGCAGGCCGATGGTGCGCCCGGCAGCATGCCGCACCGCGTTGGACACCAGCTCACTGGTGAGCAACTCTCCGGCTTCCAGGAGCTGGTGGAGGTCCCAGGACTCCAGGACGTCCAGCACCAGCTTGCGAGCCACCGGGCCCGACTCCGGACGGGACGGCAACCGCACCTCGTTCGGCGCGGACTGATCGCACAGCCTGCCCGCGTACATCTCCCGCAGCTCACGGGAGCTGAGCCGCTCCAGCGCCGAGAGCGCGCCCTGGACGTCGATCCAGGACGCGCTGCTCGCGGCGACCACGCCGGCCCCGGGAACCGATGACTGATCTGCTTCGCCCCAACCCGCCATGCGGACCATCATTGCGGAACGCAAGCGGCCGCGTACGGACAATGAGCAAACGATCTCCCCCGGGTCGGCATATGCCGGGGGCAGGAAAGCGGCCGACCCGGGCCTGCACTCGTCAAGCCCGGGTTGACCTCAAGACGCCTCTACCTGGCGATTACCACTGGCTCCACGGCACGTTCCAGCCGCTCAGCCCGTTCGCCGGGTCGAGCGTCTCCTTCTTGGTGGAGTTCTTCACGATCACCACGTCCCCGACCATCGAGCCGTCGTAGAACTTGCCCATCGAGGTGCCGTCCCCGCCGCCCTTGACGTCGCGCAGGCCCACGCAGCCGTGGCTGACGTTGTCCTCACCGAAGGCGTCGCTCCAGTAGTTGCCGTGCACGTACGTCCCGCTGGTGGTCAGCCGCATCGAGTGCGGCACCTGCAGGTCGTACGGCGAGCCGGTCATGCCGGGCAGGGTGCTGGACTGCATCCGCACCGTGCCCTCCTTGGACATGATCACCATGGTGCCGTTCCAGGTGGGGTGTTCGGTCGAGCCGGAGGTGATGTCGATGTCGCTCGACTGCCCGTCCCGGACCACCGTCATCTTGTGCGTGGCGGCGTCAACCGTCGAAACCTGGGATCGCCCGATCGTGAAGGGCTCGTCCCGGTCGGTGCCGTACACCCCCGGGGCGATCTCCACGCTCTTGAGGCGGTAGTGCACCGTCACCTTGGTGCCCGGCTTCCAGTACTGCTCCGGGCGGAAGTCCAGCCGGCGGTCGTCGAACCAGTGGCCCTTGACCGCGGTGCCGTCGCTGGCCTCGAAGGTGATCCCCTTCGCGACCGCGTCCTTGTTCTTGACGTCCTTGCTGAAGTCCACCGAGACGATCATGCCGACGCCGTAGGTGGCGTTGTCGTCCACGTTGTCGGAGGCCTTGGCCAGCGCCTCCGGGGTCAGCGTGGTGAAGCTGCTGTCCGCCGTGGCGACCACGCCGTTGGCGTCCGTGGCCATCGCGCTGACCTGGTAGGCGGTGCCCACCGAGAGACCGGTGGACGGGGTCCAGCTGGCACCGTCCGCGGCGATCGCGCCGGGGACCTCCTTGCCGGTCTTGTCGCTCACCTTGACGGTGGTGAGCTTGCCGCCGGCCGCCCCGATCTTGAGGGCACCCGGCGCCACGTCCACCGCGCCGGTCTTCGGCTCGATGCTGACCGTGGCCGCCGACACCTTCGGCGCCGAACCGGTCGACGCGGCGGCGGGCTTGGAGGCGGCCGCACCGGCCCCCAGATCGGCCTTCGCGGCGCTCCCGCCCCCGTCACCGCCGCCACAGGCCGCGGTCAGCGCCATCGCCCCGCCGACCAGACCGGCGGCCACCACCCTGCCTATCGACCTCAACGTCGATTCCTCCCTCAGAACTCCCCGTGGACCCCGACGCACCCGACAGACCGGAGGACCCGCCCCGTACACGCGCCCGGCCATCGGAAAGGTTGCGTCATTCGAGGGGCTTCTTGCCCCGAAAACCGAGCGGCCCGACCACCCCAACGGGTGAGGTTCGGGCCGCTCGGCGATAAACCTCCGGGCCTACCAGTTGGCCCAGGACACGTTCCAGCCGCCCAGCCCGTTGGAGGGTGCGACGGTCTTCTCCTTGGTGTTCACGATCTTCACGACGTCGCCGACCATCGAGTCGTTGAAGAACTTGCCGGCGACCGAGCTGTCACTGCCGCCCTTCTCGTCCGCCATCGAGATGCAGCCGTGGCTCTTGTTGACCTTGCCGAAGGGGGCGGGGTCGGCCCAGTAGTTGCCGTGCACGAAGGTGCCGGAGGAGGTCAGCCGCATCGCGTGCGGCACGTCCTTGATGTCGTACTCGCCGCCGAGGCCGACGGTGTGCGAGTCCATGTGGGTGACCTTGTCCTTCTCCATGATCACCATCGTCCCGCCCCAGGACGGCGTCGCGTCCGCGCCCAGGGTGACCGGCACGGTGGTGCTCTTGCCGTCCCGCTCGATGGTCATCTGGTGCGACTTGGCGTCCGCGGTGGAGACCATGGAGCGGCCGATGGTGAACGGCTCGTCCTTGTCCACGTCGCCGTAGATGCCCGGCGCGACCTCGACGCTCTTCAGCCGGTAGTGCACCGTCACCTTGGTGCCCGGCTTCCAGTAGTTCTCCGGGCGGAAGTCCAGCCGGTCGTCGTCGAACCAGTGGCCCTTGACCACGGTGCCGTCGCTGGCCTCGACGGTGATGCCCTTCACGACCGCGTCCTTGTTCTTGACGCTCTTGCTGAAGTTCACCGAGACGATCATGCCGACGCCGTAGGTGGCGCCGTCGCTGATGTTGTCGTTGGTGGAGACCTTCTTCTCCGGCGTCAGCGTGGTGAACGAGGTGGTCGACGCGGACACCAGCCCGGCGTCGTCCTTGGCCTGCGCGTTCACCTTGTACGCCATGCCGACGGCGAGCGCCGCCGAGGGCTTCCAGCCGGTGCCGTCCGGAGTGATCGCACCCTCGACCGGCTTGCCGTTCTTGTCGGTCACCTCGACCGTCGTGAGCTTGCCCTTGGAGACGGACACCTGCAGCCCGTTCGGCGCGACGTCGTGGGCGCCGTCCTTCGGCTCGACCGCGAGCTGTGCCGCCGAGGCCTTCGGCGTGGCCGCGTTGCCCCCCGGGGCGGCCGTCCCGTTCGCGTCCGCCGACGCCGTCGCGGCGGCGTCGGCGGACGTACCGCCCTTGTCGTCGTTGCACGCCGCGGTGAGCAGCAGTACCCCACCCATGACCAACGCCATCGCAGCCCTGCGCCCGTAGCGGTTGCTGGTGCGTATCGCGGCGTCGGCCGCCTTACCCGTCTTCACGGAATCTCCCCTCCCGGTGTCCACTCTCTTGACGCGTTGAGTGCCCCCATGAGTTGCACCGGGCGCCGATCTTTCGCGCAGTTGTTCGCCCGCGCGCCTCCGGGGCGCTCGGACCCGGTGGCTCGGGCGGCCCCGACGCGCCGGAGCAGGATAACTGGGCCGTCTGAGTGAGAACTCGGGGGAGGTGGGTGGAACGGGGGTGAATCACGGGTGAAGACGGCGGGCGGTCAGCGCAGGGCGCTCCCGGCCGCCCACTGGTCCCACGGCACGTTCCAGTCGCCCAGCCCGTTCGACGGCGGCACGAAGTCCCCGGTTGAGGCCTTCACCTCCAGCACGTCCCCCGGGAGGGTGTGCTCGAACAGCCAGCCCGCCGGGGTGTCCTTGCTCGTGCCGCCCTTGGTGTCGGCCAGGCCGATACAGCCGTGGCTGGTGTTGGCGGTGCCGAACACCCCCGGGTCGGCCCAGTAGTTGCCGTGCAGGAAGGTGCCGGAGGTGGTCAGCCGCATCGCGTGCGGGACGTCCTTGATGTCGTACTCGTCGCCCATCCCGACGGTCTGCGAGTTCATCCGGGTCAGCTTGTACTTCTCCGACACCACCATCACCCCCCGGTAGGTGGAGTGGTCGGGGCTGCCGCCGGACACCTTGAGCACCCGGACCACCTTGCCGCCCTGCCCGGCCCGGACGGTCAGGGTGTGCGCGTCCAGGTCGACGGTGGAGACCTGCGCCCGGCCGACGGTGAAGTGCAGGTCCCGGCTCTGGGTGCCGAACTCGCCCGGCGCGCCCTGCACGCCCTTGAGCCGCAACGCCACGGTGACCTTGGTGCCGGCCACCCAGTACCGCTGCGGGCGGACGTCGAGGCGCTGGCTGCCGAACCAGTGCGCGGCCACCGGCACCGGCGGGTCGGCGGTGACCTGGACGGCCTTCTCCACCGCGGCCCGGTCGGTGATCGGGCGGCTGAAACGCAGCGAGACCGGCATCCCCACGCCGACCGTGGAGCCGTCCTCCGGGGTGAAGAAGGCGACGAAGGTGTGCGCCCGGGCGACGG
This sequence comes from Kitasatospora sp. NPDC018058, assembly GCF_044327205.1. Classification (NCBI taxonomy): domain Bacteria; kingdom Bacillati; phylum Actinomycetota; class Actinomycetes; order Kitasatosporales; family Streptomycetaceae; genus Kitasatospora; species Kitasatospora sp. NPDC018058. The sequence continues at coordinate 512,307 of NZ_JBIRFA010000001.1, read as the reverse complement.
TCGAGAACGCCGAGTGCTGGGCCGCCCGCTGTCCCTGGTCGTCCTCGGCGACCGAGTCCAGGGTGAAGGCGGTGCCGAGCGGCAGCGGGCCGTCCGGCGCCCAGGCGGCGCCGTCCGGGCTGATGGTGCCGGGCAGCTCGACGCCCTTGGCGTCGGCCAGTCGGACCGAGACCAGCCGCCCCTGGGTAGCGCTCACCCGCACCGGGCCCTCCGGCGGCACGTCCTGGGCGCCGTCCGCGGGCAGCGCGGTGAGCACCGTCCGGGACGGCGGCGGGGGTGGGGTGTACGACGCGCCGGGCACGGCCCGGTCCTCCGCCGGGGCGGCCGGGGAACCACCGCCACCGCACCCCGTGAGCACCGCGAGGCACCAGCCCGCCACCACCGCGCGCCGCGCCCCCACCCGAACTCGGCGCCACATCCCGGGGCCTCCCACGACTCGAGTCCGACGCCTGGAGCGTCCGACGCCGGGAACAACGAGGGCGAACCGGGCGGGGACACGCGGGGCGGCACGGAATCGGGCCCGCTCCCCCGCCCACCCCGCACACGACCCCCCGCCCGCCATCCGCCGGTAAGCCCCCGTTCAGCGGCTTCCTCCCCCCTCAATCCGGGAAAGAGAAGGTGAACGGGGTCCGGGACACCCCGTCCAGGGAGGGTGCGGCCATGGCGTCAGGGCAGGAGCTGGAAGCCGGGGTACGGCCGAACGGCGGTCCGGACACCGCCGAGCCACCGTGGCCCGGCAGCTGGCAGCCGCTCGGCGCCCGCTTCCGCACCGACCGAAGTGGCGGCCAGGGCACCAACTTCGCGCTCTGGGCGGGCGGCGCCGAAGCCGTCGACCTGTGCCTGTTCGACGAGGACGGCCGGGAGAGCCGGCACCGCCTCACCGAGCAGGACTTCCAGATCTGGCACGGCTTCCTGCCCGGCGTACGCCCCGGCGCCCGCTACGGCTTCCGGGTGCACGGCCGCTGGGACCCGTGGACCGGCGCCCGCTGGAACCCGGCGAAGCTGCTGCTCGACCCGTACGCCCGCGCCGTCGACGGCTGTTACACCTCCCACGACGCCGTCTGCTCCGCCGTCCGCAACTGGCCGGAGGCCGATGTCGCCGACACCGTCCGGGACAACCGCGACTCCGCCCCCTACGTGCCCCGATCCGTGGTCGTCCACGATGACGACGACTGGTGCGACGACCACCGCCCGAAGACCCCCTGGGCCGAGACGGTGCTCTACGAACTCCACGTCCGCGGCTTCACCATGCGCCACCCGGACATCCCGCCCCACCTGCGCGGCACCTACGCCGGCCTGGCCCACCCCGCCGCCGTCGCCCACCTCACCCGCCTCGGCGTCACCGCCGTCGAGCTGCTGCCGGTGCACCAGTACGCCAGCGAGGACCACCTGCAGGCCCGCGGCCTGGTCAACTACTGGGGCTACAACACGATCGGCCACTTCGCCCCGCACGCCGGCTACTCCGCCTCCGGCTCCCGCGGCGGCCAGGTCGGCGAGTTCAAGCGGATGGTCCGCGCGCTGCACGCCGCCGGGATCGAGGTGATCCTCGACGTGGTGTTCAACCACACCGCCGAGGGCGCCGAACTCGGCCCGGCGCTCTCGCTGCGCGGCATCGACAACGCCGCCTACTACCGCCTCGCCCCGCACCGCCCGCGCGGCTACGCCGACTACACCGGCTGCGGCAACACCCTGGACACCCGCCGCCCGCAGGTGATCCGGCTGATCACCGACTCGCTGCGCTACTGGGTCACCGAGATGGGCGTGGACGGCTTCCGCTTCGACCTCGCCACCGTCCTGGCCCGGGGGACGGACGGGGTCGACATGGAGCACCCCTTCCTCGCCGCCGTCGCCCAGGACCCCCTGCTCAGCCGGGTGAAGCTGATCGCCGAGCCCTGGGACGTCGGCCCGGGCGGCTACCAGGTCGGCGGTTTCCCCCCGCTGTGGGCCGAGTGGAACGACAAGTACCGCGACACCGTACGGGACTTCTGGCGCGGCGCCCGCCCCGACGTGCGCGAACTCGGCTACCGGCTCTCCGGCTCCTCCGACCTCTACCAGCGCGGCGGCCGCCGCCCGTACGCCTCCGTCAACTACGTGACCGCGCACGACGGTTTCACCCTGCGGGACCTCGTCTCCTACGACCGCAAGCACAACGACGCCAACGGCGAGGCCAACCGGGACGGCACCGACGACAACCGCTCCTGGAACCACGGCGCCGAGGGCGAGACCACCGACCCCGAGGTCAACGCCCTGCGGCTGCGCCAACTGCGCAACCTGACGGCCACCTTGCTGCTCTCGACGGGCGTCCCGATGATCACGGCCGGGGACGAGCTGGGCCGCACCCAGGGCGGCAACAACAACGCCTACTGCCAGGACGGCGAGGTCAGTTGGCTCGACTGGTCACTGCTGGAGCAGCCCGGCTGGCGGGAGCTGTGCGAGCTGACCGCCCGGCTGATCCGGCTGCGCCGCGCCCACCCGGTGCTGCGCCGGCGGGCGTTCTTCTCCGGCCGGGCCGCCACCCCCGGCGGCCAGCCGGACCTCGCCTGGTTCACCCCGCTCGGCAAGGAGATGACCGAGGCGGACTGGTTCGCCCCCACCGCCTGCCTCGGCATGCTGCTCTCCGGCAGCGCGATGTCCGAACGGGACGAGACCGGGCGGCCGTCGTGGGACGACAGCTTCCTGCTGCTGCTCAACGCGGGCCGTGAACCGGTGGTGTTCACCCTGCCCGGCGAGCCCTGGGCGGCACCGGAGGCCGCGTACGAGACGGTGGTCGACACGGCCGCCGAGGGCACGGGCGAGCCGCACCCGCGGGGCGCGGTGCTGCTCGGTGGGCGCTCGCTCCAGCTGCTGCGCGCGCCCACCCACAGGGATCCGGATCAGCCGGCGGCGTGACCGACCTCGGCGTTCTCTCCGTCAGGAGATGTCATCGGCCGATCGACGGGCGCTCGCAAGGGGCGCGCGGCGCACTCCTCCCCGCACGAACGGCCCTACGCGCCCCGCCCTCCGCCCGCGCCCCGCCCGTCCGGGTGGCCGATTCTCGCCGGACGCGGCCGACAGGGGCGAAAAACCGGATGAGAAGTGACGGGCTCTCTGCCTACCCTCGCCGCGATGGCCGAGAACCGACAAGACGATGACGTCGTGACCGGGAGCCACCGCTCCACGGTCCGTTCCCTGCTGCGCCTGTGGCCCTACGCCCGGGCCGTGCGCGGCCGGCTCGCCGTCTCGGTGTCGGCCGCCTCGCTCGCCATGCTCAGCACCCTCGCCGTCCCGGTGGTGCTCGGCCGGATCATCGACGGCCCGCTCGCCGAGCGCGACCTCGCCGGCCTCTGGCCGCCGGTCGGCCTGCTGCTGCTCCTCGGCATGGTCGAGGCCGCGCTGTTCTACACCCGCCGGGTGGTCCTCTCCCGCCCGCTGGGCCGGCTGGAAGCCGCCATGCGCGCCGACCTCTACGCCAAGCTCCAGCGGCTGCCGGTCTCCTTCCACGACCGCTGGGGCTCCGGCCAGATGCTCTCCCGGGCCACCACCGACATGAACGCCATGCGGCTCTTCCTGGCCTTCCCCCTGGTGTTCCTGGTGGTCAACTCGGTGACCTTCCTGGCCGGCACCGTGGTGATGTTCACCCAGGACTGGCGGCTCGCCCTGATCGTCCTGCTGCCCGCCGCGCCGCTGTTCGTCCTCACTCGGCGCTTCGAGTCCGGCTACTCCGGCGCCGCCCGGCGCGCCCAGGACCAGAACGGCGACCTCGCCACCGTGGTCGAGGAGTCCATCCTCGGCATCCGCATCCTCAAGGCCTTCGGCCGCCACCGCTCGATGGCCGAGCACTTCCGCGAACAGTCGCACCAACTACGCCGCACCGAACTGCGCAAGGCCCATCTGCTCGCCAACCTGTGGGCGGTGATCGTCGGCCTGCCGGAGCTCGCCCTCGGCTGCGCCCTGGCCGTCGGCGCCTACCTGGTCGCCCACGACGAGCTGAGCGCCGGCACCCTGGTCGCCTTCCTCTCCACCGCGCTCGCGCTGCGCTGGCCGGTCGAGTCGCTCGGCTGGCTGCTCGCCTACGCCAACGAGGCCGCCACCGCCACCGACCGCTTCTTCGAGGTCATGGACGAACCCGAGACCGAGGACCCGGGCACCGCCACCGAGCTCGGCGCTTCGGACGGCATCCGCTTCACCGGCGTCCGCTTCCGCTACCCCGACGCCCCCGCTGACAGCCCCGACCTGCTGGCCGGCATCGACCTGCACATCCGCAGCGGCGAGACGATGGCCCTGGTCGGCGCCACCGGCAGCGGCAAGACCACGCTCACGGCGCTGCTCCCCCGGCTGTACGAGGCCACCGCCGGCCGCATCACCCTGGACGGCCGGGACGTCCGCGAGCTGCCCCGGGAGAAGCTGCGCGAACTGGTCGCGATGGCCTTCGAGGAGCCCACCCTGTTCTCCGCCACCGTCCGGGAGAACGTCCTGATGGGCGCCCCCGGCGCGGACGAGCGGCAGCTGCGCTCCGCCCTCGCCACCGCCCAGGCCGGTTTCGTCGACACGCTCCCGGCCGGGGTGGAGACCGAGGTCGGCGAGCAGGGCCTGAGCCTGTCCGGCGGCCAGCGCCAGCGCCTCGCACTGGCCCGTGCGGTGGTCGGCGAGCCGGCCTTCCTCGTCCTGGACGACCCGCTCTCCGCCCTCGACGTGCACACCGAGGCGCTGGTCGAGCGGGCGCTGCGCGAGGTGCTCGGCTCCACCACCGCCCTGGTGGTCGCCCACCGCCCCAGCACCGTGCTGCTCGCCGACCGGGTCGCGGTGCTCGCGGACGGCCGGATCGAGGCCGTCGGCACCCACCAGGAGCTGCTGCGCGACTGTCCGCACTACCGCGAACTGATGTCGGGCGGGGCCGTCCTCGTGCCGGACGGCCCCTTCGCCTCGGACGACCCCTTCACCTCGGACAGGGGGCACACCCGATGACCACCACCGCCCAGCCCGCCCAGGCCGAACCGGTCGAGCCGGTCGAGGAGGAGCTGCCCCCGCCCCCGGGCGACGAGGAGGACATCCCCGTCCCGCCCGGCGCGCCGAGGGCACTGCTGCGCTCACTGCTCGGCCCGCACCGGGCCCGGATCGCCGCCGCGATGGTGGTGATCCTGGTCCAGCAGGCCGCGCTGCAGTCCGGCCCGCTGCTGGTCGCCGTGGCGATGGACCGCGGCATCCCGGCCCTGCGCGAGCACGACTCCGGCCCGCTGATCGCGGTGGTCGCCGGCTACCTCTTCTGCGCGCTGCTCAGCCCGCTGCTGCAGTGGGCGTTCATCAAGATCAGCGCCCGGATCAACCAGGACATCCTGCTGGAACTGCGCGGCCGGATCTTCCGGCACGCCCAGCGGCTCAGCCTGGACTTCCACGAGCGCTACACCTCGGGCCGGATCATCTCCCGCGCCACCAGCGACATCGACGCGCTGCGCGAGCTGCTCTCCGAGGGCCTCCAGGAGCTGCTGACCGTCTTCCTGTCGGTCTGCTACATCTCGGTGCTGCTGGTGGTGCTGGACTGGCGGCTCGGCCTGGCCTCGCTGCTCTCCATCCTGCCGCTGGCCCTGATCGCCCACTCCTTCCGCACCCGCTCCCGCCGGGTCTACCGCCGCTCGCGGACCGCCGCCGCCTCGATGATCGTGCGCTTCACCGAGACCATGAACGGCATCCGCCCGGTGCAGGCCTTCCGCCGCGAGAAGAGCAACGACGCCGCCTTCGCCGTGGTCAACTCGCAGTCCTCCACCGCCAACGCGGAGGGGTTCCTGGAGCTCGCCCGCTACGTCGGCCTCTCCCGCGCCACCGCCAACCTCTGGACCACCGGCGTCGTCCTGCTCGGCGCCTACCTGGTGGTGGACGACGCGCTGGAGCTGGGCGTGCTCACCGCCTTCGTGCTCTACCTGCGCCGCCTGTTCGACCCGATCGACCAGCTGGCGATGTTCCTGAACAGCTACCAGGCCGCCGCCGCGGCACTGGAGAAGATCGCCGGCCTGCTGGCCCACGAGCCGACCGTCGCCGAGCCGGCCGAGCCCGCGGAGCTTCCGCAGGCCCTCGGCAAGGGCCGCGAGGTCTCCTTCGAGCGGACCCGCTTCGCCTACCGCACCGGCAAGGAGGTGCTGCCGCCCTTCGACCTGCTGATCCCGGCCGGGCAGACGGTCGCGGTGGTCGGCGCGACCGGCGCGGGCAAGTCGACGGTCGCCAAGCTGCTGGCCCGCTTCTACGACCCGACCGACGGCCGGATCCGGCTGGACGGGGTGGACCTGCGCGACCTCGCCACCCCCGAACTGCGGCGCGGGGTGGTGATGGTGACCCAGGAGTCCTTCCTCTTCTCCGGCACCGTCGCGGAGAACATCGCGATCGGCCGCCCCGGCGCCACCCGGGCCGAGGTCGAGCAGGCCACCCGCGACATCGGCGCCCACGCGTTCATCACCGCGCTCCCGGACGGCTTCGACACCGATGTGCGCAAGCGCGGCGGCCGGATCTCGGCCGGCCAGCGCCAGCTGGTCGCCTTCGCCCGCGCCCTGCTGGCCGACCCGGCCGTGCTGATCCTGGACGAGGCCACCAGCTCCCTGGACGTCCCCGGCGAGCAGGCGGTCCAGCGGGCGATGCGCACCGTGCTGGCCGGCCGGACGGCGGTGATCATCGCGCACCGGCTCTCCACCGTGGAGATCGCCGACCGCGTCCTGGTGATGGACCAGGGCAGGATCGTCGAGGACGGCTCACCGCAGGAACTGATCGACGGCTCCGGCCGCTTCGCCGCCCTCCACCAGGCCTGGCGGGACAGCCTGGTCTAGTGCCTGTCACCGGGCCCACGAATGTGCCCGGCCGGGTGCGCCGTCACGCACCCGGCCGGGCCGCCACCCCTTGGGAACGCGGCCGGGCCGCCGTCCCCCGGCAGCCCCAGCGGACGGTGTCGGGACCCGCGGGTGTCAGCGCAGCAGCCCCGCGTCCATCCCCGCCGACTCCGCCGGGAGGGCGACCAGCCCCAGCTCGGCCGGGGAGGCCAGCCGGGGGTGCGCGGGCAGCACCCGGACGGTGTAGCCGAACGGGCCGGTGCGGCAGAGCTCCAGCGAGCCCTCGTAGCGGGTGCGGCCGTCCAGGTCCGGACCGCCGACCGGCTTGAGGGCGAGCACCGAGGCGTCCGAGATGCCGTCGCTCTCGTCCACCCGGCCGGAGAGCACCTGCACCTCGACGTCGCCCGGCTCCAGCGACCCGAGCGCGACCTGCACCCGCAGCGCCAGCGAACTGCCCAGCTCCTGCGTCTCAGCCGGGCAGTCGGCCTCGACGTGCTCGACCCGCACGGCCGGCCAGCCCTCCCGGACCTTCGCCTTCCAGAGCGCCAGCTCACGGGCGGCCGTGACCCGCCCGCCCGCCTCCGGGCGCTCGGCCCCTGCGCCGACGCCTCCTTCGGCCCGGGGCGGGAGCTCCACCCTCAGCTCCCGCTCGGCCAGCGCCGCCGGGGCGTACAGTCGCTCCACGTACTCGCGCACCATCCGCCCGGCCAGCACCTTGGGACCGAGGGTGACCAGGGTGTGCCGGACCATGGCGATCCAGCGGTGCGGCAACCCGTCCGTGCCCCGGTCGTAGAACCGGCCGGCGACCTGCTCCTCGATCAGGTCGTACAGCGCGGCGGCCTCGATGTCGTCGCGCCGCTCGGCCTCGCTGCTCTCCGGGTCGAGCACGCCGCCGCCCTCATCGGCGGTGGGGATCGCCCAGCCGTTCTGGCCGTCGTACCACTCGTCCCACCAGCCGTCCAGGACGGACAGGTTGAGGCAGCCGTTGAGCGCGGCCTTCATCCCGGAGGTGCCGCAGGCCTCCAGCGGGCGCAGCGGGTTGTTCAGCCAGACGTCGCAGCCCGGGTAGAGGTGCTGGGCCATCGCCATGTCGTAGTCCGGCAGGAAGACGATCCGGTGCCGCACCGCCGGGTCGTCGGCGAAGGCGACCATCTGCTGGATCAGCCGTTTGCCGCCGTCGTCGGCCGGGTGGGCCTTGCCGGCGACCACGATCTGCACCGGCCGGGTGGGGTGCAGCAGCAGGGCGCGCAGCCGGTCCGGGTCGCGCAGCATCAGGGTGAGCCGCTTGTACGAGGGCACCCGGCGGGCGAAGCCGATGGTGAGCACGTCGGGGTCGAGCACCGAGGAGACCCAGCCGAGCTCGGCCTCGCCGGCCCCGCGCTGGCGCCAGGAGGCGCGCAGCCGGCGCCGGGCCTCGTCCACCAGCTGGGCCCGCAGGCTGCGGCGAAGGTCCCAGATCTCGGTGTTGCCGATCCGCTCCAGGCCGGTCCAGCGCTGGGTCTCGCCGGTGGTCATCGCCTCCTCGGCGCGGTCGACGCCGAGCTCGGCGGCGCCGAGGCGGACCACCGCCGGGTCGATCCAGGTGGCGGCGTGCACGCCGTTGGTGACCGAGGTGATCGGCACCTCGGCCGGGTCGAAGCCGGGCCAGAGGCCGTTGAACATCGAGCGGCTGACCTCGCCGTGCAGGGTGGAGACCCCGTTGGCGCGCTGGGCGAGCCGCAGGCCCATGGCGGCCATGTTGAACAGCTTCGGGTCCCCGCCGCGCCAGGTCTCGGCGCCGAGCCCGAGCACCGACTCGACCGGGACGCCGGGCAGCGCGGCGTCGCCGCCGAAGTGACGGGCGACCAGCTCGCGGTCGAAACGGTCGATGCCGGCCGGGACGGGGGTGTGGGTGGTGAACAGGGTGCCGGCCCGGACGGACTCCAGGGCGGCGGCGAAGTCCAGGCCGGCGGTGTCGGTTTCGGCCGGGCCGGCGGCGATCAGCTCGCGGATGCGTTCGACGCCGAGGAAGCCGGCGTGTCCCTCGTTGGTGTGGAAGACCTCGGGGGCGGGGTGGCCGGTGAGCCGGCAGTAGGCACGCACGGCCCGGACGCCGCCGATGCCGAGCAGCATCTCCTGGAGCAGCCGGTGCTCGCTTCCGCCACCGTAGAGCCGGTCGGTGACGCTCCGTTCGGCGGGCGAGTTGGCCTCGATGTCGGAGTCGAGCAGCAGCAGCGGGACCCGCCCGACCTGGGCCTTCCAGATGTGGGCGGCCAGGGTGCGGCCGCCGGGTAGGACGAGGTCGACCCGGCTGGGGGTGCCGTCGGCCTCCCGGAGCAGGCTGACCGCGAGCTCGTCCGGGTCCAGCAGCGGGTAGCGCTCCTGCTGCCAGCCGTCCCGGTCGAGGGACTGGCGGAAGTAGCCGTGCCGGTAGAACAGCCCGACGCCGATGATCGGCACGCCGAGGTCGCTGGCCGCCTTGAGGTGATCGCCGGCCAGGATGCCGAGGCCGCCGGAGTACTGGGGCAGCGTGGCGGCGATGCCGTACTCGGGCGAGAAGTAGGCGATCGCGGCGGGCGGCGGGGTGGCGTCGGCCTCCAGCCGGGTCTGGTACCAGCGCGGCCCGGTGAGGTACTCGCGCAGGTCGTCGGCGAGGTCGCCGAGTCTGCGCAGGAACCGCCGGTCGGCGGCGAGCGCGGCGAGCCTGGCGGCCGGGACCTCCCCGAGCAGTCGCACCGGGTCCTCGCCGGTCGCGGCCCAGACTTCCGGGTCCACGGACCGGAAGAGGTCCCTGGTCTCGGGGTGCCAGGACCAGCGCAGGTTGAGGGCCAGCTCGTGCAACGGCTGGAGTTGTTCGGGCAGGACGGTGCGGACGGTGAATCTGCGGATTGCCTTCACAGGCGTGAAGCGTAGTCTTCGGGATCGCCCTGTCAGTGGGTCAAGTGGGCTATTGGGCATCCGTTCGGCCTATTGATGAGATCGCATTCGGCGCACTGGTCTGCACAGGGGGCGCGCGCGGCGCACATTCCGGGGCGTCGCGCTACCAATACGTGAACTCTGCGGAACAGATCCATTTCCGGTTGCTCATCCACTCCGGACAAAGCCCGAAACTACTGTCGTACCGCTGCGAAAACCCCGTCCCCGATGCGAGGATGACCGAAGGTCGTCGGTGCTGCGGGGACGCCTCCCGTCACCGTGAAGCAGCACGTCCGAATCCGTTTCGCGTTGATCGTTCCCCTTCTTCCTTAACCCGTTCGGCGCTCACCGCGCGGTGACGCGTGTCCTCGCCCTCGGTCGACTCGTTCACGGGTGGACCGGGCCGCCAGGGGCGTGCCCCTGGCGGCGTGCGCCGGGACGCGCACGGGCTCCGGGGTGCCCCGCCACCGGCGCGGCGGGCGCCGGGCAGGTTGCCGGGGACAACGGCGCGGGCAGGATTCCGGTCGCACGTCCTCCCCACCCAGCAGTCCTCCCGGTACTCCCCTGGCCCGACCCCCCGGCCCGCGGGAGCTGCCGCCGATCTCGGGCAGGAGTTTGGCATGCACGGCGACACGCGGGACCAGTCCACACCGGTGGCCGAAACCCTCGACGCAGCGGTCGCGGAATCCACCGGACGGATGGATTCTGACACTCGGACAGACCCGGCGATGCCGTCGCCCAGGGCGTCCGTGGCGGTCGGTACCGAATCCTCCGAAGCCACAGCACAGCCCTCCGCAGCAGCCCGACAACCCGGGGCCGAGGAGGGCCGGAGCGCGGCACCGCGCAGGCGCACCACCACCACGCGCCGCACCGCCGCCACCGCGACGCCCACCACCCGACGGGCCGCCGACCCCGAGGCCGCCGCCTCGACCGCTCCCGCCGCGAAGGCCGCTGCCCGCAAGGGTGGCGCGAAGAGCAGCACCGCCGCGAAGAGCGGCACCACCAGGAGCAGCACCGCCAAGACCGCCACCAAGCCCTCCGCCCGCAAGACGACAGAGAGCGACACCGTGATCGGCCGCATCCCCGTCCTGGACGTCAGCCCCCTCGTCGACGCCGGCCGCCGCCCGGCCAAGGCCGTCGTCGGCGAGACCTTCCCGGTGACCGCGACCGTCTTCCGGGAGGGCCACGATGCCGTCAACGCCAACGTGGTGCTGCGCGACCCGCGCGGCCGCAGCGGCCCGTGGACGCCGATGCGCGAGCTCGCCGAGGGCACCGACCGCTGGGGCGCGCACGTCACCCCGACCGCGCCCGGCCGCTGGTCGTACCTGGTGGAGGCGTGGAGCGACCCGATCGCCACCTGGCGCAAGGCCGCCTCGATCAAACTGCCGGCCGGGATCGACACCGCGCTGGTGCTGGAGGAGGGCGCCCGACTGCTGGAGCAGGCCGCCGCCGGTGTGCCGAAGAAGGAGGGCCGGGCGCACGTGCTGGCCGCCGCCGACGCGCTGCGCGACCCGGGGCTGCCGCCGCTGTCCCGGCTGGCCGCCGCGCTCGCCCCCGAGGTGCTGGAGCTGCTGGCCCGTTACCCGCTGCGCGAGCTGCTCAGCGCCTCCCGTCCGCTGCCGCTGCAGGTGGACCGGGAGCGCGCGCTGTTCGGCTCCTGGTACGAGTTCTTCCCCCGTTCGGAGGGCGCGGTGGTGGACCCGAACGGGGTCGAGCCGCCGCGTTCGGGCACCCTGCGCAGCGCCGCCGAGCGGCTGCCGGCGGTGGCCGCGATGGACTTCGACGTGGTCTACCTGCCGCCGGTCCACCCGATCGGACGAGCCTTCCGCAAGGGCCCGGACAACACTCTGACGGCCGGTCCGCACGACGTCGGCTCGCCCTGGGCGATCGGCTCCCCCGAGGGCGGCCACGACGCGGTCCACCCGGACCTCGGCACCATCGAGGACTTCGACCACTTCGTCGCCGAGGCCCGGGCGCTGAACCTGGAGGTGGCGCTGGACTTCGCCCTCCAGTGCTCCCCCGACCACCCGTGGGTGAACAAGCACCCGGAATGGTTCAGCCACCGCGCGGACGGCACCATCGCGTACGCCGAGAACCCGCCGAAGAAGTACCAGGACATCTATCCGATCAACTTCGATCAGGACATGGATGGAATCGTCAAGGAAACCATCCGGATCCTCCAGTTCTGGATGTCCCACGGCGTCAGGATCTTCCGGGTCGACAACCCCCACACCAAGCCGGTGATGTTCTGGGAGAAGGTGCTCGGCGACATCGCCCGCACCGACCCGGATGTCGTGTTCCTGGCGGAGGCGTTCACCCGCCCGGCGATGATGCACACCCTCGCGAAGATCGGTTTCCACCAGTCGTACACGTACTTCACCTGGCGCAACACCAAGACCGAACTCACCGACTACCTCACCGAACTCACCGGTGACGCGGCGGCCCACATGCGCCCCAACTTCTTCGCCAACACCCCGGACATCCTGCACTCCTTCCTGCAGCACGGCGGCCGCGCCGCCTTCGCGCTCCGCGCCGTGCTCGCCGCCACCCTCTCCCCCAGCTACGGCGTCTACGCCGGCTACGAGCTGTTCGAGGACGAGCCGGCCCACCCGGGCTCCGAGGAGTACCTGCACTCGGAGAAGTACGAGCTGCGCCCGCGCGACTGGAACCGCACCGACACCCTCGCCCCGCTGCTCACCGTGCTGAACCGGCTGCGCCGGCGCCACCCCGCCCTGCAGCAGCTGCGCGACCTGCGCTTCCACCCCACCGACAACGAGCAGGTGCTCGCCTACTCCAAGACCGCGACCACCCCCGAGGGCCTGACCGACCACGTGATCACGGTGGTCAACCTCGACCCGCACCACGTCCAGGAGGCCACCGTCAGCCTCGACGGCGACGGCCCGTACATGGTGCACGACGAGCTCACCGGCGCCGCCTACACCTGGGGCCGGCACAACTACGTCCGGCTCGACCCCTCAGCCGAGCCGGCTCACCTCCTCACGGTTCGGAGGAACCCAGCGTGACAGTGAACGAGCCCGTCCCCGACACCTTCCCCGAGACCTCGAAGAAGAACCTGGACCCCGAGTGGTTCAAGCGTGCGGTCTTCTACGAGGTGCTGGTGCGGTCCTTCCAGGACAGCAACGGCGACGGGGTCGGGGACCTCAAGGGGCTCACGGCCAAGCTCGACTACCTCCAGTGGCTCGGCATCGACTGCCTCTGGCTCCCGCCGTTCTTCGCCTCGCCGCTGCGCGACGGCGGGTACGACGTGGCCGACTACAAGTCGGTGCTACCGGAGTTCGGCGACCTCGCCGACTTCATGGAGTTCGTCGACGCCGCGCACGCCCGCGGCATGCGCGTGATCATCGACTTCGTCATGAACCACACCAGCGACCAGCACCCGTGGTTCCAGGCCTCCCGCGAGGACCCGGACGGGCCGTACGGCGACTTCTACATGTGGGCCGACGACGACAAGCAGTACCCGGACGCCCGGATCATCTTCGTCGACACCGAGACCTCCAACTGGACCTACGACCCGGTCCGCAAGCAGTACTACTGGCACCGGTTCTTCTCACACCAACCGGACCTCAACTACGACAACCCCAGGGTCCAGGACGAGATGATCGCCGGCCTGCGGTTCTGGCTCGACCTCGGCATCGACGGCTTCCGACTGGACGCGGTGCCGTACCTGTTCGCCCGCGAGGGCACCAACTGCGAGAACCTGCCGGAGACCCACGAGTTCCTCAAGCGGCTCCGCAAGGAGATCGACGCCGACTACCCGGACACCGTGCTGCTCGCCGAGGCCAACCAGTGGCCGGAGGACGTCGTCGACTACTTCGGCGACTTCGCCGGGGGCGGCGACGAGTGCCACATGGCGTTCCACTTCCCGGTGATGCCGCGGATCTTCATGGCGGTGCGCCGGGAGTCCCGCTACCCGGTGTCCGAGGTCCTCGCCAAGACCCCGCAGATCCCGGGCGGCTGCCAGTGGGGCATCTTCCTGCGCAACCACGACGAGCTGACCCTGGAGATGGTCACCGACGAGGAGCGCGACTACATGTACGCGGAGTACGCCAAGGACCCCCGGATGCGCGCCAACGTGGGCATCCGCCGCCGGCTCGCCCCGCTGCTGGAGAACGACCGCAACCAGATCGAGCTGTTCACCGCCCTCCTGCTCTCCCTGCCCGGCTCGCCGGTGCTCTACTACGGGGACGAGATCGGCATGGGCGACAACATCTGGCTGGGCGACCGGGACGGCGTGCGCACGCCGATGCAGTGGACCCCGGACCGCAACGCGGGTTTCTCCTCCGCCGACCCGGGCAGGCTCAGTCTGCCGCCCATCATGGACCCGGTGTACGGCTATCAGGTGACCAACGTCGAAGCGCAGCAGAGCAGTTCGAGTTCGCTGCTGCACTGGACGCGTCGCATGATCGAGATCCGCAAGCTCAATCCGGCGTTCGGCCTCGGCACCTACACCGAACTGCCGTCCAGCAACCCCGCCGTGCTGGCCTTCGTGCGCGAGTACGAGGGGGACCTGGTCATGTGCGTGAACAACTTCTCGCGGTTCGCGCAGCCGACCGAGCTGGACCTGCGGCGGTACGGCGGGCGGTACCCGGTCGAGCTGATCGGCGGGGTGCGCTTCCCGTCGATCGGTGAGTGGCCCTACCTGCTCACGCTGGCCGGGCACGGCTTCTACTGGTTCCAGCTCCGGCAGCCCCCGCGCCTGAGCGGGACCAGGCGCTCGAAGTAACGATCCGCCACGCCCCGCCGCACACCGGTCCACACAGCACCACCAGACCCTCCGGGGGCGCGAGTTGAACCCCCGCGCCCCCGGAGTTCTCTGCACCGCCGCGTACGGAGAACAGCCCAACGGCCACCCACACGAAGGCGTGACACCCGAGCCGTGCTCGGGTGTCGCGACCGCCGCGCCGCTGAAATCCGGAAGACTGACGGACCCGGCCACGACCCGTCGGGCAGTCCGCGTGCTTCCGGGGAAAGGGAGTCATGTCCGAAACCTCCCGTTCTCAAGCCCATGTGCAGCACGACGCCCCGGCCGGTTCCGCCGCGCCGGCGGGCGCGCGGGGCACCGGGGTCCGGAGAACCGCCCTGGGGGTCAGCGAGCTCGTCCAGGCGGCCCTGCCGCTGATCGCCGAGTGGCTCCCCACCCAGCGCTGGTACGCCGGGAAGGGACGGCCCATCACCGGGCTCACCCCGGTGGTCGGAACCCCGCTACAGGTCGGCGACCCGGCCCTGCTGCACCTGCTGCTGCGGGTCGAGCACGCCACCACGGTCGGCGCCCCGCACGGCGACATCTACCAACTCCTGCTCGGCATCCGCTCACAGGGCCCCGCGGACATCGAACCCAGCGCGGTGCTCGGCCGGCTCAGCCAGGGCCCGTACGACGGCGCCTCGCTCTACGACGCGGTGCACGACCCCGAGCTCACCGGCCGGCTGCTGGAACACCTGGCCACCGGCGACCGCTTCGGCTCGCTCTCCTTCCGCCGCACCCCCGGTTCCGGACTGCCCGCCAACCTCCCCGGCCGCGCCTCCACCGCCGAGCAGTCCAACAGCTCGGTCATCTACGGCACCTCGTACATCCTCAAGCTGTTCCGGCGTATCCACCCCGGCACCAACCCCGACCTGGAGCTCTCGCTCGCCCTCTCCCGGGCCGGCTCCACCCGCATCCCCCGGGTCGCCGCCTGGTTCGAGAGCCGGATGGAACGCGCCGAGCCCGCGACCCTCGGGCTGCTCCAGCGCTACCTGCCGGACGCCGAGGACGGCTGGGAGCTCGCCCTCGACCAGGTCGGCCGGCTCAAGGGCGACCGTTCCCCCGGCAACTTCGCCATCGAGGCGCACCGGCTCGGCCGGGCCACCGCCGAGGTGCACCGGGTGCTGGCCCGCTCGATGCCGGTCGCCCGGCTCGACCGCACCCAGACCGGCCGGCTCGCCACCGCGATGGCCGACCGGCTGGACAGCGCGGTCGCCGCCGTCCCCGGGCTGCTGCGGTTCCGGGCCGCGCTGCGCACCGCCTTCCAGCAGCTCGCCGACGCCCACCCGGACGGCCTGCCGGTCCAGCGCATCCACGGCGACCTGCACCTCGGGCAGGCCATGCGCACCCCGCACGGCTGGGTGCTGCTGGACTTCGAGGGCGAGCCGGCCAAGTCCGTCAACGAGCGCCGCGAGCCGCAGCCCGCCCTGCGCGACGTCGCCGCGATGCTGCGCTCCTTCGACTACGCGGCCGCCCACCTGCTGGCCGGCGGCCCGGTCGACCCGGAGCTGGCCCACCTCGCCGCCGCCTGGGCCCAGCGCAACCGCACCGCCTTCTGCGCCGGCTACACCGCCGGGGGCGGCGCCGACCCGGCCGCCTCGCCGGAGCTGATGCGGGCGCTGGAGATCGACAAGGCGGTGTACGAGGTGGTCTACGAGGCCCGGCACCGGCCCAGCTGGCTGCCGATCCCGCTGGCCGCGATCAACCGGCTCGCCCTCTCCGTCTGACCCCGCGCTCCCCCCGCCCCGCCCGAAGTCCACCCAGCCCCGCCGTACGCCCACCCCCCGCCGCAGGAGGACCACGCCGTGACGCCGCTCGACCCGACCGGCCGCCCCACCCGCCCCGCTCCGGCCACCTCCCCGGCCGGGGCCTCCGCTCCCTCGGATGCTCCAGCGGACGCCTCCGTCGGGGCACTGCGCCTCCCCGAGGCGCCGCTGCCGCCGGCCGAGGTGGACCGGTTGGTGGGCGGGCAGCACCACGACCCGCACGCGCTGCTCGGCGCGCACCCGGTGCACGGCGGGACGGCGATCCGGGTGCTGCGCCCGTTCGCCGAGCGGGTGGTGGTGGAGACCGCCCAGGGCCCGGCCGAACTCACCCACCAGCAGGGCGGGTTGTTCACCGGCCTGCTGGCGGGCGGCGAACTCCCGGACTACACCCTGCTGGTGACCTACCCCGGCGGCGAGCCGCTGCGTCAGTACGACGGCTACCGCACCGCGCCCACCCTCGGCGAGCTCGACCTGCACCTGATCGCCGAGGGTCGGCACGAGCAGCTGTGGCGGGCGCTCGGCTCGCACGTGCGCACCGTCGGCGGCGTCACCGGCACCGCCTTCGCGGTCTGGGCGCCTAACGCCGCCGGGGTCCGGCTGATCGGCGACTTCAACCACTGGGACGGCACCGGGCACCCGATGCGCTCGCTCGGCTCCTCCGGGGTCTGGGAGCTGTTCGTCCCCGGCCTCGCCGAGGGCGCCACGTACAAGTACGAGATCCACACCCGGCAGGGCTGGGTGCTCGACAAGGCCGACCCGCTGGCCCGGGCCGCCCAGTGCCCGCCCGGCACCGCCTCGGTGGTCACCTCCTCCGACCACCGGTGGCAGGACGGCGAGTGGATGGCCCGCCGGGCCCGCGCGCACCACCGCGCGCCGATGTCGGTGTACGAGCTGCACCTGGCCTCCTGGCGGCCCGAGCTCACCACCTACCGCGAGATCGCCGAGGAACTGCCGGGCTACCTCAAGGAGTTGAACTTCACCCACGTGGAGCTCATGCCGGTGATGGAGCACCCCTTCGGCGGCTCCTGGGGCTACCAGGTCTCCGGCTACTACGCCCCCACCGCCCGGCTCGGCGGCCCCGACGACTTCCGGTACCTGGTGGACACCCTGCACCAGCACGGCATCGGCGTGATCGTCGACTGGGTGCCCGCGCACTTCCCCAAGGACGACTTCGCGCTCGCCCGCTTCGACGGCGAGCCGCTGTACGAGCCGGCCGACCCGCTGCGCGCCGAGCACCCGGACTGGGGGACGCTGGAGTTCGACTACGGCCGCAAGGAGGTGCGCAACTTCCTGGTCGCCAACGCCGTCTACTGGTGCGAGGAGTTCCACGTCGACGGCCTGCGGGTGGACGCGGTCGCCTCGATGCTCTACCTCGACTACTCCCGCGAGAGCGGCGCCTGGACGCCCAACCAGTACGGCGGCCGGGAGAACCCGGACGCGGCCGCGTTCCTGCAGGAGATGAACGCCACCGTCTACCGCCGCTGCCCCGGCGTGATCACCGTCGCCGAGGAGTCCACCGCCTGGGACGGCGTCACCCGCCCCACCGACGCCGGCGGCCTGGGCTTCGGACTGAAGTGGAACATGGGCTGGATGCACGACTCGCTGGTCTACATGTCCAAGGAGCCGGTGCACCGCAAGTACCACCACAACGAGATCACCTTCTCGATGGTGTACGCCTACTCCGAGAACTACATCCTGCCGATCTCGCACGACGAGGTCGTCCACGGCAAGCAGGCCCTGGTCTCCAAGATGCCCGGCGACTGGTGGCAGAAGCGCGCCAACCACCGCGCCTACCTGGGCTTCATGTGGTCCCACCCGGGCAAGCAACTGCTGTTCATGGGGCAGGAGTTCGCCCAGGGCGGGGAGTGGGAACACGAGCAGGGCCCGCAGTGGTGGGTGCTCGACGAGCAGTGGCCGGCCCATCAGGACCACCTGGGCGTGCGCCGACTGGTCCGCGACCTCAACCGGATCTACCGGGACACCCCCGCCCTCTGGGAGCTCGACACCACCCCGGACGGCTTCCGCTGGCTCGACGGCGGCGCCGCCGAGGACAACCTGCTCTCCTTCGTTCGGTACGCCGCCGACGGCACCCCGCTGGTCGCCGTCTGCAACTTCTCCCCGGTGGTCCGGCACGGCCACCGGGTCGGCCTGCCCGCCCTGGGCGGACGCGAGCAACTCTGGGAGGAGGTGCTGAACACCGACGCCGAGACCTACGGCGGCAGCGGCGTCGGCAACTCCCACCCGGTCAAGGCCGACTCCGCCGAGTGGAACGGCCAGCCCCGCTCCGCCGAACTGGTCCTGCCCCCGCTCGCCACTCTCTGGCTCCGCCCGGCCTGAGCCTCTAGGCTCCCCGCCTGAGACTGATCGTCGGCAGGCGGGGGGCTTGCTCGTGTCGGAGTGGACGGTACTCGGGTGGGTCTACCTGCTGGTGCCCGTCGCCTGCTGGGCAGCGGTGGTTCGCACCCGGGCGCTCGGGGCCGCGGTATTCGGCATCCTCGCGGGCCTGGCCACCGTCCTGGTCGGCCTGGAGCGCGAGTGGTTCTTCACCCGCGCCACGGCCGAAGTGGAGGCCGGGTACCCGTTCGCGGCGGGCCTGGTGATCCTGGCCGGCGTGCTGGGCGAGCGGCGGCTGCGCGGCCCGCGGCCGGAGAAGGGGGGCGTGAACCCCGTCGTCGGCGCCGCCGTCGCGATCTGCGCCCATGCCCTGGTCGGGACGGCCATCACGTTCCTCTATCAACTCGTCGCCTACGACGCCTTCTTCCCGAGTCTCGCCGAGGTGCCGCTGCCACCCGGGCTGACCATCGAGCACGCCACCGGCACCAAGGGCGGCTGCGGCTCGAACTACTGCTCCCGGACCCTCACGATCGGCAGCACCACCGGCCTGTCGGCCGACCAGGTGGAGGCCCGCCTGCGGGCCGCGCTCGCCGCCGACGGCTGGACCCCCGGCCGCAACGGCGCCCTCGTGCATCCGCACGACTGGCTGGTGGACCGGCGCGTGTCGGAGGTCTTCGTCAGCGGGAGGACGGTGGAGCTGTCCGGCTCGGAGCTCGTCAGCGCCCAGCCCTGAGGTCCACCGCCCCGCCTCCCGGCGTGACCTTCGCCCCTTGCCTCCCTTGTCCGACTCTGCTCGCGGACGGCCGTACGGGGTGCGAAGGTATGGTCGATATGACCACCTTCCGAGACGACGGGACGGAGACACCCACGTGGCGCGCAGCGTGTACGTGACCGGTATCGACCGGGGGGACGGCCGGCAGGCGGTCGAACTCGGGGTCATGGAACTGCTCACCCGCCAGGTGGACCGCGTCGGGGTGTTCCGCCCGCTGGTGCACGCGGACGCCCCCGGCGAGCCGGGCTCGGACCACGTGGTCGAACTGCTGCGCGGCCGGTACCGGATCGAGCTGCCCGGCCCCGAGCTGTACGGGCTCACCTACGAGGAGGCCGCCGCGCTGCAGGCCGCCCAGGGGCAGGACGAGCTGGTCTCCACCCTGGTCGACCGCTTCCGCGCGCTGGAGCGGCGCTGCCAGGCGGTGCTGGTGCTCGGCACCGACTTCGCCGACACCAACATCCCGGACGAACTGGCCTTCAACGCCCGCCTCGCCAACGAGTTCGGCGCCGCCGTGTTGCCGGTGGTCGGCGGCCAGGGCAAGGACCCGGAGGCCGTGATCGCCGAGGTCCGCAACGCCCACCGGGCCTACACCGACCTCGGCTGCGAGACCCTGGCGATGATCGCCAACCGGACCGCGCCGAGCGCCAAGCAGCGGATCCAGCGCACCCTCACCGAGAAGCTGCCGATCCCCGCCTACGTCATCCCGGAGGAGCCGGCCCTGGCCGCGCCGACCGTCGCCCAGCTGGTCGAGGCGACCGGCGCCGACGTGCTGCTCGGCGACGCCGCCGGCCTGGCCCGGGACGTGCGCGGCTTCGTGTTCGGCGGCGCCATGCTGCCCACCTTCCTGGACGCGCTGACCGAGGGCGCCCTGGTGGTCACCCCCGGGGACCGCGCCGACCTGGTGATCGGCTCGCTGGCCGCCCACGCGGCCGGCGCCCCGCCGATCGCCGGCGTGCTGCTGACCCTCGGCCAGCACCCCGGCCCGAACGTGATGGCGCTCGCCGCCCGGCTCGCCCCCGGCACCCCCGTCGCGGTCGTCCCCGAGGGCAGCTGGCCCACCGCCGCCACCCTGACCCACCTGGAGGGCAAGCTCACCGCGGCCAGCCCCCGGAAGGCCGAGATCGCCCTCGGCCTGTTCGAACTGCACGTCGACACTGCCGAGTTGACGAACCGGATCGAGGTCGGCCGGTCCGAGCGGGTCACCCCGATGATGTTCGAGCACGAGCTGCTGGAGCGCGCCCGGGCCGGCCGCCGGCACGTCGTACTGCCCGAGGGCGCTGAGGAGCGGGTGCTGCGCGCGGCCGAGATCCTGCTGCGCCGCAACATCTGCGACCTCACCCTGCTCGGCGAGGTCGACGCGGTGCGCCGCAAGGCGGCGAGCCTGGGCATCGACCTCCCGCAGGAAGAGCCGGGCGCCGACCGCGCCCAGGTCCACCTCGTCGACCCGACCACCAGCCCGCTGCGCCGGCAGTTCGCCGAGCTGTACGCCCGGCTGCGCGCCCACAAGGGGATGACCGTCGAACTGGCCCTGGACGTGGTCACCGACGTCTCCTACTTCGGCACCCTGATGGTCCAGGAGGGCATCGCCGACGGCATGGTCTCCGGCGCGGTGCACTCCACCGCGGCGACCATCCGGCCCGCCTTCGAGGTGATCAAGACCTCGCCGGGCGCCTCGATCGTCTCCTCCGTCTTCTTCATGTGCCTGGCCGACAAGGTCCTGGTGTACGGCGACTGCGCGGTCAACCCCGACCCGGACGCCCAGCAGCTGGCCGACATCGCGATCCAGTCCGCCGCCACCGCCGCCCAGTTCGGGGTGGAGCCGCGGATCGCGATGCTCTCGTACTCCACCGGCACCTCCGGCTCGGGCGCGGACGTCGACAAGGTCCGCAAGGCCACCGAGCTGGTCCGCGAGCTGCGCCCGGACATCCTGGTCGAGGGCCCGATCCAGTACGACGCGGCGGTGGACGAGCACGTCGCCGCCACCAAGCTGCCGGGCTCGCCGGTGGCCGGGCGGGCGACCGTGCTGATCTTCCCGGACCTCAACACCGGCAACAACACCTACAAGGCCGTCCAGCGCTCGGCCGGCGCGGTGGCGGTCGGCCCGGTGCTGCAGGGGCTGCGCAAGCCCGTCAACGACCTCTCGCGCGGGGCGCTGGTGCAGGACATCGTCAACACCGTCGCGATCACCGCCATCCAGTCGCAGGACCACAAGGAGCCGAGCGCATGAGCGAGCGCAGCATGGGGGTCCCCCGGCCGGAGGCTGGGGGAGAATCATCAGAAGGTGCGTGTTCCGCGAAGCGACCGCCGAGCGGTGGGGGTACCCCCGGCCGCAGGCTGGGGGAGAGGTGGGCGCATGAGTGAAGGTACGCGCGTTCTCGTGCTGAACGCCGGCTCCTCGTCGGTCAAGTACCAGCTGATCGACATGCTGGACGGCGCCAGGCTGGCCTCCGGGCTGGTCGAGCGGATCGGCGAGTCCAGCGGCCGGCTGGCGCACACCCCGCGCTCGGGCGAGCCGCGCGAGGTGCTGCAGGTCTTCCCGGACCACTCGGCCGCGCTGAAGGCCGTCGCCGAGGAGCTGGCCGCCGACGGCCTCGGGCTGGACTCCCCCGAGCTGGCCGCGATCGGCCACCGGGTGGTGCACGGCGGCAAGCGGTTCACCGAGCCCACCGTGATCACCGACGAGGTGCTCAAGGAGATCCGCCGGCTGATCCCGGTCGCGCCGCTGCACAACCCGGCCAATATCACCGGCATCGAGGTGGCCCGCGCGCTGCGGCCCGACCTGCCGCAGGTGGCCGTGTTCGACACCGCCTTCCACTCCTCGATGCCCGAGTACTCGGCCCGGTACGCGATCGACAAGGCCGTCGCCGACGAGCACCGGGTGCGCCGCTACGGCTTCCACGGCACCTCGCACCAGTACGTCTCGCGGGCCACCGCGCGGCTGCTCGGCAAGGACCCGGCCGAGGTCAACGTGATCGTGCTGCACCTGGGCAACGGCGCCTCCGCCTCGGCGGTCAGCGGCGGGCGCTGCATGGACACCTCGATGGGCCTGACCCCGCTGGAGGGCCTGGTCATGGGCACCCGTTCGGGTGACATCGACGCCGGCGTGGTGTTCCACCTGCACCGGGTCGGCGGGCTGTCCGTCGACGAGATCGACGACCTGCTCAACCGCCGCAGCGGCCTGCGCGGCCTGTGCGGCGAGAACGACATGCGCGAGATCATGCGCCGCGCCGACGCGGGGGACGCGGACGCCCGGCTCGCCTTCGACGCCTACATCCACCGGCTGCGCAAGTACATCGGCGGCTACTACGCGGTGCTCGGCCGGGTGGACGCGATCGCGTTCACCGCGGGCGTCGGGGAGAACGCGGCGCCGGTGCGCGCGGCGGCCACCGCGGGACTGGACGAGCTGGGCATCGCCGTGGACCCCGAGCTGAACTCGGTGCGCTCCGGCGAGCCCCGGATCATCTCCCCCGCGTTCGCCCGGGTGGCGGTCGCGGTGGTGCCCACCGACGAGGAGCTGGAGATCGCCCGACAGGCCTTCGCCCTGGTGCACCGGGAGGGTGGGCGGTCCGGGAGCGGGCAGTCCGAGGACTGACACATCGTCGTCTCACTCCTCGGAATCCTTCGTCGGCGATTCCCCGCGATTCGTGCCGAATGCACCTATAACACGAACGGATAGACTGACCCATATGCGCCGAGCGAAAATTGTCTGCACCCTGGGTCCGGCGACGGACTCCTACGAACAGCTGAAGGCCATCGTCGAGGCGGGCATGAACGTCGCCCGCCTGAACATGAGCCACGGCAACCACGCGGACCACGAGGAGCGGTACCGAAAGGTCCGCCAGGTCTCGGAGGACACCGGCAAGGCCATCGGCGTCCTGGCCGACCTCCAGGGTCCCAAGATCCGTCTGGCGACCTTCGCCAACGGTCCGGTGACCGTCGACAACGGCGACGAGTTCACCATCACCACCGAGGACGTCCCCGGTGACCAGCACATCTGCGGTACCACCTACAAGGGCCTGCCCGGCGACGTGAAGCCCGGCGACCCGATCCTGATCAACGACGGCGTCATCGCCCTGGAGGTCGTCAGCGTCGACGGCCCGCGGGTGAAGACCGTGGTGGTCGAGGGCGGCGTGCTCTCGAACAACAAGGGCATCAACCTGCCCGGCGCGGCCGTGAACGTGCCCGCCCTGTCCGAGAAGGACAAGGAGGACCTGCGCTTCGCGCTGCGTCTGGGCGTCGACATGGTCGCCCTGTCCTTCGTCCGCAACGCGGACGACATCAAGGACGTCCACGAGGTCATGGACGAGGTCGGCATCCGGGTGCCGGTCATCGCCAAGATCGAGAAGCCGCAGGCCGTCGAGGCCATGGAGGAGATCGTCCTCGCCTTCGACGCCATCATGGTCGCCCGCGGCGACCTGGCCGTCGAGTACCCGCTGGAGCGGGTGCCGCTGGTCCAGAAGCAGCTGATCACCCTGGCCCGCCGCAACGCCAAGCCGGTCATCGTCGCCACCCAGATGATGGAGTCGATGATCCACGCCTCGCGCCCGACCCGCGCCGAGGTCTCCGACGTCGCCAACGCCATCCTGGACGGCACCGACGCGGTGATGCTCTCCGCCGAGTCCAGCGTCGGCAAGTACCCGGTCGAGACCGTCCGCACCATGAGCCGGATCTGCGAGAAGGCCGAGGAGGAGCTGGTCTCCCAGGGCCTCCAGCCGCTCAACCCGGGCCGCAAGCCGCGCACCCAGGGCGGCTCGGTCGCCCGCGCCGCGTGCGAGCTGGGCGACTTCCTGAACGGCAAGGCGCTGATCGCGTTCACCAAGTCCGGTGACACCGCGCGTCGGCTGTCCCGCTACCGCTCGCCGATCCCGGTGATCGCGTTCACCCCGGACGCGGCCACCCGCAACCAGCTCTCGCTGAGCTGGGGCGTCGAGTCGTACGTCACCGAGCAGGTGGCCACCACCGACGCGATGGTCGCGCAGGTCGACCGTGAGCTGCTGAAGATGGGCCAGCTGACCGCGGGCGACACCGTCATCGTCACCGCCGGCGTCCCGGTCGGCATCCCCGGCACCACCAACATGGTGCAGGTGCACCGCCTGGGCAGCCACGGCGAGTGACGCCCAGGTAGTACGAACGCCGGTGGGGCGGTCCTCCTTCACGGGAGGGCCGCCCCATCGGCGTTACGGCGTCGACTACTTGTCGCTGTAGGGCGCGTTGTCGTTGAACATGTGCATCCCGGGGATGTGCAGGGTGCCGCCGAACTGGCCGGCCTGCTTGGCGGTGACCTGGGTCAGCTCCAGGTCCAGCGGGATCGGGATGGCGCCGATCAGGTCGTACAGCCAGCGCGGCAGGGTGTCCGGGGTGAGGGTGATCTCGCCCAGATCGATCGGGATCGGCAGGCCGAGCACCTTGGACAGGTGGCCGGAGAGCCGCTCCACGTACATGGTGACCGGGCCGTTGCGCATGGTCGAGGTCGAGCCCGGCGCGCCCTGGACGTGGAAGGTGACGCCATTGCCCTCCAGAGTCGACATGTCGAGATTGTCGATGTCCACGCTGTCGACCACGAACTTCAGCACCCGCTTGGTGCCGGTCGGGGTCTTCACGTCGTAGACGCCGTGGAAGACCGAGCCGTGCAGGGCCAGGCGGCTGGTCTGCAGTGTCCAGTTCTGCTCCGGGACGACATGTCCGGAGGAGGCCGCGCCGGCGGTCAGACTCCGGGTGTCCACCGTGCAGTTGGGGTTCGCGGTAGGCGAGGCGGACGGCGTACCGGAGGCGCTCCCGCTCGGCGTCGGGGTCGCCGAGGCGCCCGCCGAGGGGGTCGCGGACGGGGCTGTCGTGGAGCCGGCCTTGCCGGTCGGCGCGGCGGCGGCCGGCGAGGGCTGGCCGCCCGAGGACTGCCCGGCGGGCGGCGCGGCCTGCTGGGCACCGGCGGCCGGGGCCTGCGGCTGGGCGGGCTGCGCCGGAGTGCCGACCCGCGGGGCCGGGGCGGCCGGGGCCTGGGTGGCGGTCGGCGCGGGGGTGGCGGTCGGCGTGGCACTCGGTGCCGGGCTGGCCGAACCGCCCGGGTTCAGCAGGTGGTTGACGCCGCCGACGATGTCGTCGATCAGACCGGCCTGGCTCGCGGTGGCCGTCCCGGTGCCGGTGCCCTGGTAGACCGCGCTCACCGCGCCCGCGCCGGTGGTGTCGGCGGAGCGCACCACGGGCGGCTTCACCGGCGAGGTGGGCGTCGTGGCGGCCGGCGGCTTCACCGGCGAGGTGGTCGGCGCGGTCGTCGGCGCCTGGGTGGGCACCGAGCTCGGTCCGGTCGAGGGCACGGCGGTCGCCCCGGAGGCCGGGGCCCCGGTGGGCGTAGCGGACGGGCCGGGCGGCGGCTCGGGCAGCTCGCTCTTGGGGACCGGCGTCTCGATCGGCGCGACGTCCGGGACGGCGGCGGGCGCGGTGGGGCAGGGCTTGCCCGCCGCGGACTCGGCGACCGCCGGGTTGGGCGTGTAGGCGGCGGCCATCAGCAGCGCCGTCGGCACCGCGGCCATCGCCAGCGCGCGGCCTCTCAGCCGGACCCGGACCGGCGTGCGGGGCGCCGCGTGCCGGCCGGAGCGCTGCGTGGGGACGGCCGCGCCCTCTGCTTGCTCGGCCGACCCGGTCACCGCGCCTCCTCCTGGTCCCCGGCACCGCCCTGCTGCGGGACGGCGGCCTCGGCGGCGGGCTCGGCCGCCGCGGGCTCCTCGGGCCCGCCCTGGGCAGGCAGCTTCGCGGTGGGCGCCTCGGCGGCCTCGGCGATCCGGGCCGTGGCGGTCTCTCCCGCGGCGGTGGCGGTCTCGGCGGTGGCGGTCTCGGCCGTGGCGACGCTCTCCGCCACCGCGTCGTCACCCGCCTTCTCGGCCCGGCGCACGCGCCGCCCCTTGACCGACTCGGCCTTCGGCTCCGGCAGCGGCGCCCAGGAGACCATCAGTCCGCCGCCGATCAGGCCCGGCAGCAGCGCCATCCCGAAGCCCGCGAGGTTGGAGACCGGGATCGACACCAGGGTCAGCAGGATGGTCGCGATGCCGCCGAAGACCCGCACGGCGGGCTGGAACCAGGCGGTCACGCCGAGGATGATCATCAGCACCCCGATGATCAGCGACCCGGCGCCCGCCGTGGTGGACATCGCGATGGTCAGCCCGCCGAACGACAGGTGCGCGTACGGGAAGTAGAGGATCGGGACGCCGGCGATCATGGCCAGCAGGCCGCCCCAGAAGGGCCTGGTGCGGCGGAATTCACGGAAGTGCCGCCAGAGCCACCCGACGGGGTTCTGCTGACGGGGCCGCGTCTCGACCGTTGCGCTGGACATGGTGCAACTCCTCGACGTCGCTACGAGGGAAGAACAAAAAAGGAGGGTGGGCCGGGTACGGCGGTCGCCCGCCGCCCCCGGCCCCAGGTGGATCCGTCGCCCCGGCGCGCCCGGAGGCGTGCCGTCAGACTCGGTCCGGAATGTCAGACGAGGCTCAGAAGCACTCGTTGCCCGCGCCGTCGCCGCTCTTCAGCGCGAGGCTCAGGCCGTTCAGCTTGAACGTGCCGGCCGAGGTGGCCCGCGCGGTCTGCTGAACGCTGCTCAGGTCGGCCTTCTGGGCGGACTGGGCGAAGCCGGTCGGACCGGACGGCAGACCCGCGCCGCCGCCCGCCTTGGTGACGCCCGGGTGCGGGGCCCAGCCCTGGGTGGCCGTGCCGGAGAGGGTGGAGGCGTCCTGACCGATGTTGATGTTGGTGAAGGTCGCGTCCGCCTTCAGCTGCTCAAGGTCGATCAGCAGGTTGTCGGCCTGAACCGGCTTGCCCGCCTCGGTGCCGGCGTGCAGCTGCAGGGTGATCTTGCCCAGGCCGAACCCGGACAGGTCGGTCACCACCGACTGGCACAGGTTGGTGATGTCGGCGTGGTCGAAGGCCGAGACCGCGACCGGGTGCGGCTTGCCGTTCGCCTCGATGTCGACGGAACCGAACTGGGCGAAGTTGGTGCCGTGCAGCTGGTCGGTGCTGACCTTGAACTGCTGGCCGGAAATGCTGAACGAGGCGGCGAGCGCGCTGTTGGCGATCGAGACGCCGACCATCGCGGTGGCCGCGACGCTCGGCACCATCACCAGGGCGAAGCGCTTCCAGCGGGTCTTGCCGTAGGTCTTGGACATGCGAGTCCTCCTTCTAGGACGTACATCTCCGGCTCCCCGGCGGCGCGTCCCGCGCCGGTGGGGGCCTGGGATGGGAGAGAGCTACGTCCTCGGTAGCGGAGAGCGCCTTGGGCGTCGTCGGACGCGGGAGCGGCCGGCGCTATGCGGCACTCCCGTCCCGAAACCGGCCGTCCTTGCGGGACGACGGGTCGGACCGACGACATCGGCGATCACCCCCGAGCGACAACCAGCGACCGCGCAGGGCCGCGCGGCCGGTCGAGGACAGGAACCGCCGTGGGACCGCGGATACCCCCCTGCCCTCCCTACCGCCGGCCGGGGCCGGCGGATCACCCGGTGGGGATCCCGCGCTCCGCGTTGGCCGACCGGCTGTCGGAGGGTGTGGAGTCTGGGACCGGGCGTGGCCGATCGTGCTTGAATCCCGGGCGAAGCACAAGGGGTGCCTTACTGACGGGTAATGCAACATCGAGTGACGTTGATCATGAAAACGTCCGAAATTGCACCCTGCGTGACGTCTTGGGGGAAGCATGTCGGCGAAATCCGCCGGAAACACCAATGAAACACCCGTGGGTGGTCACTGAACGTGACCACCCACGGGTGAAATCAAGATTTGGTAAACCTCTGTCCGGTTGACCGGATTGTCGCCAAATCTCCAGCGACACCGCAGGTCATCCGCCGTGCCAGGCACGCAGTGCCAGCACCCCGACCGAACCCGGCGTGAAACGGCCGGAGCCGGGCTCAGAACAGCACGCGCGCCAGCGCCGTCCGGGCCGCGACGACCCGCGGGTCCTCGGCGCCGATCACCTCGAACAGCTCCAGCAGACGCAGCCGGGCGGTGTCCCGGTCCTCGCCGAAGGTCCGGCCGACGGTGTCCACCAGGCGCCCGAAGGCGTCCTCGACATGACCGCCCACCAGGTCCAGGTCGGCCGCCTGCAGCTGGACCTCGACGTTCTTCGGGTCGGCCGCGGCCGCCGCCCGGACGGTCTGCAGGTCCAGGCCCTCGACCCGCCGCAGCAGTTCGGCCTGGGCCAGGCCCAGCTTGGCCTCGGTGTTGCCCGGCTGCTCGGTCAGCACGTTCTTGTACGCCTGGATGGCGCCGCCCAGGTCGCCGGCGTCCAGCGCGTCGTGCGCCGCGGACAGCGCCGGGTCCTCGGGCCGCTGCGGGGCGGCGGCCGGGGCCTCGCCCGGGGCGACCGCGCCGCCGGAGATGCCGAAGCGCTGCTCGGCGACCAGGATCAGCTGGTCCAGCACCTTGCGGATGTTGGCGGCGCTCTCCGCGCCCTGGAACAGCGGCACCAGCTGGCCGGCCACCACGGCCATCACGGCCGGGATGCCCTGGATGCCGAACTGCTGGGCGATCAGCGGGTTGGCGTCCACGTCGATCTTGGCGAGCACGAACTGGCCGGCGTACTCCTCGGCCAGGCCCTCAAGGATCGGGCTGAGCTGCTTGCAGGGGCCGCACCACTCGGCCCAGAAGTCGATGACGACCGGCACCTCGGTGGAGCGCTGGACGACCTCGGCCTCGAAGTCGTCCTCGGTGACGTCGATGACGAGCCGGTAGGCGGCGGACTGGGCGGGGGCGACTCCGGCCGCTTCGGCGGCGCTCGCCTGACGGGCCCGCTCGGCCCGGGCCTGCTCGGCCTTCTGGGCGGCCTCGCCGGCCGCCTTCACTGCGGCGAGGTCGACCGCACCGCGCAGGGCGGAGCTGTTGAGACGCGAATTCCGTGGCTGCATGGCACCATCCTCCCCCGTCCGCGCTGCTCGCGGGCACCAACCTCGGGAAAGTCGCCCCGCGCGGGCTGCGCGGCGACGGGTTCCCGGACGCTGCGCCCCTCCCCCGGTAGCCTGAACCGTTCGGCGCGGATCCCCACCCGCACCCGCGCCGCCCCCGTCCCACGGATGCGGCGCCTGGTTGTCACTGCTTTCGCTACAGGTCGTAGCGTAACTGGAGTCGGTGCCCCGGCCGCAAGCCCAACCGACGGTTCGAGGACGTGACCTGCCCCACTTTCCCGGTCCGCCCGGCTGCCCGAATCGACGAACAGTCGCTACCGTTACCTGCCCCACCCAAGTTACTTACCAGTAAAGCGCAAGGAGACCCGGTGCCGGCCGCCCAGCCCTCCGCGAGCCCGGACAGCACAGTCCGGGGCGGCACAGCCCAGGAGGGGGCGAACGCGTCCCGGGCCAAGGGCCGCCCGCGCAGCGCCGCCGCCGACCTCGCGATCCTCGACGCCACCCGCGAAGCCCTCGCCGAACTCGGCTGGGGCGGCATGACCATGGGCCACGTGGCCACCCGGGCCGGGGTCGCCAAGACCACCCTCTACCGCCGCTGGCCGTCCAAGAACGAGCTCGTGGTGGACGCCGTCGCCAGCCTCTTCGACGAACTCGTGATGCCCGACCTGGGCAACCTGCGGGACGACATCGAGGCCGTGGTCGGCCAGTTCGCCGACCTGCTGGCCCGCCCGGAGACCCAGGCCGCGCTGCTCGCGCTGTTCGCCGAGGGCACCCGCGACCCGCAGCTGCGCCGCCGGATCCGCGAGGCGATCGTGGACCCGCAGAAGCGGCTGGTCCGGCAGGGCCGGGCGGCCGCCCAGGCGCGCGGCGAACTGGAGCCGGACACCGACGCCGAGTCGGCCCACGAGGAGGTCGACATCATCTTCGACACCATCGCCGGCACGGTCGAGCACCGCGTCCTGGTCAGCGGCGAGCCGATCACCCCGGCGTGGACCCGCCGCTTCACCGACCTGCTGCTCGGGCCGCTCACCACCGGCTGAGGGCATGCCGAAGCCGCCGTACGGAACCCCGTACGGCGGCTTCGCCGGCTCACCCGCCGGCTCGGACGGTCAGAACGCCGCGTTCTCCTGGTACGTGCCCCACTCCTGCCGCAGCGCGTTGCAGATCTCGCCGAGGGTCGCCTCGGCGCGCACCGCGTCCAGCATCGGCGGGATCATCGACTCACCCGAGCGGGCCGCCGCCAGCATGGCGTCCAGCCCGGCGCGCACCGCGGCCTCGTCCCGGGCCGCCTTGCGCTCGCCCAGCACGCGCACCTGCTCGCGCTCGACCTCGTGGCTGACCCGCAGGATCTCCAGGTCGGGGGTGACGCTGCGCGGGTGGCAGTTGACGCCGACCACGCGCTTCTCGCCCTTCTCCACCGACTGCTGGTACTGGAAGGCCGCCTCGGCGATCTCGCCGGTGAACCAGCCCTCCTCGATGCCGCGCAGGATGCCGGAGGTGATCGGGCCGATCTCGTGGCCCTCGCGGCCCTTGTCGAGGATCCGCTGGAAGATCGCCTCGGCCTGCTGCTCGATCCGGTCGGTCAGCGCCTCGACGTACCACGAACCGCCCAGCGGGTCGGCCACGTTGGTGACGCCGGTTTCCTCCATCAGCACCTGCTGGGTGCGCAGCGCGATCTCGGCGGCCTGCTCGGAGGGCAGCGCCAGGGTCTCGTCCAGCGCGTTGGTGTGCAGCGAGTTGGTGCCGCCGAGCACCGCGGAGAGCGCCTCGACGGCGGTGCGCACCACGTTGTTGTACGGCTGCTGCGCGGTGAGCGAGACGCCGGCGGTCTGGGTGTGGAAGCGCAGCCACTGCGCCTTGTCGGTCTTGGCGCCGAAGCGGTCGCGCATCCAGCGGGCCCAGATCCGGCGCGCGGCGCGGAACTTGGCGATCTCCTCGAAGAAGTCCAGGTGCGCGTCGAAGAAGAAGGACAGACCGGGTGCGAAGACGTCCACGTCCAGGCCGCGGGACAGGCCCAGCTCGACGTAGGCGAAGCCGTCCGCGAGGGTGTACGCCAGCTCCTGCGCGGCCGTCGCCCCGGCCTCGCGGATGTGGTAGCCGGAGACGGACAGCGGCTTGTACGCCGGGATGCCCTTGGCGCAGTGCTCCATCAGGTCGCCGATCAGGCGCAGGTGCGGCTCGGGGGCGAAGAGCCACTCCTTCTGGGCGATGTACTCCTTGAAGATGTCCGTCTGCAGGGTGCCGTTGAGCACCGCCGGGTCCACGCCCTGGCGCTCGGCGGCGACCAGGTACATGCAGAAGATCGGGACGGCCGGGCCGCTGATCGTCATCGAGGTGGTGACCTCGCCGAGCGGGATGCCGTTGAACAGCACCTCCATGTCGGCGGCCGAGTCGATGGCCACGCCGCAGTGACCGACCTCGCCGAGCGACTTGGGGTCGTCGGAGTCGTAGCCCATCAGGGTGGGCATGTCGAAGGCGACCGAGAGGCCGCCGCCGCCCGCGTCCAGGATCATCCGGTAGCGCTCGTTGGTCTGCTGCGCGTTGCCGAAGCCGGCGAACTGGCGGATGGTCCAGGTGCGGCCCCGATAGCCGGTGGGGTGCAGCCCGCGGGTGAACGGGTACTCGCCCGGCCAGCCGATCCGCTCGAAGCCCTCGACGGCCTGCCCGGGGGCGGGTCCGTACACCGGCTCGACCTCGTCGCCGGAGAGGGTGGTGAAGTCCGCGTCCCGCTTGCGGGCCTTGTCGTACCGCTGCTGCCAGCGCTGCCGTCCGCGCTCGATCTCCTCGGCGTCCATGGGCCGAACTCCGCTCCGTACGGCCGCCACGGCACCGGGCGGCACAGCTATTAGGACGTCCTACTAATTTACTCGGACGTCCTAGCAGTTGTCGATGGCAGTCGGCAAGGGGCGCGCACCGACGGACGACCGCCCCGGAAACGCCGAGAGCGCCCCTCCCCCGATCAGGGAAGGAGCGCTCTCGCGGAGCTTCTCGACTCAGACGCCGGCCGGCTGGCGGGCGTCGCCCGCCGGGAGGCGCTCGGCGGCCTCGCGGGCCACCCGGCGCTCGAAGACGAAGGAGAGGAAGGGGATGCAGCCCGCCGCCAGGGTCAGCACCAGCCGGCCGAGCGGCCACTTCAGCTTCTGCCCGAGCAGGAAGGTCACGATGAAGTACCCGATGTAGAGGTAGCCGTGCAGCATCGCGACGTAGGTGGTCACGTCCGCGGCCGTGTCGAAGCCGTACTTCGCCACCATGAAGCCGCAGAACACCAGCAGTGCCACACCGGTCGCAATGGCCAGGCCGCGGTACCAGCCCAGCAGGGGGGTCGCCTTCATACTCTTCCTCGCCTCGCTCGGCAGTTTCGGCCGGTACGCCCGGATCCGCGCACCGCTCCCACGAGGGTAGCCGTCCTCACGGCTGCTCCTTCGCAGCCCCCTCGTCCGGCTCGGCGAAGTCCCCGGCCGCGATCCGCAGCGGCTTGAGGAGCTCGAACACCTGACGGCACTGCTCGGGGCCGTACTCCTCCAGCCCGAACTCCATCGCCATCAGCTCCCGGGTGGCGTCCTCGACCACTTCGCGGCCGCGCCGGGTGATCGAGGCGAGCACCCCGCGGCCGTCCAGCGGGTTGGGGCGGCGGGCGACCAGGCCGGCCCGCTCCAGCCGGTCGACGGTGTTGGTGACGCTCGTCGGGTGGACCATCAGCCGCTCGCCGATCTTGGACAGCGAGAGCTCGCCGGTCCGGCTGAAGGTCAACAGCACCAGCGCCTCGTACCGGGCGAAGGTCAGCCCGTACGGCTTGAGCACCGCGTCGACCCTGGAGAGCAGGATCTGGTGGGCGCGCATGATCGAGGTGATCGCCGCCATCGAGGGCACGGCGCCCCAGCGGCGGGCCCACAGTTCGTCGGCGCGGGCGATCGGGTCGAAGTCGAGTGCGAGGGGCTTGGCCACCTCCTTACCGTACCGGCGGACGGGACGTGTGCTACCAGCCGTCCTGATGGTGGACAAGTGCGACGCGTGGCGGGATCCCGCCAACCGGGCGGCCAGGTCCATACCTGGACATTGCGCCGGTGTGAACGCGCGGCAACAGCGCTACGGCGCAAGGGGGTTGGCCGCCGAAGGTCCCAACACCGCGCTATCAGGCCCCGGTTCGGACCGTAACCCGCTGAAAGTCCGGGTAAAAGGTCCCTTTTGTCCTTCCGTTCACATTCCCCGTCCTTGGCGGGACTTGGCCAATTCATGAAGAAGACCTGTCATTTGATTTGCTCGATTGTCATGCTTTCCGCCAACCCCGTTCGACAGCCACCACCCCCACCCCACAGGTGGCAGCCGCACGACCGCTCGGGGTTCTCGCACGTCAGCGCCCGTTCCGCCCCTCAGGTGCCGACCCCGGCCCCCGGGACGAGGTGCGACCGCGCCCACACGCGGTTTCCCGGAAGGACTCGTCCGTGAAGCGAAAGCTCGCCGCAGTCGCCGTACTCTCCGCCACCGCCCTGCTCACCGGCGTCGTCCAGGTCAGCGCCGCCCAGGCGGATCCCGCCCCGCACGCCCGGGCCACGCAGCAGCGCGCCGACCTGATCGCCCTGGCCAACGGCCAGGCGGGCAAGGTGGCGCACGCCCTGACCCTGGGTGGCCAGGAGCAACTGGTGGCCAAGGACGTCGTGGTGGACGCCGACGGCTCCCGCCACTTCCGCTACGAGCGCACCTTCGCGGGCCTCCCCGTCCTGGGCGGAGACCTGGTGGTGCACCAGAAGGCGGACGGCTCGACCACCGCCGTGGACAAGGCCGTCGGCGCGCAGCTCGCCCTGCCGAGCCTCACCCCGCAGATCCCGGCGGACAAGGCCGCCGCCCAGGCGACCGGCGCCGTGCAGTCCACCGTCGGCATCACCGTCGACGAGGACGAGTCCCCGCTGACCGAGGTGCACCAGGCCGGCAAGGCCGAGCTGGTCGTCTGGGCCACCGACGGCAACCCGCGCCTGGCCTACCGCACCACCGTCGAGGGCCTGCGCGCCGACGGCACCCCGAGCAGCCAGCTGCTGGTCACCGACGCCGCCACCGGCCAGGTGCTCTCCACCCACGAGCAGGTGCAGACCGCCTCCGGCACCGGCAAGGGCGTCTTCGTCGGCACCGTCCCGCTGACCACCACCCAGAGCGGCTCCTCGTACCAGCTGAAGGACGCCACCCGCGGCGGCCAGTCCACCTTCAACCTGAAGAACAGGACCTCCGGCTCCGGCACCCTGGTCGCCAACACCACCGACTCCTTCGGCAACGGCCTGGTCTCCAACCCGGAGTCCGCCGCCGTGGACGCCCAATACGGCGCCGCGGCCACCTGGGACTTCTACAAGAACACCTTCGGCCGCAACGGCATCAAGAACGACGGCGTGGGCGCCACCAGCCGGGTCCACTACGGCTCCAACTACGTCAACGCGTTCTGGAGCGACAGCTGCTTCTGCATGACGTACGGCGACGGCGCGAGCAACACCCACCCGCTGACCGCGCTGGACGTGGCCGGCCACGAGATGACCCACGGCGTCACCTCCGCCACCGCGGGCCTCAACTACTCCGGTGAGTCCGGCGGCCTCAACGAGGCCACCTCGGACATCTTCGGCACCATGGTCGAGTGGTACGCCAACCTGCCCGCCGACAAGCCGGACTACCTGATCGGCGAGCAGATCAACATCAACGGTGACGGCAAGCCGCTGCGCTACATGGACCAGCCGTCCAAGGACGGCCGCTCGGCCGACTACTGGTCCTCCTCGATCGGCGGCCTGGACGTCCACTACTCCTCGGGCGTGGCCAACCACTTCTTCTACCTGCTCGCCGAGGGCAGCGGCGCCAAGAGCATCAACGGCGTCAGCTACAACAGCCCGACCTACAACGGCTCCACCCTCGCCGGCATCGGCCGGGACAAGGCCGCGCAGATCTGGTACAAGGCGCTGACCACCTACTTCACCTCCACCACCAACTACGCGGCGGCCCGCACCGGCACCCTCAAGGCCGCGGCCGACCTGTACGGCGCCTCCAGCGCCGAGTACAACGCCGTCGCCGCCACCTGGAGCGCCGTGAACGTCAACTGACGTACGGCGCACGGCGAGCAGGACGCCCGGGGCCTCATCGGAGGGTAGGCCCCGGGCGTCCACCCGTGCCCGCGCCAGGGTGCCGCCCACCCCGCGCCCAGGACTCCGCCGGCCCCGGAGGCCGTCAAGGCCGACCGGCTGGCGGGGTCCCGCCAGCGGGACGAACCGCGGATTCCGGGCAATGGGCGGCAGCCGAACCATCCGTACCGGCGCTGGCGACTCCTGGCCAATCCCCGACGGCGCCCTGTCCTTCGCCGCCACGGATTGTCATGCTTCTGACCAAGCCCCCGTCCGACGCCCCGTCGCCCCCACCCATCCGACGGACCGCCAGAAGCCGCACGGGAGCAGCACGTCCGCGCCCTACCGCCCCAACGGCGCCAACCCCGGCGCCCCGGTACGCGGCGCACCCGCAGGAAAGCGCGGGTCTCGTGGAAGGAACCCCCTACGTGAAGCGAAAGCTGACCCTCCCGGCCGTACTCTCCGCCACCGCCCTGCTGGCCGGCGTCGTCCAGATCGCCGCCCTCCCCGCCGCCCAGGCCGCCGCCCCCGCACCCGACCAGCTGTCCGCCGCGCCGCTCGCGCTGGCCGCCGCCCAGAGCGCCCCGCTCGCCCGGCAGCTGGCCCTCGGCGACCAGGAACGGCTGGTGGTCAAGGACGCCGTGGTCGACGCCGACGGCGCCCGGCACCTGCGCTACGAGCGGACCTACGCCGGCCTGCCGGTGCTCGGCGGCGACCTGGTCGTCCACCAGCGCCCCGACGGCTCGGTGAGCTCGGTGGACCGCGCCTTCGCCGGCCGACTGGCACTGCCCGGCACGAACCCGGGCCTGACCGCCGACCAGGCGGCCGAGCAGGCCACCGCCGCGGTGCGGGCGACCGTGGGCCTGGCCGCCGACGAGGACGAGTCGGCGCTCAGCCGGGTGGACGGCGCCGGCGCCGCCGAACTGGTGGTCTGGGCCACCGACGGCAACCCGCGACTGGCCCACCGCACGGTGGTGCGCGGCGAGCGGGCCGACGGCACCCCGAGCAGCCAGCAGGTGGTCACCGACGCGGCGACCGGCGAACTGCTCTCCACCCACGAGGAGTTCCAGACCGCGACCGGCACCGGCAAGGGCGTCAACGTCGGCACCGTCACGCTCACCACCACCCAGAGCGGCTCGACCTACTCGCTCAAGGACGCCACCCGGGGCAACCAGTCCACCACCGACCTGAAGGGCGCCACCTCGGGCAGCGGTTCGCTCTTCACCGGCACCAGCAACAGCTGGGGCAACGGCCTGGCCTCCAACCGCCAATCCGCCGCCGTGGACGCCCAGTTCGGCGCAGCGGCCACCTGGGACTACTACAAGAAGACGTTCAACCGCAACGGCATCAAGAACAACGGCGTCGGCGCCACCAGCCGGGTCCACTACGGCTCCAACTACGTCAACGCGTTCTGGAACGACTCCTGCTTCTGCATGACGTACGGCGACGGCTCCGGCAACACCCACCCGCTGACCGCCATCGACGTCTCCGGCCACGAGATGACCCACGGCGTCACCTCCGCCACCGCCGGACTGATCTACTCCGGCGAGTCCGGCGGCCTCAACGAGGCCACCTCGGACATCTTCGGCACCATGGTCGAGTGGTCGGCCAACCTGCCGGCGAACCCGCCGAACTACTGGATCGGCGAGAAGCTCAACCTCTTCGGCAACGGCAAGCCGCTGCGCTACATGGACAAGCCCTCCCTGGACGGCAAGTCCGCGGACTCCTGGTCCTCCGGCGTCGGCAACCTGGACGTCCACTACTCGTCCGGCGTCGCCAACCACTTCTTCTACCTGCTCGCCGAGGGCAGCGGCGCCAAGAGCATCAACGGCTACAACTACAACAGCCCGACCTCGAACGGCTCGAAGGTGACCGGCATCGGGCGGGACAAGGCGGCCGCGATCTGGTACCGCGCACTGACCGTCTACTTCACCTCCACCACCAACTACAAGGCCGCCCGCACCGCGACCCTGAAGGCCGCCTCCGACCTGTACGGCGCGACCAGCGCCGAGTACAAGGCGGTGGCCGCGGCCTGGAGCGGGGTGAACGTCGGCTAGGGCGTGTCCTGAACCACTCCCGGTAAGAAACGGCGACAGGCTGCCGCGGCCCTTTGGGAGAGGAGGCCGTGGCAGCCTGTCGACCGTCCACGCGTTCGCGTCAGGCGGTGGTGGCGGCGGGCTTCAGCTCCCCGCGCTCCTCGCGGCCGAGCATCTGTTCGGCGACGAAGCCGCCGAAGGGCAGCACCGAGAGCACGAACAGCAGGACGCCGCGCTTGGCGTCCCACTTCTGCGCCTGCCAGGCCTGGATCCAGAAGATCGCGTACAGGATGAACAGGATGCCGTGGACCATGCCCATCACCGGCACGGCGTCGAAGGACGTGGTCCGCTTCAGCACCGAGCAGATCAGCAGCAGGACGAAGGAGACCCCCTCGGGGGCAGAGACCAGGCGCAGGCGGTGGACGGCGCTGCTGTTCACGATGGATACCTCAATACGGGGGTCGAAGGCGCGGGGACGCTTGTGAAGCGACTCACAAGCCTTCCGGCCATTATCACCGAGCGCACGTCCGAGCCCCGGACCGGGGGTGGCCACCGTGCCCGATCTCACAGCGGCCGCCCCTACGGGCGCTCCCGACACGCCCGCGATGTCACAGCTGTGCGCCGGATTCGCGACCGACCGCGACGAACCGTCGCCCGCACCCCCTATCCTCTTGCCCGCGCGCCCACCGATCCGGGCGCGGAACACATCGCACACGGGGGTGGCCACACCATGTTCAAGCGGGACTGGGACCGCAGGACCTGCGCCAAGCGCGGGCACATCACCTACGCGCCGACCGAGCCCGAGCTGGCCTCCCGGCTGCACGCCGCCACCGCCGTCGGCGACGCCTGGCGCTGCCTGCGCTGCGGGGACTTCGCGCTGGGCGCACCGCACGGCTCCGGCCCGGCCGCGAACGCCCCGCTGGTGCCGCGCGGCAAGGCCCTGCGGGACCTCTTCATCCTGCGCTTCCTCGCCGTCGAGCGAGTGCTGCGCGGCGTCATCATCATCCTGATGGCGTGGGGCGTCTGGAAGTTCTCCAACAGCCAGGAGTCCGTGCAGCGGGTCTTCGACGAGGACCTCACGATCTTCAAGCCGGTCGCCGACCACTTCCACTGGGACCTCGACCACGCCCCGATCGTCGAGACGATCCGCAAGACCTTCGGCTACCAGAAGAAGACCCTGCTGATCGTCGCGGGCGCGCTGGTCGCCTACGCGCTGATCGAGATCGTCGAGGCGGTCGGCCTCTGGCTGGGCAAGCGCTGGGCCGAGTACCTGACGGTGGTCGCCACGGCGGCCTTCCTGCCGCTGGAGGGCTACGAGCTGCACGAGCACGTCAGCGCGGTGAAGATCTGCACACTGGCCCTGAACATCGCCGCGGTGCTGTGGATCATGCTCTCCAAGCGCCTGTTCGGCCTGCGCGGTGGCGCGGTGGCCTTCGAGGCGGAGCGCCACTCGGCCTCGCTGCTGGAGGTCGAGGAGGCGGCCGGCACCGCCCCGCACCCCGGCCACGGCCACGGGGCGCACGCCCGCGCCTGACCGGCGCATTCACCACCCGGTTTGTCCCAGACCCGTACCAGTTCGTCCCCGCCCTCTCCCCCGACCGCGCCCGAAAAAGCTAGATTGCGGCCGTGGCACAGTTCAGACTCCAGGGATCGCGGGTGCTCGCCGTCGAGTTGGCCGGCGACGCCGTCAAGGCCCGGCACGGCTCGATGGTCGCCTACACCGGCCAGATGACCTTCAAGAAGCTGACCGGCGGCGGGGACGGACTGCGCGGCATGGTCGCCCGCAGACTCACCGGCGAGCGGATGACCGTCATGGAGGTGAAGGGGCAGGGCACCTGCTACTTCGCCGACAAGGCCACCGAGATCAACCTGGTCCGGCTGGGCGGCGAGACGCTCTACGTCGAGTCGGACAACCTGCTCTGCACGGAGGCCGGCCTGCACACCGGCACCAGCTTCACCGGGCTGAACGGCGTCTCCTCCGGCAACGGCCTCTTCACCACCAAGGTGGAGGGCCACGGCTGGGCCGCCGTCACCTCCAACGGGCCCGCCGTCATCCTGCGGGTCGGCAAGGACATGCCGCTGCGGGTCGACCCGGGCGCGTACCTCGCGCACACCGGCAGCCTGCACCGCAGCCTCAAGTCCGGCGCGGGCTGGACCACGGTGATCGGCGAGGGTGGCGGCGAGGCCGTCCAGATCGAGTTCACCGGCGAGGGCCTGGTGTACGTCCAGCCCTCGGAGAAGGTCACCATCGGGGGTGACGTCTGATGGGCTTCGCCCGGATCAACGGCAAGCTGGTCGAGGCCCAGGTGGTGCCCGGGCAGCGGCTGTTCAGCCAGCGCGGCGCGATGATCGCGTACACCGGCGACGTCCGGTTCACCCCGAACATCACCGGCGGCCAGGGCGGGGTCATGTCGATGATCGGCCGCCGGGTCGCCAACGAGGACACCCCGCTGATGACCGTCGAGGGTCACGGCCGGGTGATGTTCGGCCACGGCGGCCACCACGTCCAGGTGATCGACCTGGTCGGCGACACCCTGTTCGTCGAGGCGGACCGGCTGCTCGCCTTCGAGGGCACGCTGCGCCAGTCCACCGTGTTCCTGGGCTCCCAGGGCGGGGTGATGGGCATGGTCCGCGGCCAGGTCAGCGGGCAGGGCCTGTTCACCACCCGGCTGGAGGGCCACGGCTCGGTCGCGGTGATGGCCCACGGCGGCGTCTTCGAACTGCCGATCACCCCGGGCCAGCCGGTGCACGTCGACCCGCAGGCGTACGTGGCGCACCGCGGCGAGGTGCGCAACAAGCTGTCCACGGCGATCGGCTGGCGCGAGATGATCGGCCGCGGCTCCGGCGAGGCGTTCCAGCTGGAGCTGTCCGGGCAGGGCGCGGTGTACGTCCAGGCGAGCGAGGAGAAGCTCTGATGTCCCACCCGCCGCAGCCGCCGTACGGGCAGTCGCCGCACGACCAGCCGACCCAGCCGGGCTTCGCGGTGCCGCCGGTCCCGCCGGACTACGGCCCGCCGCAGGGCTACCCGCCGCCCGCTTACCCGCCGCAGCCCCCTCAACAGGCCTACGCCGAGGAGCAGTTCGGCGGCGTGCAGGCCCCGCTGCCGACCACCCGCGGCGGTGAGGGCCCGGTGGTGTACGACGCGTACACCCTGCCGGCCGACGACAACGTCAACCCGTACGCCTTCGCGGTCGACCTGAACGGCTCCTACTTCCTGCAGAAGGGCAAGATGGTCGCCTACTACGGCGACATCACCTTCCGCGGCGTCGGCGCCGGGATGATCGACCGGGTTCTCGGGCAGCACTTCAACTCCCCGCTGCACGCGACGGACTGGGTGGTCGCCCAGGGCACCGGCAAGCTGCTGCTGGCCGACCGCGCCTTCGACCTCAACTCCTACGACCTGGACGACGGCAACCTGACCGTCCGCTCCGGCAACCTGCTCGCCTTCGACCCGACGCTGCGGCTCAAGCAGTCGATCATCCCGGGCTTCCTGACCCTGATCGGCACCGGCCGCTTCGTCGCCGCCTCCAACGGGCCGGTGCACTTCGTCGAGCCGCCGATCCGGGTGGACCCGCAGGCACTGGTCGGCTGGGCGGACTGCCCGGCGCCGTGCCACCACTACGACCACGAGTACCTGCACGGGGTGGTCGGCGGGCTGCGGCGACTGACCGGCATCGGCGGCGCCTCGGGCGAGGAGCACCAGTTCGAGTTCATCGGCGCCGGGCAGGTGCTGATCCAGTCCAGCGAGAAGCTACTGGCCGAGCGGTCGGTCGGCGTGGTGGACGCCGAGGCGGGCGTCCCGGTCGGCGGGGTGCCCACCCAGCAGGCCCACGTCGGCGGGAACCCCGGCACGCCGGGCTTCGGTAACCTGGGCGAACTCGGTCGCCGTTTCGGCCTGTAAACTTGTACAAGTTTGAACTAAATCGGCTATGCTGAGTCTCATGGATGCGCACACGATCGACACTGCGGACAACCCTCCGTCGCTGCCCGAGGAGGAGACTCCCTGGCTGACCGCCAGGGAGCAGCGGATGTGGCGCGCCCACCTGGAGGTCGCCAAGCTGTTGGAGTACCAGCTCAGCCGCGAGCTCCAACCCCACAACCTGGCGATCAACGACTACGAGATCCTGGTCGTCCTCTCCGAGGCCCCCGACCACCGGATGCGGATGACCGACCTCGCGACCGCCACCCTGCAGTCCAAGAGCCGACTCTCGCACCAGATCACCCGGATGGAGAACGCCGGCCTGGTGCTGCGCCAGGAGTGTCCCGGCGACCGCCGCGGCCTCTACGCCCACCTCACCGAACAGGGCTGGGCGACCATGCAGCGGGTCGCCCCGGACCACGTCCGCAGCGTCCGGGCGCACTTCATCGACCGCTTCACCCCGGAACAGCTGGACGCCATGTACGAGGCGCTGGCCCCGGTCGCCGAACACCTGCGCGGCCTGCGCGGCCGCTCCTAAGGCGACCACCACCGTTTCTCTCCGCCCCGCCGCGATCGTGATCGCGGCGGGGCGGTACGCATCGCGGAGCCCTCTGCGCAGGAAGTCGACCTGACCGACTTCCTGCGCAGAGGGCCCGGACAACGCCGTCGCCGCTCCGGTCATGCCGAAGCGGCGACGGGGGCGATCAGAGGAGGCGGATCACCAGGCGGACGGCCGCACTCAGCGCTGCGTCAGACCGGCCACCAGTTCGTCGGCCGCCCCGTACGGGTCCAGTTCGCCCGCGACCACCCGCTCGGCCAGCCCGACCAGGTGGCGGTCCCCGGAGAGGTCGCCGATCCGGGCGCGCAGCTCGGCCAGCGCGATCGCCTCGATCTCCTGGGCGGCCCTGCGGCGGCGGCGCGCCGCCAGCTCGCCGTGCTCCTCCAGCCAGGCGCGGTGCTTCTCCAGCGCCTCGACCACCTCGTCCACGCCCTCGCCGCGGGCCGCGACGGTCTTGACGATCGGCGGGCGCCAGTCCCCCGCCTCCCGGGCCTCGCCGAGGCCCAGCATGTGGTTGAGCTCCCGGGCGGTGGCGTCGGCGCCGTCCCGGTCGGCCTTGTTGACCACGAAGACGTCGCCGATCTCCAGGATGCCGGCCTTGGCGGCCTGGATCCCGTCGCCCATTCCGGGGGCCAGCAGCACCACGGCGGTGTCGGCCTGGGCGGCGATCTCGACCTCGGACTGCCCCACGCCGACGGTCTCGACCAGGATCACCTCGCAGCCGGCCGCGTCCAGCACCCGCAGCGCCTGCGGCGCCGCCCAGGACAGCCCGCCGAGGTGGCCGCGGGTGGCCATCGAGCGGATGAACACCTCGGGGTCGGTCGCGTGGTCCTGCATCCGGACCCGGTCGCCCAGCAGCGCCCCGCCGGAGAACGGCGAGGACGGGTCGACGGCCAGTACCCCGACCCGCTTGCCGAGCCGCCGGTAGGCGGAGACCAGCGCCGAGGTGGACGTGGACTTGCCGACCCCGGGCGAGCCGGTCAGGCCCACCGTGTAGGCCTGCCCGGTGTACGGCGCGAGCGCGGCCATCGCCTCCCGCAGCTGCGGGGCGGCGTTCTCGACCAGCGTGATCAGCCGGGCGACCGCCCGCGGCCGGCCCTCCCGGGCCTGCTCGACCAGCGTGGCGACATCGATCATGGGGATCTCCTTGCGCAGATGCCGGCGGATGTCGGCAGGTGCCGGCGGTAGTCGGCAGATGCCGAAGGGGCTGCGGACCACTTGTGGCGGTCCGCAGCCCCGGAAGTCAGGTCAGCGATCAGGCCTTCGGCACGCGCACGATCAGCGCGTCGCCCTGGCCGCCGCCGCCGCACAGCGCGGCCGCGCCGACGCCGCCGCCGCGGCGCTGCAGCTCCAGCGCCAGGGTCAGCACCACGCGGGCGCCGGACATGCCGATCGGGTGGCCGAGGGCGATCGCGCCGCCGTTGACGTTGACGATGTCGGCGGAGACGCCCAGATCCTTCATCGACTGGTGGGCGACGGCCGCGAAGGCCTCGTTGATCTCGATCAGGTCGAGGTCGGAGACCGCCAGCCCCTCCTTGGACAGCGCGTGCTTGATCGCGTTGGACGGCTGCGACTGCAGCGAGTTGTCCGGGCCGGCCACGTTGCCGTGGGCGCCGATCTCGGCGATCCAGGTCAGGCCCAGCTCCTCGGCCTTGGCCTTGCTCATCACGACCACGGCGGCGGCGCCGTCGGAGATCTGCGAGGAGGTGCCGGCGGTGATGGTGCCGTCCTTGGCGAAGGCCGGGCGGAGCTTGGCCAGGCCCTCGACGGTGGTGTCGGCGCGGATGCCCTCGTCCTGGCTGAACAGCACCGGCTCGCCCTTGCGCTGCGGGATGGCGACCGGGACGATCT
Organism: Kitasatospora sp. NPDC018058; assembly: GCF_044327205.1. Taxonomy (NCBI): domain Bacteria; kingdom Bacillati; phylum Actinomycetota; class Actinomycetes; order Kitasatosporales; family Streptomycetaceae; genus Kitasatospora; species Kitasatospora sp. NPDC018058. Next base: position 468,658 of record NZ_JBIRFA010000001.1, on the reverse strand, counting down.
CGGCGTCGAAGACGCCGTCGGCCTGCGCCTTGGCGGCCCGCTGGTGCGAGGCGGCGGCGATCTCGTCCTGGACCTCGCGGGCGATGCCCAGGCGGGTGTTGTGCTTCTCGGTGGACTCGCCCATCGGGATGTTCTCGTAAGCGTCGGTCAGGCCGTCGTGGGCCATCGCGTCGAGCATCCCGATCGCACCGTACTTGAAGCCCTCGCGGGACTTCGGCAGCAGGTGCGGGGCGTTGGTCATCGACTCCTGGCCGCCGGCCACGACGATGTCGAACTCGCCGGCCCGGATCAGCTGGTCGGCCAGCGCGATGGCGTCCAGGCCGGAGAGGCAGACCTTGTTGATGGTCAGCGCCGGGACGTTCATCGGGATGCCGGCCTTGACGGCGGCCTGGCGGGCCGGGATCTGGCCGGCGCCGGCCTGCAGCACCTGGCCCATGATCACGTACTGGACCTGGTCACCCGTGATCCCGGCCCGCTCCAGCGCGCCCTTGATCGCGAAGCCGCCGAGCTCGGCACCGGAGAAGCCCTTGAGAGAGCCGAGCAGGCGACCCATCGGGGTCCGCGCACCGGCGACGATCACAGAGGTGGTGTTGGTCATGGGACGGGCCCCTTCGCACGTCGTGGCCAGGTGAGGATGCGCTCAATGTACTGACCCGTTTTCCGCCCGTCACCGGAGCGACGGTGTGATCGAGCGCACTGGCACCATCCAGTCAACACCGTGTCAACACGATCCGGGTGAACCCTGCCCCGTGTGAGCAGGCTCGCACCCCGGGCGCTGGCGCGGCTTGAGGCCCGTACGCTGCACTGGGTGCCACCTTCATCCCTACCTGCCCCGGAGGTCGCCGTGCTGACCCGTATCGACCACATCGGCATCGCCTGCCGAGACCTCGACAAGACGGTCGAGTTCTACCGCGCCACCTACGGCTTCGAGGTGTTCCACAGCGAGGTCAACGAAGAGCAGGGCGTCCGCGAGGCCATGCTCCGGATCAACGGGACGGACGACGGCGGCGCCTCGTACCTCCAGCTGCTGGAGCCCACCCGGCCGGACTCCACCGTCGCCAAGTGGCTGGAGAAGAACGGCGAGGGCGTGCACCACATCGCCTTCGGCACCGCCGACGTCGACGGCGACGCCGAGGCCATCCGGGGCAAGGGCGTCCGGGTCCTCTACGAGCAGCCGCGGATCGGCTCGATGGGCTCGCGGATCACTTTCCTGCACCCCAAGGACTGCGGCGGCGTGCTGACCGAGCTGGTCACCTCGGCCGATCCGGGCGCCCGCGAAGGACATTGAGGCCCCACGAAGGGCGCTGAGAGCCCGCGCGGTGCCGCCCGCCCCGGGGCGGCACCCCGGGGGTCGACCCTAGCGACCCGTCAGTAACCTGGTCCGACGGCCGGAAAACCCCTACGCGGCCATTCCCCCGCGGTGCGCTCCCACTACAATGCCCAGGTGCACGAGGACTCCGGGGGACGGAGGAGACGGGCACGGCCGAAGACAGGCCCGTCCGCCCTCCGGTGGTCGGCCCGTCGCAGGGGAGTCCATTTCGCGGGCACGGCTGAACAGTCGCAAGACGGATCTGTCACCATTCTCCACAGGCAAGAGTTCGCCCAGGAGTCCACCCGGACGGGGGAACGCGGCACCCCCGCGCTCCCGCACCGAGGATTCCGACGACCGCGGCGGACGGCCCCGGCTTGGCCGGGGGTCGTCCATGGCCGCGGATGCAAGGACCAGTCGGACCGGCACCCAGCACGGGAGCCCGGGACCGGCCGGGTCGAGGACGCGACCAGGAGATGGATGGGACCGCGGAGTGCGGGGCAACGACCGCTACGAGGTTGACGATCACCTCTCCCAGTTCGAGGCCGAGATGGGTCGGACTCGGAAGGAGCGGGACAAGGCAGTCGAGCATGCCGAGGACCTCGCCTACCAGGTGGAGGTGCTCAGGGCCAAGCTGCACGAGTCCCGTCGCATGCTCGCCCAGCCGCGCGCCTTCGACGCCGTTTCCGGCCAGGCCGAGCAGATGCTCCGCACCGCCGAGATGCAGGCCCAGCAGATGCGCGCGGACGCCGAGCGCCAGCTGCGCGACTCCCAGGCCGCGACCCAGCGGATCATGGCCGAGGCCGCCGAGCGCACCGCCCGGCTGGAGGCCGAGCTCACCGCCCGCCGCCGGCAGCTGGAGGACGAGCTCGCCGAGCTGCGCCGCAACGCCGAGCAGCACCTGAACGGCTGGGCCGAGCAGACCCGGACCGGCAGCGAGCAGGAGGCCCAGCGCCTCCTCCAGGACGCCCGCGCCGAGGCCGAGCGGATGATGGCCGCCGCCCGCGCCGAGGCCGCCGCCCTGGCCGACCAGGCCCGCGCCCAGACCGCCGCCGACGTGGACGCCGCCCGCGGCGAGGCCCAGGCCGCCGCCGAGGCCGCCCTGCAGCGGGCCCAGAGCGACGCCGAGCGCCTGCTGCGCGCCGCCTCCGAGCACGCCCAGCAGGCCGGTGCCCAGGCCGCCGCCGACGTGGACGCCGCCCGCGGCCAGGCCCAGAAGGAGCTGGCCGCCGCGCACGCCGCCGCCGAGCAGCAGCTGGCCGTCGCCCACACCGAGATCAGCCGGCTCAAGGAGCAGGCCGCCGCCGAGCAGGCCCGCGCCGAGCAGCAGCTCGGCGCCGCGAAGGCCGAGATAGAGCGGCTGCGCGCCGAGGCGATCGGCGAGGCCGAGCGCACCCGCCAGGAGGCGGCCGAGCTGCGCGCCCAGGCCGAGCAGGCCGCCGAGCAGCTCCAGGCCGATGCCGAGGCCGCCGCCGTGCGCAAGGTCGCCGACGGCGAGGCCGCCAGCGAGCAGCGCTCGCAGACCGCCCGGGCCGAGATCGCCCGGCTGGTCGCCAACGCCACCAAGGAGTCCGAGGCCATCCGTGCCGAGGCCGAGGCGATGCGGTCCGCGGCCGCCACCCGGCAGGCCGAGGCGGACGCCGCCAAGGCCGCCGCGGCCGAGGAGAGCGAGCGGCTGCGGGCCACCGCCGAATCCGTCGCCGCCGAACTGAAGGCCGAGGCCGAGGCGGCGATCGCCGAACTGCGCGCCCAGGCCGAGCACGACCTCGCCGACCTGCGGGCGCAGGCCGAGGCCGAGGCGCAGCGGCTGCGCAGCGAGGCCGAGGAGGAGGGCCGCGCGGCCGGCGCCAAGGACGCCACCGTCCACCTCGCCAAGGCCGCCAAGACCGCCGAGGAGGTGCTCGGCCAGGCCAACCAGGACGCCGAGGCCGCCCGCGGTGAGGCCGCCGCCGAGGCCGAGCGGATCCGCGCCGAGGCCCGTGCCGAGGCCCAGCGGCTGCGCGAGCAGGCCCAGGCCGCCGTCGAGCAGGCCCAGAACGCCGCCCTGGACGACGCCGCCGCGATCCGTGAGCGGATCGAGCAGATGCAGGACGAGGCGGCCCGGCTGCGCGCCGAGGCCGAGGAGCTGCGCGCCCAGGCCGCCGCCGAGGCCGACCGGGCTCGCAGCGAGGCCCGCCGCCAGGCGGTGCTGCAGATCGAGGAGTCGGCGAAGAACGCCGAGGAGCTGCTCACCAGGGCCAAGGCCGACGCGGACGAGCTGCGCGCCGGCGCCGCCGGGGAGATCGAGCGGCTGCGCGAGCAGGCCCAGGAGCAGGCCGCCGAGACCCAGGGCCGGGCCGAGCAGACCCTGACCCGAGCCCGTGCCGAGGCCGGGAAGATCACCGCCGCGGCCGAGCAGCAGGGCCAGGACGCCCTGGCCGCCGCCAAGGCCGCGGCCGCCGAGAACCGGGTCGCCGCCGAGCGTGAGACCGCCGAACTCCGGCGCGACGCCGCCGAGTTCGACCAGCGGGTGCGCGCCGAGGCGAGCGCCGCCGCAGAGGCGCTGACCGCCGACGCCCAGGCCGAGGCGAACGCGGTCCGGGACGCCGCGGTCGGCGACGCCGAGCGGGTGCGCACCGAGGCCGACGCCGAGGCCGCCCGCACCCGCGGCGAGGCCGAGGCCGCCGCGAACGCGCTGCGCGAGGAGAGCCTGCGCGAGCACGAGGCCGCCGCCACCGGGCTGCGGCGCGAGCGCGAGGAGACCGCCGAGCAGCTGGCCGCCGCCCGGTCCGCCCGCGAGCAGGCCGAACAGGCCGCCTCCGAGCTGACCGAGCGCACCGCCCAGGAGACCGCCGAGGTCCGCGCCGCGGCCGAGCGGCACGTCGCGGAGGTCCGCGGCGCCGCCGACCAGTACGCGGCCCAGCAGCGCGAGACGGCCGACCGCGAGACGGCCGAGCTGCGCGCCCTGACCCGGCAGCAGACCGCCGAGCAGCGCGAGAGCGCCGAGGCCTACGCCGACCGGGTCCGCACCGAGGCCGAACAGCACGCCGGCGAGCTCGCCGAGCGCACCGCGACCGAGACGACCGAGCAGCGCGAAGCCGCCGACCGGTACGCCGCCGAGCAGCGCGAGGGCGCCGACCGGTACGCGGCCGCCCAGCGCACCGAGGCCGAGCAGGCCGCGGCCGAGCTGCGCGCCCTCGCCCAGCAGGAGACCACCCGGCAGCGCGAGAGCGCCGAGGCCTACGCCGACCGGGTCCGCACCGAGGCCGAACAGTTCGCGACCGACCGCCGCACCGAGGCCGACGAGCTGCTGGAGCAGGCCCGGACCGCCGCCGAGCAGCGCCGGGCCGAGGCCGCCCAGGACGCCAAGGCCACCCGCGAGAAGGCCGCCGCCGAACTGGCGCTGGCCAACGAGCAGGCCGAGACGGTACGGGCCGAGGCAGGCCGCGAGCTGTCCGAGGCCCGCGCCACCGCCGACGGCATCCGGGCCGAGGCCACCGCCGTCCTGGAGCAGGCCAGGGCCGACGGCGAGGACGTGGTCGCCGCCGCCCGGGCCGAGGGCGCCGAGCTGGTCGCCGCCGCCGAGGAGGAGGCCGCCGAGGTCCGCCAGTCGGTGGCCGGCCTGCACGAGGCCGCCGCCGAGCAGATCGCCGCGCTGAAGGCCACCGCCGAGCAGGAGGCCGCCGAGGTCCGCGACCGGGCCGAGCAGGACGCCGCCGAGACCCGCGCCCTCGCCGACCGGGAGACCACCGAGCAGCGCACGGCGGCCGACGCCTACGCCGCCGAGGTCCGCACCCTCGCCGACCGGGAGACCGCCGACCAGCGCGACCTGGCCGAGCGGGAGACCGCCGAGCAGCGCGAGGCGGCCGACGCCTACGCCGCCGAGGTCCGCACCCTCGCCGACCGCGAGACCGGCGATCTGCGCGCCCGTACCGAGGCCGAGACCACCGCCCTGCGCGAGCAGACCGAGCTGGAGCTCGCCGCCGAACGCGAGGCCGCCGAGGCCGAGCTGGGCCGTCAGCGCGCCGAGGCCCAGGCCTACGACGAGCAGCTGCGCGCCGACGCCGAGGCCGAGCTGCGCGCCGCCCAGGAGGCCGCCGAGCAGCTGCGCGCGGACGCCGACGCCCAGGCCGCCCGGACGGTGGCCGACGCCGAGGAGCTGGCCGCCGGGCTGCGCGCGGAGGCCGAGGAGTACGCCCTCGCCACCCGCTCCCTGGCCGACGAGTACGACAACGCCACCCACGCCCGCGCCGACGCCTACGACGCGGAGACCCGGGAGGCCGCCGAGCAGTTCGACAAGGCCACCCGCGAGCAGGCCAAGTCCGTCCTGGAGAAGGCCTTCGCGGACGCCGAGGCGCTCGGCGAGGACGCCCAGACCACCGCGCTGGCCACCACCGCGGCCGCCGAGGAGCAGGCGGACGCGATGGTCGCCGCCGCCCGCAAGGAGGCCGACCGCCTGGTCGCGGCCGGCGAGGCCGGCGGGCAGGCCGAGGTCGAGAAGGGCCGCGCCGACGCCGACGCGCTGCTCGCCGAGGCCCGCCGGGACGCCACCGCGATCCGCGAGCGCGCCGAGGAGCTGCGCGAGCGCACCGACGCCGAGGTCGAGGCGCTGCACGAGCGCGCCCGCAAGGAGAACGCGGCGGCCATGAAGTCCGCCGGCGAGCGGGTGGACGCCCTGGTGACCGCCGCTCAGGAGCAGCTGACCGAGGCCGAGGAGCAGGCGGTGGCCACCGTCGCCGAGGCCGAGGACCGCGCCGCCGCCCTGCTCGCGGCAGCCGAGGAGCGGGCGGGCGAGCTGACCTCGGAGGCCTCTGCGGAGGCCAGCAAGGTCCGGCTCTCCGCCGTCCGCAAGGCCGAGGGCCTGCTCAAGGAGGCGGAGACCAAGCTCGCCAACTCCACCGACCGCGCCGAGGCGCTGATCGGGAAGGCCGAGGCCAAGCTGCAGTCGGCCGAGACCGAGGCCGAGGAGCGGCTGGAGAGCGCGGCCTCCGAGGCGGAGAAGCGGCTGCAGGAGGCCGACCGCACCGCCGACGAGCAGATCGAGCTGGCCAAGGCCGAGGCCGAGCGGCTGGTCGCCGAGGCCAAGGCCGAGGCCAAGCGGGTCACCGACGAGGGCCGGCGCGAGCTGGACGAGCTGGTGCGCCGCCGCAAGGACATCAACACCGAGATCTCCAGGGTCCAGGACGTGCTGTCGGCGCTGGAGGCGTTCGAGGCACCGTCACCGGTCGCCCAGGCCAACGGGGGAAGCAGTACCAAGAAGGACGGGGGCGCCAAGGCCGGTGCCGGAGTTGGCTCCCCCCGGTCGGGTGGCAATCGCTCCAAGAACGCACCACCCGATTGAGCGGACATTGGCGGTCATTGTCTGTGAGACAACGGCATTTCGCCGTCGACACTCCGGTACCGTGTCAGGATTCCCTCAACCACCTCAGCGGTTTGACGACAGGAAGCCCAGAGTCCCATGAGCGACAGTCACTCCCCTCACGGCTTCGACCTGGTGCGCCGTGGGTACGAGCGCGCCCAGGTCGACGAGCGGATCACCAAGCTGGTGGCCGACCGTGACAGTGCCTTGACCCGGATCAGCGCGCTGGAGAAGCGCATCGAGGAGCTCCACCTGGAGACCCAGACCGCCCAGGCGGCGGTCGCCGAGCAGGAGCCCTCCTACGCCGGCCTCGGCGCCCGGGTCGAGAAGATCCTGCGGCTCGCCGAGGAGGAGGCCAAGGACCTGCGCGACGAGGCGCACCGCGCCGCCGAGCAGCACCGCGAGCTGGCCGAGGCCGCCGCCCAGCAGGTCCGCACCGAGGCCGAGAACTACGCCAAGGACCGCAAGGCCAAGGCCGAGGACGAGGGTCTGCGGATCGTCGACAAGGCCAAGAGCGACTCCGCCCAGCTGCGCGCCGAGGCCAACAAGGACGCCCAGAACAAGCGCGAGGAGGCGGACGCCCTCTTCGAGGAGACCCGCACCAAGGCCGCCCAGGCCGCGCTGGAGTTCGAGACCAACCTCGCCAAGCGCCGCGAGCAGTCCGAGCGCGACCTGGCCGCCCGTCAGGCCAAGGCCGAAAAGCGCCTCGCCGAGATCGAGCACCGGGCGGAGCAGCTGCGTCTGGAGGCCGAGAAGCTGCGCACCGACGCCGAGCGCCGCGCCCGCCAGACCGTCGAGACGGCCCAGCGCCAGTCCGAGGACATCGTGGCGGACGCCAACGCCAAGGCCGACCGCATCCGCAGCGAATCCGAGCGCGAGCTGGCAGCGCTGACCAACCGCCGCGACAGCATCAACGCCCAGCTGACCAACGTCCGCGAGATGCTGGCGACGCTGACCGGCGCAGCCGTGGCCGCCGCCTCGCTGCCGAACGACGACACCATGGGCGTGCCCGCCCAGCAGTCGCGCTGACGGTCGGCGAGCACGGACTAGCACGGCAGGCCCTCACCCTCCCGGGTGAGGGCCTGCCGGCTTTCCCCCCGTCACTACCTCGGGTAGGCCCCGTCGGGCCGCTGGTGCCCGCTGCTGAGCTGGTTGCCCTCGTCGTCCGAGACGGTGCCGAACCAGGAGGTACACCAGACCGACACCGAGTCGGGCCAGTACTGCACCTCGAACGGGTGGCCGGGCCCGTAGTCGCCGTACGAGGTGACGATGAAGGTCTCCCCCGGACGCAACCAGTAGTCCTCGCCGAGTGGCTCCAGGGTCAGTTCGACCAGCCCCTCGCCGCGGTTGGTCACCGGCATCCGGCCGGTCACCTCCAGGGCGGAGAAGTCCCAGCCCGCCGCGTCCTGACTCATCCGGCGGCCACCCGGGCGAGCAGTCGGCGGACGGCGGCGTCGAACGCGCCGGGTGCCTCCAGGGCGCTCAGGTGACCCACCCCGGGGACGACGGTCAGCTCGGCGTCCGGGCGGGCCCGTAGCATCCGCTCGGCCTCCTCCGGAGCCACCAGGGCGTCCTGGGCACCCGCGACGACCGACAGCGGCACCCGCAGGCCGGCCAGGACGTCCAGGGAGTCCGGTCGGGCCGCCATGGCCCGCTGGGCCCAGGCGACCGAGGCCGGCGGCGCGGCGGCGACCATCGCCTGCACCCGCTCCACCAGGTGCTGCGAGTCGGGCCCGAGCTGCCCGGCCGCCACCTTCTCGTCCAGCAGCAGCTGGACGCTGTCCCGGGCGGTGACGGCGGCGGCCATCCGCTCCCGGTTGGCCCGGGCGGCGTCGGTGTCGGCGGTGGCGCGGGTGTTGGCCAGCAGCAGTCCGGCCAGCCGCTGCGGGTGGCGGCGGGCGAAGGCCAGCGCCACGTAGCCGCCCATGGAGAGCCCGGCGACCACCGCGCGGTCGATCCCGGCCGCGTCCAGCAGCAGCGCGAGGTCGTCGGCGACCAGGTCCAGCGAGGGTTCGTCGGTGCCCAGCTCGGTGCCGCCGAAACCCCGCTGATCGGGGGCGAGCACCCGGACCTCGTCCCCGGTCAGACCGGGCAGCGCGTCCAGCTGGGTGGACCACATCGAGGCGTTCAACGGAAAGGCGTGCAGCAGCACGAGGGGTGTTCCGGTACCGCTCTCACGGACGGACACTGTGGAGGGGAGCCGACTCACGCGCCCACCTCGCTACGCTCGGCAGGGGCGTTCGCCCGTACGCGCCCCTCAATGATTCGCTCGCTTCGCTCGCTCATGCGCCCAACCTATTGCGGTGCGCCCGGCGGGCCCACTCAGCGGGCTGCGTTATCCGCTTTGTCCTAGCCTGACAAGGAGTAAGGGAGCGCGAATGATCGAGTTGCACGACCTGACAAAGCATTACGGAAAGACGCTCGCCGTGGACGGGCTCAGCTTCCAGGTCCCCCGGGGGGTGGTCACCGGCTTCCTCGGCCCCAACGGCGCCGGCAAGTCCACCACCATGCGCATGATCCTCGACCTCGACCGTCCGACCAGCGGCCGGGTCACCATCGACGGCAAGCGCTACGGGCAACTCAGCGAGCCGCTCAAGTACATCGGCGCACTGCTGGAGGCCAAGGCCGTCCACCCCGGCCGCACCGCCCGCGACCACCTGCTCTGGCTCGCCCAGAGCAACCGCATCCCGGAGCGCCGGGTGGACGAGGTGCTCGCCCTGGTCGGCCTCACCCCGGTCGCCCGCAAACGGGCCCGCGGCTTCTCGCTCGGCATGGGCCAGCGCCTGGGCATCGCCTCCGCCCTGCTCGGCGACCCGGAGATCGTCATGTTCGACGAGCCGGTCAACGGCCTGGACCCGGAGGGCATCCTCTGGATCCGCAACCTGATGAAGCGCCTGGCCGGCGAGGGCCGCACGGTCTTCGTCTCCTCCCACCTGATGAGCGAGATGGCCGTCACCGCCGACCACCTGGTGGTCATCGGCAAGGGCCGGCTGCTCGCCGACCTGCCGATGCCGGAGTTCATCCGGCGCAACTCCCGCTCCGCCGTACGACTGCGCAGCCCTCAGCCCGAGCGCCTGCTCGACGTGCTGACCGGGGCCGGTCTGCGGCACGAGCCGGGCCCGGAGGGCTCCTACGAGGTGCTCGACGGCGACATCGCGATCCTCGGCGAGCTGGCCGCGGCGCACGGCGTGGTGCTGCACGAACTCAGCCCGCAGCAGGCCTCGTTGGAGGAGGCGTTCATGCAGATGACAGCGGACGCGGTGGAGTACCACGCGGGCGACGGACCGGGCCGGGACGCGGCCGGCGCACCTGGCCCCTGGGGCGCCGGCCGGAAGGCGGACGGCACCCGGCCGATCGCCGCGGTGCGACAGGAGGAGAACTGAGATGGCGTCCTTCCCCGCGATCCTGCGCTCCGAGTGGACGAAGATCCGCAGCGTCCGCTCCACCGTCTGGACCCTCGCGCTGGCCTTCGTGGTCACCGTGGGCATCGGTGCGCTGCTGTCCCTGCTCACCAACAACAACTTCACCGAGTTCCGGCGGCACGAGCAGGTCCCGTTCGACGCCACCGGGACGGCCTTCTCCGGCATCATGCTCGGCGAGCTGGCCATCATCGTCTTCGGCGTGCTGGCGATCGGCAACGAGTACAGCAGCGGCATGATCCGGGTCACCCTGGCCGCCGTCCCGCAGCGCGGCACCCTGCTCACCGGCAAGGCGCTGGTGCTCGGCGCACTGGCCCTGGCGGTCTCGCTGGTGACCGTCTTCGTCGCCTTCTTCGTCGGTCAGTCGCTGCTCGGCACCCACTCCACCACCCTGGGCGAGCCGAATGTGCTGCGCGCGGTGTTCGGCGCCGCGCTGTACCTGACGATGCTCTGCCTGTTCTCGGCCGGCGTCACCGCCATGCTCCACAACCAGACGCTCGCCCTCGGCGTGCTGGTGCCGTTCTTCTTCCTGCTCTCGCCGATCCTCTCGGCGGTGCCGAAGGTCAAGACCCTGGCCCACTACTTCCCGGACTACGCGGGCTCGCGGATGCTGCTGGTGTACGAGCAGAACGGCCAGCCGTACGGCCCGTGGGCGGGCTTCGCGATCTGCCTGGCCTGGACCGCGGCGGCCCTGGTCGGCGGCGCACTGGTGTTCAAGAACCGCGACGCGTGAGGCGGTTCGGCACCCGGGGGCAGTCGGTACCGGGTCGGAACCGGTCAGTACCGCGGAGCGCCGCGGCCTCGCAGGATGTTCGAGGCCCGGCGCTCCCGCGCTCCCCAGCACGCGCGGTGCCAGTGCCGCCGGTCGTCCACCCCGGCACCGTGCATCGGCCAGGCCACCACGTGGCCCACCCCGGGCGGGATCTCCTGGTCGCAACCCGGGCAGCGGTAGGAGCGCCCCGAGGTGCCCGCGACCGTCTGGACCACCCAGTCGTCGCCCTGGTAGTTCTCGGTACGGCGCAGCGATCCGCCGAGCGGGGCGGCGGCCGACTCGGCGCTCTCGCGGGGGGCGGCGATCTTGATCCGGTTGCGGCGGGGCACGGCGGACTGCCTCTCTTCCGGGGGCTCGAAGTCGTTCCAGCCTAGGGCCTGTCGCTTGGGCCCGGCCGGGTGCCCGAGCTCTTGAATGGCCTCTATCACGGGTTCGGCCGGTGGTCCGGCGTTTTTGCCGAGATCCACCCGATCATCGAGGAGATTCGGGGTTCCGCGTGCCATTGGCACATGACATCGGATACCCACGAAGGGAACAGGCGGGGCTCGCAGACCCTGCGTGCACCCGAGGAGGCCCCAGGATGACCAAGACCAGCCCCCGCGCCGAGACCCGTCGCCCCGTCGGCGTCCGGCCGCCGGCCCCCGGCCCGGTGCTGACCTCCGTACCACCGCTGACCGCCGTCGCGGGCGAGCCGCTGACCGCCGCGCAACGCACCGGCACGCTGCCGCCGGACACCGCCCCGGTACGGGTCGGCGCGTTCCTGTTGTCCGCGCAGTTCCCCGGGCAGACCCACGGCGAGGCGCTGGAGCGCACCGTCCGGGCCGCCGTCGAGGCCGAACGAGCGGGCCTGGACAGCGTCTGGCTGGCCGAGCACCACTTCGTCCCGTACGGGGTCTGCCCCGACGCCGCGACACTGGCCGCGCTGCTGCTCGGCCGCACCCGCCGGATCGGCGTCGGCACCGCCGTCAGCGTGCTCTCCACCAGCCACCCGGTGGCACTCGGCGAACAGGCCGCACTGCTGCACCTGACCTCCGGCGGGCGCTTCACGCTCGGGGTCGGCCGCGGCGGGCCCTGGATCGACCTGGACGTGTTCGGCAGCGGCGTGGAGGCCTTCGAGAACGGCTTCCCGGAGCGGCTGGACCTGCTGCTGCGCTGGCTGCGCGGCTCCCAGGTGGGCGCGGACGGCCCGCAGTTCTCCTTCCCCGAGGTGCCGGTGGTGCCGCAGGCCACCGAGTCGCTGCGGCGCCCGGGCCTGGGCAGCTGGCTCGGCCTGGACGAGCCGTCCGGCCCGGTGCGCTTCCCGCGCCAGCGCCAGGACACCGGCCTCGGCGAGGAACTCACCACCGCCGGACGGCCGGTGGCCGGCCCGCCGGTGGTGGTCGCCTGCACCTCGCCGAACGGGGTCAGGCTGGCCGCCGAGCGCGGTCTGCCGATGCTGCTCGGCATGCACTCCGGCGACGACGACAAGCTGCGGATGCTGGAGCTCTACCGCACCGCCTGGCTGGCCGCCGGGCGCGGCGAGGAGCAGCTGCGCCGGATCAGCCGCCAGCACGTCGCGGCCGGAGTGGCCCAGGTGGACGACCGGGCCTCGGAGGCCCGGGCCACCCTGCTGAACGCGATGCCCGGCTGGTTCGAGTACGGGCTGGGCGCGCACCGCACCGTGGACGGCCGCGAGCGGAAGATGCGCGACCCGCACCAGTACACCGAACTCCTCTGCGACCTGCACGCGGTGGGCACCCCGAAGCAGTGCGCCGACCGACTGCTGGCCACCGCCGAGCGCACCGGCATCCGGCGGTTCGCCCTGCTCGCCGAGGGCAGCGGCGACCGCGAGACGACCCTGCACAACATCGCCCGGCTCGGCTCCGAGGTGCTGCCGCAGCTCGGTTGAGCCCGTCGGGACGATCGGGTGTGGCCGCCGCCCCCTCCCCCCGCACCGGGGGACGGGGGCAGCCGGCACCACCGGGCTCAGCAGTCCCGCAGCTCCTCGGACTGGTTGAGCAACTGCTCCCGGACGGAGGTGAAGCGGCCGTAGCGCGCCTCGTTGGCCTCCGACGGCAGGAACACCGCCACCCGGTGACAGTTCTGGAACGCCAGCCGTACCCCGAAGTGGCGCTGCAGGGCGCCCCGGATGGCATCGCTGGCCAGGGCGCGCAGCAGCTGGCCACGGGCCTGCTCGCTGGGCGGCGGTACCTGGTTGTCGGCGAAGTCGGTGCCGTCGACCTTCGCCTGGGCGACCAGCGAGCTGATCAGGTCCCAGGCGTACGGCAGCGAGACGCGGACGCAGTCGACGAATTCCCGCTCGTCGACCTCGCCCCGCTCAGCCTTTTCCAGCAGGGCCGGTGAGACGTCGAGCGACATGGATTCTCCTCTCGCGGTCCACCCGCGCGGCGCCCGGGTGGTCGTGCGTGGTCCAAAGCTCACCGTGAGGGTGGGCGAAATCGCATATGGCGTCCGGAACACCGTGGGACGGGGGTTTCCGGCACCTTTGCGAAAGGGCGGAGGCGCCACGGGACGTGACGTCCCGAACACCGACCGCGCCAGAACAGCGTGGCAGTCAACGGCGGAGCAGGCTGGTCATTCCTGGGGATCGCTCCGGAAATACGCCGTGGCGCACCAGATTGGCCAGATCCTGTCGGATCGTTCATCTGAAGTCTCCGTCCCCGTTGACAGCGACCCCGCAGTCATGCCGTCACACAACGTAGCGACCACTCGGCGTGGGCGCCAGAGGGCGGTGGCGGCGGGATTACCGAGCATCCATGTTCGCGGGGTTCGCGGTTTCTTCACCCGGTCGTCGCGGAATCGCATCAACTGGCCCCGGTGGGCTAGCGTGGTCGACCGTGCGTCTCGTAATTGCCCGCTGCTCAGTCGACTATGCCGGTCGGCTCTCCGCCCATCTGCCCTCCGCCACCAGGCTGATCCTGGTCAAGGCCGACGGCAGCGTCAGCATCCACGCCGACGACCGCGCCTACAAGCCGCTCAACTGGATGTCCCCGCCGTGCGCCCTCAAGGAGGCCGACGGGGTCTGGACGGTGGAGAACAAGGCCGGCGAGAAGCTCATCATCACGCTGGAGGAGGTGCTTCACGACTCGTCCCACGAGCTCGGGGTCGACCCCGGCCTGATCAAGGACGGCGTCGAGGCACACCTGCAGGAGCTGCTCGCGGACCGGATGGAGGTGCTCGGTTCCGGCTGGTCGCTGATCCGCCGCGAGTACCCGACCGCGATCGGCCCGGTCGACATCCTCTGCCGCGACGCCGACGGCACCACGGTGGCCGTCGAGATCAAGCGCCGCGGCGAGATCGACGGCGTCGAACAGCTCACCCGCTACCTCGAACTCCTCAACCGGGACCCGCTGTTGGCCCCGGTCAAGGGCGTCTTCGCCGCGCAGGAGATCAAGCCCCAGGCCCGCGTACTGGCCACCGACCGGGGCATCGGCTGCGTGGTGCTGGACTACGACGAACTGCGCGGCATCGACGACGACAAGCTCAAGCTGTTCTGATCGCTCACGTCGGGTTCGCGCTCGGGGAGCCGGTCCCGGACGGCGCCGGCGGCGTAGTCGGCGGTGTCGGCGGCGGCGTGCCCGGGCCGGTCGGCGTCGACGGCTGGCTGTGCGTCGGCGTCGGCGTCGGCGACTGCGAGGGTCGCGGCGGCTGAGGCGGCTGCGGCTGCCCCGGCTGCTGGACCGGCGGCTGCGGCTGCCCCGGTGCGGGCTGCTGCGGTTGCGGCTGCTGCGGGGCGTCCGACCCGGTGGCCCCCGGCGAGGAGCTCGGCTTCCTCGTCGGCGAGGCGCTCGGCGAGTGCGACGCGCTGCCGCTCGCCGAGGCCTCCGGACTGGCGCTCGCCCCCGCCGGGCTGCCCGGCTCGGCGCCGCCCGCACCGGCCGTCCCCGGGCTGCTGCTGGCGGACGGCAGCGGCATCGGCGTGTTCTTGGTGTCGCCGACGTCGTCCAGCCGCCCGTGCGGGTCGTTCCCCTTGTGCTCGTCGGGCCCGGTGATGCTCATCGCCACTGCCGTACCGAGCACCCCGAAGGTGAGCACGGCCGCGGAGGCCACCACCACCCGGCGCCGCTTCCCGGTCCGGGCCTTCAGGCCGGCCGGCACCCGGGCCGCGATCTTGCGGATCACCGGCCCGCGGCCGGGGGCCGCCGCCGCGACCGCGGCTGCGGACAGCTGTCGGCCTTCGGCGCGCAGCAGGTCGAGCATCCGGCGCGCGGCGGCGACCCCGCGCTGCTCCCCGGCGGAGGCCCGCAGGGTGAGCGCGGTCTCCAGTTCGGCGATCGCCCGAGACGGCTGCTGGACGCAGATCGCGTGCACGCCCGCCTCATGGTGGAACCATGCCTGGTCGACCGTCGAACCGGTCCGCCGGGCCGCCTCCAGGCCCAGCTCCAGCACCCGCTCCCAGGCGCCCCAGCGCAGCGCCAGCGCCAGCGCGGGCGCCGCGGCCCGGGCCAGCCGGATCACCGCCTCGTGCCGCCCGGCGGTCCGGTCGGCGAGCAGCACGCCGATCACCACCTCGGCCTCGGCGGCGATCTGCTCCAGCGACACCGAGCTGTGCCCGACCCACCAGGCGAAGTGCTGGGCGGCGCCGTCCACGCAGCCGCGGGCCGGCCAGTGCGGGGCGAGCAGTTCGAGCGCCCCGGCGGTGAGCCGGTGGTGCCCGCCGATGGACACCGCCAGCCCGGCGTCGGCGAGTTCGGCCAGCGCGCTCTCGCCCTGGCCGACGTCGATCAGCGCGGGCAGGTGCGGCGCGGTGGGGCACTCCCCGCCGAGCGCGACGGCGAGCCGCAGCACGGCCTGCGCGGGCTCGCTCAGACCCTCGGCGAGCCGGACGGCGGGCGAGGCGGTCTCGGCGACCGAGAGCAGCGGGACGGTGCGGCGCAGCGCGTTCTCGCGCACCGCCGGGTCGGGGTCGCGGGTGGGCTCGTCGATCGCGCCGAAGACGTCCAGCCGGTCCTCCTCGGCGGCGACCAGCGCGTCCACCGAGACGTCCCGCTGGCGCAGCAGCGCGGCGGCCTGGACGAAGCGCAGCGGCAGGCCCTCGGACTCGAACCAGAGGTCGACGGCCCAGTCCTTCTCGGCCACGTCCAGGGGGCGCCCGGCCTGCCGGGCGGCGAGGGCGAGGCAGGCGGAGCGGGAGAGCCCGGCGACGGTGTGGTCCTGCAGCCGGGAGTCGGCCGGCAGCAGCGGGGTGTCCGGGGCGACGGAGATCAGGAAGACACAGCCGGGGGCCGCGGCGAGCAGCTCCTCCAGCTCGGCGCCGGTGGGCTCGGCCTCGTCGATCACGACGATCGCGCCGATCCCGGCGAGGTGGGCGGCCAGCTGGCCGGGATCGGGCCGGAAGCCGGGGGCGTGGTGGGTGGCCGCGAAGAGGTCCTGGAGCAGGTCGGCGGCGGTGCGGCGGTGTCCGCAGAGCTGGACGACGCCGCCGGGGGCGAGGTCGGCCGCGGCCTCGGCGACGGCCGACAGCAGTGTGCTGCGGCCCGAGCCGGCCTTGCCGACCAGGCGTATCGAGCGGCCCTCGGCGAGCAGGCCGAGCAGTACGGCGATGTCGGCCTCGCGGTCGAGCAGCGGCAGGTCGGCGGGCCCGGCGCCGAGGGCGAGCGGGCCGACCGCGCGGCCGACGCCGCCGGCCGGGCCGCGGGCGGGCTCGCTGCGCTCGATCCGGCGCGGGCGGGGGCGCCACTCCTCCGGACAGGGCCTGGCCTCGGAGCCTTCCGGGGCTCCGACACCGACCAGCAGGCCGCCGGAGACCAGTTCCCCACCGCGGGTGCGGACGGCCTCCTGCCGGAACTCCCCGGTTGGCTGTGCCACGTTCTGCTCCGCATCGTGCTCGGCCGCCGGCGCCCCGCGCCACCCGGCACACGTCTCAATCAGGCCGCGGGCGGGGCCCGGGCGGCCGTTTTCTGACGGGCAGACTCTCGCACATCCTGGCCCGCCCGTGCAGAGCGGTCCGGTGCGGGGGAGGTGGCGGGGCGGGCCCCGGCCTAACGAAGCACTGCCACCTGACAAAGCCCCACTAGAGGATGTGCGCCTCGGCGACGCCGCCGTCGACGGCCAGGATGCGGTGCAGCTTGGTGGCCACCAGCAGCCGCTGGAGCTGCGCGGGGACGGAGCGCAGCACGAGCCGACGGCCGATCCGGCCGGCCCTCCGGTGGGTGCCCATGATCACGCCGAGGCCGGTGGCGTCCCAGAACTCCAGCCGGGCGAGGTCGAGCACGAGGTCGCCGAGGCCGCCGTCCACGGCCTGGTGCAGCCGGGCCCGCGCATCGGCGGCGGTGCGCACGTCGAGGCGGCCTTCGATGGCCAGCGCCGTGTGGTCGCCGGTGATGCGCATGCTCTCCTCCTTCGCCTGGGTGGCCTGCTCGGGGTGGTCCGCCCCGGCCGCGACGGGCTCGGAGGCGGGTAGAGGTCGTGGACGGAACGCCTGTGACGGCTCGGTCCGCACCCGGCCCCGGTCGGAATGCCGGGTTCCCTCATCTGACGGTGAAGCAGCGCCGCAGGTTGCTGGTTTTCGCCCCGGTCTGAAGCAATTTCACTCGTCCGAGGGAATATACGCAGGAACTCTCCACACCTATGCTCGATTACCGCCCAAATCACCCGTCTGCGGCACCCGGCGTGAGGAAACTCACCCGTCCGGCACAGCGGGCCGTACGATTCTCCGATCGCACGGCCCGCCAGGTCGTTCAGCCTTGTCGGCTCACTTGCCTTCGTACGGGTAGAAGCCTCGGCCGCTCTTGCGGCCGAGGTCGCCGGCGGTGACCATGCGGGCCATGATCTCCGGGGCCGCGAACTTCTCGTCCTGGGTCTCGGTGTAGATGTTGCGGGCGGCGTGCAGCAGGATGTCCACGCCGGTCAGGTCGGCGGTCTGCAGCGGGCCCATCGCGTGGCCGAAGCCCAGCCGGCAGGCGGTGTCGATGTCCTCGGCGGTGGCCACGCCCGACTCGTACAGGCGGGCGGCCTCGACGACCAGCGCGGTGATCAGGCGGGTGGTGATGAAGCCGGCCACGTCGCGGTTGACCACCACGACCTCCTTGCCGACGCCCTCGGCGTAGGCGCGGGCGGCGGCCAGCGTCTCGTCACTGGTCTTGTAGCCGCGGACCAGCTCGACCAGCTTCATCATCGGGACCGGCGAGAAGAAGTGCACACCGACGACCGACTCCGGGCGCTGGGTGACGGCGGCGATCCGGGTGATCGGGATGGCGGAGGTGTTGGAGGCCAGCACGGCGCCGTCCTTGGCGAGCTTGTCCAGCTCGCGGAAGACGCCCTCCTTGACCTCCAGGTTCTCGAACACGGCCTCGACCACGATGTCGGCCTCGGCGACGGCGCCCAGGTCGGTGGTGGTGGTGATCCGGCCCAGCGCGGCCTCGGCGTCCTCGGCGCTCAGCTTGCCCTTGGCGACGAACTTCTCGTACGAGGCGCGGATGCCCGCGAGACCGCGCTGCAGCGCTTCCTCGGTGACGTCCCGCAGCACCACCGGGTGGCCGGCCTGCGCGGACACCTGGGCGATGCCGGCGCCCATCAGGCCGGCACCGATCACGGCGATCTGCTTGCTGGACGCATTGCTCATGGCTGGGTCTCCCGATGCCGTCGCCGCCCCGCGGGCGGGCCCTGAAGGCGGCTCAGGGCAGGGGTCGCCGCCTGAGAGCCGCATCGCTCGATTTCTCCCGCCTCGCTGGCGCTCGGCGGTCACTTCCGCGAAGCGCGCCCCCCGATCGGTTCACTCGCTTCGCTCGCTCACGGCGGGACTCTAGTGCCCAAATCCCCCGTGCAATAGCAATCCGGAGTGTGATCTGCAACCGACCTGGTCAGCCGCTCAGGATGCGGATCAGATGGTCAGGCCGAGGTCCTGGGCCAGGATCGCCGCCTGCACCCGGCTGCGCAACCGCAGCTTCGCCAGGATCCGGCTGACATGGGTCTTGGTGGTCGCCTCCGCCATCTCCAGCCGACGGGCGATCTCCCCGTTCGACAGCCCCGCCCCGATGCAGGCCAGCACCTCCCGCTCGCGGGCGGTCAGCCCGGCCACCGCCTCCTTCGCCTCGGGCCCGACCTGCCGCTCCGGGCGGGCGAAGACGCCGATCAGCCGCCTGGTCACCGAGGGCGCCAGCATGCCGTCCCCGCGCGCCACCGTGCGGATGCCCTCGACCAGGGTGTCCGCCTCCAGGTCCTTGAGCAGGAACCCGGCCGCGCCGGCCCGCAGCGCGCCGTAGACGTACTCGTCCAGGTCGAAGGTGGTCAGCACGAGCACCTGGGCGGCCCCGGCGGCGACCACCTGGCGGGTCGCCGAGACGCCGTCCAGCCGGGGCATCTGCACGTCCATCAGCACCACGTCCGGCCGCAGCTCCAGCGCCAACCGGACGGCCTCCTCGCCGTCGGCGGCCTGCCCGACCACCTCGAACTCGGGCTCGGCTCGCAGGATCATCACCAGCGCGGCCCGTACCGCCGCCTGGTCCTCGGCCACCAGCACCCGGATCGTCATGCCCGTCCCCCGCTCTCCCGGCCGCGCGGCAGTACCGCGCGCACCCTCCACCAACCGTCCCGCGGCCCGGCGTCGAAGCTGCCGCCGAGCAGCCCGGCCCGCTCCGACATGCCCACCAGTCCGGCCCGGGCGCCGGGCAGTTCTCGGCCCGGCCCGCCCCGGTACGGGCTGTCGACGCTGATCCGCAGCTCCTGGGGCCCGAACTCCAGCCGCAGGGTGACCAGTCCGGGCCCGGCGTGTTTGAGCGCGTTGGTCAGCGACTCCTGGACGATCCGGTACGCGGCCAGTCCGACCGGCACCGGCACCTCGGCGCGCTCGCCCTCCTCGGTCAGCTCGAACTCCAGCCCCACGTCCTGCCCGGCCGCCCTGGCCTTGGCCAACAGGGCGTCCACCGCGGCCAGGTCGGGCGCCGCGTAGGACTCGTCGGCCTCTCCCCCGCCGCTGTCCCGAAGCAGTCCGATCATGCGACGCATTTCGGCCAATCCCTGGACGCTGTTCTCCCGGATCACCGCCAGCACCTCGACCAGCGGATCGTCCTCGGCCAACCGCCGCCGCCGGGCCACCGCCTGCGCGCCGGTGGCGTGGATCGCGATCGCCGACAGGTGGTTGGCCACCACATCGTGCAACTCCCGCGCCATCCGCGCCCGTTCGGCGCCGACCGCCTCGCGCCGGTCCATCTCCGAGAGCAGCGCGGTCTGTTCGGCCCGCAGCCGCTCGCTCTCCGCCTCCTGCCGGTGCTTACGCACCAGGTCGCCGGTCCACACCGGCGCCAGGAACACCAGCGAGCCGACCACCACGATCAGCAGCCCGGCCGCAGTGCCGCCCACCCACCACGCCAGGGCGGAGAGCACCAGCACCGTCGAGCCACCGGTCAGGTGCAGCACCCGCGACATCCGGTGGGAGCCGTAGAGCACCGCCGCGTACAGCAGATCGGTGTACATGATCGTCGTCGCCAGCAGGCTGCCGGCGAACACGCTCCCCGCGAAGGCCAGCCCGCCGAGCGACACCGCCAGCACCGGCCGAGTCCGCCGGACCAGCTCCAGCCCCGCCATCACCAGTAGCGGCAGCACCACCGCCCAGATCGGCAGGTCGTCGGCGCTGTCGTACACCTTGAAGGCGATCAGCACCGCGCCGCCGAGCACCCCGCACAGGGCGATCAGCTGGTCCACACGGCGCGGGGGGACGGACGGTGCGAGCACGCCCCCATCTCACCATCCCCGGCACCCGCACCGGCTCCCGTCCACGGAGGAGCCCGCTACATCGAAAGATGCAGCCCCGGACGGCACCGTGCGACGACGACACGGCCGCGCCCGCGCACGAGGCTGGACCAGGGCGTGTCTCCAGGGTCCTCGCCGGGCCCGCCGGAACCCGAGGACAGGCCCGGACCGCCGAACCGACCGGGAG
This sequence comes from Kitasatospora sp. NPDC018058, assembly GCF_044327205.1. Lineage (NCBI taxonomy): Bacteria > Bacillati > Actinomycetota > Actinomycetes > Kitasatosporales > Streptomycetaceae > Kitasatospora > Kitasatospora sp. NPDC018058. The sequence continues at coordinate 447,943 of NZ_JBIRFA010000001.1, read as the reverse complement.
CAGAACGTGATCGTCACCCTCATCGTCGCGGCCGAGATCTCCTGGTGGATCGTGCTCGGCCTCGCGCTCTCCGCCCGCTACCTGCTGCGCCTGCGCCGCACCAGCACCGCGCTGCTGATCGGCCTCCCGGTGGTGGACCTCGCCCTGTACGCGCTCACCGTGCTCAACCTGCGCGGCGGCGCCGAGGCGGGCTGGATGCACGCCCTGGCCGCGAGCTACGCCGGCTTCTCGGTCGGCTACGGCCCCTCGCTGGTCCGCTGGGCCGACCGGCACTTCCTGCACCGCTTCGCCGGCAGCCCCAAGCCGCTGCCCTCGCCGAAGTACGGCCCGGAGCGGACCAGGTACGAGTGGCAGGTCGCCGGCCGAACCGTCGTGTCCGCCGTGATCACCCTGGGCCTGATCAGCCTGCTGGTGCCGCTCTCCGCGGGCTCCGCCCACTTCGGCACCTTCAGCCAGTGGTACGTCAAGCTGGGCATCGCGGCCGTGGTGAACCTGGTCGTGGCCGGCTGCTACTCGATCTGGCCCAAGGAGCCGCCGGCCGGCGTGCGGGTCGAGAACGGCCGGGTGGTGGAGCGGAAGGCCCCTGCCGAGCGGGTCTAGCGGTTCTCCCCCGGCACCCAGAGCACGTCGCCGCGCTCCTTGTTGGCCACCCGGGCCAGGATGAACAGCAGGTCGGAGAGCCGGTTGAGGTACTTCGCGGTCAGCGGGTTGACCGAGTCCCCGTACTCCGCGATCGCCGCCCAGGTGGAGCGCTCGGCCCGCCGCACCACCGTGCAGGCCAGGTGCAGGTGGGCCGCGCCGATGGTGCCGCCGGGCAGGATGAAGCTGCGCAGCTTCTCCACCTGCGCCAGGTAGTGGTCGCAGTCACCCTCCAGCCGGTCGATGTAGGACTGCAGCACCCGCAGCGGCGGGTACTTCGGGTCCTCCACCACCGGGGTGGACAGGTCCGCACCGACGTCGAACAGGTCGTTCTGGACCCGGGTGAGCACGGCCACCACGTCCTCGGCCAGTGCGCCGGCCGCCACCGCCACCCCGATCGCCGCGTTCGCCTCGTTGGCGTCGGCGTACGCCATCAGCCGCGGGTCGGTCTTGGTGGTCCGGCTCATGTCGCCGAGCGCGGTGGTGCCGTCGTCACCGGTACGGGTGTAGATGCGCGTCAGATTGACCATGCGGCCAGACTAGCCCGGCGGGTTAGGCGACGTTAACCCTCTCCCAGCCGCCGGCCTGGGGGCACGGCCCGGCCGCCAGGCTGGGGGAGGGTACCCCCACCGCGAGAGTCTCGTCGCTACGCGACGTTGACCCTCTGGCCGGGCGGGGCCGCCTCCAGCCAGGCCAGGAAGCCGGTGAGCGCGTCCTCGCTCATCGCCAGCTCCAGCGGGTCCCCGTTGTGCAGGCAGCGCAGCACCACCGAGCCGGAGAGCAGCGCCAGCTCCTCCTGGCCCTCCGGGTAGCGCCGGCCGAGCACCTCGATCTCCCGGCGCGGCAGCACCTTGCGCGGACGCGGGGCGTACGAGAAGACCCGGAACCACTCGATCGAGTCGCCGCTGTAGCGGCCGATACCAAAAACCCACCCCTTGCCGTCGGTCGGGGGGACCGGGGCTGAGGTGGGTTTGCCGTTCTCGTCGAGGTCGGGCTGCGTCGAGGCGTCGGCGGGCATTTTGAGCCGGTAGCTGCAGTCGAACGTGCCGCCGACCCGCTGGATCAGGCGGCGGCGCACGGCGAAGGCCATCAGGCCGATCACTCCCAGCGCCACGACCGCCGCACACACCACAAGCGCGAGGACCATGCTCACCTACCTCCTCGCTACCCGCGTTCCCCGTTAACGGTCGTACCAGGCGACCGCGCTGACCTACCAACTACGACGACAGTCCCGGGGTCACGCTCGCGCGTCCCCGGGACCGTCGGTCGACCCCGCTAAGCCGGGGTCCGGCGCACTCAGGCGTGGGCCTTGAGGCCGCGCGCCGCGAACAGACGCACCTCGGCGCGACGCTCGGCGTGCTCGTCCAGGTCCGCCTTGGCCTTCTCCAGCGCGCGCTCGGCACGCGCGACGTCGATCTCGTCCGCCAGCTCGGCGATCTCCGCGAGCAGAGACAGCTTGTTGTCGGCGAAGGAGATGAAGCCGCCGTGCACCGCGGCGATCACGGTGCCGCCGTCCACCGTACGGATGGTGACCGGACCGGTCTCCAGCACGCTCAGCACCGGGGTGTGGCCCGGCATGATGCCGGTGTCACCGGAGGCCGTACGGGCGACGACGATGGTGGCCGCACCGGACCACACCTTGCGGTCGGCTGCGACCAGCTCGACGTGCAGCTCAGCCAACGTGGGCTCCTAGGCTCATGCAACGCCCGATTACTCGGGAGTTTCGGTAAGAATAACGGCCCCGCGCCTCCGGCATGAAACCGGCGGCACGGATTTGACCGGAATCACAGCCGATGCGACGCGAGGGGTGGACCCCAGGCTCGGGGGCCACCCCTCACGGTCACTCAGCTGCTACCGGCCGCGATTACTTCTTGGCCAGCTCGGCGGCGTTCTTCTCGAGGTCCTCGATGCCACCGCACATGAAGAAGGCCTGCTCCGGAACGGAGTCGTACTTGCCGTCCGCGATCGCGTTGAAGGCCTCGATGGTCTCCGACAGCGGCACGGTCGAGCCCTCGACACCGGTGAACTGCTTCGCCACGTAGGTGTTCTGCGAGAGGAAGCGCTCGATGCGGCGGGCACGGTGCACCGTGACCTTGTCCTCCTCGGACAGCTCGTCGATACCGAGGATCGCGATGATGTCCTGGAGGTCCTTGTACTTCTGCAGGATCCCCTTGATACGGATGGCCGTGTCGTAGTGGGTCTGCGCGATGTACCGCGGGTCGAGGATGCGGGACGTGGAGTCCAGCGGGTCGACGGCCGGGTAGATGCCCTTCTCCGAGATCGGACGCGACAGAACGGTCGTCGCGTCCAGGTGGGCGAAGGTGGTGGCCGGGGCCGGGTCGGTCAGGTCGTCCGCGGGGACGTAGATCGCCTGCATCGAGGTGATCGAGTGACCGCGGGTCGAGGTGATGCGCTCCTGCAGGAGGCCCATCTCGTCGGCCAGGTTCGGCTGGTAGCCCACCGCGGAGGGCATGCGGCCGAGCAGGGTCGACACCTCGGAACCGGCCTGGGTGAACCGGAAGATGTTGTCGATGAAGAGGAGCACGTCCTGCTTCTCGACGTCACGGAAGTACTCCGCCATGGTCAGCGCGGACAGCGCGACGCGCAGACGGGTGCCCGGCGGCTCGTCCATCTGGCCGAAGACCAGCGCGGTCTTGTCCAGAACGCCCGAGTCGACCATCTCGTCGATGAGGTCGTTGCCCTCACGGGTGCGCTCGCCGACGCCGGCGAACACCGACACACCACCGAAGTTCTCGGCGACGCGGTAGATCATCTCCTGGATCAGAACGGTCTTGCCGACACCGGCACCACCGAACAGACCGATCTTGCCACCCGTGACGTACGGGGTGAGCAGGTCGATGACCTTGATGCCGGTCTCGAACATCTCGGTCTTGGACTCGAGGTCCTTGAACTCGGGGGCCTTGCGGTGGATCGGCCACCGGACCTCGACCTGCGACTCGAACTCGTCCTTGTCGACGTTCAGCACGTCACCGAGGGCGTTGAACACCTTGCCCTTGGTGATCTGGCCGACCGGCACGGAGATCGCGGCACCGGTGTCGGTGACCTGCGAACCGCGGACCAGGCCGTCGGTCGGCTGCATCGAGATGCCGCGGACCATGCCGTCGCCGAGGTGCTGGGCGACCTCGAGGGTCAGGGTCTTCTTGCCCGTGCCGTCGGGGTTCTCGACCTCGACGTGCAGGGCGTTGAACATGTCCGGAATCGCGTCGACGGGGAACTCCACGTCGACGACCGGGCCGATGACCCGCGCGACGCGGCCCGTCGCCGTGGTCGGCTCAACAGTGGTGGTCATACTCATTCGCTCCCGCGGCTAGCGTCGGCGAGGGCGTTGGCGCCGCCGACGATCTCGCTGATTTCCTGGGTGATCTCGGCCTGACGGGCCGAGTTGGCAAGCCGCGTGAGCGACTTGATGAGCTCGCCGGCGTTGTCCGTCGCGCTCTTCATCGCACGGCGGCGGGCGGCGTGCTCGGAAGCGGCCGACTGCAGCAGCGCGTTGTAGATCCGGCTCTCGACGTACCGCGGCAGCAGCGCGTCCAGGACGCCCTCCGCCGACGGCTCGAAGTCGTACAGCGGGAAGATCTCCGACTTGGCCGGCGTCTGGTCGCTGAGCTGGACCTCGTCCAGCTTCAGCGGCAGCAGCCGGGCCTCCACCGCGTTCTGCGTCAGCATCGACACGAACTCGGTCGAGACCAGGTGGAGCTCGTCCACGCCGCCGGTCTCGGCCGTGAAGGCCTCGATCAGATCGGCCGCCACGGTCTTCGCGTCACCGTAGGTCGGCTTGTCCGAGAATCCCGTCCACGACTCCGCGATCGTCAGACCGCGGAACGTGTAGTACGAGACGCCCTTGCGGCCGATGATGTACGTCACCACGTCCTTGCCCTCGGACCGCAGGCGCTCGGAGAGCACCAGCGCGGCCTTGATGGCGTTGGTCGAGTAACCGCCCGCCAGGCCGCGGTCCGCCGTGATCAGCAGGACGGCGGCGCGCGAGGCGCTCGGGTTCTCGGTGGTGAGCGGGTGCTTGGCGTTGGACCGGGTGGCCACCGCCGTCACCGCCCGGGTGAGCTCATCGGCGTACGGAGTGGAGGCGGCCACCGCGCGCTGCGCCTTGACGATGCGCGACGCGGAGATCATCTCCATCGCCTTGGTGATCTTCTTCGTCGCGGTGACAGAGCGGATCCGGCGCTTGTAGACCCGAAGCTGTGCTCCCATGGGTCGTTACGTCCTTTCCCTCGCTACCGGACTCAGGCCTGCTCGGAGAGCAGCTTGCCGTCGGCGGTCTGGTAACCCTGCTTGAAGGCCTCGATCGCGGTGGTCAGCGCGTCGACGGTGCCGTCGGCGAGCAGACCGGTCTCGACGATGCCGGCGAGCAGGTCCTTGTGCTGCAGACGCACGTGGTCCAGGAACTCGCGCTCGAAGCGGCGGATCTCGGCGACCGGGACGTCGTCCATCTTGCCGGTGGTACCGGCCCAGATGGAGACGACCTGCTCCTCGACCGGGAACGGCTGGTACTGACCCTGCTTCAGCAGCTCGACCATGCGCGCACCGCGCTCCAGCTGGGCCTTGGAGGCCGCGTCCAGGTCGGAACCGAAGGCGGCGAAGGCCTCCAGCTCGCGGTACTGGGCGAGGTCCAGACGCAGACGGCCGGCGACCGAGCGCATGGCCTTGATCTGGGCGGAGCCACCGACGCGGGAGACCGAGATACCGACGTTCACGGCCGGGCGGATGCCGGCGTTGAACAGGTCGGACTCCAGGAAGCACTGGCCGTCGGTGATGGAGATGACGTTGGTCGGGATGTACGCCGAGACGTCGTTGGCCTTGGTCTCGATGATCGGCAGACCGGTCATCGAGCCGCCGCCCAGGGCGTCGTTCAGCTTGGCGCAGCGCTCCAGCAGACGGGAGTGCAGGTAGAAGACGTCACCCGGGTAGGCCTCGCGGCCCGGCGGGCGGCGCAGCAGCAGGGAGACGGAGCGGTAGGCCTCGGCCTGCTTCGACAGGTCGTCGAAGATGATCAGGACGTGCTTGCCGTCGTACATCCACTCCTGGCCGATGGCCGAACCGGTGTACGGGGCGAGGTACTTGAAGCCGGCCGGGTCGGAGGCGGGAGCAGCCACGATGGTGGTGTACTCCAGCGCGCCGGCCTCCTCCAGGGCGCCGCGGACGGACGCGATGGTGGAGCCCTTCTGGCCCACGGCGACGTAGATGCAGCGGACCTGCTTCTCCGGGTCGCCCGAGCGCCAGTTGTCGCGCTGGTTGATGATCGTGTCGACGGCCACCGCGGTCTTGCCGGTCTGGCGGTCGCCGATGATCAGCTGACGCTGGCCGCGGCCGATCGGGGTCATCGCGTCGATGGCCTTGATACCGGTCTGCAGCGGCTGCTTGACCGACTTGCGGGCCATGACGCCGGGGGCCTGCAGCTCAAGGGCGCGACGGCCGGTGGAGGCGATGTCGCCCAGGCCGTCGATCGGGTTGCCCAGCGGGTCCACGACGCGGCCGAGGTAGCCGTCGCCGACCGGAACCGAGAGGACCTCGCCGGTGCGGCGCACCGTCTGGCCCTCTTCGATGCCGCCGAACTCACCCAGGACGACGACACCGATCTCACGGGTGTCGAGGTTCAGCGCGAGGCCGAGCGTGCCGTCCTCGAACTTCAGCAGCTCGTTCGCCATGACCGAGGGCAGACCCTCGACATGCGCGATGCCGTCCGCCGCGTCAGTGACCGTGCCGACCTCTTCCACAGAGGCGGCGTCCGGCTGGTACGACTGGACAAAGTCGGCCAGCGCGTCCCGGATCTCCTCCGGACGGATCGTAAGCTCCGCCATCAGGCTTCCCTGCTCTCCTAGTTTGCGATCCTCGGCCCGCCATTGAGGGCCGCAAGTACTCGACTCTCGGCCGGGTCGTATGAACCGGCCGTACGATTTGCCGGCTCCTTGGGGAACCGGTTTCCCGACCGAGGGTCGGATGTGCTGCTTGGGTGCTCAGCCTTCGAGCGACTGGCGAGCGCCTTCGAGGCGGCTCGACACGGTGCCATCGATGATCTCGTCGCCGATCTGCACCCGGACACCACCGACGACCTCGGGGTCGATGTCGATGTTCAGGTGGACCTGGCGGCCGTACATCCGGCCCAGAGCACCGGACAGGCGCTCCTTCTGGGTGTCCGACAGCGGCACCGCACTGGTGACCAGGGCCACCACGCGGCCGCGGCGCGCGGCGGCGAGCTTCGAGTAGGACTCCAGGCCCTGCTCCAGGCTACGGCCACGCGGCGCGTTGACGAGAGCGGTGACCAGCCGGACGGTGCCGGCGTTGGCGCGGCCGCCGAGCAGCTTCTTGATCAGCTCGGCCTTGGCGACGGCCCCGGCCTTCGGCTCGGTCAGCGCGGCGCGCAGCTCGTGCGAGCCGCTCACCACCCGGCCGAAGCGGAACAGCTCGTCCTCGACGTCGTCCAGGACGCCGGCCTTGTCCGCGGCGATGATCTCGGCGTACGCGGCGAGCTCCTCGGTCGCGTCCACCAGGTCACGCGAACCCGACCAGCGGGAGCGGACCAGGCCGGAGACCAGGTCCACGGCCTCGCCGGAGACCTGACCGGTCAGCAGCGCGGTGACCAGCTGGGCCTTGTCCTGACCCGACCGGGACGGGTCGGTCAGGACGCGGCGCAGCGAAACCTCGCGGTCCAGCACGGCCGTGACGGCGGTGAGCTCCTCGGCGAGCTTGGCCGCGTCCACCGAGGTGGAGTCGGTCAGGCTCTCCAGGTTCTGCCGACCGGCGGCAAGAGCCTCGCGGCTGGCGCCGATCACTTGGCCGCACCCTGAGCAACGGCGGCCTTGGCCTCCAGCTCGTCCAGGAAGCGGTCGATCACGCCGCTCTGCCGGGCGTGGTCCTCCAGGGACTCACCCACGATGCGGGTGGCCAGCTGGGTGGCCAGCGAACCCACGTCCTGGCGCAGGGCGGCAGTCGCCTGCTTCTTGTCAGCCTCGATCTGGGCGTGACCGGCCGCGACGATGGCCTCGCGCTGACGCTGGCCCTCCTCGCGCATCTCGGCGAGCTGGGCAGCGCCCTGCTCGCGAGCCTGCTCAACAATGCGGGCGGCCTCGTGGCGCGCCTCGGCGAGCTCGGCGCGGTACTGCTCAAGCACGGCCTGGGCCTCGGCCTGAGCCGCCTCGGCGCGCTCCATGCCGCCCTCGATGGCGTCCCGGCGCTCCGACAGCACCTTCTCGATGCTGGGGAGGAGCTTCTTGCCGAGCAGACCGAAGACGATGAAGAAGCAGAGCAGGCCGATGATGACCTCGGGCCAAGCGGGGAGAAGAGGGTTCATCTTCTCCTCTTCCGCGAGGAAGACCACGGGGTTCATATCTGAACCTTTCGTCTGGGGGACTACCGGTGTGCCGGAATTACTTGCCGGTGCCGAACACGAACGGCATGACGATGCCGATGAGCGCGAGCGCCTCGGTCAGCGCGAAGCCGATGAACATGTTCGAGCGGATCAGGCCGGCGGCCTCGGGCTGACGGGCCATGGCCTGAACGCCGTTGCCGAAGATCAGACCGACGCCGATGCCGGGGCCGATGGCGGCGAGGCCGTAACCGACGGAAGCGATGGAACCGACGACGCCCTCAGCGAGGTTGCTCATTGCAATTGTCCTTTGCAGGGTGGTGAACCGGTGGTGATTGGCCACCGGGATTCCAGATGGTGGTTCATGGGAGGCCAGGGCCTCAGGCTCAGTGAGCCTCTTCCAGGGCACCGGCGATGTAGCTGCTGGCCAGCATCACGAAGATGTAGGCCTGCAGGAACTGGACCAGCAGCTCGAAGGCGGTCAGCGCGACGGCCACGATGAAGGAGGCCGAGCCGTACAGCGCGCCCAGGGTCGGGCTGAGCAGGTACCAGGAGGCGATGGAGAACATCACGATCAGCAGGTGGCCGGCGAACATGTTCGCGAAGGCTCGGACCGCGAGCGTGAAGGGGCGCACGAAGATGTTCGAGAAGAACTCGATCGGCACCAGGATGAACATGACCCAGCCGGGGATGCCCGACGGCCAGCAGAGGTTCTTCAGACCGCCGACGAAGCCGTGCTTCTTGAAGGTCAGCGTCATGTAGGTGACCCACACGACCGCCGCGAGGCCGGCCGGGAACGCGATCGCCGCCGTCACGGGGAACTGTGCGAACGGGATGATCGACATGATGTTCAGCAGCCACACGAAGAAGAACATCGAGACCAGCATCGGGACGTACTTCTCGCCCTTTTTGCCGATCGTCTCCAGCACGATGGAACGCTTGACGAAGTCGTAGCCGATCTCACCGACCAGCTGCAGCTTGCCCGGAACCAGACGCGGCTTGGCGAAGGCGGCCCAGAAGAAGACGACCACCAGCAGCGCGACGAGGATCGACAGCAGCATCGGCTTGTTGAAGTCGACGCCGCCGACCGAGAAGATCGGCTTGAACTGGAACTCGTTCAGACCCGGGGCCGGGAAGCCGCAGCCAGCGTCGCCGAAGTGGCAACTGCCTGAGGCGAGGGACGTGAGTTCAGCACTCACCGCGGACTCCTTCGTCGTGACGCATGGTTACGGCAACCTCGGTGTGTCGGCGTGGCCTGCGGCCACGGAGCGGCACTGGAACTTGATGGGTTTCTCGCCGACCCCGCGCGACGGCGCGCTGCGCGACTGCGGGATCATCGAAGACTGCGCGGGTCCGGGGGGCGATCAGTCCGCTGTCCGGACAGACCAGGCCTCTTCCCGTACTCCGTTGTTGCGACGGACGATAGCAGCCCGTCAGTGCGGCATAAACACCGCCCCCCTCGTTGGGGGGACAGTTGGGCCTCGTCACTGTTGACGCCCCGAGTCGGAGGGCTTGTCGCCCTTCTTTTCGGAGGCGTCGGTGTCGACGTAGAAGGTCTTGGCCTTGAGAGCGCCACGCACCTGGAAGCCCGTCCAGATCAGGGCGCAGCCCAGCAGGGTGAAGGCGAAAGCCTGCCGGTTGAACAGTTCGGTGTTCTTGAAGATCGCGAGCACGATGCCGACCAGCAGGATCTGCGTGGTGTACACCAGCAGCCCCGCGGCCATCATGATGTGCGGGTTCGACCTGGTCAGCCGGTCGAGCGCGACCTGGCCGAAGCTGAAGAAGGCCATTACGAGCAGCGCGCCGAAGAGGGCGCCGAGCAGCCCTTTCCCACCGGCGACAACGAACGAGATCGCCATGGCGATGATCCCGGCGACCGCAGTGGGAATCGCGGCGCCTCGGAGGATCCGGGCGTCGGTGGACGGCATGTCGGCAGCTCCGGCGGCATGTCGATGTGGCGGGGGACGGGCACAGACGGTGGTGACAGGCACAACGGTGGTGGTGGCACCGGACCGAGCGAGCCGCCGCCGGGCCGCCCGCGTGAGCGGCGGGCCCGTCGAGGGAGACCGACCGGGGACGGAAGTCCTCCACCTGTCAGGTCTTTCGGCGTGTTCTCGGTACTCGTGAACGGTATCACAAACTATTTGATGAGAGCTTTACCATGAACGTGTGGCTCCTGTCACACCGTCGGCGCAGCGAATCCACCGTACGGGTGAGGCTATTTGACGGAACGTCAACTTTCTTTCTAGCGACGGCCGGTGGCCTTGTCGTGGTCGGAGGACGCGGACGAGCCCCGGCTGGCTTCACCGAGAAGTTGCTTGTCCTTTGCCGACAGTTCGGCCATCGGAGCGGAGCCGCCCTGCCTCCGGTACCGCGGCGGGACGAAGGACTGCACCGCCCGCGGGGCGCGCGGCCGGAACCGCGGGGTGAGCAGCACCACCAGACCGACGAGGCAGAGCCCGGCGAGGGTCAGCACCACGGTGCGGCCGGTGTTGGTCACCGAGAACGCCACCGTGCCGAAGGCGATCAGCGCGGCCCAGAAGTACATGATCAGTACGGCGCGGCTGTGCGAGTGCCCGACCTGGAGCAGTCGGTGGTGCAGGTGGCGCTTGTCGGCGGCGAACGGGGACTGCCCGGCCCAGGTGCGGCGCACCACCGCGAGCAGCAGGTCGGCCAGCGGCAGCGCGATGACCGTCAGCGGCAGCAGCAGCGGGATGTAGATCGGCACCAGGGCGTGCACGGTGGCGGTCTGCGAACCGGTCTCGTTGTTGATCAGGTCCGGGTCGACCCGGCCGGTGATGGAGATCGCCGCGACGGCCAGCATCAGACCCAGCATCATCGAGCCGGAGTCGCCCATGAAGATCCGCGCGGGGTGCATGTTGTGCGCCAGGAAACCCAGGCACATGCCGATCAGCAGCACGCTGAACAGCACCGCGGGGGCCGCGTCGGTGATCGCGTAGCCGTACCAGAGCCGGTAGCTGTACAGGAAGAACGCCATCGCGGCGATGCAGACCATGCCGCCCGCCAGGCCGTCCAGACCGTCGATGAAGTTCACCGCGTTGACCATGACGACGACCAGGGTGACCGAGATGACCATGCCCTGGGTCGGGCTCACCGCGACCGCGCCGACGCCGGGCACCGGAAGGGTGATCACCGTGACGCCCTGCCAGACCATCACACCGGCGGCGATCATCTGGCCGCCGAGCTTCACTAGCGCGTCCACGCCCCACTTGTCGTCGAGCACGCCGAGCAGCCACATGATCCCGGCGCCGGACAGCAGCGCGCGGATGTCGCCGCCCTGGCTGAACACCTTGCTCAGGTTGTCCAGCTGCGAGGCGACCAGGATGCCCGCGCACAGCCCGCCGAACATGGCGATGCCGCCGAGGCGCGGGGTGGGCTCGCGGTGCACGTCGCGGGCGCGGACCGGGGGCATCGCGCCGGCCGCGATGGCGAACTTCCGGACCGGGCCGGTCAGCAGGTAGGTGACGGCGGCGGTGCAGAACAGCACCAGCAGATACTCACGCACCACTGGCCTCCTGCATCACTGTCGAACGGGGAGGTACCGAAGGTACTCCCCTGCCTTCCCGGGGTTCGAGGTGCGTCGCCACGGCACACACCTTATTGAGTCGGACGCCCGGGACGCGCATCGCGGTTCGCCCTCCCGGGTAGGAGATCCGGATACCCGTGCACGAGACCTCTCGATCGGTGCGCTCGCCGTCGCCCGCTCACGCGTCGACGGAGGCCCCGGCGAAGGACCCCGCCAGCTCGCGGACCCGCTCCGCGACCGACGCCACCGCGCTCCCGGCGAGCAGGCGCGCGATCAGCCCGGCGATCTCCGACAGCTCCGCCTCGCCCATCCCCTGGCTGGTCACCGTGCCCGTGCCCAGCCTGATCCCGGAGGCCTCGGCGGCCGGCGCCGGGTCGTACGGCAGCGCGCACTTGCCGAGCAGCAGCCCGGCCGCCGCGCAGCGCCGCTCGGCCTCCGCGCCGGTCACCCCGAGCGAGCTGACGTCGGCGGTCACCAGATGGGTGTCGGTCCCGCCCGTCAGAGGGCGCATTCCGGCCTCTGCGAGCCCCGCAGCGAGCGCCCGAGCCCCTGCCACCGCCCGCTGCGCGTAGGCCCGGTAGGCGGGCGTCCGGGCCTCCGCGAGGGCGACCGCCTTGCCGGCCACCTCGTTCATCGCCGCGCCGCCCTGGCTGAACGGGAACACCGCCCGGTCGACCCGCTCGGCCAGCTCGGCGGTGGACAGCAGCAGGCCCCCGCGCGGGCCGCGCAGCAGCTTGTGGGTGGCCGCCACCGTGACGTCGGCGTACGGCACCGGGGAGGGCGCCTCCCCGGCCGCGATGAGGCCGGTGGTCTGCGCGGCGGAGGCGATCAGATAGGCGTCCACCTCGTCGGCGATCTCCCGGAAGGCCGCCCAGTCCGGGTGCCGGGGGTAGGAGATCGAGCCCGCCACGATGGCCTTGGGGCGGTGCTGGTGGGCCAGGTCGCGCACCTGGTCGAGGTCGATCAGGCCGTCGTCCTCGCGCACGCCGTAGCCGGTGAAGGCGAACCAGCGGCCGGAGAAGTTGGCCCGCGAGCCGCAGCTGAGGTGGCCGCCGTGCTCCAGCGACATCGCCAGCACCCCGTCACCGGGCCGCAGCAGCGCCGCGTAGGCTGCCAGCATCGCCGAAGTCGCCGATCTGGGTTGGACGTTGGCGTGCGGGGCGGCGAACAGCCCACGGGCCCGGTCGATCGCCAGCAGCTCCGCGGCGTCCGCCAGCGCGCAGCCGGTGTGGTGTCGTCGGCCCGGGTAGCCCTCGGCGTACTTGTCGATCAGCGGCCCGGTCAGTGCCGCCAGGACGGCGGGGCTGGTCAGGTTCTCCCCCGCCAGCAGCTGGATCGTCTCGGCCCGCCGCTCGGCCTCGGCGGCCAGCAGGTCGGCGATCTGCGGATCCGCCCGGTGCAGCGCCTCGGACGCCCACGGGCGGACCCTCGTCGCGGTCGAGCCGGTCGCGGCATCGGTGACGGTCATGGCAAGGCTCCCGGCGCTGCGGATGGGGCGCCCCCGGCCGGCGGCTGGGGGGGTCTACCCAGCGTAGGACCGTCTCGGCCGCCCGGCTCGGCGGCGCAGGGCCGTTCGGAGCCCCCGGTTGGGCGGCGCAGGGCCGTTCGGAGCCCCCGGCTCGACTCAGCGCGGCGCGGGCATACCGGTGAGCGCGGTGACCACCGGGTCGACCGCGTGGAATATCTCCTCGCCGCAGTTGCGGAACATGCCGATCGGCGCCCCGTACGGGTCCTCCAGCTCGTCCGACTCCGGGGTGGCGGCCAGCAGCCAGCCGCGCAACGAGGCGGCCGCCCGGACCAGCGCGCGGGCCCGCTCGGTGACGTCGGCGCCGCGGCGGGGGTCGGGCAGGGTGCCCGGGTCGATCGTCCGCACCAGGCGGGTGAACTCCTTCAGCGTGAAGGTGCGCAGCCCCGCCTCGTGGCCCATCGAGATCACCTGGGCGCGGTGGTCCAGGGTCGCGGTGAGCACCAGGTCGGCCTCGACCACGTGTTCGTCGAGCAGCTCACGGCCGGTGAAGCCGCCGCTGTCGGCGCCGTACTCGTCGAGCACGGTCGCGGCGTGGTCCTCCATCGGCGCGCCGACGTGACCCCAGGTGCCGGCGCTCTCGACCAGCATCCGGCCGGCCACCCGGGGGCTGAGCCGGGTGTCCAGCTCACGCCGGGTGAGCCGCTCGGCTATCGGCGAGCGGCAGATGTTCCCGGTACAGACGAACAGGATCCGGAAGTGGTCCAGCGGCCTGGGGCCCACGGCCAGGTACGGCGCCATGCCGGGCCGGTCATGGAGCGAGGCGGTGGGTGTCAACTTCCGGCCTCCAGGTCGGGGACGACCTCCCTCAGCTGCTCGATGCTGATCGCGCCGGCCCGCAGCAGGATCGGGACCTTGCCGGTCACGTCGACGATGGACGAGGCGGTGGCGTGGTCGGCCTGCCCGCCGTCCAGGTAGACCGAGATCGCGTCGCCGAGCTGGGCCTGCGCCTCGTCGCAGGTCGCCGGGGACGGCCCGCCGGTCTTGTTGGCGCTGGAGACCGCCAGCGGGCCGGTGGTGTTCAGCAGCTCGATGGCGACCGGGTGCAGCGGCATCCGGACCGCGACGGTGCCGCGGGTCTCGCCGAGGTCCCAGCGCAGCGAGGGCTGGTGCCGGGCGACCAGGGTGAGCCCGCCGGGCCAGAAGGCGTCGACCAGCTCCCAGGCCTGCTCGGAGAAGTCGGTGACCAGGCCGTGCAGGGTGGTCGGCGAGCCGACCAGGACGGGCGAGGGCATGTTGCGGCCCCGGCCCTTGGCGGCCAGCAGCTCGCCGACGGCCTCCGGGGAGAAGGCGTCCGCGCCGACCCCGTACAGGGTGTCGGTGGGCAGCACGACGAGTTCGCCGCGGCGGATGGCCGAGGCGGCCTCACGCAGGCCGGTGGCACGGTCCCCGGCGTCGGCACAGTCGTAGCGGCGGCTCATCGGTGCGGTCCCCTTCTGGAATGGCTCATGACGGTCACAACGGGCTTCACAGCACGGCTTTACGCGCCGTCGTGAAGCGCGGCCGGTTGTTCAGGTCACGGTGGTCGGCGGTGTCCGTCCAGCCGCGTTCCTCGTTGAAGATCCACGGCACCTGGCCGCCCTGCTGGTCGGCGTGCTCGATCACCACCGCGCCGCCCGGGCGCAGCAGTCGCGCGGCCACCCGCTCGATGCCGCGGATGGTGTCCAGGCCGTCCTCACCCGAGAACAGCGACATCTGCGGGTCGTGGTCGCGGGCCTCCGGCGCGACGTACTCCCACTCGGTGAGCGGGATGTACGGCGGGTTGGAGATCACCAGGTCGAAGCGGCCGTCCCAGGAGCGGTCGTCCTCGAAGGCCTTGGTGGCGTCCCCGGCGTGCAGGGTGACCCTCGCGCGGTCCGGGCTGGCCTCGATGTTGCGCCGGGTGTACTCCAGTGCGCCCTCGTCGAGTTCGAAGGCGTGCACGGTCGAGCGCGGCAGCTCCTGGGCCAGGGCGAGCGCGATGGCGCCGGAGCCGGAGCACAGGTCGACCACCAGCGGCTCGGCGACGTCCATGTCGCGCACCGCGTCTATCGCCCACTCGACGACCGTCTCGGTCTCCGGCCGGGGCACGAACACCCCGGGGCCGACCTCCAGTTCGAGGTAGCGGAAGAACGCCCGCCCGGTGATGTGCTGGAGCGGCTCGCGCGCCTCACGGCGCGAGACCGCCTCCCAGTAGCGGGCGTCGAAGTCCGCGTCCTTCACCGTGTGCAGCTGGCTGCGCTTGACGTTGTGGACGTAGGCGGCGAGTTCCTCCGCGTCGAAGCGCGGCGACGGCACGCCGGCCGCGGCCAACCGCTGGGTGGCCTGGGCCACCTCGGCGAGCAGCAGGTTCATCCGTACGACCTCTTGTTTCTGCGCTCCGGCTTCAGGCTTGCGTCGGGCTGGGGCGCGCCGGTCTCAGTTCTCTTGGGCCGCGGCGAGCTTGGCCGCCGCGTCCTTGTCGACGCAGGACTGGATCACCGCGTTCAGGTCGCCGTCCAGGACCTGGTCCAGGTTGTACGCCTTGAACCCCGTGCGGTGGTCCGAGATGCGGTTCTCGGGGTAGTTGTACGTCCGGATCCGCTCGGAGCGGTCCACCGTACGGACCTGGCTGCGACGCGCGTCCGAGGCCTCGCGCTCGGCCTCCTCCTGCGCGGCGGCCAGCAGCCGCGAACGCAGGATGCGCATCGCCTGCTCCTTGTTCTGCAGCTGGCTCTTCTCGTTCTGGCAGGACGCCACGATACCGGTCGGCAGGTGGGTGATCCGGACCGCGGAGTCGGTGGTGTTGACCGACTGGCCGCCGGGGCCGGAGGAGCGGTAGACGTCGATCCGCAGGTCGTTGGCGAGGATCTCGACCTCGACCTCCTCCGCCTCGGGGGTGACCAGCACGCCCGCCGCGGAGGTGTGGATGCGGCCCTGGGACTCGGTGGCGGGGACGCGCTGCACGCGGTGCACGCCGCCCTCGTACTTCAGCCGGGCCCAGACGCCCTGGCCGGGCTCGGTGTTGCCCTTGGTCTTGACCGCGACCGAGACGTCCTTGTAGCCGCCGAGGTCCGACTCGTTGGAGTCGATGATCTCGGTCTTCCAGCCGATCCGCTCCGCGTAGCGCAGGTACATCCGGAGCAGGTCACCGGCGAACAGCGCGGACTCCTCGCCGCCCTCGCCCGCCTTGATCTCCAGGATGACGTCCTTGTCGTCGCTCGGGTCGCGCGGCACCAGCAGGACCCGCAGCTCCTCGGTCAGCTCGTCGCGGCGCTGCTCGGAGTCCTTCACCTCGGAGATGAACTCCGGGTCCTCGGCGGCGAGTTCGCGCGCGGCCTCGATGTCCTCGCCGGTCTGCCGCCACTGCCGGTAGACCCGGGTGATCGGGGTCAGCTCGGCGTACCGCTTGGCCAGCTTGCGGGCGTTCGCCTGGTCGGCGTGGACGGACGGCTCTGCCAGCCTCTTTTCGAGGTCGGCGTGCTCGACGAGGAGCTCTTCGACTGCCTCGAACATGGGGTGGCCTTCTTCCCGGGGCTAGGAACGTGTGAGGAGGTGGATGCGGGGCGTTCGGAACGCGCGGGGGGACGCGAACGGCGCCGGTCCCCAGCGCCCCCGGAACGAGTACGGGGGCACCGGGAACCGGCGCCGAGGGAGCGCTAGGCCTTCGCGCTGTGCTGCTTGCCGAAGCGGGCCTCGAAGCGGGCCACGCGGCCACCGGTGTCGAGGATCTTCTGCTTGCCGGTGTAGAACGGGTGGCACTGCGAGCAGACCTCGGCGCGGATCTCGCCGCTGGTCTCGGTCGAGCGGGTGGTGAACTCGGCGCCGCAGGTGCAGGTCACACGGGTGACCACGTACTCCGGGTGAACGTTGGACTTCAAGGGGTTCTCCTAGGTTTCGGGAGGGCACCGGGTCGGCGGCTGGAGTGCCGCACGTGAACCGGGACCGACGTACCAGTCTGCCAGGACCGGCCGCACCTTCCAAAACCGGGGCCTGTTCCGGGATATTCCGGGCGCCGTCCGGGCCCGGTCAGCGCCCCGCCGTGGCCGTCGCGGCGGGCTTCGGGGAGGTGGCCGGGGAAGCCGCTGGGGAGGCCGTGGGGGTCGCCTGGGCGGGGTTCTGGGGCTGGGCCGAGACGACCGCCTGCGGGACGGGCCGGTCGGCCTTGAGCGCCGCCCAGAGCTGCCGGGCCTGCGGCTGCCGCTCGACCACCCGGTTGGGGTCGCCGGGGGCGGTCTCCACCGGCAGGGTGACCATGGTCAGCTGGTCCGGGCCGATCCCCTTGAGCTCCTGGACCAGCCCCACCAGGGAGTTCACCGAGCCCAGCGCGGAATCGGCCGTGATGCTCTTGGTCATGGTGTCGCCGATCGACCACAGCTTGACCGGGTTGGAGAACAGTCCGATCCCGCCGGCCTGCTGGAGCAGCGACTTGACCATCTGCTTCTGCAGTTCGATCCGGCCGAGGTCGCTGCCGTCGCCGACGCCGTGCCGGGTGCGGACGAAGGCCAGCGCCTGCTGCCCGTCGAGGTGGTGCTCGCCGGCCGGCAGGTCGAGCCCGCTGTCCTTGTCGTGGATGGCCACCGTGGTGGTCACGGTGGCCCCGCCCATCGCGTCCACGACCCTGGCGAAGCCGGCGAAGTCGACCTGCAGGTAGTGGTCCATCCGCAGCCCGGTGAGCTGCTCGGTGGTCTTGACCGCGCAGGCCGCGCCGCCGACCTCGAAGGCGCTGTTGTACATCGCGCGTTCGGCGCCCGGGACGGCCTTGCCGTTCGCGTCGGTGCAGTCCGGGCGGTCGACCAGGGTGTCGCGCGGGATGGAGACGATCGAGGCCCGCGCGTGGTCCTGGCCGATGTGCACCACCATCGCGGTGTCGGAGCGGGCGCTCTCGCCGGTGTCCCCGCCCGCCAGGTCGCCGTTCTCGCCGACCCGGGAGTCGGAGCCCAGCACCAGGATGTTGAAGGAGCCGTCGGTGGCGGCCGGGGGCCGGGCGTCACCGAGGCGGCCGTCGATGTCGACGCTCTTGATGTTGCCGTTGAGCTTCAGGTACGCGTACCCGGCCGCCCCGCCGCCGAGGACGACGAGCGCGGCGAACGCGCAGGCGGTCACCCGCAGGACCTTGCGGCGACGCCTCGGGACCCTCTTGTGCTCGGCCATACGATCCAGAGTAAAACGGACAAGATGATCGAATAGCCTCAAGTTGTCCCGACCCTGGAACAAAGCCGCCGTCCTGGTCGGCGTGCTGACGCACGGAACCCCGGACCGCTCGCGCGATCCGGGGTTCCGTGCTTCAACAGCCGTACGGCTTACGGTCAGTCGCCGGAGCCGGGGGTGGTCTTGGCGATCTGCATCAGGAACTCGGCGTTGCTCTTGGTCTGCTTCATCTTGTCCAGGAGCAGCTCGATCGCCTGCTGCGAGTCGAGCGCGTGCAGCACCCGGCGCAGCTTCCAGACGATGGCCAACTCCTCGCTGCCGAGCAGGATCTCCTCCTTGCGGGTGCTGGAGGCGTCCACGTCGACGGCCGGGAAGATGCGCTTGTCCGAGAGCTTCCGGTCGAGCTTGAGCTCCATGTTGCCGGTGCCCTTGAACTCCTCGAAGATCACCTCGTCCATGCGCGAGCCGGTCTCGACCAGCGCGGTGGCCAGGATGGTCAGCGAGCCGCCGTTCTCGATGTTGCGCGCGGCACCGAAGAACTTCTTCGGCGGGTACAGCGCGGTCGAGTCGACACCACCGGACAGGATGCGGCCGGAGGCCGGCGCCGCCAGGTTGTAGGCGCGGCCCAGACGGGTGATCGAGTCCAGCAGGATGACCACGTCGTGGCCCAGCTCCACCAGGCGCTTGGCGCGCTCGATGGCCAGCTCGGCGACGGTGGTGTGGTCCTCGGCCGGGCGGTCGAAGGTCGAGGAGATGACCTCGCCCTTCACCGACCGCTGCATGTCGGTGACCTCTTCCGGACGCTCGTCGACCAGGACGACCATCAGGTGGCACTCGGGGTTGTTGTGGGTGATCGCGTTGGCGACCGCCTGCAGCACCATGGTCTTACCGGTCTTCGGCGGCGCGACGATCAGACCGCGCTGGCCCTTGCCGATCGGCGACACCAGGTCGATGATCCGGGTGGTCAGCACGCCCGGGTCGGTCTCCAGGCGCAGCCGCTCCTGCGGGTAGAGCGGGGTGAGCTTGTTGAACTCGGGGCGGCCGCGGCCGGTCTCCGGGTCCATGCCGTTGACGGAGTCCAGGCGCACCATGGCGTTGAACTTCTCGCGGCGCTCGCCCTCGCGCGGCTGGCGCACCGCACCGGTGATGGCGTCACCCTTGCGCAGGCCGTTCTTGCGGACCTGGGCGAGCGAGACGTAGACGTCGTTCTGACCCGGCAGGTAGCCGGAGGTGCGCACGAACGCGTAGTTGTCGAGGATGTCGAGGATGCCCGCGACCGGGATCAGGACGTCGTCCTCGCCGATCTGCGGCTCGACGGTGCCGGTCTCGAAGCCCTCGCGGCCGCGACGGCCGCGACGGTCGCGGTAGCGGCCGCGACGGCCCCGACGGCCCTCACCGAACTCGTCGTCGTCGTAGCCGCCCTGCTGGACCTGCGGCTGCTGCTGGGTCTGCTGGCCGCCCTGGCGGCTCTGCTGGCCGTCGGCCTGCCCCTGCTGCTGACCCTGCTGCTGGCCCTGGCGCTCGGCGCGGTCGCGGCGGTTGCGGCGGTCGCGGCGCGACTCGCGCGTCTCGCCGTCCTGCCCGGCCTGGGCCTCGCCGGTGTCCTGACGCTCGGTGCGCTCGGTGCGCTCGGTGCGCTCGGTGCGCTCGGTGCGCTCGCCGCCCTCGCGGCGCTCACGGCGCTCACGGCGGTCGCGGCGGGTCTCCCGGCCCTCCTCGCGGCCCTCGAAGCCGCGGGTCTCGGCCGGACGGTCGGCCTGCTTGGGCTCGGCCACCGCGACGGTGGCGGCCTCGGCGGCGGCCTCGGCCACCGGGGCGGTCGGGGCGCCGGCGGCGGCGGTGGCGCGACGGCGGGTGCGCTCGGTACGGGCGGGCGCAGCGGTCTCGGCGGCGGCCTGGACCGGGATGTCGATCTGGGCCTGCGCCTCGGCGGCCGCGGCCGCGGCGGCCTTGGTGCGACGGGCCGGCTTCTCGGCCGGGGCCTCGGCGTCCGCCTTGGCGGCGGTGCGCTTGGCGGCCGGGGCGCCACCGGCGGCGAGCAGCGGGTCCCCGCCGCTCTTCTCCTTGATGGTCTCGATCAGCTGGCTCTTGCGCATGCGCCCGGTACCGGTGATGCCCAGGTCCGCGGCGAGCTTCTGCAGCTCGGCGAGGACCATGCCGTCCAGGCCCGCGGCGGCACTGCGGCGGCGGCGGGCCGGGGCAGCGGGGGCGGCGGCTGCGTCCGACGCATCGGCGTCCGGGCGCGCGCCCATCAGATCGGTGGAGTCGCTCACTAAGGGTCCTTCCCTGGAGCGGACGTCGGCCTGTCTGGCTCGGCGACCGGTTGTGCTGTCCTGACCAACGCTCGACTGCGTCGGTCCGAGGCGGTGATCCCTCGAATGGCGGGAGCCGGTCGAGGGAGAGCTGCGAGGTGCGGTGCATGAAGCACGGTGGTGCTGAGGTGGCGCGTGGGCCGGTCGTGTGTCGACCTCCCCTGAGGGCACTGCCCCCACGCTGCCTGCGAATCCCGGGCCCCCGTCGCGTGACGGTGGCCCGCGCTCCGCCCGTCCTGGCCTCAAGGTGGGAGGCCGCGGGTGGGAGTCAGGTGCCGTCACGGCTTCGGGATGCGGCCGCATGTCGCGCAGGCAGGCTGCGTACGCGCTGCGGTGGGCTCCCGGAGAATCGTCGCCCCGGACATCGCCACGACTCCACGGCCGTGGAGTGCTGGGATCGGGACGCGGCGCACCGAGCCCCGGAGGGCACCTGGTGCAGCAATGAGGTTAACACTACCGACCCCCTCACACATTCCCCGACCTCGGGCTTGCCAATCGTGTCCGGACGGCCCGGCTGGACGCCGGGCCCGAACTGGCTGCTCAGGCGCCCAGCGGGAGCACGGCGGCCCCGGTCCGGTCGATGCCGAGCCGGTGCGCGGCGAACGCCGGGTCCCCGCCGTGGCCGTGGTGGCCGGCGAAGGAAAGCACCTTGTCGACGCCGGCCTCGTCGGTGAGCGCCAGCACGGTCGGACCGGCCCCGGAGATGACCGCGGGGACGCCCTCCGCGCGCAGCACGCCGACCAGCGCGGCGCTGTCCGGCATGGCCGAGGCGCGGTAGTCCTGGTGCAGCCGGTCCTCGGTGGCCGTGAGGAGCAGTTCGGGCCGCCGGGTCAACGCCTCCACCAGCAGCGCGGATCGGCCCGCGTTGACGGCCGCGTCAGCAAGCGGGACGGTCTTCGGCAGCAGGCCACGGGCGGTCTCGGTGAGCACCTCGCCGGCCGGCACGAACACCACCGGGACGACCTGCTCGGAGGGCTCCAGGGTGACCGCCTTGGCCGACTCCTCGTCGGTCCAGGCGATGGTGAAGTTGCCGCGCAGGCAGGCCGCGACGTTGTCCGGGTGGCCCTCCAGCTCGGAGGCGAGGGCCAGCAGCGCGTCGTCGTCCAGCGCGGACGGACCGCCGATGGTGACCGCGCGGGCGGCCACGATGCCGGCGCAGATGGCGGCCGAGGAGGAGCCCAGGCCGCGGCCGTGCGGTATCCGGTTGGCGCAGACCACTTCGAGGCCGCGGGGTTGGCCGCCGAGCCGGTCGAAGGCGGCCCGCATCGAGCGGATCAGCAGGTGGCGCTCGTCCCGGGGCAGCGTCTCGGCACCCTCGCCGGCGATGTCGACGGAGAGGCCCGAGTCGGCGACCCGGACGACCACGTCGTCGTACAGGCCCAGCGCGAGCCCGAAGGCGTCGAAGCCCGGACCGAGGTTGGCGCTGGTCGCGGGAACCCGGACCCGGACGGCGGCGGCACGGAACGCAGGACCGGCCATGCGGTGGACTCTCCTGGGGAAATCGGGCGGCGCGGAGCGCGTCGTCGGTGCAAGGGTGGGGGGAAGGGCCGAGGACCCACGGGGCGGGCGGCCACAGTCGTCGGCGCGGCCCGCACCAGGACGGGCCCGGGGCATGTGCCACACGGCCGAAGCCAGAGTATCGAAGAGAGGTTCCCCAGTGGTACACCCCGTGGGCCCTCGATCTGGTGTGTTGCCGCTTCTGGCCGGAATGCACACCCTTCTCCGTCAAAGGGAGGGGTGAAATCGGATCGGAATGCGAACCGGAATTGACGCAGAAGAGTCAGCGGAGAACTTTGACGGGCCCCCCCGAAAGAGTCGGCCCGTCGAAGCGTCAGGCCCCGTCGTCAGTCCAGCAGTCCGAGCCGCCGGGCCGCGGCCTCCGGGTCGACCGGGACGACCTGCGGCTGCGGCGCGCCGGCCACCGCCCAGTCCGGGTCCTTGAGGCCGTTGCCGGTCACGGTGCAGACGATCCGCTGGCCCGGGTCGACCAGGCCGGCCTCCGCCTTGGCCAGCAGACCGGCCACCGAGGCGGCCGAGGCGGGCTCCACGAAGACGCCCTCCTGCGCGGCCAACAGCCGGTAGGCGGCGAGGATCTGACGGTCCGTCACCTTGTCGATGAGGCCGCCGGACTCGTCCCGGGCGGCGAGCGCGTAGTCCCAGGAGGCCGGGTTGCCGATCCGGATCGCGGTCGCGATGGTCTGCGGCTTGAGGACGGGCGCGCCGTCCACGATCGGGGCCGAGCCGGCGGCCTGGAAGCCCCACATCCGCGGGGTGCGCGAGGCCATCCCGTCGGTGGCGTACTCGCGGTAGCCCTTCCAGTACGCGGTGATGTTGCCCGCGTTGCCGACCGGCAGGACGTGGATGTCCGGGGCGTCGCCGAGCATGTCGACGATCTCGAAGGCCGCCGTCTTCTGGCCCTCGATCCGCGCCGGGTTCACCGAGTTGACCAGGGCCACCGGGTACTTCTCGGACAGTTCACGCGCGAGCGTCAGGCAGTCGTCGAAGTTCCCGTCGACCTGCAGGATCCTGGCGCCGTGCACCAGCGCCTGGCCCATCTTGCCGAGGGCGATCTTGCCCTGCGGGACGAGCACGGCGGAGACCATCCCGGCCCGCACCGCGTACGCGGCGGCGGAGGCCGACGTGTTGCCGGTGGACGCGCAGATGACGGCCTGCGCGCCCTCCTCCTTGGCCTTGGAGATGGCCATCGTCATCCCGCGGTCCTTGAAGGAGCCGGTCGGGTTGGCGCCCTCGACCTTGAGGTAGACCTGGCAGCCGGTGCGCTCGGAGAGCACCTGGGCGGGGACCAGGGGCGTACCGCCCTCCAGCAGGGTGACCACCGGGGTGGCCGCGGTGACCGGCAGACGGTCCCGGTACTCCTCGATCAGCCCGCGCCACTGGTGGGTGTGGGTACGGGTGTGGGTGTTTCTGGCCGCGTTCTCGGCAACGCCGCTCATCATCTGTTCCTTACTCCCCTTCGACCCGCATGATGCTGGCCACGTCCCGCACGCTGTCCAGCGCGCGGAGCTTGTCGACCGTCGCCGACAGCGCGGCGTCGGTGGCACGGTGGGTGACCACGACGAGCGAGGCGTCGCCGTCGCGGCCCTGCTGGCGCACGGTGTCGATGGACACACCGTGCTCGGCGAACACGGACGCGACCTGGGCGAGCACGCCCGCGCGGTCGTCCACGTCCAGGCTGACGTGGTAGCGGGTGACCACCTCGTCCATCGGCTTGGCCGGCAGCCGGGTGTACACCGAGTCACCGGGACCGGTGGCCCCGGCCAGCTTGTTGCGGCAGACCGCGACCAGGTCACCGAGCACCGCGGAGGCGGTCGGCGAGCCGCCCGCGCCCGGGCCGTAGAACATCAGCCGGCCGGCCGCCTCGGCCTCGATGAACACCGCGTTGTACGCCTCGCGGACCGAGGCCAGCGGGTGCGAGAGCGGGATCATCGCCGGGTGGACCCGCGCGGTGACGGACTCGCCGTCGGCCGCCCGCTCGCAGATCGCGAGCAGCTTGACCACGCAGCCCATCTCCTTGGCGGAGGCGATGTCGGCGGCGGTCACCTCGGTGATGCCCTCGCGGTAGACGTCCGCCGCGGTCACCTTGGTGTGGAAGGCGATACCGGCCAGGATCGCGGCCTTGGCGGCGGCGTCGAAGCCCTCCACGTCGGCCGTCGGGTCGGCCTCGGCGTAGCCGAGCGCGGTGGCCTCCTCCAGTGCCTCCGAGTAGCCGGCGCCGCTGGTGTCCATCTTGTCGAGGATGAAGTTGGTGGTGCCGTTGACGATGCCCAGCACCCGGTCGACCTTGTCCCCCGCGAGGGACTCGCGCAGCGGGCGCAGCAGCGGGATCGCGCCCGCCACCGCGGCCTCGTAGTACAGGTCCACCCCGGCCTCGGCGGCCGCGGCGTGCAGCTCGGTGCCGTCCTGGGCGAGCAGCGCCTTGTTGGCGCTGACCACCGAGGCGCCCTGCTTGAAGGCGGACAGGAGCAGCGATTTGGACGGCTCGATGCCACCCACCACCTCGACCACCACGTCGATGTCACCCCGGTTGATCAGGGCCTCGGCGTCGGTGGTGATCAGGTGCTCGGGCACACCGGGGCGCACCCGGCCGGCCCGGCGGACCGCGATCCCGGCGAGCTCGACCGGGGCACCGATGCGAGCGGCGAGGTCGTCGGCCGTCGTCGTCATGATGCGCGCCACCTCGGAGCCCACCACACCACAACCCAGCAACGCCACCTTCAGCGGGCGCGTACGCATCATCCGACTCCGCTCTGCATTCATCGTGCTTCGGTATTTCCGGCGGTTTTCGGGGCCGCCGGGAACTTCGGTCCGTTACCAGTCTCGGGGACTTTCCGCACGGATCTACGGTCGTTCCATGATCTGAGACGAGAATTTCGTCATCCGATATCCAGGCGCAGGAGATCCTCCTCCGTCTCGCGCCGGACGATCACCCGGGCCGCACCGTCCTTGACGGCGAGCACGGGGGGCTTCAGGGCGTGGTTGTAGTTGCTCGCCATCGAGCGGCAGTAGGCGCCGGTGGCGGGCACCGCGATCAGGTCGCCCGGGGTCAGGTCGGCCGGCAGGAAGGCGTCCCGGACGACGATGTCACCGGACTCGCAGTGCTTGCCGACCACCCGGACCAGCATCGGCTCGGCCTCACTGGTGCGCGACACCAGGGCCACCGAGTACTCGGCGTCGTACAGCGCGGTGCGGATGTTGTCGGACATCCCGCCGTCCACGCTGACGTAGGTGCGCAGGCCCTCCAGCGGCTTGACCGTGCCGACCTCGTACAGGGTGAACGCGGTCGGGCCGACGATCGCCCGACCCGGCTCCACGCACAGCCGGGGGGTGTCGAGGTTCGCGGCCTCGCACTCGCGGCGGACGATGTCGGCCAGCGCGGCCGCGATCTCGGCCGGCTCGCGCGGGTCGTCCTCGCTGGTGTACGCGATGCCGAGCCCGCCGCCGAGGTCGATCTCGGGCAGCTGGACGCCGTGCTCGTCGCGGATCCCGGCCAGCAGGCCGACCACCCGGCGGGCGGCCACCTCGAAGCCGGCCGTGTCGAAGATCTGCGAGCCGATGTGCGAGTGGATGCCGCGCAGCTCCAGGCTGTCGTGGCCGAGCACCCGGCGCACCGCCTCGGCGGCCGCTCCCCCGCCCTCCCGTCGCCCACCACCACCCTCGACCGAGCCGCTTCGCGGCGCAGCCAGATTCAGGGACAGGCCGAACTTCTGGTCCTCGTGCGCCGTGGCGATGAACTCGTGGGTGTGCGCCTCGACGCCGACGGTGATCCGGATCAGCACCTGCTGGCGCACGCCCTGGCGGGCGGCGATCGCGGCCAGGCGCTCGATCTCCTCGTAGGAGTCGACCACGATGTG
Organism: Kitasatospora sp. NPDC018058; assembly: GCF_044327205.1. Lineage (NCBI taxonomy): Bacteria > Bacillati > Actinomycetota > Actinomycetes > Kitasatosporales > Streptomycetaceae > Kitasatospora > Kitasatospora sp. NPDC018058. The sequence continues at coordinate 422,100 of NZ_JBIRFA010000001.1, read as the reverse complement.
CCCGACGCCGGTCTTCACCGCGTACTCGAGCTCGTTCACCGACTTGTTGTTGCCGTGCAGCGCGATCCGCTCCGGCGGCATCCCGGCGGCCAGCGCGACCGCCAGCTCGCCGGTGCTGCACACGTCGAGGTTGAGGCCCTCCTCGTGCAGCCAGCGCACGATCGCCTTGGAGAGGAAGGCCTTTCCGGCGTAGAAGACGTCCGCGTCGGCGCCGAAGGCGTCCCGCCAGGCGCGGGCCCGGGTCCGGAAGTCCTCCTCGTCCAGCACGTAGGCCGGGGTGCCGAACTCGGCCGCCAGCCGCTTGACGTCGATCCCGCCGACGGTGGCCACGCCCTCGGCGTTGCGGGCGACGGTGCGGGACCAGACCTTGGGGTCCAGCGCGTTCAGGTCGGCCGGCGGGGCCTGGTAGTGGCCGTCGGGCAGGACGTCGCCGTGCCGGGGGCCTGCGGGATGTGCGGAACGACTCATGGTGGAAGGTCCTTCGAGGCCTATGGCGAGGGGCGGCGACGGTCCCCGTTGACCGTCAGCCGCCCCCCGCTGTGCGCTTGGGGGTGGTGCCTACATCCGCTCGGGCGCCGTAACGCCCAGGAGCGTGAGGCCGTTGGCCATGACCGTGCGCGTGGCCTCGACCAGCCAGAGCCGGGCACGGTGCGTGTCGGTGAGCTCCTCGTCGCCCTTGGGCAGGAACATGCAGTTCTCGTACAGGCGGTGGTACTTGCCCGCGAGGTCCTCCAGGTAGCGCGCGACCCGGTGCGGCTCGCGCAGCTCGCCGGCGGTGGCGAGGATGCGCGGGAACTCGCCGAGGGCGCCGAGGATGTCGTTCTCCCACTCGGTGGCGAGCAGCTCGGGTTTGAACTGCTCGGCCGTGCCCTTGTCCACGCCCAGCTCGACGGCCTTGCGCGCCACGCCGCACATCCGGGTGTGGGCGTACTGGACGTAGTAGACCGGGTTCTCGTTGGTCTGGCTGGTCAGGACGTTGATGTCCAGCGTGATCGTCGAGTCCGTGGACGAGCGCGCCAGGGTGTAGCGGGCGGCGTCCACGCCGATCCACTCGACCACGTCGTCGATCGTGATGATGTTGCCGGCCCGCTTGGACATGCGGACCTCTTCGCCGTCGCGAAGCATCTTCACGAACTGGCCGATCTTCACCTCGATGTTGCGGTCCATGTCGTCGCCCGCGCAGGCCGAGATGGCCTTGAGGCGGTTGACGTAGCCGTGGTGGTCGGCGCCCAGCATGTAGAGCGCGACCTCGGCGCCGCGGTCACGCTTGGACAGGTAGTAGGCGGCGTCGGCGGCGAAGTAGGTCTTGTCGCCGTCGGCCTTGATCAGGACGCGGTCCTTGTCGTCGCCGAAGTCGGTGGTGCGCAGGAAGACCGCGCCGTCCTGCTCGAAGACGTGGCCCTGCTCGCGCAGCCGGTCGATGGCCTTCTCGACGGCGCCGGCGTCGTGCAGCGTCTTCTCCGAGAACCACACGTCGAAGTGGGTGCCGAACTCGTCCATCGAGCGCTTGATCTCGGCGACCATGAGCTTGAGGCCCTCGGTGCGGAAGACCTGCAGCTGCTCGTCCTCGGGCAGGTCGAGCACGCCGGGGACGGCGCCGGTGATCGCCTTGGCGATGTCGACGATGTACTCGCCGACGTACCCGCCCTCGGGCACCTCGCGGCCGTTCGCGGCGGCCTGCAGCGAGGCGGCGAACTTGGTGATCTGCACGCCGGCGTCGTTGAGGTAGTACTCGGTGGTGACGTCGGCACCGGAGGCCCGCAGCACGCGCGCCAGCGAGTCGCCGACGGCGGCCCAGCGGACGCCGCCGATGTGGATCGGGCCGGTCGGGTTGGCGGAGACGAACTCCAGGTTGATCTTCAGGCCCTTGAGGGCCTCGTTGCGGCCGTAGGCCTCGCCCGCCTCGACGATGGTGCGGGCGAGCGCACCGGCGGTGGCGGTGTCCAGGGTGATGTTCAGGAAGCCCGGACCGGCGATGTCGACCTTGGCGACGCCGGTGATCCCTCGCAGGCGGTCGGCCAGCACCTCGGCAACGGCTCGCGGCGGCTTGCCGGCCGCCTTGGCGAGCTGGAGGGCCACGTTCGTCGCGTAGTCGCCGTGGTCCCGGTTCTTGGGCCGCTCGACCGTCACGTGCTCGGGCACGGCGACGGCCAGCTCGCCCGCCTCGACGGCGGAGCTCACTGCGGCCTGGATTGCCTGGGAAAGGTCTGCGGGGGTCACGACGCCAAGCGTAGGCGAGACGGGGTGCCCGCCCGCCACTCGGTTTACCGGTTGAGACGCGTGGAGTCGCCGCCGCGCCGTGCGTCCAGCGGTGTCAGCCGCGATCCGTGCGATCTGTTCGCTCAGGGCGGAACGCTTCGGGCTGTCCGGTGAGTCGCATCAGGCGCCGGACCAGGGCCACCAGATCGGCCGGGTCGAAGGGCTTGCCGAGGTAGCCGTCCACCCCGACGGTCTCCCCCAGGTCCAGATCCGCCGGGGTGCAGGCGCTCACGATCGCGATCGGCAGCCGGCTGGTGTCCGGGGTCGCGCGCAGCCGGGCCGCGGTCCGCAGGCCGTCCAGCCGCGGCATCACCACGTCCAGGGTCACCACGTCCGGCTTCACCCGGCGGATGACCTCCAGGCACTCGGCGCCGTCGGCGGCGGTCACCACCTCGAAGCCCTCAAGCTCCAGGTTGACCCTGATCAGCTGGCGGATCACCTCGCTGTCGTCCACCACGAGGACCCGCCCGGACACTCCCGACACCTCACCGAGGGTATCGGCGGGCCCGCCGATACGTCCGGCCTTTGGACACTTCCGCCCCGAGCCGACCCCGACGATCTTTCCGGAAACCCGTGCACGGACCACGGCCGAAGCCTGGTAGTGTTCATTCCGTCGGAACGCGGGAGCGGCCGACAGGCCAACAGGCCCCCGTAGCTCAGGGGATAGAGCACCGCCCTCCGGAGGCGGGTGCGTAGGTTCGAATCCTACCGGGGGCACTTCGCGGTAAGTGCAACTGAGGCCCAGATCAGTGGAGTTGATCCACGGATCTGGGCCTTCGTCATGTCCGGAGCGGGGGCTGCGGGCAGCCCGGCCCCGGAGGGGGCGGCACGGCAGTGGTGGGGCTGGCCCCCGAAGGGGCCGGCGCCGCACGGGGGTCAGGACGCGGCGGACTCGGCCTGGTCGTACAGCTCGGCGATGGTGTGGTCGAAGTAGGCGCTGTACGAGGTGTCGTCGCTGTCGCCGCCCTGCTGGTAGCCGCCGATGGCGCCGACCACGTCGCCGGTGGCCGCGCTGATCCACGGACCGCCGCTGGTGCCGGCCGGGTAGGACGGGCACTGGATGACGCGCTGGTACGCGCTCTGCTGGGCGGTGGTGTTGGTGCAGAGGCTGGGCGTCTCGGCGTCGGCCGGGTAGCCGTACAGGCGGACGGTGGAACCGAAGGGCTCGCTCGCGCCCAGGTGGTTGCCGCCGACCACGTCCTCGACCTTGCGGCCGTTGCTGGGGGCGGTCTCCAGGATCGCGAAGTCCTCGTCCACGTCGCCCTTCTGGGACCAGCCGGCGGTGGTGTGGACCGCGGTCACCCGCCAGGTGCCGTACGGGGCGGAGCCGTCGCGGTAGCCGGGGGCGAAGGTGACGCCGTCGGTGCTGGTGATGCAGTGGGCGGCGGTCAGCAGCAGGTTGCCGGTGGCGCTGTGCAGCACACTGGCGGTGCAGAAGTGGTTGCCCGCCGCGACCGAGCCGCTGAACAGCGCGCCGACGATGGAGCTCTCCTTGTCGGCGGTGGGGGCGGAGGCGGTCGTACCGAGGGTGGTGGGGGTGGCCGAAGAGGTGGCCGTGGGGGTGTCGGCAGGGGTGTCGGTGGGGGTCGGGCTGCCGCTCGGCGTGGTGGCCGCGGCCGGCGCGGGCGGCGCGGGCTCCGCCGTGGCGGCGCTCGGGCTGGCGGTCGGCGCGGACGCCACGGCCCGGACGCTGCGGGCCTCCTTCCCGGCGGCCGTCGCGTCGGACAGGTTCAGCTCGTGCGCCCCGGTCACCACCGCGGCCACCACGACCGCGGACAGCGCGGTGAACAGCGACGGGGCGAGCAGACGGTGACGGCGCGACCTCTTGCGGCGGTGCTGACCCATGCCTGTCTCTCCTGCCGTGGTCGGTGGCGGCGTTCGGTCAACGACTATGACGCCTCAGCCTGCAAAGGTTGTTACCGCAGGCTTGGAGGTCGATGAGAAATCGGTCACCGGGACAGCAGGGTATCCAGTTCGCGGGGGCCGATGAAGTCGGTGTGCGTACCGGCACTGGTGCAGGTGAACGCGCCGGCCGCCGAACCGGCCCGGGCGCAGTCCAGCGGCGGGTGTCCGCGGAACCAGGCGTACAGGAATCCGGAGACGAAGGCGTCCCCGGCGCCGTTGGTGTCCACCACCGGGCGGCCCGGGTCGACGGCGGGCAGGTGGCGCAGGACGCCGTCCTCACGGGTGAGCAGGTAGCAGCCCTCCGCGCCCGCGGTGGCGGTGACCGCGGTGGCCCGGCCCTCGGCGAGGATCGCCCGCATCACCTGCTCGTGCCGGTCGCGGCAGCCGGCCACCGAGAGGAACACCAGGTCGGAGCCGAGCGCGTAGTCGCGGTGGTGGGGGTTCGCGCCGTCCCAGTCGTGCAGGTCGGTGGAGGTGGTGCGGCCCAGCCGGCGCAGGTCGTCGTACATGTCGCGGTTGACGCCGGTGATCGAGAGGTGGACGTGCCGGCTGCGCTCGGCGTACGGGAGGTAGAACTCGCGCGGGAGCCGCAGGTCGGCGGGGTGGCGGCCGTCGAAGAAGGAGAACCGGCGGCCGTCCGCGTCCACCAGGTTGACCCCTCGCGGGGTGCCGTGCGGGCTCACCAGGTGCGCGAAGTGCAGCCCGTGCCGCCGGTAGTGGGCGCGGACCAGGTCGCCCTGCGGGTCGTCGCCGAGGAAGTCCAGGAAGGCGGTGCGCAGGCCGAGGCGGTGGGCGCCGAGGGCGACGCCGTTGCCGGTGTGGCCGACGTAGTCGCGCACCGGCTCGACGAACCGCGAGTCGCCGGGCGGGATCTCCAGCCGCTCGACCCGGACGATGGTGTCCACCCCGGCACCGCCGACGACCAGCAGGTCGAACTCGGGCGACTCGGTTTCCGGCAGCATGGCGGCGCCTCCTTGATCCCTGGACGGTGGCCAGGAGTCAAGCAGGCGCCGGAGGTTGACTGCAAGACCTTGCTGCAAGCCTTCAATCGGCGTGCTGCCGATCGATCGCTCCCCATCGGCCCGGGGCCGCTGCGGCCCCGGGACTCGCGACCGGGTCCCGGGGCCCCGCTGCACACCGGCCCTACAGCGCCGACAGCTCCGCGACCAGGTCGTCCAGCCCCAGCGAGCCCTGCGAGAGCGCCGCCATGTGCCAGGCCTTGAGGTCGAACTCCTCGCCGCGCGCCTCGTGCGCCGCCCGCGCCGCCGCCCGGCCGCGCAGCCAGGCGCGCTCGCCGAGCTTGTAGCCGATCGCCTGGCCGGGCAGGCCCAGGTAGCGGACCAGCTCGCTGTCCAGGAAGTCGGCGGACAGGCCGCAGTACAGGCCGAAGAACTCGCGGGCGTGCTCCGGGCTCACCGGCTCGCCCGGCTTGTACGGGGAGTCGGCCGGGAAGTCCAGGCCCAGGTGCATGCCGATGTCGATGATGACCCGCAGCGCCCGCATCATCTGGGCGTTGAGGTAGCCCAGGCGGTGGCCCGGGTCGGTGAGGTAGCCGAGCTCGTCCATCAGGCGCTCGGCGTACAGCGCCCAGCCCTCCAGGTTGGCGCTGACCCCGCCGAGGCTCACCTGGTAGGTGGAGAGCCGGTCGGCGACGTAGTTCCACTGCGCGAGCTGCAGGTGGTGGCCCGGGACACCCTCGTGGTACCAGGTGGAGACCAGGTCCCAGACCGGGAAGCGGTCCTTGCCGAGCAGCGGCAGCCAGGTCCGGCCGGGGCGGCTGAAGTCCAGCGAGGGCGCGGTGTAGTACGGCGCGGCGGCACTGCCGGCCGGGGCGATCCGCGACTCGACCCGGGTGACCGGCTCGGCCAGGTCGAAGTGGCTGCCCTGGAGGTCCCGGATCGCCTGGTCCATCAGGCCCTGGAGGTACTCCCGGGTCGGCTCGGCGCCCTCGATGGCCGGGCCGTCCTCCTCCAGCCATTTCATCGCGGCCATCGGGTCGGAACCCGGGCGGACCTTCTCGGCCTCCGCCCGCATCTGCGCGTACAGGTCGTGGAACTCGCCCCAGGCCCAGGCGTAGGCCTCGTCCAGGTCCAGGTCGGCGCCGGTCCAGTAGCGCACCCAGCGGCCGTAGCGCTCCCGGCCGACCTGGTCCGGGGTGCCGGCGGCGGCCGGGGCGTACACGTCGCGCATCCAGTCGCGCAGCGCGGCCAGCGCCTCGGCGGTGGCCACCGCGTGGGCGGACAGCTCGGCGCGCACGCCCTCCGGGGCGTCCTGGACGAACTGCCCGAACCACCCGCCGGGCACCTCGCCGTCCAGCCACTCGCCGAACTGCCCGATCACGGTCTGCACCTGGCGGGGACCGGACAGCAGACCGCGCTCGACGCCTTCGGCCAGGGTCTGCCGGTACTGCTCCAGCGCCAGCGGGAAGCGGGCCAGCCGGCGGCCGATCACCTGCCACTCGGCCTCGGTGCCGGTGGGCATCAGGGTGAAGGCCTCCCGCGTGTTGTGCACCGGGGAGGCCAGGTTGCGCACCGCGCGGAAGTTCTCGCCGGCCGCGTGGACGGCGAGTTCGGCGGTCAGCCGCTCGCGCAGCAGCCGGGCGCAGCGGCGCTCGGCCTCGTCCTCGGCGGCGCCGGCCCGCTCGGCCTCGTCCAGCCGGGCCAGGGTGCGGCGGCCCAGGTCGGCGATCGCCTCGGCGCCGGCCGGGGAGAGGTCGGGCAGGCGGTCGCCCTCGGGGTCGAGGCCGAGGTACACCGCGGTCAGCGGGTCGAGCTCGGCCAGGGTGCGGACGTAGTCGTCGGCGATGCGGCGCGGGGTGTCGCCGCCGGAGGTGATCAGTTCTTCAACCATCCGGACATCATCGCGTTGCCGGGGCCGTTTGCAAGCCCCTGCCGCAGACCGGTTGACCTGCACCGGCCCGGGATCTGACGGACGGTGGGCGACACAAACGCCCGTTCGGAAAGATCCGTGCCCGACAGGTCCCGATCGATCCGACGCCCATTACGCTGACGGCCATGGAAGCCCGCCCCACCACGGCACCCGGACCGGTCCCCACCCCGGCCGCACCCGGCCTGCGCCCGCGCCGCACCGGCTACCGGCGGCTGCCGGTCGAACAGCGGCGTGAGCAACTGATCGCGATCGCCCTGGAACTGTTCGCCTCCCGGCCGCCCGAGGAGGTGGGCCTGGACGACGTCGCCGAGGCCGCCGGGGCCTCCCGGCCGCTGGTCTACCGCTACTTCGCGGGCGGCAAGCAGCAGTTGTACGAGGCCGCGCTGCGCACCGCGGCCGACGAGCTGACCAGCCGGTTCACCGTCCCGCCGACCGGGACGCCGTCCGAGCAGTTGGCGGCCGTACTGGACGGCTACTTCGACTTCGTGTCCGAGCACCAGGCCGGCTACTCGGCGCTGCTGCGCGGCGGTTCGGTGGTGGAGACGGCCCGCACCTCGGCGATCGTGGACGACGTCCGGCGGGCGGCGTTCAAGCGGACCGTACGGCACCTGGGCGTGCGGGAGGCCGGGCCGCGGCTGACCCTGCTGGTGCGCTCGTGGATCGCGGTGGTCGAGGGCGCCTCGCTGAGCTGGCTGGACGAGGGGCGCGCACTGCCGGTGGCGGAGCTGCGCGACTGGCTGGTGGACCAGTTCACGGCGATGGCGGCGGCCACGGCGCTGCACGATCCGCAGACGGCGGAGGTGCTGGCGGGGCTGCTCGCGCTGGACGGTCCGAGCACCGACCGGGCCGGGCGGCTGCGCGCGGTGCTGGGCGGGCGGTGACGCGGGCTCGGCTCGCGGTGGCCGCGGCCGGGGCCGGGCTCGCGGTAGGGCCTTCCCGACCCCCGTGCCAAGGGTCGGGTGCACCCGGAGGCTACGCCTTGCCGAGCACCTGGCGCTGGCGGCCGAGGCCGTCGATCTCGATCTCGACCACGTCGCCCGGGGCGAGGAACGGCGTGCCGGGGCGGCCCAGGGCGACCCCGGCCGGGGTGCCGGTGACGATCACGTCGCCGGGCTCCAGCACCATGAACCGGCTCGCGTAGCGGACGAGTTCGAGCACCGGGAAGATCATCCCGGCGGTGTTGCCGTGCTGCCGCTGCTCACCGTTGACCCAGAGCCGCAGCTCCAGGGCCTGCGGGTCGGCCACCTCGTCGGCGGTGACCAGCCAGGGCCCGAGCGGGGTGAAGGTCTCCGCCGACTTGCCCTTGTCCCACTGGCCGCCGCGCTCGAACTGGAAGGCCCGCTCGGTGACGTCGTTGGCGATCGTGTAGCCGGCGATCACCCCGGCGGCCTCGGCGTGCGAGTCCAGGTAGCGGGCGGTGCGGCCGATCACGATCGCCAGCTCGGCCTCGTAGTCGGTCTTCTCGCCGCCACGCGGCACCAGGACCTCGTCGTACGGGCCGACCACGGTGGAGCTCGGCTTGAGGAAGATCACCGGCTCGTCCGGGATCGCGGCCCCGGCCTCGGCCGCGTGGTCGCGGTAGTTGAGCCCGATGCCGACCACCTTGCCCGGCCGGGCCACCGGCGCGCCCACCCGCAGGCCGTCCAGGTCCACCACCGGAAGCAGGCCGGCGGCCACCTCCCGGGCCAGGGCGTCGGTGTCCAGCCCGGACAGGAAGGCCCCGTCGAGGTCGCGGGCCCGCCCGGAGAGGTCGTACGCGGTGCCGTCCTCGCCCAGCACGACCGGGCGCTCGGCGCCCGGGGGTCCGACGCGGAGGAGCTTCATCGATCCGTCACCAGCCTTTCGTCGCAGCTCACCGGGGCGGCGCGGACACCGCTCCCGAGTCCGGCAACGAGGTATATCAACGGCCCGGGGCCGCGGACCAGACCGTCCCGATGGGCGAATTCCCATCAAGTCCCACCGGAGCCCGAGCGCCCGAATCGGCGGCCCGTACGGTTGACACCCGCGGGCGGAGCCGCCGGGAGCGGACCGCGCACGCCCAGGACAGGCCCAGAGCGAACGCGGGCGTACGGCGGCGCCGGAGGACGCAGGATCCGAGCATGGAGATCACCCGGGTACGCGACGAATTGCACATGATCACCCTGGAGTTCGGCACCGCCTACCTCTGGCGGGACGACCACGGACTGACCCTGGTCGACACCGGCATCGCCGGGTCGGCGGACGGGATCGAGAAGGGCATCCGCACCATCGGGCTGGATCCGACCGCACTGCGCCGGATCGTGCTCACCCACCACCACGAGGACCACACCGGCTCGGCCGCCGAGCTGGCCCGCCGCTGGAGCGCCGAGGTGGTGGCGCACCGGCTGGAGGCGCCGGTCGTCCGACGCGAGCAGCCGGCGGCGCCGCCGGTGCTGAACGCCTTCGAACAGGAGCTGTGGGACGGCCTGCCGCCGATCCCGCCCGCCGAGCCCTGCCCGGTGCACCGCGAGGTCGGGGACGGGGACGTGCTGGACATCGGCGGCGGCGCGCTGGTCGTGCACGTGCCCGGCCACACCGACGGCAGCATCGCGCTGCACCTGCCGGGGCCCGGGGTGCTGTTCACCGGGGACATCGTGTCCAACGTCCAGGGGCAGACCAGGCCGGGGGTGTTCAACACCGACCCGGCACTGGCCCTCGCCTCCTTCCACCGGCTGGCCGCGTTGCCGGTGGAGACGGTGGTGTTCGGGCACGGCGACCCGATCGCCGTCGACGCCTCAGCGGCCCTGCGCGCCGCCGCCGAGCAGCACCCCCAGGCGTAGCGGGCCTGGGCCCCGCCCCTCACCCGGGCCGAGCCGGGCGGCCTCCCGCTGCCAGTGCGCGAGGTCGCGCCGCAGGTCGTCCCGGGCCTCCGGGGCGGCGCCGGGCTCCAGCGTCAGCGCCTCCAGCAGCTCGACGGCGGCGCCCCGGCTGCCGTCCCGGGCCAGCCAGAGGGCCAGGTCGTGGCAGGTGCGCAGGGTGCGCGGGTCGGCCGGGCCGCAGATCCGGGCGAAGTCGGGAACGAGCTTCAGCAGGACCTGCACGGCCTCCCCCGTCCTGCCGCCGGCGCCGAGCTGCCAGGCCTGGTCGGCCCGGCGGCGCAGCTGTTCCGGGCTGGCGTCCGGCCGCAGCGTCCCCGGCCGGATCCGGCGCAGCCGCTCCAGCACCTCGGCGGCGTCGGCCGGCCGGTCGGCGGGCCGCTTGGCGAGCAGCCGGGCGACCAGGTCGGCCAGCGCCGGGTCGTGGCCGCGGATCCGCGGCGGGGTCACCTCCAGGTGCTTGGCCATGTACTCGTACGGCGAGTCGGCGTAGAACGGCCGCCGGCCGGTACTGACCTCGTACAGCATCACGCCGAGCGCGTAGAGGTCGGCCCGGCCGTCCACGGTGCCGCCGGACCAGCACTCGGGCGCCAGGTACGGGACGGTGCCGACCACGCTGCCGGTGGAGGTGAGCCCGGTGGACTGGGTGAGCAGCCGGGCGATGCCGAAGTCCAGCACCTTCGCCCGGTCCCCGCTGTCCGAGATCATCACGTTCTCGGGCTTGATGTCCCGGTGGATGACACCGCTGCGGTGCGCCGCGTCGAGCGCCTCGCAGATCTGCCCCATCCAGGTCAGCGCGCGTCCGTGGTCCGGCCGGCCCTCCTTGAGGATCTTGGACAGCGGCCGGCCGCGGACCAGCTCCATCACCAGGTAGTGCATCTCCCCGTCGCCGTCGGCGACCCGGCCGTAGTCGTGCACCGTGACGATGTGCGGGTTGGACAGGCCGCCGGTCAGCTTGGCCTCGCGGACGAACCGCCCGACGGCCTCCCGGTCGGCGGCGTGCTCGGCCAGCAGCAGCTTGATCGCGACCTCCCGCTCCAGCCAGTTGTCGGTCGCCCGCCAGACCGATCCGAAGCCGCCTCTGCCCAGGAAGTCGTCCAACCGGAAGCGACCGTCGAGCACCTCGCCCTTGTGCATGCCCTCCCCCAACTCGACCGCGCCCGTGCGTCGTTCGCCGTCGGATGGGCCACCATAGCGGCGGCCGGGGACGAACGGGTGAACGGGGAAGGCCCTTAGGGCTTGGACTTGGGCAGGCCGACCGGATTGATCTCGGAGCTGCGCACCGCCTCGCCGTCCAGGCCCCAGCGCTTGAGCACCTGCCCGTAGGTGCCGTTCCCGATCACCTCGTCGATCGCCTTGTTGAGCGCCTGGACCAGGCCGTTGTGAAGGCGCTGGGCGGGGCGCCGAAGGAGGACCCGAACCTCAGCACACCGGAGGCGCGCACCTCCTGGAGTACACCCACCGCACCGGCCTGGTCACCGTCGCCCCCACCGACAGCCGGCTGCTCGACCCGGCCCTCGGCGGCGCCCCGCACCCCCGCCGCACCGCACTCGGCCCGCACACCAGCCTGCGCTCGGCCGCCGCCTTCGCCCGCCCGCGCACCGACGCCCCGGGCTTCCGGCAGAACGACGCCGCCGCCCGGGCGCTGCTGCGGGCGCTGGCCGCGCTCCCGGCGGCGGCACTGGCGGCGTGAGCGCCGGGTGTTCAGGGCGCCCAGGGCCTGTCTCTTGGATGTCGTCGGATCGGGCAGGGATCCACGGGACAGGCCCTACGGCCCGAAGACCTCCGCGCCCCTCCCCCATCCGCTGTGGACCCCGGACTCCATCGACGCCGTCCGGGCCGCACCTCGCTCATGGACCGAAGATCTCCTCCACCAGGTCCTCCTCCGAGACGTGGTCCGGGGCCTCGAAGACCAGGTCGGCGAGGCCCTTGAGGCCGATCCCCCGGTCCAGCGCGTCGATGGCGGCCCGGGCCTCCTGGTCGGTGGCGAAGTCCCACACCCGCAGCCGCCGGACCAGCACCAGCGCCTCCATCCGGCTCATCCTCGGCGCCTTGCGGCGGTTCGAACCGCCGAGCCCCTTGCGGCCGGCCTGGGCGAGCCGCTGTTGGTAGCCGGCCAGGTCCTGCCAGGCCTGGACGGTGCTCGGGTGGTGCTCGCCCAGCGCCCGGGCGAGGTCGGGCAGCAGCGAGTGCAGCTGCACCACCGCGCTCTGCAGGTCGCCCCGGTTGGCCAGGTGGACGGCGAGGTCGTGCCGGGCCTTCAGGACCCGGCTGTCCTGCGGGCCCCAGGCCGCGGTCAGGTCCGGCAGCAGCTCGTGCAGCAGCCGGATCGCGGTGACGGTCGAGCCGCTCTCGCCGATGCACCACGCCAGGTGGTAGCGGGCGCCCAGGGTGTCCGGGTCGGCCGCGCCGAGCGCCGAGCGCATGTCGCCCACGACGGTGGACAGCAGCCGGATCGCGCCGTCCAGGTCCCCGGCCCGGCTGAGGTACCAGGTGAAGTCCCGCCAGGCGGCCAGCGTGTCCCGGTCGGCCGCGCCGAGCGCGGTGACGCACTCCTGGGCGATCGCTTGCAGCTGGATCGCGGACTCGCCCGCCGTCGCCGCCCGGTACGCGACCGAGCGTCGTTCGCGCAGCCCGGCCCGTACGGCCTCCGCGGACGGCGGGGAGGCGACCACCGGCGGGGTGGTCAGCGGGGACAGCACCGCCGGCGCGGGCACCACCGGCGGGGCGGCGGGCGGCGCGAGCGGAGCAGGGGGTGCGGGCGGGGGCGCGGTCGGCGCGGGCGGCACCACCGGGCCCGCCGGCACCGCGGCCGGGGCAGGCGTCGGCGTCGGCGTCGGAGTAGGGACGGGGGCCGGAGCCGGAGCCGGCCGGTCCACCGCCGTCGGCGCCGGCGCGACGGTCCCCGCCCCGCCGCCCTGCCACCCCGCCAGCTCCGCCAACCGCCGCTCGACCGTCCGGGCGTCGGCCGGCCGGTCAGCCGGGTCCTTCGCCAGCAGCTCCGCGACCAGCCCCGCCACCTGCGGCGGCAGCCCGAACTGCGCCGGGTCCAGCGGCGCCGGCGCCTCGTTGAGGTGCTGGTACATCAGCACCGGCGTCGAGTCCCCGCTGAACGGCCGCGCCCCGGTGAAGAGTTCGACCAGCACGCAGCCCAGCGCGTAGAGGTCGGCCCGGCCGTCCACCCGGCCGCCGGTCCAGCGCTCCGGCGCCATGTACGCCGGGCTGCCGACGATCGTCCCGGTGGTGGTCAACCCGCCCGCGCCGCTGTCCAACTGGGCGATCCCGAAGTCCAGCACCTTCAGGTGCCCGGCATCGGTGATCATGACGTTGTCCGGCTTGATGTCCCGGTGCACCATGCCCGCGTCGTGCGCCGCCGCCAGGGCGCCGCTGATCTGCTGCCCCCAGCGCAGGCTGAGCGCCGGCTCGGGCACCCCCGCCCGCAGCACCTCGGTCAGGGTGCGGCCGGTGAGCAGCTCCATCACCAGGAAGGTGACCTCCTGGCCGCCGAGTTCGCACTGGCCGAGGTCGTGCACCGTGACGATGTGCGGGTGCGACAGGTTCCCGGCCGCGCAGGCCTCCCGGACGAACCGCAGCGCCGCCTTCCCGTGGTCGCCGCCGTGGTGCCCGATGACCTTGACCGCCACCGGCCGCCGCATCCGGGTGTCCTGGGCCCGCCACACCACCCCGAAGCCGCCCTGCCCCAGCTTCTCCCCCAGCTCGTACCGGCCGTCGAGGACGTCACCGACTCGCACGCGCCCCTCCCCCTCCCGTCATGACGCCCAGACTCTACCGACGGCTCTCCCCTTGTTCCGGCCCAGGTGGAAGGATGGCCCGAGCCCCGCGACGTTGCGGCGGTTCGACCAGCAGAACCCGAGGAGCGCAGTCATGGCCAAGCAGGCCCCGCAGAGCGACCCGGCGCAGGACGCCCCCGAGGTGTCCGTGCCCCAGCACGCGGCCGCCGGCCTGCCCGCCGTCGGCCACAGCCTGCGGATGGCCGCCGAGCAGATGGGTGCCCGTCGCACCCTCGCCACCCTGCTCAAGGTCAACCAGCCGAACGGCTTCGACTGCCCCGGCTGCGCCTGGCCCGAGCCGGACAAGACCCACACCGCCGAGTTCTGCGAGAACGGCGCGAAGGCCGTCGCCGAGGAGGCCACCGAGCGCCGGATCCGGGCCGAGTTCTTCGCCGCCCACCCGGTCGCCGAACTCGCCGGGCGTTCCGGCTACTGGCTCGGCCAGCAGGGCCGGCTCACCCAGCCGATGCTGCTCGACGAGGGCGCCACCCACTACACGCCGGTCTCCTGGGACGACGCCTTCGCGCTGATCGCCGAGGAGCTGCGCGCCCTGGACACTCCGGACGGCGCCGCCTTCTACACCTCCGGCCGGACCAGCAACGAGGCCGCGTTCGCGTACCAGCTGTTCGCCCGCCGGCTGGGCACCAACAACCTGCCGGACTGCTCCAACATGTGCCACGAGTCGTCCGGTTCGGCGCTCACCGAGACGCTCGGCGTCGGCAAGGGCAGCGTCAGCCTCAAGGACCTCTACCAGGCCGACCTGATCATCGTGGCCGGCCAGAACCCGGGCACCAACCACCCCCGGATGCTCTCCGCCCTGGAGCGCGCCAAGCGGGCCGGCGCCACGATCGTCAGCGTGAACCCGCTGCCGGAGGCGGGCCTGGAGCGGTTCAAGAACCCGCAGAACGCCCGCGGCCTGGTCGGCCAGGGCACCAAGCTGACCGACCTCTTCCTGCAGATCCGCCCCGGTGGGGACCTCGCGCTGTTCCGCGCGCTCAACCGGATCATCCTGGAGCAGGACGGCGTCGACCGCGCCTTCGTCGCCGAACACTGCCACGGCTACGAGGAGTTCGAGGCGCAGGCCCGGGAGACGGACCGGGAGGACGTGCTCGCCGCGACCGGCCTGCCCTGGGAGCAGATCGAGGAGCTCGGCCGGCTGGTGCTGGCCTCCGAGAAGGTCATCGTCTGCTGGGCGATGGGCCTCACCCAGCACAAGCACTCCGTACCGACCATCCGCGAGGTGGTCAACTTCCTGCTGCTGCGCGGCAATGTCGGCCGCCCCGGCGCCGGGGTCTGCCCGGTGCGCGGGCACAGCAACGTCCAGGGCGACCGGACGATGGGCATCTTCGAGCGGCCGACGACGGCCTTCCTCGACGCGCTGGGCAAGGAGTTCGACTTCGAGCCGCCGCGCGAGCACGGCCTCGACTCGGTGGACACCATCCGCGCGATGCGCGACGGCAAGGTCAAGGTGTTCTTCGCGATGGGCGGCAACTTCGTCGCGGCCACCCCGGACACCGAGGTCACCGAGGCCGCGATGCGGCGCTGCCGGCTGACCGTCCACGTCTCCACCAAGCTCAACCGCTCGCACGTCGTCACCGGCGCCCGCGCCCTGATCCTGCCGACCCTCGGCCGCACCGACCGGGACGTCACCGCGCACGGCGCCCAGTTCGTCAGCGTCGAGGACTCGATGGGCCAGGTCCACGCCTCGCGCGGCGGCCTGCGTCCGCCCGCGCCCGGCCTGCTCTCCGAGACCGCGATCATCTGCCGTCTCGCCCGGACCGCCCTCGGGCCGCAGGACACCGTGCCGTGGGAGGACTTCGCCTCCGACTACGACACCCTGCGGGCCCGGATCGCCCGGGTCGTGCCGGGCTTCGACGACTACAACGAGAAGGTCCGCCGCCCCGGCGGCTTCACCCTCCCGCACGGCCCGCGCGACTCCCGCACCTTCCCCACCGCGACGGGCAAGGCCAACTTCACGGTCAACCCGCTGTCCGCCCCCGAGATTCCGGCGGGCCGCCTGCTGCTGCAGACCCTGCGCTCCCACGACCAGTACAACACCACCGTCTACGGGCTCGACGACCGCTACCGCGGTATCAAGGGCGGCCGCCGGGTGGTTCTGGTGAACCCCGCCGACGCGGCCGACCTCGGCCTGGTCGAGGGCCAGTACGTCGACCTGGTCAGCGAGTGGACCGACGGCACCGAGCGCCGCGCCCCCCACTTCCGCGTCGTCCACTACCCCGTGGCCCGCTCCGGGGCGGCCGCCTACTACCCCGAGACCAACGTCCTGGTGCCCCTCGACTCCACCGCCGACATCAGCAACACCCCCACCTCCAAGGCCGTCGTCATACGCTTCGAGCCCGACTCCGGCGAGGCCGAGTAGCGGGAACACGGAGGCCGCCCCACGTCACCGGACGTGGGGCGGCCTCCGTCGTACCGCGTCAGTGCGGCAGGCCGCCCAGCGGCAGGGTCGCCGTCGCGCTGCCCGGGGCCGAGGCGCCGGCCGAGCCCGTGGTGCTCGGGGAGCCCGTGCCCGTCGGGGCCTGGGTCGCACTGCCGGTCGGCGTCTGGGTCGGCGTGCCCGTCGGCGTCTGGGTCGGCGTACCGGTCGGGGTCTGGGTCGGCGTGCCCGTCGGCGTCTGGGTCGGCGTGCCGGTGCCGGACGGCGTGCCCGGGTTGCTCGGGGTGCCGGTGCCGGTGGGCGTGCCCGGGTTCGACGGCGTGCCGGTGCCGGACGGCGTGCCGGTCGGCGTGCCCGGGGCGGTCGGCTGCTGGGTCGCCGGGCTGCCCGGAGCGGGGGTGGGCGTGACCTGGTTGGCCGGGCTGGGCGCGATCGGGGTGACGGAGTCCCAGCCCTTCGGCAGGTCGGGCACCTTCCAGGCGCCGCCGGCGTCGTCCGCCGCACCGTCCGGGTCGGGCCGGACGGCCCCGAGGATCGGCATCGAGCCGATCGGCGAGACCTTGATGAACGCTCCCGGCCGCGGGGCCTGGACGATCAGCCCGCCGCCGATGTACATCGCGACATGCGAGGCGTCCTGGAAGTAGAGCACCAGGTCGCCCGGCCGCAGCTGGTTCAGCGGGACGTGCTGCAGCTGCGCCCACTGCTCCTGGCTGGTGCGCGGGATCGGCTTGCCGGCGTGCAGCCAGGCCTGCGAGGTGAGGCCGGAGCAGTCGTAGGAGTCCGGGCCGATGCCGCCCCACAGGTACGGCTTCCCCACCTGCGCCAGTGCGAAGGCCACCGCCCCGCGCCCGTTCAGCGAGGGAGTGCGCTCGCCCTTGCCGAGGGCGCCGGAGGCGAGGAAGGCGAGCTGGGCCTCGTCGGCCTTGGCCTTCTCCACCTGCTCCAGCTCGGAGCGCTGTGCGCCGGTCAGCGAGGAGACCAGCTGCTTGACCGAGGCGAGGTCGGTGGCGACCTTGGCCTTGGCGGCGTCCTGCTGGGCGACCAGCGCCTGGGAGGTCTTCAGCGCCTCCTCGGTCTGCTTCTTCAGCCCGTCGAGCGCGTCCCGGTCGGCCTTCAGCCGGTCCAGGAACTCGGACTGCGACCGGCTGGCCGCGGCCAGCAGCTCGGCGATGGTGACCGCCTCGTACGGGTCCTTGGAGAGCAGCAGTTCGGCGTAGGCGGAGGCGGAGCCGTTGCGGTACTGGGCGGCGGCGAGCTGGGCGGCGATGTCCGTGCCGGTGTCGACCTGCTTCTGCTGCCGGTCCAGCTTCCCCTGGAGGTCGGTGAGCGAGGCCTGCTGCTCGGCGACCTTCGCCACCGCCCCGTTGTACTGCTCGGTCGCGGCCTCGGCGCTCTGGTACAGCGCGTGCAGCCGGTCGAGCAGCGGCCCGAGGGTGGCCTTGGCGGCGGCCAGCGGGTCCGTCCCGGGCGCCGCCGATACGCCCGCCCCCGGGTCGGGTGCGGCGTAGGCGGCCTGAGCGGCCGTCGGCAGGGCGAGTGCGGCGGCCGCGAGGACGGCTCCGCACCGAAGTGCCGCTCGTACCCAGGGACGTACGCCTGCCGTCTCCGTGCGCTGTCCAGCCCCGCCCATGGGTGGTCCTCCCCGCCCGCCTGTTCCTGCACTGTCCGTGACCCTGCCGGATCCCGCAGATCCTCCCATGGGTTACTCGTCGGAAACAGAGCGCACGCGTACCTGGAGGTTAATTCTCGATTGATCTGTGAGACAGCTCTCAGCAAACGTGGGCGAAGCAGGGCGTTCTTCGCTAATGTCCAGCTCAGCGCGGTCCAGGTCACCTCTCCGAAAGCTTCCGGCCACCGCTGAGCCACCAGCGGAACCACGATTCCCGGCTCAGTTCACCTTCCGTTTACCCAACAGACCTACGGTCGCGACGTCATCAACGTCCGTGCGACAACTACGACGATTGTTTGGGTATGGAACACATCTCGTTCCTGGTGGCCGTTGTGATCATCACGGCGCTCGCCTTCGACTTCACCAACGGGTTCCACGACACCGCCAACGCGGCCGCCACCGCGATCGCGACCGGGGCCCTTCGTCCGAAGGTCGCGGTCACCATCGCGGCCCTGCTCAACTTCGCGGGCGCGTTCCTGTCCGTGAAGGTCGCCACCACCATCTCCGGTGGCATCGTCAACGAGAAGGCCGGCGTCCACCCCGAGATCATCTTCGCCGCACTGGCCGGAGCGATCCTCTGGAATCTGCTGACCTGGCTGCGGGGTCTGCCGTCCAGTTCCTCGCACGCCCTGTACGGCGGGCTGATCGGCGCCACGATCGTCGGCGTCGGCATGAACGGCGTCAACTTCGACACCGTGATCACCAAGATCATCATCCCGGCGGTCGCCTCCCCCTTCGTCGCCGGCCTCGCCTCCTGGGGCGCCACCAAGCTGGCGTACGCGATCACCCGCAAGGGCGACACCGCGGCCACCGAGAAGGGCTTCAAGGCCGGCCAGGTCTTCTCCTCCTCGCTGATCTCGCTCGCGCACGGCACCAACGACGCCCAGAAGACGATGGGCATCATCACCCTGACCCTGGTCTCGGTCGGCGCCCTGCCGCACGGCGCGCTGCCCCCCACCTGGGTGATCGTCTCGGCCGGCGCCGCGATCGCGCTCGGCACCTACATGGGCGGCTGGCGGATCATCCGCTCGATGGGCAAGGGCCTGGCGGACATCCGCCCGCCGCAGGGCTTCGCCTCCGAGTCGGCCGCCGCGACCGTCATCCTGACCTCCTCGCACATGGGCTTCGGCCTCTCCACCACCCAGGTCTGCTCCGGCGGCATCATGGGCGCCGGCCTCGGCGGCCCGAAGGGCGAGCTGCGCTGGAGCATGGTCCGCCGCATGGTCTACACCTGGGGCCTGACCCTGCCGGCCGCCGCGCTGGTCTCCGGCTGCGCGGCCCTGGTGGCCCGGCAGGGCACCTGGGGCATCGCCCTGGTCGGCGCCGCGCTGGTGGCCGGTTCGGGCGCGATGTGGATGATGTCCCGCCGCCAGCCGGTCGGCGCGGACAACGTCAACGACGTCGTCGAGGTCACCCCCGTCGAGGTCGCCACCGGCACCCCGGCGAACGCCGCCCCCACCCCCGCCTCGACCACGGTCGCGGCCTGAGCGCCGCCGGCTGAGGAGCACTCACCATGCACATCAAGTGGAACGCCCTGGCCCAGACCGCCGGCGTCAGCTTCGGCGTCACCGTCGCCGTGGTCGCCGTCTTCGCCCTCGGCATCCTGGCGCTGTCCCGTCGCGAGGCCGCGCTGAGCGCCCGCGAGGGCGGCCAGGCCTCCGGCGGCGCCAAGCCCGCCCTGCTGGCCGGCGCGTACGCCTGCTTCGCGCTCTGCGCCGCGGCCGTGATCTACGGCCTGGTGCTGATCGCCGCACCGTAGGGCGGGGAGCCGAACGCCGAACGGGCCGGGGAGTGTTTCGACACTCCCCGGCCCGTTTCGCGTATCCCGGCCCGCCGGTCAGTTCTCCTGGGTGGTCTTCAGCGCGGTCTCCCGGATGAACAGCACGGTGACGAAGGACAGCGCCGCGAACGGGGCGGCCCACAGGAAGACGGTGCCGACGCCGTGGCCGAAGGCGTCCGTCACCAGCGGGAGGATCGGGGCCGGCAGCTTGTGCAGGTCCGGGATGCCGCCGCCGGCCGCCGCGTGCCCGGCCGGGATGTGCGCCGCGGCCAGGTTCTCCGCCAGGTAGTCGCCGACCTTGTTGGTCATCAGCGCGCCGAGCGCGGAGACGCCCATCGCGCCGCCCATGGTGCGGAAGAAGGTGACGACGGAGCTGGCCGCGCCGAGCTCGTGCCGGGGCACCGTGTTCTGCACCGCGAGCACCAGGTTCTGACTGGTCAGGCCGAGGCCGATGCCGGTGATCGCCATGTAGACGGAGAGCAGCCCGTAGGCGGTGTCGACCCGGGCGGTACCGAGCAGGCCGAACCCGATCGCGAGCAACGCGGTGCCGGAGACCAGGTAGGCCTTCCACTTGCCGTACTTGGTGATCAGTCGGCCGGCCACGGCGGAGGAGACCGCCAGACCGATGATCATCGGCAGGGTCATCAGACCGGCCATGGTCGGGGACTTGGCCCGGGCCAGCTGGAAGTACTGGCTGAGGAAGGTGGTCGCGCCGTACATCCCGACGCCGACCAGCACGCTGGCGATCGCGGCCAGGGTGACGGTGCGGTACTTGAAGAGGTCCGGCGGGATGATCGGCTCGGCGGCGCGGCGCTCGACCACGATCGCCAGGGCGCCCAGCAGCAGGCCGCCGCCGACCATGGCCGCGGTCTGCCAGGACAGCCAGGCGTAGTTCTTGCCGGCCAGCGTGATCCAGATCATCAGCAGGCTGACGGCGCCGGTGATGACCAGCGCGCCCAGGTAGTCGATCTTCGCCGGGCGCTTGACCACCGGCAGCTTGAGAGTGCGCTGCACCACCAGGATCGCGGCCAGCGCGAACGGGATGCCGACGTAGAAGCACCAGCGCCAGCCCAGCCAGGAGGTGTCCACGATGACGCCGCCGATCAGCGGGCCGCCGATGGTGGCCAGCGCGAAGACCGCGCCGAAGTAACCGCTGTAGCGGCCGCGCTCGCGCGGCGGGACCATCGCGGCCAGGCAGATCTGACCGAGCGCGACCACACCCCCGGCGCCGACGCCCTGCAGGGCGCGGCAGGCGATCAGCTCACCGGTGTTCTGCGAGAGGCCGGCCAGCGCGGAGGTGGCGATGTAGATCAGCAGGGCGATCTGCAGCAGCAGCTTCTTGCTGGCGAGGTCGGAGAGCTTGCCCCAGATCGGGGTGGAGGCGGTCAGGGTGAGCAGCGCGGCGGTGATCACCCAGGTGTAGGCGGACTGGCCGCCGTGCAGGTCGGTGAGGATGTGCGGCAGGGCGTTGGAGACGACGGTCGACGAGAGCACGGCCACGAACAGGCCGAGCAGCAGGCCGGACAGCGCCTCCATCACCTGCCGGTGGGCCATCGGCTGGTCGTCGACGACGGCTCCGGCTGCCGCCTCGGCTGTGACGGTCATCTGGGTCCTTCGGTGGGAGGGGTGGGGATGCGCGGGCAGACAAATTCGTTGCCTTAAGCAACCATAGGCCGAATGGTTGACTAAGGCAACTTTCTTCAAGCCGGAGCAAAGTCCCCCGAGCGAGGCCCGATCACTCCGCGGGCGGCTCCCCCAGCACGTCGTTGAAGCGGTGCAGCAGGTCCGCGAAGCGGACCACGTCCTCCCGCGACCACCCGCCCATCACCTCGCGCATCCGCCGCATCCGTACGCCGTAGGCGGCCCGGTAGCGCTCGCGCCCGCCCTCGGTCAGCGAGACCAGGGCGGCCCGGCGGTCCAGCGGGTCCGCCTCCCGGGCGACCAGGCCGAGCTCCTCCAGCGCGCGGATCTGCCGGCTCACCGTGGCCTTGCCGACCGCGAAGTGCACGCCGACGTCCGTCACCCGCACCCGCCCGGCCTGCTCGATGTAGGCGAGCATGCTGTACGCCATGCCCTCCAGTTCGGGGTGCACCCGACGTGAGAGTTCCGCCACTCTGGCGCGGCCCCGCCGGAACATCAGCCCGACCTCGCGCTCCACCGCCACCAGGGCTTCCTCGTCCATCACGGCGCCAGTATCGCCCAGCCGCGGTGGCCGGATACCGGCCCGGAAGTTGAGACAAGCCAACTATTTCATGGTATTAAGTATCCGTTTTCCCCCGATACGCAAGGAGATGTGGATGGCCGCCCCGGGGCAGGGTTTCGTCGCGGAACTGAAGGGCGCGGTCACACCGCGTGCGGCACTGCTCGTGATGGGCGTGCTGCTGCTGCAGCTCGGCTTCATCACCTCGTACGTCGGGGCGCTGCACCACCCGACCCCGCACAAGCTGTCGATCGCGGTGGTCGCCCCGCCGCAGATCACGCCGAAGCTGGTGGCGGCCCTGGAGTCGGTGCCGGACGAGGCCGTCAAGCCCGTCACCGCGCCGGACGCCGACGCGGCGACCCAGCAGATCAAGGACCAGAAGATCTACGCCGCGCTGGTCGTGAACCCGACCGGCGCCGAGGACACCCTGCTGGTCGGCAGCGCCCGCGGCACCTCCGCCGCCAAGGCCGCCGAGGCCGTCACCACCACGCTGGACAAGGCCCAGGGCCGCACGGTCAAGGTCGAGGACGTCGTCCCGCTGGCCAAGGGCGACACCAACGGCCTGTCCGCCTTCTACCTGGTCATCGGCTGGTGCGTCGGCGGCTACCTGGTCGCCTCGATCCTCGGCATCAGCGCCGGCTCCAAGCCGGCCAACGTCCACCGCCTGCTGATCCGCCTCGGCGTCCTGGCCCTGTACTCGGTCGGCGCCGGCCTCGGCGGCACGATCATCGCCGGGCCGGTCCTGGACGCGCTGCCCGGCTCGACCCTGGCCCTGACCGCCATCGGCGCCCTGGTGGTGTTCACGGTCGGCGCGTTCACCATGGCGCTGCAATGCCTGTTCGACGTCCTCGGCATCGGCCTCGCGGTGCTGGTCTTCGTGGTGCTGGGCAACCCGAGCGCCGGCGGCGTCTACCCGGCCCCGATGATGCCGCCGTTCTGGCGGGCGATCGGCTCGCTGATCCCGAACGGCGCCGGCACCAGCGCCACCAAGTCCATCGCCTACTTCGAGTCCACCAACCTGGGCATGCCGATCCTGGTCCTGGTGATCTGGGCACTGGTCGGCGTCGGCGTCGCCTTCCTGGCCGTGCTGCGCGGCCCGCGCTCCGGCGGCCGCGAGATCGTCGCCGAGAGTGCCGAGACCGCCGAGACCGTCGAGGCCTGAGCCTCCTGAGTCTCACAGCATCCGACTGAGCCCCCGGCTGCCCTGGCCGGGGGCTCGGTCGTGTCCCGGGTGCGCGGCTCTCAGCCGCCCGCGAGCGGTCCCGGGTCGGCGACGATGGCACGCACCACGCCGACCGCCGCGCCCAGCAGCGACCCGCGCCGGCCGAGCTTTGAGACGATCAGCCGGTCCTCCGCCCAGGGCCGCACCGTCACCCGGGCGGCCAGCTCGCGCCGCATCGCCGGCAGCAGCCAGGGCGCCAGCCGGGCGTAGCCGCCGCCCAGCACCACCTCGGCCGGATCCAGCAGGTTGACCGCCCCGGCGGCCGCGATGCCGAGCGCCGAACCGGCCCCGGCCAGCGCCGCCCGGGCCGACTCGTCCCCGCCCCCGGCCCGTTCGGCCAGCAGGGGCACCCAGTCACCGCGCGTGCTGGTCAGCCCGGCCGCCCGCAGCACCGCCGCCTCACCCGCGTACTGCTCCAGGCAACCGCGCGCCCCGCAGGCGCAGCGCGGCCCCTCCGGGTGGACGGGGATGTGACCGAACTCGCCCGCGTAACCGCGCGCGCCGCGCAGCAGCCGGCCGCCGACCACGATCGCCGCGCCGACCCCGGCCTCGGCGGAGACGTAGAGGAAGTCCTCCGGGCGCTCGTCCAGCCACCGTTCGGCCAGTCCGCCGAGGTTGGCCTCGTTGTCCGCCTGGACCGGCAGCTCGGCCAGGCCGTCCCCGGCCGTACGCAGCGCCGCGCGCAGTTCGGGGGCCAGCGGGACGTCCTGCCAGCCGAGGTTGGCGGCCCGCTGGAGCACCCCGCTACCGCTGACCAGTCCGGGCACCGCCAGGGTCAGTCCGGCCGGGCGCAGGCCCGACTCGGCGACGGCGGAGCGCACCAGCTGGCCCAGGTCGGCCATCACGGCGGCAGGCTGCCGGCCGCGGTTGGCGATCTCCTGACGCCGCCAGGCGCGGACCTCCCCGCGCAGGTCGACCACGCAGGCGCCCAGGTGCCGGACGCCGATCTCGGCGCCGAGGCCGCCGGGCCCGAGCGGGTTGAGCCCGAGCGCGGTGCCGGGGCGGCCGACCTTGCCGCTGGGCGCGGCGGGGCCCTCCTCGACGACCAGGCCGGCGGAGATCAACTGTTCGGCGAGCGAGGAGACCGCGGCCCTGGTCAGCCCGGTCTCGGCGGCCACCTCGGCTCGCGAGCGCGGGCCGCGCGCGATCACCCCCAGCACCAGGGCCAGGTTGGCCCGGCGCATCCCCTGCTGGCTGGCGGGCCCGGCCTGGACGCCGTCCGGCTCCCCGCGCATGACGCTCATGCGCCCACCTCGCTACGCTCGGCGGTCTCTTCGCGAAACGCGCACCCTTCAATGGTGACCTCGCTCCGCTCGCCCACGCACCCACCTCGCTACGCTCGGCGGTCTCTTCGCGAAACGCGCACCTCTCGATGGTGAGCTCGCTCCGCTCGCTCACGTCACGGTCTTACGGCACATCCCGTGGCATCTCGGGTGCAGCGTAACCGGGATTGCCGTCGAAGGGCCCCTCCGCGGGCCCGGTGAAGACCCAGCGCTGTATCGCCCAGAAGCGAAACAGCATCGCGACGAAGGTCCCGACGACCATCCCGCTGAGGAAGTCCGCGGTCTCCTGGGTGAGCGGGTCGACATACGGCTCGCGCAGGTCCAGGGCGTAGCGGGAGAGCGCCAGCGGCAGGTCGTTGACGGCGATCGCCACCGCGCTGACCAGGAAGAACAGCAGGGCCTCCCGCCCACGCCCGGCGGTGCGGAAGGCCCAGCGGCGGTTGAGCACATAGGAGACGACGGTGCCGATCACCGTCGCCACCGTCAGCGCGACCACCGGCTTGTGCTCCAGGACGGTGAACTTCAGCTCGAAGTCGATCACCAGGGTGAGGACGAAGCAGCTTCCGCCGACCAGCAGGAACTTCACCAGCCGGCGGTGCCGTAGCAGGAGCGGGCGCAGCCGGGCCGGCACCCGGGCCAGGAGGCGCTGCGTGGGGGACGGCATCTCCGCAGTGTGGCACGCGGAGATGCCGTCGGCCCTTGAGCCCGTCCGGACAGGCCCTATGCCGCGATCAGCACCTCGGCCGGCTCCAGGGCCAGCTTCAGCACCTCGCGCACGTCCGACACCGGGTGGACGGTGAGCCGCTCCAGCACCTCGGCCGGGACGTCGTCCAGGTCGGCCGCGTTGCGCTTGGGGATGATCACCGTGGTGACCCCGGCCCGGTCGGCGGCGAGCAGCTTCTGCTTCACCCCGCCGATCGGCAGCACCCGCCCGGTCAGCGACACCTCGCCCGTCATCGCCACGTCGGTGCGCACCTTGCGGCCGGAGAGCAGCGAGGCCAGCGCCGTGGTCATGGTGATGCCGGCGCTCGGCCCGTCCTTGGGGACGGCCCCGGCCGGGACGTGCAGGTGCACGCCGCGGTCGCGCAGCGAGGTGGCCGGCAGCTCCAGCTCGGCGCCGCGCGAGCGCAGGAAGGAGAGCGCGATGTGCGCGGACTCCTTCATCACGTCGCCCAGCTGCCCGGTCAGGGTCAGTCCGGTGCCGCCGGTCTCGGCGTCCGCGAGCGAGGCCTCGATGTAGAGGACGTCGCCGCCGGCGCCGGTGACCGCCAGGCCGGTGGCCACGCCGGGGACGGCGGTGCGCCGCTCGGCGGGTTCCTGGGCGGACTCCGGCACGTGGTGCGGGCGGCCGATCAGGGCGCGCAGGTCGTCCGCGCCGACCGCGGCGGGCAGTTCGCGCTCGCCCAACTCGGCCTGTGCGGCGATCTTGCGCAGCACCCGGGCGATCGAGCGCTCCAGGTTGCGGACGCCCGCCTCCCGCGTGTACTCCCCGGCGAGCCTGCGCAACGCCTCCTCGTCCACGCTGACCTGCTCGCCGCCGAGGCCGGCCTTCTCCAGCTGGCGCGGGAGCAGGTGGTCGCGGGCGATGACGACCTTCTCGTCCTCGGTGTAGCCGTCGAGCCTGACCAGCTCCATCCGGTCGAGCAGCGGCTCGGGGATGGCTTCCAGCACGTTGGCGGTGGCGAGGAAGACGACGTCGGAGAGGTCGAGCTCGACCTCCAGGTAGTGGTCCCGGAAGGTGTGGTTCTGCGCCGGGTCCAGCACCTCCAGCAGGGCGGCGGCCGGGTCGCCCCGGTAGTCGGAGCCGACCTTGTCGATCTCGTCGAGCAGGACGACCGGGTTCATCGAGCCGGCCTCCTTGATCGCCCGCACCAGCCGGCCGGGCAGCGCGCCGACGTAGGTGCGCCGGTGGCCGCGGATCTCGGCCTCGTCGCGGACGCCGCCGAGCGCGACCCGGACGAACGTGCGGCCCATCGCGCGGGCCACGCTCTCGCCGAGCGAGGTCTTGCCGACGCCGGGCGGGCCGACCAGGGCCAACACCGCGCCGCCGCGGCGGCCGCCGACGAGGCCGAGCCCCTGGTCGGCCCGGCGCTTGCGGACAGCCAGGTACTCGACGATCCGCTCCTTCACGTCGCCGAGACCCGCGTGGTCGGCGTCCAGCACGGCGCGGGCGCCGGCGATGTCGTACTCGTCCTCGGTGCGCTCGTTCCAGGGCAGCTCCAGGACGGTGTCCAGCCAGGTCCGGATCCAGGAGGCCTCCGGCGACTGGGCCCCGTCCTGGCTGGCCCGCTCCAGCTTGGAGACCTCCTTGAGGGCGGCCTCGCGCACCTTCTCGGGCAGGTCGGCGGCCTCGACCCGGGCGCGGTAGTCACCCTCCTCGTCGGCCGGATCGCCGTTCAGCTCGGCCAGCTCCTTGCGGACGGCCTCCAGCTGGCGGCGGAGCAGGAACTCCTTCTGCTGCTTGGCCACGCCCTCCTCGACGTCCTTACGGATGGTGTCGTTGACCTCCTCCTCGGCGAGGTGGTCGCGCAGCAGGGTCAGCGCGTATTCCAGGCGGGCGACCTGGTCGGCCTCCAGCAGCACCTTGAGCTTCTGCTCGGCGGTGGCGAAGGGCGCGTAGCCGATGTTGTCGGCGAGCTCGCCGACGCCCTCGATCTGGGCCACCCGGTCGACGATCTGCCAGGCGCCGCGCTTGCGCAGCCACTGGGTGGACAGTGCCTTGTACTCCTTGACCAGCTCGGCGGCCCGCCCGGCCACCGGCATGCCGACCGAGGACTCCCGGAACGGCGCGGTCTCCACCCAGAGGGCGGCGCCGGGGCCGGTGGTGCCGACCCCGATCCGGACCCGGCGCACGGCGCGCACCAGCGCGGCCGGGTCGCCGTCCGCGAGGCGGCCGACCTGCTCCACGGTGGCCAGCGTGCCGGCCGCCGCGTACGAGCCGTCCACCCGCGGGACCAGCAGGACCTGCGGCTTTCCGGAGCCGGTGGCCGCAGCGCGGGCGGCCTCGACGGCGGCGCGCACCTCGGTGTCCTTCAGGTCCAGCGGGACGACCATGCCCGGGAGGACGACCTCGTCGTCGAGTGGCAGCACGGGCAGGGTGAGCGGAGTGGACGTCGATGCCATGATCTCTCCCCAGTCAGTGAACTTGAGTCGACCTGACTAAGTCTTCGCTGGCACCGGATGTTCCCGGCATCTTGTTCGCCGTGAGCGAACGGCGAGAGGGGGGTAAGGACCTGCGGGCCGCGCCGTCAAAAAGGCGGGGAAGGGACACCCCGAAAGTGGGGACTAGGGCGTGTCCGACAATTCGCGTCGCGCGCCCGGCGGGAATTGTTCAGACACGACCCAGCGCACGGCGGACGGCCGCGCGCCGCCACGCACCGCGGCGGGGGCCGACCCGGCCGCCGGGGCCGTCGCCGACCGCGGGCGCGGGCGGGGCGGGCGCCGCTGGGCCCCGCGCAGCCAGCGCCACAACGCCACCCCGGCGAGCACCGCGGCCGGGTGCCCCACGGCGGTGACCACGTCCTTCTCGGCGGCGATCTGCTGGACGATCATCAGCCCGGCGCCACCCAGCGCCAGCAGCCGGCCGCGTCGCGGGAGCAGCCCGGCCACCGCACCCAGACAGGCGAGCAC
This sequence comes from Kitasatospora sp. NPDC018058, assembly GCF_044327205.1. Classification (NCBI taxonomy): domain Bacteria; kingdom Bacillati; phylum Actinomycetota; class Actinomycetes; order Kitasatosporales; family Streptomycetaceae; genus Kitasatospora; species Kitasatospora sp. NPDC018058. The sequence continues at coordinate 394,240 of NZ_JBIRFA010000001.1, read as the reverse complement.
GCCGTAGCTGACCCCGATGTCCAGGTAGTCCATCGCCTCGGGCGCCATCCGCCCGGTCTCCACCGCGGCGATCACCACCCCTTGGGAGAGCAGCGTCGCGGCGATGTGCCCGATCGCGAACACCGCGGCCGCCCGAACCGGGCCGACCCTGCGCTCCAGCGGCGCGAGGGTGAAGGCGAAGCCCCAGAGGTACGGCATCCACACGTCCCCGGCGACCCAGAATCCGCTCAGCACAAGAGCGCGCAAAGGATGCTGGAGCAGGTTGTGGCCGTCCGAACTGGAGGCCTCCTGCAGTCGCCGGACGAGTTCCGGATCGGCGACCGAGGCGAAGGTCGTGGTGGCTCCCACCACGGCGAGATATCCGAGCGTGAATGGGTTGCGCCGGGGTGTCGGAACCCGTTCCAGCAGCCACTCGAAGACGCCGGTGCGCAGCCCGTGGCGGAGCATTCCGTACGGCACCCCCGCGGGCGCGCCCCGGTGGGCGTCCCGCCGCAGTCCAGCCATGCCGCCTCCGCTCCACGCCCGCAGCCACCGGCCCCCGTCGCTGCCAACGTACCGGCGCGCGGCCCCGATTCCGCCCGGCGGGGCGTTGTCGTGCCCACGGTACGTCGAGGTTCTGAGAGGCACCTGAGAAAAGCCCGTGAAGACCGTCTCCGCGAAGAGGGGCCGGATTCCCGACATTGGTCCAGACCTTCTTCCTATTAACGCGTCAGTAGGGCCTCTGACCGGCGACTTGGCGTCAACTCGACTGCATACGTACCGTTACGCCGTGAAAATTCGCCGGGTAAGGTATCGGCCCGTGCCCACTCGTGCAGTGGGTCCGAGGGCGGCCCGACAGCCGGCCCACGGGCCGGAAACGTCCGGTCCACCTGCCGGAAAGCATCCGCTGTCCGTACGCTGCGATGTGCGCGGGAGACGTGGACGGGAGACCACCCGTCCTCCACTCTCCTGGGCGCGCGACGGGACGGCGGACCCGGCACAGTCCACGACGGAACAAGACTACGAGCGGAGCCCCGCCATCCCCACAGGTGGCCGGCCCGCAGCCCTGGGGGCGGTGGCGTGACCGTGACAGAAATTCAGCAGGACAACCACAACGCCGGTGGCACGGTGAGCAGCCAGCGCAGAGTGCTGGTGGTGGAGGACGAGCCCACGATCGCCGAGTCGATCGCGGCCCGACTGGGCGCGGAGGGCTTCAAGGTCGCCGTGGCCCACGACGGGCCCGGCGCGGTGGACGGCTTCCACACCTGGCAGCCGGACCTGGTGGTCCTGGACATCATGTTGCCCGGCTTCGACGGCCTGGAGGTGTGCCGCCGGATCCAGGCACAGCGCCCGGTGCCGGTACTGATGCTGACCGCGCGCGACGACGAGACGGACCTGCTGGTCGGCCTCGGCGTGGGCGCCGACGACTACATGACCAAGCCGTTCTCGATGCGCGAACTGGCCGCCCGGGTCAACGTGCTGCTGCGCCGCGTCGAGCGCGCCCAGCAGGCCGCCCGAACGCCCGCGCTCGGCAGCCTGCGCTTCGGCGAGCTGGAGATCGACCACGTGCAGCGCCGGGTCCGGCTGGCCTCGGGCGACGTCCACCTGACGCCGACCGAGTTCGACCTGCTCGCCTGCCTGGCCGCCCAGCCGCGCGCGGTGCTCACCCGCGAGCAGCTGCTGGCCGAGGTCTGGGACTGGACCGACGCGTCCGGCACCCGCACCGTCGACAGCCACGTCAAGGCGCTCCGGCGCAAGATCGGCGCCAGCTGGATCCGCACCGTCCACGGCGTCGGTTACGCACTGGAGGCCCCGCTCTCCTGACGGCGGGAGCTTCGGGCGACGGGCCACCGGGGGGCCCGTGTCCCGACACCGCCGCGCCGCGCGCGGGGATCACGAGGGACCAATGACCTTTCCACAGCAACGCAACGGGGACGCCGGCGGCGCGCGCTCGCAGACGCTGGCCGCCCGCGCCGTCCGCCGGGTCTGGGCCGACATCCGCCCGCTCGACCCGGTCCGCTCGATCAAGGGCAAGCTCGCCCTGCTGGTGATCGTCTCCGTGTTCCTGGCCACCGGCATGGTGGTCGTGGCGATCCGGTCCGAGACCCAGATCCGGATCATCATGGTCTTCTCCATGATCGCCTCGCTGCTGTTCATGCAGTTCCTCGCGCACGGGCTGACCGCCCCCCTGCGCGAGATGACGGACGCCGCCCGCGCGATGGCCTCCGGCGACTACAGCCGCCGGGTCGAGGTGAACTCGCGCGACGAGATCGGCGAGCTGGCGGCCGCCTTCAACGCCATGGCCGCCGACCTGCAAGCCGCCGACCAGCACCGACGCGAGCTGGTCGCCAACGTCTCGCACGAGCTGCGCACGCCCATCGCCGCGCTGCGCGCCGTGCTGGAGAACGTGGTGGACGGCGTCGTCCAGCCCAATCCGGCGACCCTGGAGGCCGCGCTGGAGCAGACCGAGCGGCTCGGCCGCCTGGTCACCCACCTGCTGGACCTCTCCAAGATCGACGACGGCGTGGTCGACCTGGACGCCCGCCCCTTCGAGGTGCGCGAGTTCCTGGACGGCGTGCTGCGCGGGGTCACCGTGGACGGCGCGACGGCCGGCGGGGCGTTCTCCCGGCGCGGCGACGTCCGGCTGGCCCTGGAGGTCAACCCGTCCGGCCTGACCGCCGTCGCGGACCCGGAACGACTCCACCAGGTGGTCGCCAACCTGGTCGACAACGCCTGCAAGCACTCCCCGCCCGGCGGCACAGTGACCGTGCGCGCCCGGCCCGAGGGCGAGGAGGGCGGCCTGCTGCTGGAGGTCCAGGACGAGGGCCCGGGCATCCCGCCGGCCGACCGCTCCCGGGTCTTCGAGCGGTTCAGCCGCAGCGGCACCGCCACCGCGTCCGGTCCGGGCGCGGACGGCGGCACCGGACTGGGCCTGGCCATCGCCCGCTGGGCGGTGGACCTGCACGGCGGACGGATCGCCGTGGCCGAGTCGCCGAGCGGCTGCCGGATCGAGGTCCGGCTGCCCGGGCAGCACTGAGCGGGCCGGGACATTTGTCACAGATCCGACACAGACGCATACGAAGATCGTCGGACGATTCGACTGCGACTTTGTCCGGTTTCGCCCGGATATGGGGGCCGATCGGGCCTGATCGGTTCCCCTCAGATACGGCTTTCTAACGTAGTTTTTCAGCCAAACCGCAGGTCAGGACTGTGATCTGGGCGACGCCTGGGGCCCGGGGACTGCGCGATCACTGGTCAGGGGCGTAGCCTTAATCCCCGCTGTCCAAACATCCCAAAAGGAAGCGGAAGAGGGCGGTTGCCGCCGTGTCGCCACAGTCCCCTGAAACCCCCAACAGCTCGGCAAGCTCCACTGGCTTCGGCCCCAATGAGTGGCTCGTCGATGAGATCTACCAGCAGTACCTCCAGGACCCGAACTCGGTCGACCGAGCCTGGTGGGACTTTTTCGCCGACTACAAGCCCGGTACCGAGGTGACCCCAGTGACCCAGGCCGCGACCCAGGCCGGCCCCACGCCGACCCCTGCCGCTGCCCCCGCGCCCGCCGCTGCTGCTCCGGCCGCACCCGCGCCCGCCGCTGCTGCTCCGGCCGCACCCGCGCCCGCCCCGGCCGCCCCGGCCCCGGTTGCCGCCCCGCTCGCCGCCGCGCCCCCGGCCCCCAAGGCCGCCGCTGCCCCGGCCCCGGCCGCCGCGCCGGCCGGCCCCGAGCTGGTCCAGCTGCGCGGCCCGGCGAAGGCCGTCGCCACCAACATGGACGCGTCGCTGGAGGTGCCGACCGCGACCTCGGTCCGCGCCGTCCCGGCGAAGCTGTTGATCGACAACCGCATCGTCATCAACAACCACCTGCAGCGCGCCCGCGGCGGCAAGGTCTCCTTCACCCACCTGATCGGTTACGCCCTGGTCCAGGCCATCAAGGCCGCCCCGGGCATGAACCACAGCTACAAGGTGGAGGACGGCAAGGCCTTCCTGGTCAAGCCCGAGCACGTCAACCTCGGCCTGGCCATCGACCTGGTCAAGCCCAACGGCGACCGCCAGCTCGTCGTCGCGGCCATCAAGAAGGCCGAGACCCTCGACTTCTTCGGCTTCTGGCAGGCCTACGAGGACATCGTCCGCCGGGCCCGTGCCAACAAGCTGACCATGGACGACTTCACCGGCGTCACGGTCTCGCTGACCAACCCCGGCGGCATCGGCACCGTGCACTCCGTGCCTCGCCTGATGCAGAACCAGGGCACCATCGTCGGCGTCGGCGCCATGGAGTACCCGGCCGAGTTCCAGGGCTCCGCCCCGGAGACCCTGTCCCGCCTGGGCGTCTCCAAGATCATGACGCTGACCTCGACCTACGACCACCGCGTCATCCAGGGCGCGGCGTCCGGCGAGTTCCTGCGCGAGATCCACCGCCTGCTGCTCGGCGAGAACGGCTTCTACGACGAGATCTTCGAGTCGCTGCGGATCCCCTACGAGCCGGTCCGCTGGGCCACCGACGTCGCCACCACCCACGACGACGAGGTCAACAAGACCGCCCGCGTCATGGAGCTCATCCACTCCTACCGGGTCCGCGGCCACCTGATGGCCGACACCGACCCGCTGGAGTACAAGCAGCGCAAGCACCCCGACCTGGACGTCACCACGCACGGCCTCACCCTGTGGGACCTGGAGCGCGAATTCGCGGTCGGCGGCTTCGGCGGCCACAAGATGATGAAGCTGCGCGACATCCTCGGCCTGCTGCGCAACACCTACTGCCGCACCGTCGGCATCGAGTACATGCACATCCAGGACCCGAAGCAGCGCAAGTGGCTGCAGGAACGCCTGGAGAAGCCGTACTCCAAGCCCGAACGCGAGGAGCAGCTGCGGATCCTGCGCCGCCTGAACTCGGCCGAGGCCTTCGAGACGTTCCTGCAGACCAAGTACGTCGGCCAGAAGCGCTTCTCGCTGGAGGGCGGTGAGTCGCTGATCGCGCTGCTGGACGCGACCATCGACTCCGCCGCCGAGCACCGCCTCGACGAGGCCGTCATCGGCATGGCCCACCGCGGGCGCCTGAACGTGCTGGCCAACATCGTCGGCAAGCCGTACGGCAAGATCTTCGGCGAGTTCGAGGGCAACCTCGACCCGAAGTCGATGCACGGCTCCGGCGACGTCAAGTACCACCTGGGCGCCGAGGGCACCTTCACCGGCCTGGACGGCGAGACCATCAAGGTCTCCCTCGCCGCGAACCCCTCCCACCTGGAGGCCGTGGACCCGGTCGTCGAGGGCATCGCCCGCGCCAAGCAGGACATCCTGGACCAGGGCGGCACCACCTTCCCGGTGCTGCCGATCCAGATCCACGGCGACGCGGCCTTCGCCGGCCAGGGCGTCGTCGCGGAGACCCTGAACATGTCGCAGCTGCGCGGCTACCGCACCGGCGGCACCGTGCACGTCGTGGTCAACAACCAGGTCGGCTTCACCGCCGCCCCGGCGTCCTCGCGCTCCTCGATGTACTGCACCGACGTGGCCCGCATGATTGAGGCCCCGATCTTCCACGTGAACGGCGACGACCCGGAGGCCGTGGTCCGCGTCGCGCGACTGGCCTTCGAGTTCCGCCAGGAGTTCCACAAGGACGTGGTGATCGACCTCATCTGCTACCGCCGCCGCGGTCACAACGAGGCCGACAACCCGTCGTTCACCCAGCCGCTGATGTACGACCTGATCGACAAGAAGCGCTCGGTGCGCAAGCTGTACACCGAGGGCCTGATCGGTCGCGGCGACATCACCATGGAAGAGGCGGAGCAGGCGCTCCAGGACTTCCAGGGCCAGCTGGAGAAGGTCTTCGCCGAGGTCCGCGACGCCGCCCAGGCACCCGCCGCGGCCGGCGCCGGCAAGCCCGTCGCCGACTTCCCGGTCTCCATCCAGACCGGCATCTCCCAGGAGATGGTCAAGCGGATCGCCGCCTCCCAGGTCAACCACCCGGACTGGCTGACCGTCCACCCGCGCCTGCTGCCGCAGCTGCAGCGCCGCGCCGGCTCGGTCGAGGACAACACCATCGACTGGGCGATGGGCGAAACCCTCGCCATCGGCTCACTGCTCATGGAGGGCCACCCCGTCCGCCTGGCCGGCCAGGACAGCCGCCGCGGCACCTTCGGCCAGCGCCACGCCGTCCTGATCGACCGCAAGACCGGCGAGGACTACACCCCGCTGCAGTACCTCACCGAGGACCAGGCCCGCTACACCGTCTACGACAGCCTGCTGTCGGAGTACGCGGCCATGGGCTTCGAGTACGGCTACTCGCTGACCCGCCCGAACGCGCTGGTCATGTGGGAGGCGCAGTTCGGTGACTTCGTCAACGGCGCGCAGACCATGGTGGACGAGTACATCGCCTCCGCCGAGCAGAAGTGGGGCCAGCACTCCGGCGTCACCCTGCTCCTGCCGCACGGCTACGAGGGCCAGGGCCCGGACCACTCCTCCGCCCGCCCGGAGCGCTTCCTCCAGCTGTGCGCGCAGAACAACATGACGGTCGCCATGCCGACCCTGCCGTCGAACTACTTCCACCTGCTGCGCTGGCAGGCGCACAACCCGCACCACAAGCCGCTGGTCGTCTTCACCCCGAAGTCGATGCTGCGTCTGAAGGCCGCGGCCAGTGCGACCGAGGAGTTCCTGTCCGGCTCGTTCCGCCCGGTCATCGGCGACACCACCGTCGACCCGGCGCAGGTCCGCAAGGTGGTCATCACCGCCGGCAAGTTCTACTACGACCTGGAGGCCGCCCGCACCGAGCGCGGCGTCACCGACACCGCGATCGTCCGGGTCGAGCGGCTCTACCCGCTGCCGGTGGCCGAGCTCCAGGAGGAACTGGCCCGCTACGGCGACAACGTCCAGTTCGTCTGGGCACAGGAGGAGCCGGACAACCAGGGTGCCTGGCCGTTCATCGCGATGAACCTGGTCGACCACCTGCAGGTCGTCATCGGCCGCAGCGCCGGCGGCTCCCGCCTGCGCCGCGTCGCCCGCACCACGGCCTCGTCCCCCGCGGTCGGCTCCGCCAAGCGCCACGCCGCCGAACAGCAGGCGCTGATCGAGGAGGTCTTCGCGCTCTGACGCGCTGAGGCCCCGCACCGCTGGAACGCCCGCGGCCCCCGTCTCCCGACCAGGGAGGCGGGGGCCGCGGGCGTTCTGTCGTGCCCGGGGAAAGGTCGCAGCTCTGCAACCAAACCGGGACCAGCCTGCACGACTTCCTGACGGATCGATAGGTTATGGCTCGCCAGATCGCCGCCCGGCGCCCGCCATCGCGCCCGCGGCCCGGCCGAACGACCTCACCGCTCTCCCAGGGGGATCACCACATGACCGCCGACACGCCGCATCCCGGCAAGCTTCCTCCGGTCTTCCAGCCACTCCTCCCGGACGACCCCCGGGAGGTCGGCGGCTACCGTCTGTTCGCCCGGCTCGGCGCCGGCGGCATGGGCCGGGTCTACCTCTCGTACACGCCGGGCGGGCGCCCGGTGGCGCTCAAGGTGGTCCGCCCCGAGTTCGCCGAGGACGGCGAGTTCCGCCGCCGCTTCGCCCAGGAGGTCAGCAACGCCCAGCGGATCCACGGGCTGTACACCGCACAGGTGATCGACTCCGGCGGCCTGGACTCGGACGCCCCCTGGCTGGTCACCGCGTACGTCCCGGGCCCGTCCCTGCAGCAGGTGGTGCGGGAGAACGGCGCGCTGCCGGTCCGCACCGTGCTGCTGCTGATGGGCGGCATCGCCGAGGCGCTGCAGGCGATCCACAGCGTCGAGGTGGTCCACCGCGACCTCAAGCCCGCCAACGTGCTGGTCGCCGGGGACGGCCCGCGGGTGATCGACTTCGGCATCGCCCGGGCCGCCGACGCCACCGCGCTGACCGGCACCGGCTACCGGATCGGCTCCCCCGCCTTCATGTCCCCCGAGCAGGCCCAGGGCCGACCGGTCACCCCCGCCACCGACGTCTTCGCGCTCGGCGCCCTGGCCGCGTACGTGGCCGGCGGCACCGCGCCGTTCGGCGACGGGCCGGACACCGCGGTGCTCTACCGGGTGGTGCACGAGGAGGCGGACCTGGAGGCCGTCCCGGCGGACCTGCGCGAACTGATCCAGCGCTGCCTGGCGAAGTCCCCGGAGGACCGCCCCAAGCCCGCCGAGATCATCCAGGCCGCCCGCAACCACCCGGAGGTCGGCGGCCAGCTGCGGTTCGGCGACGACTGGCTGCCGCGGCAGGTCAACACCGAGATCACCCGCCGCTCCGACCTGCCCAGGACGCCGCCCACCCCGCTGCCGGCCGCGCCCGCCACCGCGCCGTCGGCCCCGGCCACCCCGCCGCCCGCCGGCCCGGCCGCTCCCCCGCAGCCGACCCACCCGGCCACCGCGATGACCCGTGCCCCGCAGCAGCCGGCCACGCCCCCGCCGGGCTTCGCCCCGCCGCCGCTCGGCGCGTACGGCGCCTCGCAGCCGCCGACCGAGACGCCGACCGCCCCGGTGTTGCCCGCCCCGCCGACCGTCCAGCTCCAGCCGGAGCAGCCGTCCTTCGACACCCCGCCGCCCGGCCCGATGGTCACCGCCGTCACCCCGGCGCCGCCCGAGCCCGAGCCCGAGCGCAAGGGCGGGGTGTCCTGGAAGGTGCTGCTCACCGTCGCCCTGGTGATGGCGGTCGGCGGCACCGCGGGCGGCGTGGTGCTGATGAAGAAGCTGGACGACGGCAAGAAGCCGACGGCGAGCACCACCCCGGCCCCCGCGGTGACCGTCATCCAGAGCAATCCGAACCCGGCGCCCAGCCAGGGCGACTCCGTCTCCGGCCCGAGTGCCACCGCATCCAACGCGCCGGTGACGGCCGTGCCCTCGAAGTCCGGCCCGAGCACCGTCTCCGCCCCCGCCCGACCGGCCGGCTACACCCTGCTGCTGGACAAGAAGGCGCTCTCGATCCCGGCCGCCGAGTACTCCTCCGACGCGTACCGGATCGACCTGAACGCCGGCACGGTGGTGCCGCGCAGCGGCTCCAGCGACCTGAAGTGGGGGCTCGGCGTCACCAACACCGGCAGTGGCAGCAAGGCCAACTCCTTCGAGAGCGCGGGGGACGAGAAGTCCGACTTCGCCGTGATCACCGAGCCGACGGTGACGGCCGAGCAGTGCGCCGCCGCGATCGACTCCCGGCCGGACACCGACTTGACCTACAACCGGGTCGCGCCCGGCCGCCTGCTCTGCGTCCGCGACCGGGCGACCCGGAACATCGCCATCGCCGCGATCACCACGGCCGACCCGACCACGGGTGCCGCCTCGGTGACCGTCAGCACCTGGCGGGCCAGCTGACCGACGGGTCTATCCTGACCAGGTCAATCCCCATCCGACCGGAGCGAACCGTGTACTTCACCGACCGAGGCATCGAGGAGCTGGAGAACCGGCGCGGCGAGGAGGAGGTCACCTTCGAGTGGCTGGCCGAGCGCCTGCGCGAGTTCGTCGACCTCAACCCGGACTTCGAGATCCCGGTCGAGCGGCTGGCCACCTGGCTGGCCCGGCTCGACGACGAGGACGACGAGTGACCCGGTGACCGCCGGACGAAGGGCCCGGGAGGCAACCGCCTCCCGGGCCCTTCGCGTGTCCCCGTAGGGGTCGGCTCCGGGATGTCTCCGGGGCCGGATCGGGGTGGGATCGGGGGCGGAACCGCTTGCTTTTCCCAGCACGCGATATATCGTCTTTAGAAGAGAACGCGATACATCGCGATCGCTGAACGGGAGGCGGCAGAGATGAGCCAGTGGACGATCGAGGGACCCGGCAGGACCACCGTGCCCGAGGAGGTGCGCGCGCTGCACGTCCGCGTCATCGACGGCTCGGTGAACGTGGTCGCGGCCGAGGGCCCGGCCCGCCTGGAGGTCACCGAGCTCAAGGGCGAGCCGCTGCACGTGACCCTGGTGGACGGCGTCCTGACGGTCACCTACAAGGACATCAACAGCTGGGGCGAGTTCGGCGACTGGATCAAGTCGGTCGGCTCGGTCCGCGCCTTCTTCGACTCCTTCAAGCGCAAGCGCTCCGTCGCGGTCACCCTGACCGTCCCGGCCGGCACCGAGGTCAAGGTCGGCACCGTGTCCGCCGACGCCACCGTCACCGGCGTCGAGGGCCACGTCTCGGTGCAGAGCGCCAGCGGCGACACCACCCTGGCCGGGCTGACCGGCCGGATCGACGCCAGCACCGTGACCGGCGACGTGGACGCCCAGGCGGTGGGCGGGCGGCTCAAGGTCAACAGCGTCTCCGGACAGCTCACCCTGATCGCCGGCACCGCCGACAAGGTCCAGGCCAACACCGTCACCGGCGCCGTCACCCTGGACCTCGACGTGGCCGGCGAGACCGACGTCAAGGTCAACACCGTCAGCGGCGCCGTCGTGGTCCGCATCCCCTCGCTGGCCGACGCCACCGTCGAGGCCGGCTCCACCAGCGGCGAGGTCTCCAGCACCTTCGACGAGCTGAAGATGAGCAGCACCTGGGGCGCCAAGAAGATCTCCGGCCAGCTCGGCGAGGGCCGCGGCAGCCTCAATGTCACCACCGTCTCCGGCGCGGTCACCGTGCTGCGCCGCCCCGAGCCCGAGGACGACGCCCCGGCAGTGGTCAGGGAGCTCCCGGCCGCCCCCGGCTCCGACACGCCCGGCTCCGACTCGCCCGCGGGGCCCGATCTCACCAAGGAGGCCTGAGATGACCCCCGTGTTCGGCCACGGCCGGCTCCGGCTCTACCTGTTGAAGCTGCTGGACGAGGCCCCTCGGCACGGCTACGAGGTGATCCGCCTGCTGGAGGAGCGCTTCCAGGGCCTGTACGCCCCCTCCGCCGGCACGGTCTACCCGCGACTGGCCAAGCTGGAGCAGGAGGGCCTGGTCAGCCACAGCACCGAGGGCGGCCGCAAGGTCTACCGGCTGACCGACGCCGGGCGCGCGGAACTCGAAGCCCGCCAGGGTGAGTTGGACGAGCTGGAGGTCGAGATCCACGACTCCGTGGCGCAGCTCGCCGGGGCGATCCGGGAGGACGTCCGGGACAGCGCCAAGGACCTGCGCGAGGAGCTCTGGCAGGCCGCCCGGCAGGCCCCCCGGCCGGACCGCGCCGAGGGCTCCGGCGACCCGTGGGCCGGCCCCTGGGGCGACAACGAGTCCTGGCAGCGCGCCAAGGATGAGTTCGCCCAGTTCAAGCGGCAGGCCAAGGAGCAGGCCAAGCGCGCCCGGGAGCAGGAGAAGGCCGCCAAGGCCAAGGCGAAGGCCGCCGAGGAGGAGGCCCGCCGGCTGCGCGAGCAGGCCAAGGCCTCCCGCACCGCCGCCCAGCAGGAGGCGCTGCGGATCAAGCGCCGGGTCGAGCAGCAGGTGCGCGAGCACGCCGCGAAGGGCGACTGGCCGACCGGGCTGGCCGAGGGCCTGTCCGAGCTGACCAAGGGCCTGGCCGGGCTGGCCGACGCGGCCCGCTGGGGCCAGCCCGCGGACGAGCCGGCCGAGAAGATCACGGTGACCCGGATCGACCTGGACAAGGACGGGGCCACCGCCCCCGCCGACCTGCCGGCGTGGACGCGCACCGACCCGGCCGAGGATCCGGCCCGCGAGTTGGAGCGGCTGCTCGACCGCTTCCGCGACCAGGTCCGCGACACGGCCCGGGACGGCGGGGTGAGCGCCGACGAGCTGGCCGAGGCCCGCTCGGTGCTGGGTGCGGCCGGCGAGCGGCTGAAGCGGCTGCTCGGCTGAGGCCGGCGGTCCCGACGGTCTCGGCCCGGTGCCCCCTTCGGGGGCGCCGGGCCGCCGGGTGCCAGGACCGCCGTACCTCAGGGGTTGAGCACGATCTTGCCGAAGACGTCGCCCTTGGCGAGCCGGGCGAAGCCGTCCCGGGCCTCGGTCAGCGGCAGCACCGAGTCGATCACCGGACGGACGCCGGTGGTCGCGCACAGCGAGAGCAGCCCGGCCAGCTCCTCCTTGGTGCCCATGGTCGAGCCGACCACCTTGAGCTCCAGGAAGAAGATCCGGTTCAGCTCGGTGGCGCTCGGGTTCGGGCCGGAGGTGGCACCCGAGATGACGATGGTGCCGCCCGGGCGCAGCGACTTCACCGAGTGCGACCAGGTCGCGGCGCCGACCGTCTCCATCACCGCGTCCACTCGGGCGGGCAGCCGGGCGCCGCTCTCGAAGGCCGCGTCCGCGCCGAGCTCGACCGCCCGGCGGCGCTTGGCCTCGTCCCGGCCGGTGACCCAGACCCGCAGGCCGGCCGCCTTGCCGAGGACGATCAGCGCGGTCGCCACCCCACCGCCGGCCCCCTGCACCAGGACGGTGTCACCGGGCTTGACCCCGGCGTTGGTGAACAGCATCCGGTAGGCCGTCAGCCAGGCCGTGGGCAGGCAGGCGGCCTCCTCGAAGCTCAGCTCGGCGGGCTTGGGCAGCAGGTTCCAGGTGGGCACGGCCACCTGCTGGGCGAAGGTGCCCTGGTAGCGCTCGGTCAGGATGGACCGGGGCTCGTTCGGGCCCACCCCGTGGCCGGTCTGGCCGATCACCGAGTGGATGACCACCTCGTTGCCGTCCTCGTCGACCCCGGCGGCGTCGCACCCGAGGATCATCGGCAGCTTCTCGGCGGGCAGCCCGACCCCGCGCAGCGACCACAGGTCGTGGTGGTTGAGGCTGGCGGCCTTGACCGTGACCACGCTCCACCCGGGGCGGGCCTGCGGCTCGGGGAGTTCGCCCAACTCCAGCCCGCTGAGCGGGTCGTCGGCGTCGATACGTGCGGCGTAGGCAGCAAACATGTCCCGGACGATAGCCGGGACGGCCGAGGCCGGGAACCACGCGTGGGTGTGACGCGCGTCCCGGCCTCAGGCTGTGACTCCCCCGCTCGCCTCCGGGCGCTCGAACCCGTTGCCGACGGTCGTCGCTCCGGCGCTCGGGGGGGCAGAATTCGCCGGATCGTCAGATCCGCGCCACGCCCTCGGCGCGGGCGGCCTCGGCCACCGCCTTGCTGACCGCCGGGGCGACCCGCTCGTCGAACGGCGAGGGGATGACCTTCTGCGGCGTCAGCTCGTCGGCCACCACGCCGGCCAGCGCCTTGGCGGCGGCCAGCTTCATGCCCTCGGTGATCCGCGAGGCCCGCACCTGCAGCGCGCCGGCGAAGATGCCCGGGAAGGCCAGCACGTTGTTGATCTGGTTCGGGAAGTCGCTGCGCCCGGTGGCGACGACCGCCGCGTACTTGTGCGCGACCTCGGGGTGGATCTCCGGGTTGGGGTTGGCCATCGCGAAGATGAACGCGCCCTCGGCCATCGTCGCGACGACCTCCTCCGGCACGGTGCCGCCGGAGACGCCGATGAACACGTCGGCGCCGGCCAGCGCGTCGGCCAGCGAGCCCTTCAGGCCCGAACGGTTGGTCAGCCCGGCGATCTCGGCCTTGACGTCCGTCAGGTCGCCGCGGCCCTCGTGGACCACGCCCTTGCGGTCGCAGACGGCCACGTCGCCGATGCCCGCCGCCAGCAGCATCTTGGCGATGGCGATGCCGGCCGCGCCCGCGCCGGAGATGACGGCCCGCAGCGAACCGATCTCACGGCCGGTCACCTCGGCCGCGTTCCACAGGGCCGCGGTGGTGACGATCGCGGTGCCGTGCTGGTCGTCGTGGAAGACCGGGATGTCCAGGGCCTCCTGCAGCCGGCGCTCGATCTCGAAGCAGCGGGGGGCGGAGATGTCCTCCAGGTTGACGCCGCCGAAGGACGGCGCCAGCCGCACCACGGTCTCGACGATCTCGTCGGCCTCGGTGCAGGCGAGCGCGATCGGCACCGCGTCCACGCCGCCGAACTGCTTGAACAGGATGGCCTTGCCCTCCATCACCGGGAGCGAGGCCTCCGGGCCGATGTCGCCGAGGCCCAGCACCGCGGTGCCGTCGGTGACCACCGCGACGGTGTTGGACTTCCAGGTGTAGTCGTTGACCAGCTCGGGCTGCTCGGCGATGGCCGTGCAGACCCGCGCGACACCGGGGGTGTAGGCGAGGGACAGGTCGTCCGCGTCGCGCACCGGCACGGTCGCCCGGATCTCCATCTTGCCGCCGCGGTGGAGCGCGAAAACGGCGTCAACCGGATCGTCGGTGTCCTGGGTGCTGCTGTGAATGATCTCCGCTGCCACGATGACCTCTTCGTCATTGATCTGGCGAGGTGCGCGGCCGACAGGACGACCCGTCCGGAAACCGGAAACCGGGTACGCCGAAGCGGACCCGGGGTCAGGGTCGGGGCGCCCGTCGGGTGGCGCCCTCGGATGAGGGTTTTATGGGGTCTTGTGTTGTCCGCGTTGTGCTACCGGGCCGAGCGTAAGTCGGACAAAGGCATCGCACCTATGCCTTTTCGTCCTCGTCACGTGCCGTTCATCGCCGTGCTGTCGCGTCAACCGGACCCGGCGTCGGAAGCGTCGGGCACCAACAACGGCAACGGCGTGAACGCACGCACACCCGCAGGAGTGAACGCAGACCCGGAGGGGAGTCGGTACCCCGGATACGGAGCCACGTGATGACTTCCGTTCCTGGGCACCCCGAGCCTGTCGGGGCTCGTCGGCCTGGTTCGAGCGTTCGGGGGTCACCCGGTACCGAATTCTGACACACCCGCCGCTGGGCCCGGCAGGGTGGGATGACAGGATCGCTTGTCCGCCGTTCGACGGACACCACCGCGACACCGGGGCGACCGCACGTCCCGCCCACAGGAGCCACCCTCATGCCTCACGTCCCCCAGGTCCGCCGTCCGGCCCTCACCGGAGCCGCACTGGCCGTCGCCGGAGCCCTGCTGCTCACCGGCTGCGGCGGCGACGGACAGGCCGCCGCGAGCGACCCGGTCAAGGACATCCGCGCCAAGCTGCCCAAGGCGCAGCGCTCGGCCGGGGTGCTGCGCATCGGCATGGACGTCAACTACGCGCCGGTGGAGTTCCGCGGCCAGGACGGCAAGCCGGCCGGCCTCGACCCGGAGATCGCCACAGCCCTCGGCAAGATCCTCGACGTGCGGATCGAGTTCGTGGACACCTCGTTCGACAAGCTGATACCGAGCCTGCAGGGCAAGCAGTTCGACGTGGCGATGTCCGCGATCAGCGACGTCCGCCAGCGCCGCGAGGGCCTGGACGAGAACGGCAAGCAGGTCAACCCGGGCGTGGACTTCGTGGACTACTTCATCGCCGGCGCCTCGATCGTCGTCCCGAAGGGCAACCCCAAGGGGATCAAGACCCTGGACGACCTGTGCGGCAAGACCATCTCCCTCCAGCAGGGCACCACCCAGGACGAGATCGCCACGCGGCAGGTGGCCGTCTGTGCCCGAACCGGCCGTCAGCTGACCGTGCACAAGTTCGACACCGACGCCAAGGCGCTGGCCGAGGTCGCCTCCGGCGCCGCCGCGGCCGGCGTGAACGACTTCCCGGTGGCCGCCTACGCGGCGAAGACCACCGACGGCGGCGGCCGCTTCGAGGTGACCGGCGCGCAGTCCACCTCCAACCCGTACGGGATCGCGGTGCGCAAGCAGGACACCGACCTGCGGGACGCCCTGGCCAAGGCGGTCGACCAGCTGATCCGCAGCGGCGACTACGACAAGATCCTCGGCAAGTGGAACGTGAGCGCCGGCGCGGCGCAGAACGCGGTGGTCAACGGGGGCATCTGAGCGGGGTCGGGCACTCCGGACCGGCGGACGGGCGAACGGGCGGACCCCGGCGGGCCTCCGGGCGGAGTGCGGAGGGATCTGCATACTTATACGCAGGGTGACAGGGGCACGCGATTCGTCCGAATAGCGGACGGCGCGGGCCCTTGTTATCCGATTTTGATCTGGATGAGGGCCACCTGACCGTCATCAGATGGCAGGATTCCCCCCATCTCGGATCGAGCCGACCACTGGTCGAGGCGGTTCCGGTCAACGTCCACCTCGGCGGAGGGTGGCGGAAAGCAGTACCCCGCACCACCCTGGGCGGCCCCCTGTGCCCAGGCAACTGCACCACCCCGGCACGCCCGTACGACGACGTACAGCGACATACCCATCCGTACGGCTCCGTACGGCCAGCTGCCCAGGGCGCCGCTCCCGCGGCGCGCTCCGCCCGATTTCTCTCCCCAGGAGGAGATCCCCCTCATGACCGCCCGTACCCAGCGCACCCGCCTCTTCGCGGCCGGCGTGGCCGCCGTGTCCGTCTCCCTCGTGCTGACCGGCTGCGGCAGCAGCAAGTCCTCGTCCGGCTCCTCCACCGGCGCCAACGCCAGCGTGACGGTCCCCGCCGTGGCCGCCGACCCGTCGCTGGCCGCCCTCGTCCCGGCCGACGTCAAGTCCGCCGGCAAGATCGTGGTCGCCACCGACGCCTCCTACGCGCCGAACGAGTTCAAGGACGACAAGGGCGCCATCGTCGGCATGGACGTCGACCTGGCCAACGCCATCGCCAAGAAGCTGGGCCTGACCGCCGACGTCCAGAACGCGACGTTCGACGCGATCATCCCGGGCATCACGGGCAACAAGTACACGATGGCCATGAGCTCCTTCACCGACACGAAGGAGCGCGAGGCGTCGGTCGACATGGTCACCTACTTCAGCGCCGGTACGGGCGCCGCGGTCAAGAAGGGCAACCCCGACAAGATCGACCCCACGGACCTGTGCGGCAAGAAGGTCGCCGTCCAGACCGGTACCACCCAGGCCGACGCGGTCAAGGACACCATCAACCCCGCCTGCGTCAAGGCCGGTAAGCCGACCGTCCCGAACGACGGCGACAAGTTCGACCTGCAGACCGACGTCACCCAGGCGCTGGTCTCCGGCCGCGACCAGGTCATGCTGGCCGACTCCCCGGTCGTCGACTACGCGATCAAGCAGACCAACGGGCAGCTGGAGAAGGTCGGCCAGGTGACCGACACCGCCCCGTACGGCGTCGTGCTGGCGAAGAACTCGCCGCTCTCCAAGGCCGTCCAGGGCGCCGTCCAGTCCCTGATGGCGGACGGCACCTACAAGAGCATCCTGGAGAAGTGGGGCGTGCAGGCGGGCGCGATCGACAAGTCCGTCGTCAACGGCGCCGCCAGCTGATTCCGCTGTTCTGAACACAACCCCTGAGGCCACACAGTGAACTCTTCCGACCAGGGGTCGGTGCACCCGGGACGGCCCGAATCCCTCAAGGCCGTCCCGGTCCGCCACCCCGGACGCTGGGTCGGGGCAGCAGTCGTCGCGCTCCTCGCGGCGATGCTGATCCACGCCCTCACCACGAATCCCCAGTTCCAGTGGGACGTCGTCGGCTCGTACCTCTTCGACTCCTCGATCCTGCACGGCCTCGGCGTCACCCTTGAGCTGACCTTCCTCTCCATGCTGATCGGCGTGTCGGGCGGCATCATCCTCGCGATCATGCGCCTGTCGCCGAACCCGGTGCTCTCCAGCACCGCCTGGTTCTACATCTGGGTCTTCCGCGGCACCCCGGTGCTGGTCCAGCTGCTGTTCTGGAACTTCCTGGGCACGCTCTGGCCCACCATCTCGATCGGCATCCCGTTCGGCCCGGCCTTCTGGTCCCAGCCGACCAACGAGGCGATCCCGCTGTTCGTCGCCGCCCTGCTGGGCCTGGGCCTCAACGAGGCCGCGTACATGGCGGAGATCGTCCGCGGCGGCATCCAGTCCGTGCCGCTCGGCCAGACCGAGGCCGCGCACGCGCTGGGCATGAGCCAGTTCACCACCATGCGGCGGATCATCCTGCCGCAGGCGATGCGCGTGATCATCCCGCCGACCGGCAACGAGACCATCTCGATGCTGAAGACCACCTCCCTGGTCTCGGCGATCTCCCTGGAGGAGCTGCTCCGGGCCGGTCAGAACATCTACTCGCGCACCTTCCAGACCATTCCGCTGCTGATCGTCGTCAGCATCTGGTACCTGCTGCTGACCTCGATCCTCACCGTGGTCCAGTACTACATCGAGCGCTACTACGCGCGCGGCGCCAACCGGGTGCTCCCGCCCACGCCGCTGCAGCGACTGCGCCGGCTGTTCGCCGGCAAGCCCGTCCCGCCGGCCAAGGGCGACGTGATCACGGGCCTCGAAGGAGGTGGCCACGTATGACCGACCTGACCAAGCCCCAGGCGGACGCCCGACCCGTACCGATGGTCGAGGCGCAGGGCGTGCGCAAGTCCTACGGCCTGGTGGAGGTGCTCAAGGGCATCGACCTGGAGGTCAAGAAGGGCGAGGTGTTCGTCCTGGTCGGCCCGTCCGGGTCCGGCAAGTCGACCTTCCTGCGGTGCATCAACCACCTGGAGAAGATCAACGGCGGCTTCCTCTCGGTGGACGGCGAACTGGTCGGCTACCGGATGAAGGGCGACCGGCTGCACGAGCTGAGGGACCGCGAGGTCGCGCAGAAGCGCCGGGACATCGGCATGGTGTTCCAGCACTTCAACCTCTTCCCGCACATGACCGCGCTGGAGAACGTCATAGAGGCGCCGGTGCAGGTCCGCAAGGAGACCAAGGCCGCCGCCAAGGAGCGCGGGATGGCCCTGCTGGAGCGGGTGGGCCTCGCCGACAAGGCGAACAACTACCCCTCGCAGCTCTCCGGCGGCCAGCAGCAGCGCGTGGCCATCGCCCGCGCACTGGCCATGAAGCCCAAGCTGATGCTCTTCGACGAGCCCACCTCGGCGCTCGACCCGGAGCTGGTCGGCGAGGTGCTGGACGTCATGCGCGGCCTGGCCGAGGAGGGGATGACGATGATCGTCGTCACCCACGAGATGGGCTTCGCCCGCGAGGTCGGCGACGCGCTGGTGTTCATGGACGGCGGTGTGGTGGTCGAGTCCGGCAACCCCCGCGAGGTGCTCACCAACCCCCAGCACGAACGCACCCGGGCCTTCCTCTCCAAGGTCCTCTGAGCCCGTACGATCGGCGCCCGGCAGGCGGTTTCCTGCCGGGCGCCGCCGTTTTCCCCCATCAGGTAATAGGCTGGAAGCAGTCAGCCCGTTACCGAAATCTCTGGAAGGACCGCCGTGGAGCTCGCCTCCTACGCCGATCTCGCCGTTCGGCTGGTGAACACCGAGGAACCCGAGCGCGGCACCGACACGCTGACCTCCGTGGACGCGGTGCGCACCCTGTTCTCCGACTCCTCCCGGGCCGCCGCGCTCGCCGACGAGTCCGACGTGCCCCGGCTGCGGGCCGTGCGGACCAGGCTGCGCGGGGTGTTCGAGGCCGCCGCCGAGGGCGACGAGGTCCGGGGCGTCGACCTGCTGAACAGCCTGCTGATGGAGTACCCCGTCAGCCCGCTGGTCTCCGGGCACGACTACCTGGACGACGCCGGCCGGCCACGCTGGCACCTGCACCTGGCCGACAACTCACCGACCGCCACCGCGCACTTCAGCGCGGTCGCCTGCATGGGCCTGGCCGTCCACCTCACCGAGCTGGGCGCCGACCGGCTCGGCATCTGCCAGGCCGCGCCCTGCCGCAACGCCTACCTGGACACCTCGACCAACCGCTCCCGCCGCTACTGCTCGGACCGCTGCGCGACCCGCGCCAACGTGGCCGCCTACCGGGCCCGCAAGCGGCAGGAGGCCGAGGCGGCGCTCAGCGCCACGGACCAGAGTCCCTAAACCTCCTCCACCCAGACCCCGAGCCGGCGGGCCAGGCCCGGCACCCGGGCCAGCCGGGGGCTGAGCAGCAGCCGCTCCAGCCGCCGGCCCGGCGCCAGCCAGGCCGGGCTCGGGCGCAGCCGCAGCAGCACCCGGCCGAGCACCAGGTCGTCCGGGACCGGCCCGTAGCTGCGGCTGTCGCTGTCCACCGGGCGGTTGTCGGACAGCAGCCACCAGCCCTTCGGACGGCGCTCGGCGGCCCGCTTCACCACCAGCAGGTCCTGCTGGAAGGGGTGCCGGAACAGCACCACCGCGCCCGGTCGGATCGGCGCGCCGTAGCGGACCAGCAGCTGGTCGCCCTCGCGCAGGGTCGGGATCATCGACGGACCCGCCACGTCGACCAGCCCGAACGGCACCGCGCCGCCTCCCGCGCCGCCCTCCGGCTCCGTACTCCGCGCCACGACTCCTCCTCCCGGACCGCCCGCCCCCAGTCTGCCGCACGGACCGTCACCCGTTCGATGTCCGGATTACCCCGGTTCCGGGTCCGCCTTTTGCCCTAGGCCCACCGCCCGATCGCGAAACCCCGAGGACGGAAGGGTAATCTCGGGCGCGGGAAGACGATCTAAGGAAGGACTCCCATGTTCTCTCGTCTGTTTGCACCGCGCGCCACCGCTCACGCCCACTGCGACCTGCCCTGCGGCGTGTACGACCCGGCGCAGGCCAAGCTTGAGGCCGAGTCGGTCAAGGCCACCCAGGAGAAGTACCAGGCCAACGAGGACCCGCACTTCCGCGCCCGCGCCATCATCATCAAGGAGCAGCGCGCCGAGGCCGTCAAGCACCACATCTCGGTGCTGTGGAGCGACTACTTCAAGGCCCCGCACTTCGAGAAGTACCCGCAGCTGCACAAGCTGATCAACGACACCCTGAAGGCCGCCTCGGCCGCCAAGGCGTCCACCGACCCGGCCACCGGCCAGGCCCTGCTGGACCTGATCGCCGAGGTCGACAAGATCTTCTGGGAGACCAAGCAGGCCTGAGCCTGACGCGTCGCCACCCGGCCGCCCCCGTCCGCCCGTCGGACGGGGGCGGTCGTGCGTTCACGCCCGATCCGCACTGGGCAAGGGCTGCCTGGCCTGAGTGACTGTTATGCCGCCAGGGCGTCCGAGGGGGAAGTCCGGTGTGAATCCGGCGCTGACCCGCAACGGTGAGCGCGGCCCCGGGGACACCCCCGCGTCCGTGCCAGCCCGATCGCCCTCGGCCGCTGAACTCCCGACAACTCGCCGTGGACTGCGAGGGGGAAGGCGCCCGGGCACGCCCCGGCCGGCGCCCGCCCCGGCACGCCCGCGGCCCGAGGCAAGGCGCGGCCCCACGTGGACAGAACGTCACCCGTTCGCCGAACACCCACGCTCCCCCTCGCCGCCGGCCTGCTGCTCCCCCTGGTCTGCGGGGTCGCGCTCGGCGCCTCCGGGATCGAACTCCCCCACGTACGCCATCGCCTGATGGGCCGGCTGCCGCACCGCCGCGGCATGGGCGGCCCGACCGCCGAGGACCGACGGCGCTGCACCGCGGCGCTGCGCCGGGTACGGGCCGAACACCTCGCCGGCGCGGCTCCCTGAACCTGTCCGGCGGCGAGAAGCAGCGGGTGCTGATCGCCCGCGCCCTCGTCCAGGAGCCCCGGCTGCGCGACCCCGAGGTGATCGTGATCAACGACTACGCGACCCCCGGCGCCGAGGAGAAGCGGCGGTTCCTGAAGTCCTTCCCGGCCGCTGGCCGACGTCTCCGCGATCAGGAACGACCGGATCGTCGTGCTGGACTACGTCGACCTGGTCGAGAGCCCGCGCAACCCGGCCGCGATCAGCACCCTGGCCGACTACCTGCGCACCGTCCCGGCCCGCTGACCGGCCCGGATCGCGCTCCTCCGGTCGGGCGTACGCTCAGAGGTACGAGCCGACGGACCCCGACCGGAGGAGCGAGATCATGACCACCACGGCGGCGCCGTCCGCCTTCGACACCCGGGCACTGCGCGAGGGCATCGAGCGCTGCGACGCCGAGGCCCTGCTGGCTCTGTACGCCGAGGACGCCGAACTGCGCGTGGTCGACCGCAAGACCCAGCCCAGCCACCCCCTGGTGATGCACGGGCGGGACGAGATCGGCGCCATGCTGAGCGACATCTACGGCCGCGAGATGACCCACAAACTGGAGCAGGTGGTGGTCCAGGGCGACCACGTCGCCTTCCTGGAGTCCTGCCGCTACCCCGACGGCGTGCGGGTGCTGATGTCCTCGATGGCCGACCTGCGGGACGGCCGGATCGTCGACCAGACCTCGATCCAGGCCTGGGACGAGACCGGGCCCGAGCAGTAGGCTCGCGGCATGATCCGCACCGCCGTCGCCACCGACGTCCCCGTCATCCTGGCCATGATCCGCGAACTCGCGGAGTACGAGAAGGCCCCGCGGGAGGCGGTGGCCACCGAGGAGCAGCTGCGCGAGGCGCTGTTCGGCGCCGCCCCGGCGCTGTTCGGCCTGATCGCCGAGGACGACGACACCGGCGAGCCGGTCGGCTTCGCGGTCTGGTTCCTCAACTTCTCGACCTGGCGCGGCACCCACGGGATCTACCTGGAGGACCTCTACGTCCGCCCGCAGGCCCGCGGCGGCGGCCACGGCAAGGCGCTCCTGCTGGAGCTCGCGCGGATCGCCGTCGAGCGCGGCTACGCGCGGGTGGAGTGGTCGGTGCTCGACTGGAACCAGCCGTCGATCGACTTCTACAAGTCGCTCGGCGCGGTTCCGATGGACGAGTGGACCGTCTACCGGCTCACCGGCGAGGCACTGACCGCCGCCGGCAGTCGTTAGAAGTCGCTAGAAGTCGCTAGAAGTCGCTAGAAGTCGTTAGAAGTCGCTGAGAAGTCGTCGAACGGACCGGTGAGTACGGGCAAAGCCCCTGCCACCCAGCGTCGCAATGCCTTACCATGAGTAACTCTCGCACCGGGGTGCGGGGCACGAACGGCGATGGCGGATCATCGGCATCGACACCCCTTCGAGTGGTGGCAAGGCGCCCCTCAACGGGTAGCACAGGTACCAACCAAGCACAGCGCGTCACCCAGGAGGCAAGGGTGTCCCAGATCGACAGCGATCTCGGAGTACAGGACTTCGTGGAGGTCCGGCTGCCCGCGGCGGGGGCCTACCTCTCCGTGCTGCGAACAGCGACGGCCGGGCTCGCGGCCCGGCTGGACTTCACCCTCGACGAGATCGAGGACCTGCGGATCGCGGTGGACGAGGCCTGCGCCATCCTGCTCCAGCAGGCGGTGCCCGGCTCCGTGTTGTCCTGCGAGTTCCGCCTGGTCGGCGACTCGTTGAAGGTGACCGTCGCCGCTCCCACCACGGACGGCAAGGCGCCCGAGCGGGACACCTTCGCGTGGACCGTGCTCTCCGCCCTGGCCGGCGAGGTCGACTCCTCGGTCGGCGAGGACAACACCGTGTCGATCAGCCTGCACAAGAAGCGCGGCGGGTCCGTCGCCCACTAGCCGGGCCCCGAGCAGCACCCTGCAAGGGCCGTCCGTCGTTCCCCCATCGGGGCCCGACGGGCGGCTCCCGGTACCGCCCCAGGCGGTACGACCAACGAGACGATACCGAGGCCGACGGCCCCGGTGCTCCCGGAACGGAACGGGGGAATGGCCGTGAGTGATCTGGACCGTACCGGCCTCGCGACGGCGGGCCCTGCCGTACCGACCCAGGCGAGCGTTCCCGGCCTCGCCGCCAACGACGAAGCGCACCCGAAGGACGCCCACCGGATGAGCCACCCGACCGAGCCGACGTCTGAGCCGACGCCCGCTTCCCCGCCCTCGCCGGTCCCGGTGGACGGGGCCGCGGAGCTGCACGGCGCCGTGCCTGCCCAGGGTTCGCACCGCACCGGCGCCCCGGACCGGGAGGCCGCCCGCGCGCTCTTCGTCCGACTGTCCGCACTGCCCGAGGGCTCCCCGGAGCGCGTCGAGCTGCGCAACCAGCTGGTGCGGATGCACATCCCGCTGGTCGAACACCTGGCCCGGCGCTTCCGGAACCGGGGCGAGCCGCTGGACGACCTGACCCAGGTCGCCACCATCGGTCTGATCAAGTCGGTGGACCGCTTCGACCACGAGCGCGGGGTCGAGTTCTCCACCTACGCGACGCCGACCATCGTCGGCGAGATCAAGCGGCACTTCCGCGACAAGGGCTGGGCGGTGCGCGTCCCGCGCCGTCTGCAGGAGCTGCGGCTGTCGCTCACCACGGCGACCAGCGAGCTCTCCCAGCGGCACGGCCGCTCCCCTACGGTGCACGAGCTGGCCGAGCACCTGGGGATCTCCGAGGAGGACGTCCTGGAGGGCCTGGAGTCCGCCAACGCGTACTCCACGCTGTCCCTCGACGTACCGGACAGCGACGACGAGTCGCCGGCCGTGGCGGACACCCTGGGCGCCACCGACGAGGCGCTGGAGGGCGTCGAGTACCGCGAGTCGCTCAAGCCGCTGCTGGCCCAACTGCCGCCCCGCGAGCAGAAGATCCTGGTGCTGCGGTTCTTCCGGAACATGACCCAGTCGCAGATCGCCGCCGAGGTGGGGATCTCCCAGATGCACGTGTCCCGGCTGCTGGCGCGCACTTTGGCCCAGCTGCGGGAGAAGCTCCTGGTGGAGGAGTAGGACTGACGGCCGCTCAGCTCCGGCTCGGCGGCCGTCCGGCACGCTTCAGGACAATCGGCGGCCCGGTGCGCTCAGCCCTCGTGCCGGGTGTACAGGGCCGCCGTCGACTTCGGGTTCAGCAGCGAGCCGATGCCCACCAGGCCGAGCAGGCCCACCACCACGCCGACCGCGATCATCGCGCCGCCGCTCTGCACCATGTAGTAGGCGATCGGCAGGCAGATCGAGTTGGTCAGTACGGCCGGGCTGCGGCCCCAGCGGCGCTCCTTGAGCAGCGCGCGGGCGGCCAGGACCGGCAGCACGCCGAGCAGCACGATGACCAGGCCGCCGAACTCGTTCAGGGCCAGCTGCTTGGCCTGGCCGGACAGCGCGGACACCATGTCCGAGACACCGACGACGGCCAGCGCGGCGCCCTCCAGGGCGGTGATGGCGGCGCCCAGGGTGAGCGAAACCGGGCGAGCGGGTGCGGGTACGGGGGTTTCTGCGGTCACTCCAGCAGGGTAGCCGCCGCGTGGTCCGTACCGACCCGTAGGCTTTCCCCATGCGCGCTCTCCTGGTCGTGAACCACAAGGCCACCACCACCAGTGGCCGGACCAGGGATGTGCTGATCCACGCCCTGCGCAGCGACCTCAAGCTGGAGGTCGCCGAGACGCAGTACCGGGGCCACGCGCGTGACCTGGCCCGCGAGGCGGCGCAGGACGGCACGGTCGACCTGGTGGTGGCGCTGGGTGGCGACGGCACCGTCAACGAGGTGGTGAACGGGCTGATGACGCACGGCCCGGGCGACAAGGTCCCGCGACTGGCCGTGGTGCCGGGCGGTTCGACCAATGTCTTCGCCCGCGCCCTGGGCCTGCCCAACGACCCGGTGGAGGCCACCGGGGCCCTGCTCGACGCGCTGGAGCACGGACGCGAGCGGCCGGTCAGTCTGGGCAAGGCGATGACCGACGGGCTGCCGGACCGCTGGTTCACCTTCACCGCCGGCCTGGGCTTCGACGCCGGGGTGGTCGGCCGGGTCGAGGAGCAGCGCCGGGCGGGCCGCAAGTCCACCCACGCCCTGTACGTCGGGCAGGCGATCCGGCACTTCTTCACCCAGCGTGAGCAGCGCCGCAGAGGCCCGGTGACCCTGGAACTGCCGGGCCACGAGGCCGTGCCGGGCCTGGTCCTGGCGATAGTCAGCAACACCTCGCCGTGGACCTTCCTCGGCAACCGTCCGGTCTACCCCTCGCCGCTCGCCTCCTTCAACACGGATCTCGACGTCTTCGGCATCACCCTGATGACCGCGTTCGGTACGGCTCGAACGATCCGTCAGATCCTGCGGTCGTACGCACCTTCGAATGACGGCGCCCCGCTGGCCGGCCCGTCCGGAAAGCACGTCGTCTCCTATCACGACGTCAGACACTTCACCTTGGTTTCCCAGGAACCCGCCCCGTTCCAGGTCGACGGGGACCATCTTGGAGACCGGAGTCGCGTCAGTTTCACAGGCGTACGGCGGGCACTGCGTGTGATTGTGTGACCGGAAGCGGGGTTCGCCCTTCTTCTCGAACGCACAAGCCCCCTTCACTCCATCGAAGTACTGGCTGTGAGCTAGGCGACACCGAAGAATCAAAAATTCCTCCCCGAAGGGGGTTGTATCCGAGCCTGAGGTTTGCGAACCTCTACATGGCGATCGGGACACATCGCAGCGACGGCAACTCCGGAACCACAGGAGCGCCGACCGCGGAGTGCCCCTCGAATCGCCGAATCCCCCCCAGTACAGACCGCCCGGGCCCGGTGGGCCTTTGGTCTCTTTTGCTGTTGTGGGATTCGTGAAAGCGTTCACATTCACAAGCCATTCGATTATGCCGATCGGGCCACCCCGCGGCAGGAGGAGTTGGACGACCATGGACTGGCGCCACCGCGCTGTCTGCCGCGAAGAGGACCCGGAGCTGTTCTTCCCGATCGGGAACACCGGTCCTGCTCTGCTGCAGATCGAGGAAGCCAAGGCCGTGTGCCGCCGCTGTCCGGTGATGGAGCAGTGCCTCCAGTGGGCTCTCGAGACCGGCCAGGACGCCGGCGTCTGGGGCGGCATGAGCGAGGACGAGCGTCGCGCGATGAAGCGCCGTGCCGCCCGCAACCGCGCCCGCACCGCCTGATCAGCCCCGTCTGATCACACGCCGTAGCACCGGCGATAACCGCAGTACCGATCAACACATGATCAAAGGCTTCCCTGCACCTCCTGGTGAAGCCTTCCGCACAAAGGGCCTTGCCGGGCAAGGTCCCGCGACACCGGGCCGTCCAGCCACTTGATACTGTTCACTTAGAGCAATATTGTGGAGCTGTGGCGCTCACCGTGTGCAACGCACCGGCGAGGTGTCGCATCACCCAGAGCCCCCGTTCCGGCCGACTCCCCCCGACGGCCGGAACGGGTTGAGAGGCCCTGTCGACCCACCCCCCCCGGTCGACAGGGCCTCGTTTCTGTTTCCGCACCCATTCCGCGCCCGCTTCCGCGCCCGTTCGCGCGCCCGGCCGTGAGGGCTTGCGGAGTGTGCATCCGGCGCTCCCACCGAACGCACGCCCCCACCGGGCGCCCCGACGCAACGCATTCCCGGCGGACCGGGACCCCGGCGGCTCAGCGGACCGGGATCTCCAGGATCACCTTGGTGCCGCCGTTCGGGCCGGCCACCATGTCGAAGGTCCCGCCGAGTTCGCCGGTGGCCAGCGTCCGCACGATCTGCAGACCGAGGTTGCCCGCCGTCTTCGGGTCGAAGCCCTCCGGCATGCCCCGGCCGTCGTCCTGCACGGTGATCAGCAGGTACTCCTCCGGCCGGGCGCCGCCGTTCCAGCTGTCCGACCAGCCCATGCCGGTCGCCGGGGCCCGTCCGCGCAACGCGCTCACCTCCAGGTTCCCGGAGGCGGTCGGGCCGAAGGCGTGCTCCAGGGCGTTCTGCAGCAGCTCGGTCAGCACCATCGACAGCGGGGTGGCCACCTCGGCGGAGAGGATGCCGAAGCTGCCGGTGCGGCGGGTCGCCACCCGGCCGTCCTGGGACAGCTCCATCACCATCGCCAGCACCCGGTCGGCGATCTCGTCGAAGGCCACCTGCTCGTCCAGCGCCTGGGAGAGCGTCTCGTGCACGATCGCGATCGAGCCGACCCGGCGCACCGCCTCGTCCAGCGCGGCCCGGCCGGACTCCGACTCCATCCGGCGGGACTGCAGCCGCAGCAGGGCGGCGACGGTCTGCAGGTTGTTCTTCACCCGGTGGTGGATCTCCCGGATGGTGGCGTCCTTGGTCATCAGCTCGCGGTCGCGGCGGCGCAGCTCGGTGACGTCCCGGCAGAGCACCAGCGAACCGGTCAGGGAACCCTTGGGCTTGAGCGGGATCGCCCGCACGGTCACCACTCCCCCCTGCGCCTCCACCTCGGTCTGCCGGGGCGCCCAGCCGCTGGCCAGCTTCACCAGCGCCTCGTGGACGGCCGAGCGGGACGGCGGGGCGAGGTCGGCGGTGGTCCGGCCGAGGTGGCTGCCGACCAGGTCGGTGGTGAGGCCGAGCCGGTGGTAGGCGGACAGGGCGTTGGGGCTGGCGTAGGTGACGATGCCGTCCGCGTCCAGCCGGATCAGGCCGTCGCCGACCCGGGGCGCGGCATCCATGTCGGCCTGCTCGACGCCGGGGAACGGGAAGCTGCCGGCCGCGATCATCTGGGCCAGGTCGGAGGCGCTCTGCAGGTAGGTGAGCTCCAGTCGGCTGGGGGTGCGGACGGTCAGCAGGTTGGTGTTGCGGGCGATCACCCCGAGCACCTTGCCCTCGCGCCGGACCGGGATGGACTCGACCCGGACCGGGACCTCCTCGCGCCACTCCGGGTCGCCCTCGCGCACGATCCGCCCCTCGTCGAAGGCGGCGTCCAGCAGCGGGCGGCGCCCGCGCGGGACGAGGTGGCCGACCATGTCGTCCTGGTAGGAGGTGGGGCCGGTGTTGGGCCGCATCTGCGCCACCGAGACGTAGCGGATGCCGTCCCAGGTGGGGATCCACAGCACCAGGTCGGCGAAGGAGAGGTCGGAGAGCAGCTGCCACTCCGAGACCAGCATGTGGAGCCATTCCACGTCGGCCCCGGTGAGGGTGGTGTGGCGGCGGACGAGTTCGTTCAACGAGGGCACATGGCGAGGGTAGCGCCGCCGGTCGGGGCCGGGCGCGGCGGACCGGGGCGGGGCCGGCCCTCTCAGCAAGTTGTTTAGACCAATTTACGGGGAGGCCTGGACAACCAAGATTGGTCTAGTCCACAATGAAAGGGCACCAAGGAGAGGCCCATCGCGCAACCGCCCTGACCGCGCGCGGCCCCTCCTCGGTCGGACGCCGCTGAGCGAGGACCCCGCACAGTCCTCGGTCGATCCCGGTGCCCGACGACAGCTCCGGGCTGCGGTGCCGCACGGGTTGAGGGTCCCGTGTCGGCGCCGTGGCCCGTAGTGCTTTCCAGGCTCCTCGTCGAAACCATGTTCCGCCGCTCGAAGAACCGGCTCCCTGTCCACAGCCTGTGGACGGGGAGCCGGTTCAAGCGGGCGAGTCGCGGCGAGCGGGCGAGTCGCCGCCCCGAGCCGAAGGGGCGCGCCGGTGCCGAAAGGGAGAAGCGAGGAGGCCCGAGGAACGAGGGCATCGGAGCGACGACCGTCGGCACCGGGTCGGAGCGCCCCGGAGGCGAGCGGGCGAGTAACCGCCTCAGCGGGTCTCGGTGACCTTGGCCAGGGCGCGCGGGGCGTCCGGGTCCTGGCCGCGGGCGATGGTGACCTCGTAGGCCAGCTGCTGCAGCGGCAGGATCTCCAGGATCGGCTGGACCTCCTCGGGCACGCCGGCCGGCAGCCCGAATCCCGCCGAGGCGGCGTCCACCTCGGCCTGCTGGCCGATCACCACGAGGTCCGCGCCGCGCCCGCGCAGGCGGTCCAGCACCGGCTGCAGGGCCTCGCCGCCCTTGCCGTCCGGGACGATCGCGATCACCGGCGAGACGTTGTCCACCATGGCCAGCGGGCCGTGCAGCAGGTCGGCGCCGGAGAACGGGGTGGCCGGGATGTACGTGGTCTCCATCAGCTTGAGCGCCGCCTCGCGGGCGGTCGGGTAGCCGTACCCGCGCGAGGTGATGACCAGGCGCTGGGCGAAGCGGTAGCGCTCGGCCAGCGCCTTCACCTCGGTCCGGCGGTCCAGCACGCCGGCGGCCAGGGCCGGCAGCTCCTTGGCGGCCGAGCCGTCCCCGCCGCGCAGGCCCTCGACCAGCAGGTAGAGCGCCAGCAGCTCGGCGGTGTAGGTCTTGGTGGCCGGCAGCGCCTTCTCCGGCCCGGCCAGCACGTCGATGTGGAACTCGGAGACCTCGGCCAGCGGGGAGTCGGGGTTGTTGGTGACGGCGAGGGTGATCGCCCCGGCCTCGCGGGCGGCCTTGGTGGAGGCCACCAGGTCGGGCGAGCCGCCGGACTGGCTGACGGTGACGACCAGGACGTCGGTGAGGTCCGGCTTGGCACCGTACGCGGTGGTGGTGGACATCGAGGTCAGGCCGGCCGGCTTGCCGAGCAGGATCTCGATCAGGTACTTGGCGTAGAGCGCGGCGTTGTCGGACGTGCCGCGCGCGGTCAGCAGGACGAAGCGGGGGCTGCGGGCGGCGATCTGGGCCGCGATGTCGCGGATCTTCGGGGCACCCTCGTCGAGGATGCGCTGGAGGACGGCCGGCTGCTCGGCCATCTCCGCCGCCATGATCCGGCCGGGAACGGGGTCGGTCTGCGGGTCGGACATCTGGATCTGCCTCCGATGAGATGGGTTCACCCCGCCCGGACAGTTGCCCGACGGGGACCTCTACGGCGGCGAGTCCGCACACTCGCTGCGGTTTTCCTGGATTCCTGGCGCAATCCTACGAGGGCGCCCACCGCCGGGCACCCCCGAACCGCACCGCCCGCACGCCCCTCCCGGGGGAGGGCGCGGGCGCGCGGGCGGGGGCGGGTCGACGCCGGGAGAACGGGACGGGCCCGCCATGCGACGTGCGCATGGCGGGCCCGTCGGCCGACGCCTCCCGGACCGGACCGGACCGGTGACGCCTCGTCGATCGTTTCAGCCGATCGCTCCCGGCTGCCCGGTGAGCACCTCCACGGCCGCCAGTCCGCAGACCCGGGCGGCGCCGTGGGTGGCGATGTGGAGCGCGCCGACCGGCTCGGACTGGGGCAGCCCCATCTCCACCACCGCGGCGTCCGGCCGGGCCGCCACCAGGCGGGTCAGCGCGGCGGACATCCACGCGTGCCGGTGCGCGTCGCGGACCACCAGCACCAGGCGGCGGCCCTCGGCGCCGGCCACCAGCTCGGCGACCAGGGCGTCCAGCAGCTCCGGGGCGGCCTCGGCGGCCGACACCTCGCGGGTGCGGGTACCGGGGAAGCGGTCGGCCAGCATGCCGGCCACGCCCCACGGGGTGACGTCGCCGACCGCGATGTTCGGCTCGTCCGAGAACGAGGCCACGTACGGGCGCTCGCTCACCGGCAGCACCTCGCGGTCCGGCGCCCGGACCACCCTCAGCGCCCGGCGGGCGGCCCGCAGGCCGACCGCGAGGTCCGGCTCCGGCCGCTCGCCCTGGGCCGAGATCCGGCCCCAACTGCCCAGCGCCCGAACCCGGTCGGCGGCGTCCGCCAGCCGCTCCTCGGTGAGCCCGCCGGAGCGCACGCCCGCCACGATGGCGTCGCGCAGCATCAGCACGGTCTCCTCGTCGGCCAGCCCGCCGCCGACGCAGATCGCGTCCGCGCCGGCCGCCAGCGCCAGCACGGTGCCCTCGCCCATGCCGAAGGTGTCGGCGATGGCGCCCATCTCGATCGCGTCGCTGACGATCAGGCCCTGGTAGCCGAGGCCGCCGTCGGCCGGGGCGGCGCGCAGCAGGTCGCGCAGCACCGTCGGGCTCAGCGTGGCCGGCAGCTTCGGGTCCAGCGCCGGGATCATGATGTGGGCGGTCATCACGGCCTTGGTGCCGGCCGCGATCGCGGCCTGGAACGGCACCAGGTCGCGGGCGCGCAGGACGTCCAGGTCGACGTCGATGACCGGCAGGCCGTGGTGCGAGTCCACCGCGGTGTCGCCGTGGCCGGGGAAGTGCTTGGAGCAGGCGGCCACGCCCGCCGACTGCAGGCCCTCGACCCAGGCGGCGGTGTGCCGGGCGCACAGCTCCGGGTCGGCGCCGAAGGAGCGGACGCCGATGACCGGGTTGCGCGGGTTGGAGTTGACGTCCGCGGTGGGCGCCCAGTTGTAGTTGACGCCGGCCGCGGCCAGCGCCCGGCCCAGCTCGCGGGCGACGTCCCGGGTCAGCGCCGGGTCGTCGATCGCGCCGAGCGCCAGGTTGCCGGGCCAGGACGAGCCGGAGCCCGCCTCCAGCCGGGTGACGTCGCCGCTCTCCTCGTCGATGGCGATCAGGAGGTCGGGGTTCTCCGAGCGCAGTGCCCGGGTGAGCGTGGAGAGCTGGTCGAGGTCGACCACGTTGCGGTCGAACAGGGCGACCGAGCCGAGCCCGGCGGCCAGGTGACGGCGCAGCCAGGCCGGCGGCTCGGTGCCGACGAAGCCGGGCTGCAGGACGGTCAGGGCGTCGCGGTGCAGCTGGTCGCTGTCCGGGGCGGTGGGAACGAGGATGCTCACGTTGGCTCAGCCCTTCACGGCGCCGTCGGTCAGACCGCCGACCGCCTTGCGCTGCAGGAAGACGAACAGGATCAGCACGGGGATGGCGAACATCGTGGAGGCCGCCATGGTGGCGCCCCAGTCGTTGCCGAAGGCGGTCTTGAAGGAGGACAGCCACAGCGGGAGGGTCTTGCCGTCCTCCTTGTTCAGCCACAGGACGAGCGGGAACTCGTTCCACGCCGTGATGAAGCCGAACAGCGAGGTCGACATCAGGCCCGGGGCCAGCAGCGGGAAGATCACCTTCACGAAGGCCTGGCTGCGGGTGCAGCCGTCCACCATGGCCGACTCCTCCAGTTCCTTCGGCACCGCGGCGATGAAGCCGCGCAGCGTCCAGATGGTGAAGGGCAGGATCATCATCATGTAGAAGAACGTCAGCGGCACCAGGCTGTTCAGCAGGTCGTTGTCGCGGGAGATCATGTAGACGCCGATGGTCATGACCTCCCAGGGCGCCATCTGCGCCGCCATGATGACCAGCACGAAGGTCTTGCGGCCGCGGAACTTCATCCGGGCGATCGCGAAGGACGCCAGGGTCGCGATCGCCAGCGAGATCAGCACCGCGCCGACCGTGACGGTGACGCTGTTGACCACGTACGTCCAGAAGTCGGGCGCGTCGACCGCCGTGGTGAAGTGCTGGAAGGTCCCGTCGAAGGGGATGAAGACCGGCGTCTTGCTGATGATGTCGCGGTCCTGCTTGAACGCGGTCGCGATCATCCAGTAGACGGGGAAGATGAAGAAGACGATGAGGACGACCGCGATCACGTTCGGCCAGGCACGTCCGAAGAGAGAGCGCCTCACAGCTCGTCCTCCTGCTTGATCATGATGCGGAAGTAGTAGGCCATCAGCACGCCCAGCATCAGGATGGTGAGCACCGCGATCGCGGCGCCGACGCCGTAGTGCTGGCTGCCCGAGCCCTCCAGGAAGGCGTGCACGGGCAGGGTCCGGGTGAGCTTCTCCGGGCCGCCGCCGTTGATCGCGTAGATCTGGGTGAAGGACTTGAAGACCCAGATGACCTCGAGGAAGGTCGTGGCCAGGAAGAACGGCTTCAGGTTGGGGAAGATCACCGAGCTGAAGATCTTCAGGGAGCCGGCGCCGTCCATCCGGGCGGCCTCGTAGAGCTCCTTCGGAATGGTGGTCAGTCCGGCGTACATGTTGAACGCCACGAACGGGATCGACATCCAGACGATCAGCAGGATGACGACGAAGAACGTCGAGTACTCGTCGCTCATCCAGTTGTAGTGCGCCATCGAGTGCCAACCCAGCCGGTCCAGGAACCAGTTGACGACGCCCCACTGCTCATCGAACAGCCAGGTGTAGACGGTGGTCGCGGCGACCACCGGCATGGCCCAGGCCATCAGCAGCGCGATCGACAGCGCCAGCCGCATCCGCTTGCCGAGGTGGTTGAGCAGCAGGCCGGTCAGGGTGCCGCCGACCATGATCAGCACCACGTTGACCAGGGTGAAGGCGACGGTGCGCCCGGTGACCGCCCAGAACTCCGGGTCGGTCAGCTGCTCCTTGTAGTTGTCGAAGCCGGTCCACTCGGTCAGATGCATGACCAGCTGGCGCCGGTTGAGGTTCTGGAACGACAGCAGGACGGTCTTCAGCAGCGGCCAGCCCAGCAGGGCGATGGTCGCCACGGTGGCCGGCAGCAGCAGCAGGTACGGGGCGAGGCGGGAGCCGAGTCCCGGTCCGCCCGCGGATCCGGTGCGCTTCGGCATGGCGCCACCGGCCCCGCCGCCGGCGGCACCGGTGTCGATACCGGCCACAACAGCCTCCCCTGGCTCCGGGGACCGTGTCCGCACCCGCTCCGAATGCACAGCCATCGTTCTCACTTCCTCACAACCCGGCCACGACGGACAGGCGTCGCCCACCGGTCCCCGCCGGGAGCCGGTGAGCGACGCCGCTCATGCACTACTGCTTCTCGTTGAGCCGCTTGGCGATCTCGTCGTCGTACTTCTTGGCGGTGGCCGCGTAGTCGCCACCCTGCAGGACGGCGGTCAGGAAGTCCTTGATCGGGTTCGGCTTGTTCTCGACGCTGGCCCAGCTCGGGGTGTTCGGGGTGATCCCGCCGACCGCGGTGGCCGCCTGGGCGGCCTTCGCGAACTCACCGCTGAGCTGGCTGTTCAGCGCCGGCTTGTTCGGGATGTCCCCGGCCGCGGCGACCATGCCCTCGTTCTTGTCGTTGAGGGCGATCTTCAGGAAGTCCTTCGCCATCTCGGTGTTCTTGCTCTGCGAGGCGATCGCGAGGTTCGACCCACCGATGAAGACGCCGGAGGGCTTGTCGGCGGTCTTGCCCGGGATCGGGAAGAAGCCGATCTTGTCCTTGGCCATGGTCTTCTCGTCCGGGAGCTCCCAGCCGAGGGCGATCATGGTGCCGATGTCACCCTTGCCGAAGACGTCCTTCTGCTGCGGGGTGGCCTCGTCCTTGTCCTTCGGACCGGTCGTGGAGTAGCCCTGCAGCTTCTTGTAGGTCTCGAAGGCCTTCTGCGCCTCGGGCGAGGAGAGGCCGCCGACCCACTTGTCGCCGTCCTTCTTGGCGATCTTGCCGCCCTCGCCGGTGAGCAGACCGAAGTAGGTGTACCACTCCTGGCCCGGCAGGTAGATCGGGTCGGTGACGCCCGGGGTGGCCTTCAGCTTGTCCAGGTCGGCGTAGAACTCGTCCAGGGTCTTCGGCGCGTCGGTCAGGCCGGCCTTGGCCCACAGGTCCTTGTTGTAGGCGACCACGCGGTTGGAGACCCACCACGGGGCGGCGTACTGCTTGCCGTCCAGCATCGCCGCTTCGTTCTGGTTGGCGGCCCAGGCGTCGCCGCCCAGCGCGGACTTGTCCTTGGTGATGTCCAACAGACCGCCCGAGGCGGCGTAGCCGGCGGTCTGGGTGTTGCCCAGCTCCAGGACGTCGGCCGAACCCTCGGACAGCGCGGCGGTGATCTTCGGGCCGATGTCGGTCCACTCCTGGGCCTGGAAGTCGACCTTCGAACCCGGGTAGGTGGTCTCGAACTCGGTCTTGACCGAGTCGGTCCAGCCCTTGGGGGCCGAGCCGGTCATGATCCACACCTTGAGCGTCTTGCCCTTGTACTTGTCGGCGGCCGAGGCGGAGGACGACTTCGAGCCACCGTCCTTCTCGCCGTCCGAGCCGCAAGCCGCCAGACCGACGACCATTGCCGCGACGCCGACCGCCGCGATGAGCTGACGCTTCACGCCATCCTCCTGAGGGATGCCTGGGTTACCCCCGTCGGGCGGCAGCGGCAGACCCACGCGAAGCGGGAGAACAGGTGCCGCGGACCCCTGCGAACGGGTGGGGGATTCATCGTTGCCGGCCTAGTGGTGTAGACCAGATGCCTGGAGCTTGGCCTAGACCAATGGGCCTGTCAACGGCTGCTCGACCGATCTCGACCACCCGTTATCAAGCCGACACCGCACATCGTTCATCGCGTGATGAGGTATTCGTTGCGCTGCCATACATGCAACGATGTGACCCGTTAACGATGTGGCGGGGCTGTAAAGGGCCCCGCGAGGAGCGGGAGAACAGGTCCGATGAGCAGCGACGGGGGAACCACCGCCCAGGCCGACGACCCCGAGGTGAAGAACGTCCCGACGCAGGCCGGCGCCGACCCGACCGCGCGCGTCCCCAAGTACTACGGCCTCAAGCGCCACCTCCTCCAGCTGACCGAGACCCAGCCCGCCGGCACCCCGGTCCCGCCCGAGCGGGCGCTCGCCGCCCAGTTCGACACCTCGCGCACCACCGTGCGCCAGGCCCTGCAGGAGCTGGTGGTCGAGGGCCGGCTGGAGCGCATCCAAGGCAAGGGCACCTTCGTGGCCAAGCCCAAGGTCGCCCAGGCCCTGCAACTGACCTCCTACACCGAGGACATGCGCGCCCAGGGCCTGGAGCCGACCTCCCGGCTGATCGAGATCGGCTACATCACCGCCGACGACCGGCTCGCCCCGCTGCTGGACATCAAGCCCGGCGGCCGGGTGCTGCGGATCGAGCGGCTGCGGCTGGCCAACGGCGACCCGATGGCCATCGAGGTCGCCCACCTGTCCGCCAAGCGCTTCCCCGCCCTGCGGCGCAACCTCGCCAAGCACAACTCGCTGTACGCGGCGCTGCGCGAGGTGTACGGGGTCACCGTGGCCGAGGCCGAGGAGACCATCGAGACCACCCTGGCCAACCCGCGCGAGGCCGGACTGCTCGGCTCCGACCTCGGCCTGCCGATGCTCCAGCTGTCCCGGCACTCCTTCGACGCCGAGGGCGACCCGGTCGAATGGGTCCGCTCGATCTACCGCGGCGACCGCTACAAGTTCATCACCCGGCTGAAGCGCCCGGAGTAACCGTCCGGGGCACTCCTCCGGGGTACTCCTCGGGGAGCGATCGCCCTCCCCCTTTCGGGCCCTCTTCGCACCACGGGCACCGGCGCACGCGACCAGCGCGCCGGTGCCCGTCCGCGTCACGGCGGCGACGGACTTCGGTCGACTACGTCCGGCTGGTGGGAAGTTCCGTCATTTCCGGTGACATGGATCACCCCATGCTCTAGATTGCGCAGCCGTACTGACTGCTGATCACCGATGGTGCTGCTCGGCGGGCTCACGGGGGTGCGCGGCGTCTCCGGGGGCTGCGGCGCCGACGGGGATAACCCTCCGGAGCGGAGCCGAAGATGCCGTCTGACCAAGCACCCACCGAAGCTGTCATGCCCGAGCCAGCCGGGAGTCCCGTCCCGGCGGTGACCCCCGAGCGGGTGCTGGCCGGGCTCGCCCTGCTCGTGCCGATCGTCGCGATGCTCTGGGTGTCCTCGTACGACAAGACCGGTCCGGCGGTGGCCGGGATGCCCTTCTTCTACTGGTACCAGTTGCTCTGGGTGCCGGTGTCCGCGGTCTTCACCGTCGCCGCCTACCTGCTGATCGACCGGGACGAGAAGGCCCGCAAGGCGGCCCGGACGGGCGGTGCGCGATGAAGGACGTCAACGTGCCGGCCCTCGTGGTCTTCGTCCTCTTCTTCGCCCTGGTCACCGTGATGGGCTTCCTCGCCTCGCGCTGGCGCCGCGCGGACAACGCGGCCCACCTGGACGAGTGGGGCCTGGGCGGTCGCAGCTTCGGGACCTGGGTGACCTGGTTCCTGCTCGGCGGAGACCTCTACACCGCCTACACCTTCGTGGCCGTCCCGGCCGCGGTGTACGCGACCGGCGCGGCGGGCTTCTTCGCGGTGCCGTACACGATCATCGCCTACCCGCTGGTCTTCCTGTTCCTGCCCCGGCTCTGGTCGGTCTCCCGGGTGCACGGCTACGTGACCCCGGCCGACTTCGTCCGCGGCCGGTACGGCTCGCGGCCGCTGTCCCTGGTGGTCGCGCTGACCGGCATCCTGGCCACCATGCCGTACATCGCCCTGCAACTGGTCGGCATCCAGGCGGTGCTGGACGTGCTCGGCGTCGGCGGCGGGGAGAACGCCAACTGGTTCGTCAAGGACCTGCCGCTGTTCATCGCCTTCGGTGTGCTGGCCGCCTACACCTACTCCTCCGGCCTGCGCGCCCCGGCGCTGATCGCCTTCGTCAAGGACGCCCTGGTCTACATCGTGATCATCGTCGCGGTGATCTACATCCCGATCCGCCTCGGCGGCTACGGGCACATCTTCGACGTGGCCACGGCGCACTTCAAGCAGGTCAAGACCGGCTCGATGACCGTCCCGGACAACAAACAGTGGACGTACGCGACGCTCGGCCTCGGCTCGGCGATGGCGCTGTTCATGTACCCCCACTCGGTGACCGGCGTGCTGGCCTCCAAGTCCCGCAACACCGTGCGCCGCA
Source organism: Kitasatospora sp. NPDC018058 (assembly GCF_044327205.1). Classification (NCBI taxonomy): domain Bacteria; kingdom Bacillati; phylum Actinomycetota; class Actinomycetes; order Kitasatosporales; family Streptomycetaceae; genus Kitasatospora; species Kitasatospora sp. NPDC018058. The sequence continues at coordinate 356,677 of NZ_JBIRFA010000001.1, read as the reverse complement.
ACATGGCGATCATGCCCGCGTACTCGCTGATGCTCGGTCTGCTGGCGCTGCTCGGCTTCATGGCCGTCGCGGCCGGCGTCGGCAGCGGCGTCAAGGGCTTCAACTCCCAGCTCTCGGTGCCCCAGCTGTTCGCGAACATGTTCCCGGACTGGTTCACCGGCGTGGCCTTCGCCGCGATCGGGATCGGCGCGCTGGTGCCGGCCGCCATCATGTCCATCGCGGCGGCCAACCTGTTCACCCGCAACGTCTACAAGGAGTGGCTCAAGCCCGCCGCCACCCCCGCCGACGAGACCCGCATCGCCAAGCTGGTCTCGCTGCTGGTCAAGGTCGGCGCGCTGGTCTTCGTGCTCGGCATGGACAAGCAGGCCGCGATCAACCTCCAGCTGCTGGGCGGCCTGTGGATCCTGCAGACCTTCGTGGCGATCGTCGGTGGCCTGTTCACCCGCTGGTTCCACCACTGGGCGCTGTTCGCCGGCTGGGCGGCCGGCATGGTCTACGGCACCTGGAAGGCGTACGGGATCGCCAGCCCGGCCACCAAGCACTTCGGCGGCAACGCGGCCGAGATCCCCGGCATCGGCGAGCTCGGCTACATCGGCCTGACCGCCTTCGCGCTCAACCTGATCGTGGCGGTGGCGCTCACCCTGGTGCTGCGGGCGGTCAAGGCGCCGGACGGCCTGGACGAGACCAAGCCGTCCGACTACAGCGCCGAGGCCGGCGACGAAGAGCTGAAGAACGCGCCGGAGCCCGTAGCGGCGCACTGATTGCCGCTGTGCGCGCCCTGTGATCGCACCGCCTTCTCCGTGAACACTGGAGAAGGCGGCGCGATCATATGCATGAACAGGCGTGCACGCCGGGCACCACCAGACCGGACCGGCAACCGGCCGGAACCTGATCGACCCACGGGGAGCTCGCGGCCATGGCAGAACTCGGCACCACCCTCAACGGCGAACACCAGTCCACCCTGATCCCGGTCGGGGCGAACGGCTCGCCGGCCACCCGGCTGCCGTCCGTGCTGATCGCCACCCGGCACGGCGAGTCCACCGCCAACGTCGAGTTCCAGCTCGCCGAGGCCGTCGGCGCGCTCAGCGTCCCGATCAGCTGCCGCGACGCCGACATCCCGCTGTCGCTGCGCGGCCAGCAGCAGGCCCAGGCGCTCGGCCGCTGGTGGGCCGCCCTGCCCAGCTCCGACCGCCCGCGCAGCGTCTGGTGCTCGCCGTACGCGCGCACCGCCGAGACCGCGCGGATCGCGCTCGCCCAGGCCGCCGGGCTCGGCGCCGTCCCCGTGACGCTGGCCGTCCGCTACGACGAACGGCTGCGCGATCGCGAGCTCGGCGTCCTGGAGATGCTGCCGAAGGCCGCCATCGAGGCCAAGCACCCGGAGGAGGCGGCCCGGCGGCGCAAGATGGGCGAGCTCTACTACCGCCCGCCCGGCGGCGAGTCCTGGGCCGACGTCGCGCTGCGGGTGCGCAGCCTGCTGCGGGACGTCTGCGCGGAGGAGGCCGGACGGCCCGTCCTGCTGGTCGCCCACGACTGCACGGTGCTGATGCTGCGCTACGCGCTGGACCGGCTCACCGAGCAGCAGCTGACCGCACTCGGACCGGTGCACAACTGCTCCACCAGCCTCTGGCGGGCCCAGGAGGGGCGGCTGCGGCCGGACCGCTGGAACACCGTCGACCACCTGGCCGCCGACACCGACTGACTGACGGCAGGCAGACGGACAGGAATCAGCAGGAGTCGGCGAAGCACCGCCGGTAGGCCAGCGGCGTGGTGCCCAGCCGACACCCGAAGTGGTGCCGCAGCGCGGCCGCGTTGCCGAAGCCGCAGCGCGCGGCGATCGCGTCCACCGACTCGGTGGTGGACTCCAGCAGCCGCTGCGCCAGCAGTATCCGCTGCCCCGTCAGCCAGCGGTGCGGGGTGGTGCCGGTCTCCTGCTGGAAGCGCCGCGCGAAGGTGCGCGGCGACATGTGCGCCCGGGCCGCCAGTTGCTCGACGGTGGCCTCCCGGTCCAGGTGGTGGCGCATCCAGTCGAGCAGCGGCGCCAGCGAGTCGCCGTCCCCCTCGGGCAGCGGACGGTTCACGAACTGGGCCTGCCCGCCCTCCCGGTGCGGTGCCACCACCATCCGGCGGGCGATCGCCCGCGCCACCTCGGCGCCCTGCACCTTGCGCACCAGGTGCAGACAGGCGTCGATGCCGGCCGCCGTACCCGCCGAGGTGATCACCGGGTCGTCGTCCACGTACAGCACGTCCGGTTCCACCACCGTCGCCGGGAAGCGCGCGGCCAGTTCGTCGCTGTGCCGCCAGTGAGTGGTGGAGCGGCGTCCGTCCAGGAGCCCGGCGGCGCCCAGCACGAAGGCGCCGCTGCAGATGGACAGCACCCGGCCGCCGCCCGCCACCACCGCGCGCAGCGCCTCCAGCAGCGGCTCCGGGTACTGCTCGCGGACCGCCGAGGCCGTCACCACCGCCAGGTCCGCCCCGGCCAGGCGCTCCGGGCCGTACGGGACGTCCACCGCGAAGCCCGAGTGGGTCGCGTGCGGCCCCGGCCGGGCGCCCGCCAGCGCGAAGTCGTACCCGGGCAGGCCGTCCGCGGTGCGGTCCAGGCCGAAGACCTCGCAGGCCACCCCCAGTTCGAAGGGGTGGACCTCCTCCAGCACCACCGCGACCACGTTCTTCAGCATGCCGCCCAGGATGCCCCGGCGGGCGGACCGAACGGAACCCTCCGGCTGGCAGGATTTCGAGGCAATCAGTCATTCCTGCCACTCGTGGGCACCCACGCCACCCGGCCACAGTGGTGCCCATGGAACCCGGCACCCTCGCAAGCGCACTCGGGCTGGTCGGCGCCGTCGGCGGCTTCGGCCTGCTCGGCGCCCTGATCGGCCGCGAACTCTCCGGCGGACCCGCCGCCGGCCGCGACAACCACCACCGCCCGGGCGGCTACCCGGCCGACCCGCACCGCCCCGACCGGCTGTACGGCACCATGCCCGCCGCGTCCCTGCGCCCCTCCGCCGACCCGGCCACCCTCCCGGTCCGCTCCGCCCCGGAAATCCGCACGCCCCACGGCTCGGGCACACTGGCGCGATGGACTTCCTCATCCGCCAGGCCCTCCCGCGCGACCTCGAAGACGCCGGCCGGATCACCGTCGAGGCCTTCGTCGGCGACGGCTACACCAAGCCCACGAGCACCTATGTCGAGCTGCTGCGGGACGCCGAACGCCGCTCCCGGGAGGCCGAACTCCTGGTCGCCGTCGACGCGGCCGACGAACGGGTCCTCGGCTGCGTGACCTTCGCCGTCGGCGGCACCGAGTGGGCCGACATCGCCACCCCCCGGGAGGGCGAGATCCGGATGCTCGCCACCGCCGCCGCCTCCCGCGGCCGCGGCGTCGGCGAGGCCCTGGTGCGCGCCACCGTCGCGCGCAGCCGCGAACTCGGCCTGGCCGGCATGGCCTTCTCCACCCGCCCCGAGATGACCGCCGCCCACCGCGTCTACGAGCGCATCGGCTTCCTGCGCACCCCGGAGCGCGACTGGGCGCCCTACCCGGGGATGGACCTGATGGTCTACACCATGGCGTTCTGAACCACCCCGTCCCGGACCACGGCGGCCCGGAGCACCGCGCCCTGAGCGCCGGTCACGGCCGTTTGTCGTACCCGGGGGCCACGTAGACGGTGTAGCGGCCGTGCTCACCGCTCTTCACCACGGTGGCCACCCGGTACCCGGCGGCCTTCAGCGTCGGCTGGACCGCCTTGTCGGTGGCGCCGGTCTGGGTGAAGTCCAGGACCACCACCTTCCACTCGTGCGCCGCGATCCCGGCCTGGATGGCGGGCACCCCGTTCTGCATCTGGCCGGTGACCGGGTCCCGGCGGAACACCGCCACCAGGTCGTGCCACTGCTGCCAGTTGCTCTGCTTGCGCAGGTAGTAGGCGGGGACGTTGTAGTTCTCGACCAGGTACCGGTCGTCGCCCTTGACGATGTACGGCTTCAGCGCGGCGACGAACTCCTTCGAGTTCGACCACTCGCCGAACATCTCCCGGCCCTGGGCCGCGCCCTCCCAGGCCAGCGGGCCCACCACCAGCGCCGCGGCCACGATCCCGGCCGTGACGTGGAAGCGGCCCCGCAGCCACAGCACCGTGCGGGCCAGGATCGCGCCCACCACGATGCACGAGAACCAGGCGCCGAAGTCCACGTGCTTCTGCAGCGACAGCCAGGTGTGGATGCGGACCTGGTTCACCGGCGCCAACAGACCGGCCACCAGCAGCACCAGGGCCAGCCAGAACTCCGTCCAGGCCGCGCCGCCGCGACGGCGCGCCCGCACCAGTTGCGCCAGCACCCCGAGCAGCGCCACCACCAGCAGCGGGCCGACCCAGCGGGCGGCCTCCCCGGCCACGTAGGAGTAGGCGTCATGGCCCGGGGCGCGCTGGAGCGTGGTGTGGTTGAAGCCGTCGACGTACCGCTGGCCGGCCGCCAGGGCCGCCGCGCCGACCGCCACCGCGAAGGTCAGCAGCACCAGCAGCCCGCGCCGCCAGCGCGCCCAGGAGCGCGCCGAGCCGCCCGTCCCGGCCAGCACCGCGATGCCGCACACCACCGGCACCCACAGCAGCGCCGCGTACTTGGTCGCACCGGCCAGGGCCAGCAGCAGCCCCGAGCCCACCATGCTCGGGTACCCGCCGCCGGTGGTCAGCCGCACCGCCAGGTAACCGGCCCAGGCGAGGACCGCCAGCGCCATGGCGTCGTAGGTGGCCAGGCCGCCCAGGAACTGCGTCGGGCCGAGCGCGGCGAAGGCCGCCGCCGCGCAGAAGGCCGCGAGCGAGCCGTGCAGCCGCCGGGTGGCCAGGTGGACGGCCACGGTCGCGGAGAGCATGAACGCCAGACTGAGCAACCGGGCGCCGTTCAGCCCGCCGACGAAGTCCGCCAGGGCGACGACCACCGGGTAGATCAGCGGGGAGCCGGAGAAGAAGGTCTCGTACGTCGAGACCTCGGTGCCGTGCCGCAGGTGCGCGATCTCCTGGTACCCGGAGTAGATGTAGGTGCCCTCGTCGATGAACGCGGTGTTGCTGACGATCAGGTGGTACGAGAGCGCGCCCTGGACCAGCAGCACCGCCAGCAGCGGCAGCCAGTCGGCCCGCAGCGCCGGCCGGGGCGGCTGCGGCACCCGCGGCAGTCCGGGCTTGCGCCGCCGCCGGTCGGCCGGGGACGGCGGCGGCACCGCCGCGGCCGCACGGTCGCGCTCGCCCAGCGCCACGCCCCCGCCCGGGCGGGCCCCGGCGGGGCCCAGGACGGGCTTGCGGGTGGACTCGGGCCGGATCCAGCGACCGTCCGCGCTCATCAGTACTGCTCCTATCTGGGGCTCTGCGTCCGGATGCGCCACGGGGGCGCGTCACGCTCCGGGGCGTGCGCCAGCCGCCCCGCACCACCGAGGTCGGCGGCGGTGCGGGGCGGCTTGACGTTCTCGGGCCGGACGGGCTCCGGGGCGGTCGGCCCCGGGCCGGCTCAGCCGTTGAGCCAGGCGCCGGTCGGCGGGACCGACGGCGGCGAGCTCGGGCCCGCCACGATCTTGACGATGTCGGCCTCCGGCAGCACCTGGTTCCAGGTCTGGATGTCGGCCACCGCGCCGTGCCAGGGGTCGGCCCACTGCCCGTTCGAGCTCAGCCGCCCGACCTGCAGGGTGTTGTTGCCGGACGGCTGCACCCCGGCCGACTTGGCCGAGGACTGCGGGGCGCCGTTGACGTACAGGGTGAGCGTCTGCGACGGGTCGTCGTACACCCCGGTCAGCAACACCCACTGGTTGACCGTCGCATCGGCCTTGGACCAGGCGACGGCCGAACCGCCGCCCGGGATCTGGACCTTGAAGTACCACTGGTCGTGCCCGTTGTTGTTCGCCCGGCCCAGCGAGTAGGCGTAGTACTGGCCGTCGCCCTCGCTGATCGCGCTGCGGTTGCCGTCGGGCTTGTCGACCAGCACCCGCGCGGAGACGGTGAAGCTCTTGCTCACGTCGACGACCTGGCCGGAGGTCGAGGCGAAGGAGTCCGGGCCGCTGGGCAGCTTGAGGACCTGTCCGGAGAAGCCGCTCATCGTCCCCGGCTTGGCGTCGGCGCCCAGGTTCAGCTCCGGGCCCTTCTTGGCCGGCAGGGTGCCGACGGTCGGCGGGCTGGTGATGCCCTTGACCGGCGGGGCGCTGCTCGACGACGGGCCGTTCACGGGGGAGGTGCTCGACGAGATGACGTTGCCCGGCTTCTTGTCGCTGTCCTTCTTGTACAGCCAGAAACCCGCGCCGGCGCCGGCCAGGACCACCACGGCGGTCGCCGCGCCGATCAGCTTGAGCCGGCGGCCGCGCTTGGCGGCCTTCTCGTTGCGCTCGGCCAGCGCCTCCCAGTCCGGCGTGCCGGACGAGGACGCCTGCGGTGCGAGGCCGGGCTGCTGCTGCCACTGCGGCGCGGGCTGCGGCGGCTGGGCGGCGGCGGGCTGCGCCTGCTGCGGGAAGGGCTGCGGCGCCACCGGGCCCGGCTGCACCGGCTGCGGTGCCACCGGCCCGGGCTGCACCGGCGCGGCTCCGCCCGGCTGCGGCACCGGAGGCACCGGCTGCGACGACGAACGGGGCGTCATCTGCTGGGGTGGCTGGGCAGGTGCACCGGGCGGCGGCCCGAAGCCGGTCGCGGGGCCGAATGCACCGCTCGGAGACTGCGGTGGCACACCGGTGGCCGGAGCGGGCCCCCCGGCCGGTGCCTGCTGCGGTGGCGGGTAGGGCTGGCCCGGCTCGCCACTCGGTACCGGTCGATCGCTCATGGCCGGAATGCTAGGGCATCAGCCCGGCCACGCCCATGGCGGGTGCGCGGACGAAACGTCAAGGCTGTCAAGGGGCGACGAGCAGCCCGCTCACGAGACCCCGTTGTACGGGATCCTCCAACGCTGGGAGACCACGTCCGCGCACGGGCGCAGCTGCGCCGCCGTCCCGTCCGCGAGCGCGCCGCCCGCGGTGCCCAGGCACAACCCCGAGTCCTGGTGCGTCAGCCGCCCCCCGGCGGTGGGCACCCAGCGCTGCGCGGATCCGCCCGTGCACCCGGCCAGCGTGACCGAGGTCCGGTCGGCGCCCGGCGCCAGGCAGGCCGCTCCCCCGCGCAGCGATCCGTCGTTGCCCACCGTCCAGCTGGTCGACGAGCCCGGGTCGCCGCAGGCCCCGACGGTCACCGGGGCGCCGGCCGGCCCGCCGCCGCCGTGCCGCAGGCAGATCCCGGGCGCCCCGGCCGGAATCTCACCGACCGGCAGCCCGGCCCGGTTGTGGAAGGCGAACGACTCGCTGCGCAGGCCGGTGCCGCCGCTCCACACCTCGAAGCCGGCCTGCACCCGGCACAGGTAGGAGCCCTTGGGGACGTACCCGCGGGCCATCGCGTCGGCGGTGAACAGCCGCAGGTCGAGGCCCCGGGTGGTGTGGGTCGGCGTGGTGCGCACATAGCTGATCACACTGTGCGGGCCGGTGATCGGCGCCTGGAACACGTTGTACGCGGCGTCCCCGAACGGCTGGGCGTCGTCGACCTTGTCCCCGGCCGGGCGCACGTTGTCGGTGGCGTCCAGCCACACCATCAACTCGGCGCTCTCCCCCGGCAGGCAGTTGTCCGGGCTGGAGCCGTACCAGAGGTCGAAGGACAGGTTGAAGGAGCCGCTCACCCGGCCGTTGGCGTCCCAGTCGGCGGTCGCGTCGCCGAGCGCGCTGACCGGCACCGGCAGCCCGCTCGCGCCGGGGGCGGTGGAGACATTGGGGTAGGCGCCCGGGGCCAGCGGGTTCTTGGGGACGAAGTCGCGGATCTGGGACACCGTGAAGCCGGTCTCGCCCACCGGGTCCACGCAGACCGTGCCCGCCGTGTTCCACGGGTTCGGTTCGAGGATCTTCGACCCGCCGTCCAACGCCAGCTTGGGGAAGGGGTTCTGCGGGGTCGAGCACTGGCTCGCCGACGCCGACGCGGTGGCGGTCGGCGGCTGCTCCACCGCCCCGACCTCGCCGCTGCACCCGGCCAGCAGCGCGGCGACCGCGCCGAACGCGGCGACCGCCCGCAGCCTGCGCACCGCGCGCCCGGCCCCACCGACCTCGATGTTCATCACGTTTCCCCGAACCGTCCTCGCCCCCTGGGCGGACAACCGTACACAAGTGCTCCGCGGCACTCCGGTTCACATCACGATCGGAACTCGATATCGGTTCCGGATGGCTGACGGAAGAGGGGGGAGCGAATTCACAACGATGGGTCCCGTACGATCCTGGCGTCCCCCGCCGTCCGACCGGGTAACGGCAGGCCCGCGGGGAGGGTTCAGATCGGTACGGCTTCGGGGGAGTAGAGCACGTGACTGTCACCGAGAGCACGCGACTCGCGGGCAGCGGTCAACCACCCGCCTCACGACGCCGGAGCCGGCGCGACCCGGGCGCCCGCAACCAGTGGGGCCTGCTCCCCCAGCCGCCGGACAACACCGAGAAGTACCTGTACGCGCGCACCCACCTGTGGGTGCTGACCTGCTTCTCCCTGATCAGCTTCGCCTGCATGGTGGCCAGCGAGATCGGTCTGCTCAGCGCGACGCCGTGGTTCTTCGTCTTCGTCCCGCCGCTCGCCTTCACCGTCGTGTACTACCTGATCTCCCGGTGGGTGCACGGCTTCAACGAGACCTTCGACATCGCCGCGCACCGCGCGCTGGTCAAGTCCTGGCAGCCCGAGCGCTATCCGACCGTCGACATCTTCCTGCCCGTCGCCGGCGAGCCGATCGAGGTCCTGCACAACACCTGGACCCACGTCGCCCGGCTGCGCGACCACTACCCGGGCGAGGTCACCCCGTACGTCCTCGACGACAGCAACAGCCCCCAGCTCGCGCAGATGGCCGTCGACTTCGAATTCGTCTACGGCACCCGCGACAAGCTCGGCTGGTTCAAGAAGGCCGGGAACCTGCAGTTCGGCTTCCGCAATTCCGACAGCGACTACATCCTCATCCTGGACGCCGACTTCGCGCCCCGGCCGGACCTGCTGAACGAGATGCTCCCCTACATGGAGGCCAACCCCCGCCTCGGCATCGTCCAGTCCCCGCAGTTCTTCCGCATCCTCGACTCGCAGAACTGGATCGAGCGCGGCGCGGGCGCCGTCCAGGAGCTGTTCTACCGGACCGTCCAGGTCTCCCGGCAGCGCAACGACGGTGCCATCTGCGTGGGCAGCTGCGCGATCTACCGGCGGGCCGCCCTGGAGGAGAACGGCGGCACCACGCTGATCGGCCACTCCGAGGACGTGCACACCGGATTCGACCTGCGCCGCCTCGGCTGGGACCTGCAGTACATACCCGTCGCCCTGGCCACCGGCGTCTGCCCGGACAACGTCGGCGGCTTCTTCAACCAGCAGTACCGCTGGTGCACCGGCTCCATGAGCCTGCTCGGCAGCCGGAAGTTCTGGCAGACCAAGCTGCGGCCGGTCACCCGCGCCTGCTACCTGTCCGGGTTCTTCTACTACATCCACACGGCGCTGTTCACCATCGTCTCGCCGCTCGTCCCGATCATCCTGCTACTCGCCCGGCCCGACCTGGTCCGCTGGCAGAACACCGCGCTGGTGCTGCCCGGTCTGATCTACGCGACGGTCATCTTCCCGCTCTGGCACCGCAACCCCTACCGGCTGGAGGCCTGGGCCGCCCGCATGATGTACGGCTGGGCGCACGTCTTCGCCATCTGGGACATCGTGCGCCGCAACCGGATGGCCTGGCAGCCGACCGGCTCCAGCGGCGCCAAGAAGAACAAGACCCGCCGGTTCTGGCTCGGCGTGATCGTCTGGGGCGGCGGGACCGCCCTGCTCTGGGTGGGGACGAGCATCTGGCGGATGCTCACCATGGGCCCGCTGAACTTCGCCCTCGTCCTGGCCTCCGGTCTCTTCTACGCCACCATCGTCGGCCGGGTCCTCGTCCAGCCGCGCCCCACGGAAGCAGTGTGATCACCATGTCCGCCCATCCCCGACGGGCCGGCCTGCCCCGTCGTCGGCTGGCGCTCCCGCTGCTGACCGCCGCCCTGCTGCTCGCCACCGGCTGCGGCCCCGCGGACCCGGGCTTCGCGCTGCAGGAGGACCTCGCCCAGCCCGCGTCGACCGCCACCGCCGGCGGTCCCGGCGCGCCCGCCCCGAGCACCTCCGCCAAGCCCAAGGCCCTGCCCACCGGCGTCCCGTACGACATCACCCCGCTGCTCAAGCCGAGCCGCAAGTACCTCGGCGCCGCCCTGACCGGCGTGCCCGCCTCGATGGACGCGCTGCCCGGCTACACCTCCGCGATCGGCAAGCAGCCCGACATCCTGGAGTACTACGCCCACTGGAAGGGCGGCTTCGACACCGCCGGCGTGCGCCGGATCTACGAGGCCGGGGCGCTGCCCTTCATGGCCTGGGAGCCGTACGACCACTCGCTCGCCTCGATCGCGGCCGGCGACACCGACGACTACGTGCGCGGCGTGGCCAAGGCGGTGGCCAAGCTCAACCTGCCCATCGCCATCAGCATCGCGCACGAGATGAACGGCGACTGGTACCCGTGGGGCCGCAAGACCGCCAGCTCCCAGGACTTCGTCGCGGCATGGCGCCACGTCCACGACATCTTCGACCAGGCCGGCGCGACCAACGTGATCTGGGTCTGGAGCCCCAACATCACCGTGCCCGCGCCCAACACCCGCCTCGCGCCGTACTACCCCGGCGACAACTACGTCGACTGGGCCGGCATGACCGGCTACTTCACCAACGACGGCCCCAAGACCTTCGAGACCCTGTACGGCCCGACCATGGCCGAGATCCGCACCTTCTGCAAGAAGCCCTTCTTCATCAGCGAGACCGCCGCCGAGCAGGGCAGGCACCAGCGCGCGTTCGTCGACCAACTGTTCTCCGGGATGGAGGCGCACGACGACATCGTCGGCTTCATCTGGTTCAACATGATCAAGCGAGCGGACTGGCGGGTCGAGACCGTTCCGGACACCCTCTCCGCCGTCAAGCAGCGCGTGTCCGCCCCCCGCTACGGCTTCGACATCCGGAACCCATGATGAGTACAGAGCCCGAGTTCAACGTCTTCTCCCCCCGCCCGAAGGCCCCCACCCCGAAGACCCCTGCCGCGAGGATCCCCGCCCCGCAGGCCCCCGCCGCCGAGGCGCCGGAGGCGGACGTGCCCGCACCCCGCCGGGCCCGGGCGGCGGCCACCGCCGTGCCCGTGGCCGTGGCCGTGGACAACCCCGATGCCGTCGAGCTGGCCCCGTACACCATCCCGCAGGTCCCCGCGATCGGCTGGGACCCGGCCTCCAGCCCCCGGCGCCGCTGGATCGCCCGCGGCCTGCTCGGCGCCGTCCTGGGCGTCCAGGCCGCACTCTCCCTGCGCCTGCTCGCCGCCGCGCATCCCGACGAGGCCGCCGCCATGGTCGCCGGCCGCCAGCAGCTCGCCCACCTCCTGCACGGCACCCCGGTCACCACCGACCTGCTCGACCGCGTCCCCGGCTCGCCCTGGCTGTACCCGCCGCTGGCCGGCGCCGCCGCGAACGCCGGCGGCATCTGGGGCACCCGGCTGCTCAGCCTAGGCTTCGCGCTGCTCACGACGGTGCTGCTGTACTCGCTGACCCGACGGCTCTTCAACGAACGGGTCGCCATCTGCGGCATAGCCGCCTACGCCGTGCTGCAGTCCACCGTCGTGGTCGGCTTCTACGGCGCCCCCGAGTCCCTCGCCGTCCTGCTGGTCGCCCTCGCGGCCTGGACCACGGTGTTCACCGCCCGGCGCTCCCCGGCCCTGGTCCTGCTGGCCGCCCCGGCCGCCGCACTGGCCTGTGCCGTCGCCTACTCGGCGGCCTTCGCCGTCCCCGCCCTGGTCCTGCTGGCCCTGGCCTGCGCCTGGCCCCACCGCCGGCCCGGCCCGGCCGCCCTGCGCGCCCTGCTGCTGGCCGTCGGCACCACCCTCCTGCTGCTGCCCTACGGCCTGCTGGGGAAGGTCGTCCACTGGTCCCCCTCGCACGGCAACGCCCCCGGCTCGACCGGCTCCATCCTGCTCGGCACCGTCCAGTGGGGCGGCCTGTTCACCCTCCTCGCGGTGGCCGGCGCGGTCGCGTACGCCCACCGCGAGCAGATGACCGAACACGAGCCGCCCGAGAACGACGGCGCCGCCACCACCCGCGCCCAGCGCGCCCTGCTCGGCACCGTGCTGACCGCCACCGCGCTGCTGATCCCGGCCGTCCACCTGTGGACCGGCACCTCCGGGGCGCTGTTCCGCCACCTCGGCTACGGCATGCTGCTCGCCACCCCGCTCGCGGGCGTCGGCCTCACCCGGCTGGTCGGTGCCCACTTCCGCCACCCCCAGCTGGGCATCCTGGCCTGGGTCGCGCTGCTGGCCCTCGGCATGGAACAGTCCGCCCTGCGCTACCAGAACGGGCCCGACTCCGGCCGCCTGCTGGCCGTCCTGCGGGCGCACGCCGTCCCCCAGGGCCACTACCTCACCGAGGTCGACGGCCTCGCCGAGTACTACCTGGGCAGCGTCAGCAAACCCGCGCAGTGGGTCTCGGCGCGGGCCGGGACGGACTACCGCGACGGCGCCGGAGTGCAGCACCACGGCGAGGACGGCAGCACGGCCGCGATCCGGGACGGCTGGTTCACCATGGTCGTCCTCGACAGCACCGCCCCGGAGGCCACCGACCGGGCCCTGAGCGCCGCCCTGACCGCCAGCGGGCAGTACAAGCTGATCGCCCAGTTCACCTCCCCGACCGGTGATTCGAGTACCTACAAGGTGTACCTGAAGCACTGACAGCCCGCCGGAACCGCCGGCGTCCGCGACACAACAGGCACAACATATGGTGCCGCCTCAGTCCCTCGGCACTACATGTATGCTCACTCCTGCTGTCGATGCAGGGGAACCCGGTGGGAGTCCGGGACTGCCCCGCAGCGGTGTGCGGACGGCTCCAGCAGCCGTGCCCGTGAGTCCGAGTACCTGCCGAACAGCGTGCGCCACGGCCCTCCCGCAGAGGCCGCGCCAGCACGAGCAGTACCCCTCCGGGCCTCGCGGGCGGGCCGGGGAGTCACCGTCGCGCGACGCGTTCTGCGTTCGCGCCGTGCTCCCCTGCCCAGATCGGCCCGGCGCCACCCGATCACCGCCGCCGATCGCCGCCAGGAGAGAGCGCCTTGACCACCGCTGCCTCAGCCACCCTGCCCGCCCAGGGCTCCGGTACCGCCTTCACCGACCCGACGGTCTCCGACCCCGGAGGCGCGCTGCTGCGGCTGCTCACCGACCGCAGCGCCGACCTCACCGAGGTCGACCCCGGCCATGTCGCCGCCGCCGCGCTGCGCGGCCGCCACGCCGGTTCGGACTTCGCCGAGCTGCGCGGGCTGGCCGTGGACGCCGCCGCGTCGATGATCGCCGAGGACCCCCAGTACTCGAAGCTGGCGGCCCGCCTGCTCGCCCTGGAGATCGTCGACGAGGCGAACAGCCAGGGCTCGGTCTCCTTCTCCGCCTCGATCGCCGTCGGCCACGCCGAGGGCCTGATCGGCGACACCACCGCGGCCTTCGTCGCCAAGCACGCCGCCGCCCTGGACGCGCTGATCGACGCCACCGGCGACGACCGCTTCGAGTACTTCGGCCTGCGCACCGTCCAGTCCCGCTACCTGCTGCGCCACCCGATCACCCGCAAGGTGATCGAGACCCCGCAGCACTTCCTGCTCCGCGTCGCCTGCGGCCTGGCGGTCGGCGACTCCGAGCAGTCGGTGCGCGAAGTGGCCGAGCTGTACGGCCTGATGAGCCGCCTGGAGTACCTGACCTCCTCGCCCACGCTCTTCAACTCCGGCACCCGGCACCCGCAGATGTCGAGCTGCTACCTGCTCGACTCCCCGCTGGACAACCTGGACTCGATCTACAACCGCTACGCGCAGATCGCCCGCCTGTCCAAGCACGCCGGCGGCATCGGCCTGTCCTACTCGCGCATCCGCTCGCGCGGCAGCCTGATCCGCGGCACCAACGGCAAGTCCAACGGCATCGTCCCGTTCCTGCGCACCCTCGACTCCTCGGTCGCCGCGGTCAACCAGGGCGGCCGCCGCAAGGGCGCGGCCTGCGTCTACCTGGAGACCTGGCACGCCGACATCGAGGAGTTCCTGGAGCTGCGCGACAACACCGGTGAGGAGGCGCGCCGCACCCACAACCTCAACCTGGCGCACTGGATCCCGGACGAGTTCATGCGCCGGGTCAACGCCAACCAGGACTGGTCGCTGTTCTCCCCCGCCGACGTCCCCGAGCTGGTCGACCTGTGGGGCGCCGAGTTCGACGAGGCCTACCGCAAGGCCGAGCTGGCCGGCAAGGCCGTGCGCACCATCCCGGCGCAGACCCTGTACGCCCGCATGATGCGCACCCTGGCGCAGACCGGCAACGGCTGGATGACCTTCAAGGACGCCTCCAACCGGGCCGCCAACCAGACCGCGCTGCCGGGCCGCACGGTGCACTCCTCCAACCTGTGCACCGAGATCCTGGAGGTCACGGACGACTCCGAGACCGCCGTCTGCAACCTGGGGTCGGTCAACCTCGGCGCGCACGTGGCCGACGGGGCCTCGGTCGAGGACCTGCTCGGCGCGATGGACTGGGAGCGGCTGGATGCCACCGTGCGCACCGCCGTCACCTTCCTCGACCGCGTGGTGGACATCAACTTCTACCCGACCACCGAGGCCGGCACCTCCAACTCCCGCTGGCGCCCGGTGGGCCTGGGCGTGATGGGCCTGCAGGACGTCTTCTTCAAGCTGCGGATCGACTTCGACTCGGCGGAGGCGAAGCAGCTCTCGACGCTGATCGCCGAGCGCATCATGCTCACCGCCTACGAGCGCTCCGCCGACCTGGCCGAGCAGCTCGGCCGCCACGAGGCGTACGGCGAGACCCGCGCCGCGCGTGGTGAGCTGCACATCGACCACTTCCCGTCGGCCGCCCCGCAGTGGGCCGACCGCTGGACCGCGCTGCGCGCCCGGATCGCCGAGACCGGCCTGCGCAACTCGCTGCTGCTGGCCATCGCCCCGACCGCGACCATCGCGTCCATCGCCGGCGTGTACGAGTGCATCGAGCCGCAGGTGTCCAACCTGTTCAAGCGCGAGACGCTGAGCGGTGAGTTCCTGCAGGTCAACCCCTACCTGGTGCGCGAGCTCAAGGAGCTCGGCGTCTGGGACCAGCAGACCCGCGACGCCCTGCGCGACGCCAACGGCTCCGTCCAGGAGTTCAACTGGCTGCCCGCCGAGGTGCGTTCGCTGTACCGCACGGCGTGGGAGCTGCCGCAGCGCGCGCTGATCGACCTGGCCGCGGCCCGCATGCCGTACCTGGACCAGAGCCAGTCGCTGAACCTGTTCATGGCCGCGCCGACCATCGGCAAGCTCAGCTCGATGTACGCCTACGCGTGGAAGGTCGGTCTGAAGACCACCTACTACCTGCGCTCGCGCCCGGCCACCCGGATCGCCCAGGCCGCCTCCGGTGCCGCGCGCGCCGCCGCGCCGGTGCCCGCCAACACGATTCCCATGGGCACCCCCGCCCTCACCCCGGAGCAGGAAGCCGCCATCGCCTGCTCCCTGGAGAACCCCGAGTCCTGCGAGGCCTGCCAGTGAGCACCCCGAACGAAGACCGCAAGATGCTGCTCGACCCCGGCTTCGAGCTGACCCTGCGCCCGATGCGCTACCCGTCGTTCTACGACCGGTACCGCGACGCGATCAAGAACACCTGGACCGTCGAGGAGGTGGACCTGCACTCCGACGTCGCCGACCTGGCGAAGCTCAGCGAGGGCGAGCGCCACCTGATCGGCCGCCTGGTCGCCTTCTTCGCGACGGGCGACTCGATCGTCGCCAACAACGTGGTGCTGAGCCTCTACAAGCACATCAACTCGCCCGAGGCGCGGCTGTACCTCTCGCGGCAGCTGTTCGAAGAGGCCGTCCATGTGCAGTTCTACCTGACGCTGCTGGACACCTACCTCCCGGACCCGGAGGACCGCGCGGCGGCCTTCGCCGCGGTGGAGAACATCCCCTCCATCGCCCAGAAGGCGAAGTTCTGCTTCAAGTACATGAACGCGGTCGACCACATCGACTCGCTGCAGACCAAGGAGGACCGCCGCGCGTTCCTCCTGAACCTGATCTGCTTCGCGGCGTGCGTCGAGGGTCTGTTCTTCTACGGCGCGTTCGCGTACGTGTACTGGTTCCGCAGCCGCGGCCTGCTGCACGGTCTCGCGACCGGCACCAACTGGGTGTTCCGCGACGAGTCCATGCACATGGACTTCGCGTTCTCCGTGGTGGACACCGTGCGCGAGGAGGAGCCCGACCTCTTCGACGACGAGATGGCCAAGCAGGTCACCGAGATGCTGGAGGAGGCCGTCGAGGCCGAGCTCCAGTTCGCCCAGGACCTGTGCGGTGACGGCCTGGCCGGCATGAACACCGACTCCATGCGCCAGTACCTGGAGGCCGTGGCCGACCAGCGCCTGGCCCGCCTGGGCATGCCGATCCGGTACGGCTCGACCAACCCGTTCGGCTTCATGGAGCTCCAGAACGTCCAGGAGCTGACCAACTTCTTCGAGCGCCGGGTGTCGGCCTACCAGGTGGCTGTCGAGGGCTCGGTCTCCTTCGACGACGACTTCTAAGAGGTCAGATACGACAGAGGTGCCCCGCACGGCCACAGCCCGTGCGGGGCACCTCTGTTGTTTCAGTCGGTCGGAAACTCCCCGGACTTGACCCCTGCGACGAACGAAGCCCAGGCGTCAGCCGCGAACAGCAGCGCCGGCCCATCCGGGTCCTTCGAGTCACGGACCGGCGCAAGGCCGATCACACCATCAGCCACCTCGACGCAGTCGCCGCCCTGCCCGCTGTAACTGCTCTTACGCCACACCAACATGCTTACCTCCCTGCTGCTTAGCGGTACAGCTCCTGCCGTACCCGAGCGATCATGTCGAGACTGTCAGCAGGGCTCAAGGCGATCGAACGAAGCGAATCGAAGATCAGCGTGTAGTCCTCAGTCTCCGCTGGAGTCTCCATGTAAAGCGTCCCCGTTCGATGTTCGACGCACACGACGTCCGAGTACGTCGGCACAGGAAAGCTGAACAATACGAACGACCCCATGAGCCCGGCATGAGCTCCCGCCCGATCCGGCAGTATCTGCAGCTCGATGTTGGGCCGCTCCGCCATCTCCGAGAGCCGGTCCAGCTGTTGACTCATGACCTTCACCCCGCCCACCTGGACTCGCAGCGCCGCTTCCCCTGCGATCACACAGACACGCGGCGGGTCGGCACGGTTCAACACCTCCTGCCGCGCGATCCGAGCAGTTACAAGGGCTTCCACCTCGTCCTTGCTCAGCGTGGACGGTCGCGCCTGGAGCACGGCTCGGGCATAGTCCGGCGTCTGCAGCAGGCCTGCTACCAACACGTTTTGGAACGACCGGATGTAGTCAGCCGTCTCCTCGTAGCCAATGAAGTCCGAGTATGACGGCCTCGCCAAGCTCGCACGCTGCACCCAGCCCGACTCGCGGCCGCGCCGTGCCATGGCCACCATGTCATCGACATACGCCTGATCATCAACGCCATAGAAGGTCAACAGATCACGCAGCTCGCCAAGCGAGATTCCCAATCTGGCGTTCTCGATCCGGCTGATTTTGGTCCGGTGGCAACCGATCCGTTGAGCCGCCTCCTCAGGCGTCTTGCCCGCCTCTTCTCGCAGCTTGACCAGCGCGGCAGCCAGCCTTCGACGGCGCACCGTCGGCCGCACATCGCTCATTTGACGCCCCTTCATGCATGGACCACTACCAGCGTACCGTCGCAGCCGAATCTTGGAACGAGTTCCAAAGTCTCAGTTGCGGATGGAACGCGAGCGGATGCAAGCTACTGCATGTAGTCGCTAGATCACCACAGGGTGATCATGGCGGCTCTTCCCCGGGCATCCCCATGCCTTCTTCAGCCGCTCTCACCTGCACACTCCAGAGGTGGCCCCGCCATGCCTGAAACCGTCTCCACCACCCCCGCCGAGCAGACCTGCTGGCTGCCCCGGCACCGCAAGTCCCCCCGAACCGCCCGCCAGGAGCTCCGCTCCTTCCTCCTCCCCCACCCCTGCGGCGAACCCCTCCTCCCCACCGGCGAGTTGCTGGTCAGCGAGCTCGTCACCAACTCCGTCCAGCACGCCCGTGTCCCGCGCGGCCGCCTGATCTTCGTCCGCTTCCACCTCAGCCCGGACGCCACCCTCCGCATCGAGGTGCACGACGCCGACAGCGAGAAGCCCATGCCCCGCCCCATCTCCACCTCCGCCGAGACCGGCCGGGGCCTGTTCCTCGTCCAGGAGTTGGCGCAGAGCTGGGGCTGCTCCCCGCGCGAGGGCGGCATCGGCAAGTTCATCTGGTGCCACGTCACCCCCGAGGCGGCCGCCGCGTGAGCGCCGTCCGGGCCGGGATCGCCGGCATCATGCTGCCGACCGACTTCCCCAGCCTCGACCACGCGCTGCCCGTCCTCTGGGAGCGTGTGCGCGCACTCCCGATCCGCGAGGCCCACCGGGACTTCATCCGCTGCTGCATCGGCCCGGGCGGCGGCACCGGCGCCGCCCGCTGCCTCGCCCGCAGCGGCCGCTGGAGCGTCATCCTCTACGTCGGCGAGATGACCGACTGGACCGCCCACCCGATCACCATCACCACCCACACCCCCTGAACTCCCCCGTCCCCGCCCGGCGTTCACGCCGAGCGGGGACGGGGGAACCGCAAAATTCCTCCGTGCGCATCCGACTACGGCTCTAGATTGCTCTCGTGAGCTCTACAGACCCCGCTACCGGCCCCTGCTGGTTCAGCTGCCGCATCCGCTTCGCACACATGTCAAGCAGCGACAACACCCTTCTGTATTCGGTATCGGTGTACTTGATCCGAGCCGACGACGACGAGACCGGCCTGGAACTGGCACTGGCCCGGGGGCGCCAGGATGAGCGGGTCTACGCCAACGCGGCGGGTGGCACGTCCAGGGTCGCCATGGTGGAGGTCGAAGCCCTGGACATGCTCGACCCCACCATCGAAGACGGCGTCGAAGTCGCCTGCCTCTGGTCCGACGACATCGTCCCGAACCCGTTCCCGATGGACGTCACCTTCCAGCCGGAAGCATCCAACCCCGCCAACACGGTGTGAGCGGGCCCTGAACTCCCCGCCCCTGCCTGGCGTGAACGCCAGGCAGGGGCGGACATCCACGCGCGGCCCAGTGCACAGAAAGTCGGCCCCGCCGACTTTCTGTGCACCGCGCCAGCCTCACTCCTCCCACCACTCAGCCGCGCAGAACCGGACCTCGCTGGACGTTCTTCCGCTACTTCGCGTCCAAGGAGGACGTGGTCGTCCGGTTCCTGGCGGAGATGGGCGGCGGCATGCGCGCCGAACTCGCCGGGCGGCCCGCCGAGGAACGCCCCTCCACCGCGCTGCGGAACACCGTCTGGGCCGCCATCGACGCCTGCGCCGGCCACGCCGACCGAACCCTGCGGGTGGTGCAACTGATCCTGGGCACGCCGGCCCTGCGGGCCCGCTTCCTGGAGCGTCAGGCGCAGTGGCGCGAGGAACTGGCCGCCGAACTGGCCGACCGGCTGGGCCTGGACCCCGAGACCGGCCTCTACCCCCGGCTCGCCGCCGGAACGGCCCTGACCGCCTTCGACGTCGTGCTCCAGCGCTGGAGCGACAGCGACGGCGCCGAGGACCCGGCCGCGCTGACCGACCAGGCCTTCGCCGCCATCGCCCCCGCCCTGGACGCACCCCCTCGGTAGCGGTCGACTCCCCCGCCCGGCCCGGCGTTTGCACCGGGCGGGGCGGCAACGGCGCCGCACGCCGCCCGTCCGTATGAACTCCCAAGCCACACCGGCACCACACGCATACGCACGACCCGCCCCCGGTTACCGTCCGGCCCACAGCCGAACGAAAGGGGCACCCCCGTGACGACCGGAATCCTCGACTACGAGAGCGACGCCATCGTCCAGCTCATGAGCATGGCGGAGGAGGACTGGACCGAGCAGGAGCTCAAGGACGCCCTCCAGCGGGCGATCATGCTGGAGGTGTCGACCATCGCGCCCTACGCCACCGCCCTCTGGTCGATCACCGACACGGACAACAGCAAGCCGGTCCGTCACACCATCCACGAGATCATCCTCGACGAGATGTACCACTTCGGGCTGGTCTGCAACATGCTCACCAGCATCGGCGGCACGGTCGTCCTCACCGACCCGCTCACCGTCCCGAAGTACCCGGGCGAGCTTCCCGGTGGCGTGAATCCCGGGCTGACGGTCTACCTCAGCGGGTTGACCCGCGACTCCGCCAATCTCTTCTCCGACATCGAGAAGCCCGAGAACCCGCTCGCCTTCGCGGCCGACGGCAACACCATCGGCGCCTTCTACCAGCGCATCGCCAACGTCTTCCCCAAGTTCGCCCACCTCCTCACCGGTCAGCGGCAGGTGACCTCCTCGCCCGGGCCGAACCGCGACCTCTTCGCGATGAATGCCATCGACGACGTGCTGAAGGCGATCCACATCATCCAGACCCAGGGCGAGGGGACCACCGCCTCCCCGGAGGACCCCTTCCCCAGCGCCCCGGGCGAACTCGCCCACTACTACGCCTTCAAGGAGATCGCCGTCGGCAAGAAGCTCGTCTTCAACGACATGACCCAGAAGTGGGAGTTCACCGGCGCCGACGTCCCTCTGCCGGACACCTCCCCGGTCGCCCGGGTGCCCAGGGGTGGCTGGCCCCGCACGGGCGACCCCAACTCGCCCGACCAGCCCACCGCCAAGCTCCTGGACGCCTTCAACAAGCAGTACAGCGACATGCTGCGCGCCCTCGAACACGCCTGGAGCGACGACCCGTCCGCGATCGGCACCGCGATCGGCCTGATGTTCCAGATGCGCACCACGGCCCAGCAGATCGAGGTCGTCAAGCTCCCCGCCGACCCCCGCTCCACCTACGGCCCCGAGTGGCTCCTGGTGTAACCGGACAGCGCGAAGGCCGGTGCGGACGGGTCCGCACCGGCCTTCAACTCGCAGTCAGCGGTTACTCGTTCGGCACGGTCGCGTAGCGCGCGGTGCCCTCGGCCATCTGTCGCAGCGCGTCCTTGCGGTCGCGCTTGGACAGCTTGTCGATGTAGAGGAACCCGTACAGGTGGTCGGTCTCGTGCAGGAGGCAGCGGGCGAAGAAGCCGGTGCCCTCGACCCGGATCGGGTTGCCGTCCTTGTCCACACCCGTCACGGCCGCGTAGTCCGGGCGCGGCAGCTCGGCGTAGGCGGTGGGGACGGACAGGCAGCCCTCGTTGCCGTCGTCGAGCACGCGGCGGCGGTCGGCCGGGTACTCCTCCAGCTTCGGGTTGATCACGTGGCCGATGTGGCGCACGCCCTCGTCGTCCGGGCAGTCGTAGACGAAGACCTTGAGGTCCACGCCGATCTGGTTGGCGGCGAGGCCGACGCCCTCGGCGGCGTACATCGACTGGAACATGTCGTCGATCAGTGCGGACAGTTCGCCGTCGAAGACGGTGACGTCCTTGACCTCGCGGTGCAGCACCGGGTTGCCCACGACGGTGATCGGACGCGCGGTGCCCTTGGCGAGGTCGGGCTCCTCACCGATCACCTTGACGGGCGCCTCGGGCGCCGCCCCCTCCACGTCGTGCTCGTGCTCGTGGTCGTGCTGCTCCGCCATGTCTTCCGCTTCCATAGGTCTACGCGTACCTCACCAGGGTACTCAGCAGACTTCTTCGAGATCCCGGTAAGCCCGGCTCCCGGGGGCGGCCGCGACCCAGCGGTCCAGCAGGGCGCGGACCAGGTGCGCGGGGGCGGCGATCCCGCACTCGCGCTCGACCAGCCAGGACATCCCGGCGGCGCCGCCCTGACTGAGGTGGCTGAGGTGCCCGGGGTGGGCGGCGTCGCCGTCGTCGTGCGGGTCGTGGTGGGCGACGACGCCGTCGTCGGAGGCCATCCGGCTCTCCGAGCAGGCCCGGCACAGCAGCCGCACCGAGGAGGTCCAGTCCTCGGCCGCGTAGCCGGCGTCGGCGACCAGCCGCTCCAGGGCGTCCCGGTCACCGGCCGTGGCGGCCTGCAGCAGCACCACGTAGGTGGGCACCGGGGAGGGCGCCCACAGTTCGATCTCGTCGAAGACGGGGTAGGCGACGCCGTCGGTGACCCGCTCGCCGTGCGGGGCGCCGTCGTGCAGCACCACCTCGCCCCAGCGGCGGCCGGAGGAGGGCAGCGGGATGGACAGCACCTCGATCCGGGCCGGGTCCAGGCGCCGGCCCCACACCACCTCGGACTCGCCGTCCGGGGACAGCCGCACCGGGGTGGTGCCGAGGTCGAGGCTGACCGGGCCGTCCACGCCGGGGCCGCCGGGCAGCCTGAGCCCGTACGCCTGCCAGGCGCGGCGGGCCAGCGGCCAGTCCTGCAGGGCGGTGGCGGTGATGCCGAGGTTCCACCAGTCGGGGGCGCCGTGCTCGCGGTCCAGCAGGGCGACGGCGCGCAGGCCGGCCGAGCGGGCCTGCTCCCAGTCCCGGCGGAACTTGTGCAGCAGGGCGAGGTTGAACCAGGAGTCGGACAGCCAGGGCTCCAGGTCGGCGGCCATCACCAGCAGGGCGCCGGCGTCCTCGTAGCGGCCGTCGCCGATCAGCGTGAAGGCCCGGTCGGTCGTCTGCCGCCAGGTGGCGGACGGCCGGTGCCGTGCCCGGTGGAAGATCCTCACGTTCGTCCCTGCCGTCGTCATCCGCTCAAGTCCCGTACCGCCGGGCCCGTCCCGTCCTCGACGGGGCCCGGGTCCCGGTGCTCCGGGTCGGTGTTCCACGCTACGACCGCATCCAACCACGCCCGCCCCCGCCCGCGCTCCCCACCGCCGAGGTTGGGGCCCGCCCCTCCCCAGCCTGCCCGCCGGAGCGCGCCTCCTCAACCCCTGGCCGCGCGGGCCCGATCCGAGGGCGAGCGGGCCTCCACCCCGACCCGGCCGCAGCTGTGCCCGCGCCCGGGGGCGCACCCGGGGCGCGCTCAGCCGCGGGTCTGCCCGCCGACCCGGGCCAGGGCGTCCACCACCCGGGCGTCGTAGACCCGGCCGCGGCCCAGCCGCAGTACCTCCAGCGCCTCCAGCCGCCCCACCGCCTCGCCGACGCCCCGGCCGCGGGCCGCGGTCAGCAGGTCGTCGTGGGCGTTGGCGACCCGGATGATCCGGGCCGCGAGCGGCACCGGGCGCTCGCCGCCGACCGGCCCGGAGCAGGGGTCGGCCAGCCGGGCGACCTGCTCGGCGACCTGCCGGGGCACCCCGGTGCGGCTGATCACCTCACTGCCCAGGCGGGCGATCCGCTGCTGCTCGTCGTAGGGCAGCAGCGCGGTGGCGCCGTCCGGCACCGGCTCGACCAGGGACAGCTGGCCGACGTCGTGCATCAGCGCCGCGTACTCCAGTAGGGCGAGCTCCCGGGTGCCCAGCCCCAGCTCGCGGCCCAGCGCGCACGCCGTGTCCGCGACCCGGCGCGCGTGCCCGTGCGGGGTGTAGCCGGCCACCTCGGTGGCCCGGGCCAGGGTCGCGATGGTCTGCCCGGTGGTGGCCCGCACCGCGGCGGCCCGCCGGAAGGACACCTGGGCGAGCAGCAGCGGGGTGCAGAACAGCGGCAGCGCCCACAGCCCGACCTCGCCGGCCGCGAGACTGACCAGCATCCCGGTGGAGACGATCGCCGAGCCGATCCCGAACAGCGAGCGCAGCTCGTCCTCCAGCGCCGCCGGGAACCGCGGCCCGCTCCCGGGGCCCGCCGTGTCGCAGCGCAGCAGCGCCGCCAGGGTGGCGTCGCAGAGCGCGGCCAGCGCGGCGACGGCGGTCAGGAACGCCCCGTAGGCCGGGCCCTCGGGCGAGAAGCGGTCGACCAGGCCGCCGTTGTAGAGCGGCTGGAAGACGGCGGCGGCGAAGCCGACCGCGAGCAGTCGACGGGCGGCGCTGTCCCGGCGGGCCGGGTCGGCCCAGGGCGGGCGCCGGTGCGGGCGCTCGGGGCGGTGCGGCAGGGCGAGGCCGGGCAGCCAGGCCAGCAGCAGGCCGGCCCCGGTCACCGCGACCACCTGGAGGATGCCGTGCGCGGTCGGCACCCCGCGCAGCGGTCCGAGCAGGGCGTACGCCAACGCACCGGCCGCGCCGATGGGCGCCTGTTCGCGGTCGCCCGGAAGGGTGATCCGGACGCACTCGCCGAGCGCGATCAGCGCGGTGAACGCCAGCGCGACCCTCGGCTCCGCGACCCCGCGCAGCGCGACCGCGCCGAGCGCGACCGCCAGCAGGACGGCGGCGGCGGTGTGCACGGCGCGGGCGGTGTGCCCGCGGGCCGCCCGACCGGACGCGGCACGGGCGGAGGCGGCACGGGCGGAGGCGGCACGGGCGGAGGCGGCACGGGCGAGCGCCGTACGGGCGGAGCCGACGCGCCCGGGGCCCGTCACAGCTGCCCGGCCGCGGGGACGGTCCTGCCCTGGGCGGGCACCCGGACGGGCGCGGCCCGCACCGGCTCGGGCACCCCGAGCGGGATGTCGGGGACGGCCCGCACGTAGTCCTCGGAGTGCACCACCGGCTGCCAGTCGTGCACGGCCAGCGCGGCGATCAGCGCCCGCACCATGGCCGGGTCGAACTGGCTGCCCGAGCAGCGCTCCAGCTCGGCCACCGCCTCGGTGACCGGGCGGCCGCGCCGGTAGGAGCGGGTGGAGGTCATCGAGTCGAAGGCGTCGGCGACCGAGATGATCCGGGCGAACTCGGGGATCTGCTCGCCGGCCAGCCCACTGGGGTAGCCGCGCCCGTCCATCCGCTCGTGGTGGTGCAGGATCCCGGCGTGCGCCTCGCCGAGGAAGTCGATCCCGCGCACCAGCTCGTACCCGTACACCGGGTGGATCTCCACGGCCCGGCGCTCGTCCTCGCTGAGGGGACCGTTTCTGCGCAGCAGCTCGGTGGCCACGCCCAGCTTGCCGACGTCGTGCAGGATCCCGGCGAAGCGCAGGGTGCGCAGCCGCTCGGCCTCCATGCCGAGCTGAGTGGCGATCAGCACCGAGGCCCGGCCGACCCGTTCGCTGTGTCCGCGGGTGTACGCGTCCTTGATCTCCACGGCCTGCACCAGCGACTGCACGGTGGCCTGGTGAGCGTCCCGCTCGCGCTGGCCCTGGGCGAACACCCAGGCGGAGATGGACAGCGGCAGCAGCGCCAGCAGCGCGGCGAACGCCCCGTACGGGCCCTGCCAGAGCACCGCGACCATCAGCCCGCCGGCCGCGTGCACCAGCACCGGCAGCCCGCACACCGAGCAGGCCCCACGCAGCACGACCCCGGCCCCGCGGCCCTCGCTGAGCATCAGCATCACGCCCACCACCGCGCCGTTGACCAGGCAGAACACGGCGACGGCGGCGGAGCCGGGCAGCAGCGCGGCCGGGAAGCGGGAGCCGAGCAGCAGCTGCGGGCCGCGCAGCAGGTGGAAGGCGGCGGAGGAGCCGAAGGCGCACAGCGCGAGCTGGGAGCCGTTGAACAGCTGGCGCCGGCGGCAGCCGGGGCCGGTCGGGCCGCCGAGCAGCGCGGCGGGGGCGGCGACCAGGGCGGCGGCGGCCGGCGGGAGCATCAGCACCCCGGCGAACAGCACCGGGAAGAAGGCGTTCACCCCGGGCCGGGCCGGCGCCCGCTTCGCCGGTGCGGGGCGGCGCAGCAGCCGGCGCAGGAGGAGTCGGCAGGGGGTGGGCAGGCCCTGGGCGAGCGACTCCCAGGCGCCGTGCAGGAAGGCCAGCAGCCCGACCTTGGGCCAGTCCACCGGGTGGCCGAGCCAGCGCGGCACCCCGGGCGCCGCGGCGGCGGGCAGCAGCGGCAGCAGGCAGCACAGCGCCGCCACCGGGACGGCCACCAGGTAGCGCGCCGCCCCCTGCGGCAGGGTCGCGCCTCCACTGTCGGTAGCGATCTCGACCTCCCCGCCGTCCGGGCCCGTGTTGCCTCAGCACGCCGGGAGTACCGGCGGTGAGCGTCCGTCAGGAGGATAGGCCGCCGTCCGGGCATGGGGACGCATGATCGCGCAATGGCGCAGTTGGCGCACCGCCAACTCACTCGAACGAGTGACGGCGCATGCGAGCAGAACGGGAGCGGCCCCGGGAGCGCACACTCCCGGGGCCGCTGAACTCCTTGCCCGAACCGTTCGGGCCGCCCTCGTCGACGGGCCGACGGACTACTCCGCCCGGCCGGTGGCCGTCACGCCGTGCTTCGACCGGCCGGTCACTCCGCCTGGGCGGCGGCCTCGACCGGCGCACCGGGGCGCGCGGCCTGCTCCTCGGTCGCGCCCTCCTGCGCCAGGGTCGGCGCCTGACGCGCGGACTCGACGTGCACCTCGACCGGGGTCTCCACGGCGACCACCACCTGCTCGCCCGAACGCTGCCCGGACCGGATCGAGTCGATCCTGGCCAGGACCTTGCCGCGCAGGTCGGCCGGGGTGTCGTCGCAGCCGCAGGAACGCTTGATCAGCGCCTTGATCGCCTGCTCCAGCCCGTACTGCTTCAGGCAGGGTGAGCACTCCTCGAAGTGCACGCGCAGCTTGGCGCAGTCGCCCTCGGCCATCTCGTTGTCGAGGAATTCATAGAGGTGGTCGAGGACCTCGCCACACTCCGTTTCGTGCGGATCGCCGCAGCTCATGAGCCCGAGCCCTTCGCTTCCTGCCCTGCCCCGCTGCCGGCCGGGACCAGCCCGCGCTCACGGGCGTAATCCTCCAGCATGCCGCGCAGCTGACGGCGGCCGCGGTGCAGCCGAGACATCACCGTACCGATGGGAGTACCCATGATGTCCGCGATCTCCTTGTACGCAAAGCCTTCTACGTCCGCGAGATAGACGGCGATCCGGAATTCCTCCGGAATGGCCTGGAGCGCGTCCTTCACATCGCTGTCGGGCAGGTGGTCGAGCGCCTGGGTCTCGGCCGAACGCAGACCCGTCGACATGTGCGACTCGGCCCGGGCCAACTGCCAGTCCTCGATCTCCTCCGCCGCGGTGCGCTGGGGCTCCCGCTGCTTCTTGCGGTACGAGTTGATGAACGTGTTGGTGAGGATGCGGTACAGCCAGGCCTTGAGGTTCGTGCCCTCACGGAACTGGTGGAAGGACGCGTACGCCTTGGCGAACGCCTCCTGGAGCAAATCCTCCGCATCCGCGGGGTTGCGCGTCATGCGCAGCGCCGCCGAGTACATCGGATCCAGGTAGCCCAGGGCGTCGCGCTCGAAGCGCTCCCGCCGGGCCTCCTCGGTCTCCTCCGCCGACACCCGGAAGGTGTCCTCGCCGATCACCTCGGCCAGCTCCTCACCGGTGAGCGCCTCGTCCGCAGGCAGGACCTCGTCCGGGCCACGGCCCGGCTCGGCCTCGTGCTCGGTCCCGACGACCGGACCCACCTCCTCGGCATGACGGACACGGCCCACGGCGGGCCGCCCAGAAATGGAGGATATCGGGCTGACGGGCTTCTCGCCCGCGTCAAGCCACTCCGACCAGGAGGGGGCGAACGCCGCTGCGGCCTCGCGCTCCTCAGGCCGTTCCGGGCACGCGATCGAACCCATCTGCCCTGCCTCTCACCGGTGACTCGTGCTGACGGAGACGACAACCACCGACACCCCGCCCGCATTCCCGCCCCCGCGCCCCGTTCACTCGCACGAGTGAGCGACTGCGAACTCCCTGCTCACAGCCGTCCCGGCGGCGAAGCGCTCACACCAGCCGCAGCACCCAGTCCCCCACCGCCGAACAGACCAGCCCCAGCACCTCGTCCTCCCCCATCGGCGCCCGCTTGGGCACCGCGAACCCGTGACTGCCGTACGGCACCCCCACCAGCTCGTGCCCCTGCGGCAGCTCGGGGAACTCCTCCGGCCCGCCGAACGGGTCCGCCGCGCTCTGCACCACCAGCGTCGGCAACCCCGACTCCAGCAGCTCCTCCGCCCGGCTCTTCTCCGGCTTGCCCGGCGGGTGCAGCGGGAACGCCAGCGCCACCACCCCCACCGCCCCGGTCGCCGCCCCCGTACGGCAGGCCACCCGCGCCCCGGCACTGCGCCCGCCGACCACCAGCGGCAGCCCCTGCCCGGCCAGGTGCTCGGCCACCGGCCGCCAGCCCAGGTCCAGGGTCTTCGGCGCCGGACCCAGCTTGCGGCCCTCCACCCGCCAGGGCTGCTCGACCAGTGCCACGGTGATCCCGCGCGGTGGCAGCCGCTCGGCCAGCGCCACCAGGTCCCGGGCCTCGATCCCGCCGCCCGCGCCGTGCCCGAGCGCCAGCACGGCCTTCGGGGCGGCCGCCCGGTGGAAGGTGATCCGGGCCTCGCCGGCCTCGGTGGCAACGAGTTCGGAGGTGGTCATCTCGGCGGCTCCAAGGAAAGGTTCGGACTCCGTCAATTCTCAGGCTGCATCGATTCTCAGAACAGGGTGGTCTCGTACTCGACCTCGGCCCACGGCTCCTTGAGCTCCGGGCCGTTGTTGCGGATGTTGCCGACCGCCGGGGACACCGGCGTGGCCAGCAGCGCACCGGGCGGCGGGGGTATCAGCAGCCGCCGCGGCCCGTCCGGGTCGCCCGGCCGCGGATCCAGCCACTCGCCCCACGACTCGCGGTCCAGGAACAGCGGCATCCGCTCGTGGATCGGCGCCAGCGCCTCCTCGGCGTCCGTGGTGACGATCGTGAACGTCACCAGCCACGCCTCGGGATGCCGCGGCGGCACCGCCCGGTTGCGCCAGAACTCGTACAGCCCGGCCAGCGCCAGCGGGGCACCGTCCGCCCGGGAGACGAAGAACGGCTTCTTGCGCGCCCTGCCCCACTCGCCCGGCACCGTCTGCCACTCGTAGTAGCCGTCCACCGGCAGGATGCACCGCCGCGAGGCGAAGGCCTGCCGGTACGCGGGCTTCTCGTGCACCGTGTCCGACCGGGCGTTGATCATCTTGACCGCCGTCTCGGCGGAGTTCGACCACTGCGGCACCAGCCCCCAGCGCAGCGCCCGCAGCTGCCGCACCGGCCGCGCCCGCTCCTTGGACAGCCGCTCCAGCACCACGAACGCGCTGTTGGTCGGCGCCACGTTCCAGTTCGGCTCCAGGGCCTCCTCGGGATCCCAGAACTCCACGTCGAACAGCTCGACGATGTCCTCGGGCTTGCTGCTGGCTGCGAAGCGACCGCACATGCGGGCCAGCTTGCCATGCCGCCCGTCCTCACCACTTCCTCATCCACCGGCCGGAACCGCCCGCTCCCGCCCACCCGTCCCCGCATGGGAGGCTGCCCCGAACGGCCCAACGCAGCGAACGGAGGCGCAGGCCCCCCGATGAATCCGAACGACCACAACCTCGGCGCCCTGTGGGACCAGGTCACCGGCACCCAGACCGCCCCGCCCGGCTGGCTCGTCCTGGCCACCGCCGCCGCCGCGCTGCTCACCGTCCTCGCCCGCCCGCTCTGGCACGTCGCCCGCAACGCCGTCACCATCGCCCACGAGGGCGGCCACGGCCTCGCCGCGCTCGCCACCCGCCGCAAACTCGCCGGCATCCGGCTGCACTCCGACACCTCCGGCCTCACCCTCTCCTACGGCCGCCCCACCGGCCCCGGCATGGTCCTCACCGCCGCCGCCGGCTACACCGCCCCCGCCCTGCTCGGCCTCGGCTGCGCCGCCCTGCTCGCCGCCGACCGGATCACCCTGCTGCTGTGGCTCGCCATCGCCCTGCTGC
This sequence comes from Kitasatospora sp. NPDC018058, assembly GCF_044327205.1. NCBI lineage: Bacteria > Bacillati > Actinomycetota > Actinomycetes > Kitasatosporales > Streptomycetaceae > Kitasatospora > Kitasatospora sp. NPDC018058. The sequence continues at coordinate 327,067 of NZ_JBIRFA010000001.1, read as the reverse complement.
TGGCCCTGCTCATCCGCATCCGCAACGCCTTCGGCCTGTTCACCGTCCTGGTCGCCGGCGGCGCCTTCTTCCTGGTCTCCTGGTTCGGCAGCGCCCAGGTCCAGGCCGGCTTCGCCTACCTCGGCTGCTGGTTCCTGCTGTTCGGCGCCGTACGCCCCGTCCTGGAACTCCAGCACCAGCGCCGGATCGGCTGGGCCCGCGACTCCGACGCCGACCAGCTCGCCCGGCTCACCCACGTCCCCGCCCTCGCCTGGGTCACCGTCTTCCTGCTCGTCGCCCTCGCCTGCCTCGCCCTCGGCGCCAGCTGGCTCCTCCAACCCCTGTGACCCCACCGCGGGGGCGGGCGGCCCGTCCCGGCATGCGGCCACCGCAGGGGACCGTTCCGGTACGGCCCCTAGACTGGCCCACATGACCGAGACCCTGTGGCCCGCCCCCGTCGCCACCGCCCCCGTCGACGCCACCGTCACCATCCCCGGCTCCAAGTCGGTCACCAACCGGGCGCTGGTGCTGGCGGCACTCGCCGACGGGCCCGGCTGGGTGCGCCGCCCGCTGCGCAGCCGCGACTCCCAGCTGATGGCCGACGGCCTGCGCGCCCTCGGGGTCACGATCGAGGAGAAGGTCAACAACGACTCCGGCGGCACCGGCGGCGGCGAGGCCTGGCGGGTCATCCCCGCGCCCGTCCTGCGCGGCCCCGCCAACGTCGACGTCGGCAACGCCGGCACCGTGATGCGCTTCCTGCCCCCGCTCGCCGCCCTCGCCGACGGCCCGGTCCACTTCGACGGCGACCCGCGCAGCCACGAGCGCCCCCAGCACGGCGTGATCAACGCCCTGCGCGCGCTCGGCGCCCGCATCGAGGACGGCGGCCGCGGCAGCTTCCCGCTCACCGTCCACGGCACCGGCGGCCTCGACGGCGGCCCGGTCGAACTGGACGCCTCCTCCTCGTCCCAGTTCGTCTCCGCCCTGCTGCTCTCCGGCGCCCGCTACAACCAGGGCGTCGAGGTCCGGCACGTCGGCGGCCCCGTCCCCTCCCTGCCGCACATCCGGATGACGGTCGAGATGCTGCGCCTGGCCGGCGCCCAGGTCGACGCCCCCGAGGACGGCGGCGAGAAGGACGTCTGGCGGGTCACCCCCGGCGCCCTGATCGGCCGCGACCTGGTGGTCGAGCCCGACCTGTCCAACGCCGCGCCGTTCTTCGCCGCCGCGCTGGTCACCGGCGGCCGGGTCACCGTCCGCGACTGGCCCAAGCACACCACCCAGCCCGGCGACCAGCTGCGCGACCTCTACACCCGGATGGGCGGCGCCTGCGAGTTCACCGACGAGGGCCTGCAGTTCACCGGCAGCGGCCGGATCCACGGCATCGAGGCCGACCTGCACGACGTCGGCGAGCTCACCCCGGTGATCGCCGCCGTCACCGCCCTCGCCGACTCCGAGTCCCACCTGTACGGCATCGCCCACCTGCGCCTGCACGAGACCGACCGGCTCGCCGCCCTCGCCAAGGAGATCAACGACCTCGGCGGCGACGTCAGCGAGACCGAGGACGGCCTGCGGATCCGCCCGCGCCCGCTGCACGGCGGCGTCTTCCACACCTACGAGGACCACCGCCTGGCCACCGCCGCCGCCGTACTCGGCCTCGCCGTGCCCGGCGTCGAGGTGGAGAACGTCGCCACCACCGCCAAGACCCTGCCGGACTTCCCCAGGATGTGGGCGGAACTGCTCGGCGAAGCGGCGGCGGACGCCTGAGCGGAGACTTGAGCCATGCGCCGCTACGGCAAGGACGCCGACGAGGACGACATCCGCAACCGCCCCGCCCGCCGGGGCTCCCGGCCGCGGACCCGGATCCGGCCCAAGCACGAGGACGCCGCCGAGGCGATGGTCCTGACCGTCGACCGCGGCCGACTCACCTGCCTGGTCGACCCGGGGACCAAACAGGAGCGCCAGGTCGTCGCCATGAAGGCCCGTGAGCTGGGCCGCAAGGGCGTCGTCGTCGGGGACGTCGTCAGCCTGGTCGGCGACCTCACCGGGGACGCCGACACCCTCGCCCGGATCGTCCGGGTCGAGGAGCGCGGCTCCGTGCTGCGGCGCACCGCGGACGACGACGACCCGTACGAGCGGATCGTCGTCGCCAACGCCGAACAGCTGGCCATCGTCACCGCGCTGGCCGACCCCGAACCGCGCCCCCGGCTGATCGACCGCTGCCTGGTCGCCGCCTACGACGCGGGCATGGAACCGCTGCTGGTGCTCACCAAGTCCGACCTCGCCCCGGCCGCCCCGCTGCTGGAGTCCTACGCCCCGCTCGGCATCAACTACGTGGTCACCCGCCGGGACGAACTGGAGACCACCGGCGCCGAGGCCGTCCGCGAGCACCTGCGCGGGCGCTCCACGGTGTTCATCGGCCACTCCGGCGTCGGCAAGACCACCCTGGTCAACGCCCTCGTCCCGGACCGCCAGCGGCAGACCGGCGACGTCAACGCGGTCACCGGCCGCGGCCGGCACACCACCGTCTCCGCCCTCGCGCTGCGGCTGCCCCCGCCGCCCGGCGCCAAGGCGGGCTCCAAGAAGGCGCTCAACTCCGGCTGGGTGATCGACACCCCCGGCTTCCGCTCCTTCGGCCTCTCGCACATCGACCCGTCCCGGGTCATCCACGCCTTCCCCGACCTGGAGCCCGGCACCGTCGACTGCCCGCGTGCCTGCAGCCACGACGAGCCGGACTGCGCCCTGGACGCCTGGGTCGCCGACGGCCACGCCGAGGCCGCCCGGCTCTACTCGCTGCGCCGCCTGCTGGCCAGCAAGGAGTCCCGCGAGGGCGACTGACCGCGCGGCCCTCCCTTGAGGCCCGTGGGCCGTTCGAGGTGTCGGAGCTAGCCCGCCTGGCGATCATAGGAAAGTCGGGCCGGGCACGGTCCGTCCGTCGATCGACAGGGAGGGCACGCGATGGCATGGGCCCTGGTGGTCCTGGCCGGCCTGCTGGAGACCGGCTTCGCGATCAACCTCAAGCTCAGCGAGGGCTTCACCAAGCTCTGGCCCACCATCAGCTTCTGCGTGTTCGCCCTCGGCAGCTTCGGCCTGCTCACCCTGTCCCTGAAGAGCCTGCCGGTCGGTCCCGCCTACGCCGTGTGGACGGGCATCGGCGCGGCCGGCACCGCCGTCTACGGCATGGTCTTCCTGAACGAGACCACCTCGGTGCTCAAGCTGGTCTCCATCTCCCTGGTGATCGCCGGCGTCATCGGCCTGCAGCTCAGCGGCTCCGCCCGCTGAGGGAGGGAAGGATGCGTCCCGCTCCGCGAGCCCGGCTGTGCCGATCGGGGCGGGCTCGCTAGGGTTTCGGACATGGCCGACTACCACGACGATCTCCGACTCGCCCATGTCCTCGCCGACTCGGCCGACTCGGTCACCCTGGAGCGTTTCCGCGCCCTCGACCTGACGATCGAGACCAAGCCCGACCTCACCCCGGTCAGCGACGCCGACAAGGCCGCCGAGGAGCTCGTGCGCAGCGTGCTCCAGCGGGCCCGTCCGCGCGACGCGGTCCTCGGCGAGGAGTTCGGCCTGCAGGGCTCGGGCCCGCGCCGCTGGGTGATCGACCCGATCGACGGCACCAAGAACTACATCCGCGGCGTCCCGGTCTGGGCCACCCTGATCGCGCTGCTGGAGGACGGCCCGGACGGCGTCGAGCGCCCGGTGGTCGGCATCGTCTCCGCGCCCGCGCTGCAGCGCCGCTGGTGGGCCGCCAAGGGCCTGGGCGCCTTCGCCGGCCGCAGCCTGGCCAAGGCCTCCCGGATCCACGTCTCCGGCGTGTCCCGGATCGAGGACGCCTCCTTCTCGTACTCCTCCCTCACCGGCTGGGAGGACCGCGGCCGCCTCGACCCGTTCCTGGACCTCACCCGGGCCTGCTGGCGCACCCGCGCCTACGGCGACTTCTGGTCCTACATGATGGTCGCCGAGGGTGCGGTGGACATCGCCGCCGAGCCCGAGCTGTCGCTGTGGGACATGGCCGCGCCGTGCATCGTGGTCGAGGAGGCGGGCGGCCGCTTCACCGGCCTGGACGGCATCCCCGGTCCGGGCGGCGCCGACGCGGTCGCCTCGAACGGCCTGCTGCACGAGGAGACCCTGCGGCGGCTGAGCGTGTAACTCGCTCCCGTATTGGTGCGGGCCCCTTGACCAGTTCGTGCTGGTCAAGGGACCCGCCGCTTGCTCGGTCACGGTCGCCGCTACTGCTTGCGCAGCTCCCGGACCGCCGCCTCCAGCCGCTGTCCGTAGTCGGCGTCGGCCTTGCGGAAGTTGTCGACCGCCCGCTCCACGATGTCCTCGCGGTCGGCGGAGACCTTGGCGATGAAGCCGGCCAGGTTGGCGATCAGCCGCTGCTTCTCGTCCTCGGAGTAGAGCCGGTAGAGGTTGCCGGCCTGTGTGAAGTCGTCGTCCTCGGCGTGCGAGGGCGCCGCGTGGTTGCCGGTGAGGCCGTCGACGGCGGTGGCGGCCCACAGCGGGCGGCCGGTCTGCACCGGGCCGCCGAAGCTGTTCGGCTCGTAGTTCTTCTGTCGCCCGTGGCGGCCGTCGTACAGGTGGCCGTCGCGGCCGTTGGTGCGGGCCTCGGTGGCGTGCGGGCGGTTCACCGGCAGGTGGTCGGCGTTGATGCCGACCCGGTAGCGGTGGGCGTCGGCGTAGGCGAACAGGCGGCCCTGGAGCATCTTGTCCGGGGACGGGCCGATGCCGGGCACGAAGTGCGCCGGGGAGAAGATCGACTGCTCGACCTCGGCGAAGACGTTCTCCGGGTTGCGGTTGAGCTCCAGCCGGCCGATCTCGATCGGCGGGTAGTCGGCGTGCGGCCAGACCTTGGTCAGGTCGAAGGGGTTGAAGCGGTAGGCCGCCGCGTCGGCCGCCGGCATGATCTGGACCTGCACCGTCCAGGTGGGGAACTCGCCGCGCTCGATGGACTCGCGCAGGTCGCGCTGGTGGCTGTCCGGGTCCTCGCCGGCGAGCGTGTTGGCCTCGGCCTGGGTGAGGTTGCGGATGCCCTGGTCGGTCTTGAAGTGGTACTTGACCCAGAAGTACTCGCCGGCCTCGTTCTGCCACTGGAAGGTGTGCGAGCCGTAGCCGTTCATGTGCCGGTAGGTGGCCGGGATGCCGCGGTCGCCGAACAGCCAGGTCACCTGGTGGGTCGCCTCGGGCGACAGGCCCCAGAAGTCCCAGACGTTGTCGGCCTCCTGCGAGCCGGTGTACGGGTCGCGCTTCTGGGTGTGGATGAAGTCCGGGAACTTGACCGCGTCCTTGATGAAGAACACCGGGGTGTTGTTGCCGACGAGGTCGTAGTTGCCCTCCTCGGTGTAGAACTTCACCGCGAAACCGCGCGGGTCGCGCACCGCGTCGGCCGAGCCGAGGTTGCCGGCCACGGTGGAGAAGCGCAGGAAGACCTCGGTCTGCTGGCCGACCTCGGACAGGAACGCCGCCCGGGTGTACCGCGACACGTCGGCGGTCACCGTGAAGGTGCCGTACGCCGCGGCGCCGCGGGCGTGCACCACGCGCTCCGGGATCCGCTCGCGGTTGAAGTGCGCGAGCTTCTCGAACAGCAGCTGGTCCTGGATCAGGGCCGGGCCGCCGACGCCCGCGGTCTCGGTGTTCTGGTTGTCGGCGACGGGGGCACCCGCCTCCGTGGTGAGGGTCGGGCGCAGCTCGTCCTGCGTGGTCATAACGGGTGCCTCCGAGGGATCCGGTCGTGATGACACGATCCTAACTTAGACTTTGTCTAAGTCAACACTGGAACCAAACTCAGAGCGTGACTTACTCTGGTGCCATGAGTGACCTGCTGGAGAGACTGCGCGGACGCGGCTGGCGGCTCACCTCGCAGCGCCGGGTGGTGGCCGAGGTCCTCGACGGCGAGCACGTCCACCTCACCGCGGACGAGGTGCACGCCCGCGCCGCCGCCCACCTGCCCGAGATCAGCCGCGCCACCGTCTACAACACGCTCGGCGAACTCGTCGCCCTCGGCGAGGTGCTGGAGGTGGCCACCGACGGCCGCGCCAAGCGCTACGACCCCAACGCGCACCGCGCCCACCAGCACCTGGTCTGCTCCGGCTGCGGCGCGATCCGCGACGTCCACCCGCACGGCGACCCGCTGACCGCCCTGCCCGCCGCCGAGCGCTTCGGCTTCGCGGTCACCGCCGCCGAGGTCACCTACCGCGGCCTGTGCCCCGACTGCCGCCCCTGACCCGCAGACCGGCCCTGCCCCGACGACCGGCGCCGCCCCGCTGACGGGGCGCTACGCGCTGAGTTCCGCGTGCAGCGCGCCGAGCAGCCGCCCGGCCCGCTCGGCCACCTCGGCCGGCCCGTAGTCGATCGCCCGCCGGCACCAGTTCTCGGCCTGCACCGGCTCGCCCCGGCGCAGCGCCAGCAGCGCCAGGCGCAGCGCGGCGCGCCCGTGTCCGGCGTCGGCGGCCCGGGTGTACCAGAGCATCGCCTCCGCCTCGCTGTCCTGCCGGGCCAGCAGCAGCCCCAGGTTGAACGCGGCGCTGCGACTGCCCACCTCGGCGGCCCGCCGGTACCAGCTCTCGGCGATCTCCAGCGCCCCGCGCTCGGCCGCCCGCACGCCCATCCGCACCTGCGCCCGCCGGTGCCCGGCGTCGGCCGCCACCGCGTACCAGTGCTCGGCCTCGGCGTCGGCGTCCCCGCGCCGGTCCAGCACCGAGGCCAGCCGGAACGCGCCCTCGGCGGAGCCGCCGGCCGCCGCCTGCCGGTAGCGCTCCAGCGCGCCGGCCAGGTTGCCGCGCTGCTCCTGGGCGACGGCCAGCTGCAGCGCCGCCTCGCCGTGGCCCTCGGCGGCGGCCCGCGCGTACCACTCCTGGGCCTGGCGGTGCTCGCCGCGCCCGGCGTGCAGCACGCCGAGGTTGAAGGCGCCGTCGACGCTGCCGGCCTCGGCGGCCTTGGAGAACCAGGGCTCGGCGCCGGACTCGTCGCCGCGCTGCAGCAGCACCACGGCCAGCGCGTTGCAGGCCTCCCGGTGCCCGGCGTACGCGGCCCGGCGGTACCACTGCTCGGCCTGCTGTTCGCGGCCGGTGCCGGCGCAGAGCAGGCCGAGGTTGAAGGCGCCGTTCTGGTCGCCCGCGTCGAGGGCGGTGCGGTACCAGTGCTCGGCCTCCTTGGCCTCGCCGCGGCTCGCGTGCAGGGCGCCGAGCGCGTTGGCGGCGTTGCCGTCGCCGGCCTCGGCGGCCTCCTGCCACCACTCGGCGGCGGCGGTGACCTCCCCGGAGTCGCGCAGCAGGAAGCCGAGCGCGCAGGCGGCGCGCGGCTCGCCGTTCTGGGCGGACTGCCGGTACCAGCGGGCCGCCTCGTCCAGCAGCGACTGGTCGGCGCGGGAGCGCTCCTCCAGCAGCACGCCCAGGCGCAGCGCGGCGCGGGCGTGGCTGCGGGCGGCGGCGGTGCGGTACCAGGCCTCGGCGGTCTCCTTGTCCCCGGCGGCCTCGCGCATCCGGGCCAGCCGGTAGGCGGCCTCGCGGTGCCCGGCGTCGGCGGAGACCTTGAACCAGCGCTCGGCCCGCACGTCGCGCCGGTGCTCCATCAGGTCGCCCAGCGCGTAGGCGCCGAGCGGGTGTCCGTGGTCGGCGGCGAAGTGCAGCCAGTACTCGGCGGCCTCCTCCTCGCCCTGGTCGCGCAGCTGGAGCCCGAGCGCGTGCGCGGCCGGGGCGCTGCCGGCCACGGCGGCCTGGCGCCACCACTGGCCGGCCTCGGCGCGGTGGCCCTGCTGGTGCAGCAGCACGCCGAGGTTGTTGGCGGCGGCGCGCACCCCGGCGGCCGCGGCGGCGCGCAGATAGGGCTCGGCGTCCTCCAGGTCGCCGCGGCGCAGCAGCAGGGCGCCGAGCCGGGAGGCCGCGTCCGGGTCGCCGCCGTCGGCGGCCTGCCGGTGGCGGGCCTCCAGGGCGGCGGACTCGCGGGCGGCCAGCGCGGTCTCGAAGCTGGTCGGATCCAGGCCGGCCGGGTCCAGGGCGGCGCCCGAGGGCGCGTCCTCGCCGGCCGCGGCGCCGTACGGGCCGACGGCCTCGGAGAACTGACGGGTGGGCACGTGGACGAGGCTGTCCGGCCCGAAGCCGCCGGCCTGGGGGCGCTCCGACAGTCCGCTGGTGCGCTGGGCGGGCAGGGCTCCGGGGCGGCTGTCGGGGCTCTCGGTGCTCTCCGCCCAGGCGTCGGTGTCCGCCTCGACGGCCGCACCGGACTTGGTGCCTGACTTGCCGATCAGCCTCATGCCGACTCCCGCTCCCCCAGAGTGTCGCGGCATCGTGCCCCGGCCCGCGGCCGGAGGGACTCGCGGGAGAGGCGCCGGACCCGACGGCCGGTCAGCAACCGTGCACCGTCCCCCATGTGTCCCATCGTCGCATCACCCGCTACCCGCGTACACCTACCCCGGCCGAATTCGGGCGGGGCCGACCCGAAGCCGACGAAATTGCTTCGGCGCTTTGTCGATTTCCCGACACTTCCACCCCACAAACCCCAGTGCCGTCCCCGTTGGCGACGGTCGATAGTACCGGAGCGGTTCCCACCGCTTCCGGACGGAAACGCCCGCACCCGCAAACGCGAAGGGCCCGGAGGAAGAATCCTCCGGGCCCTTCGGCTACTGAGTAGCGGGGACAGGATTTGAACCTGCGACCTCTGGGTTATGAGCCCAGCGAGCTACCGAGCTGCTCCACCCCGCGTCGGTGGTTAAACCTTAGCACGGAAATGACGACGCAAATGCCAGAGGCCCGGAGGAGTGATCCTCCGGGCCTCTGGCACTGAGTAGCGGGGACAGGATTTGAACCTGCGACCTCTGGGTTATGAGCCCAGCGAGCTACCGAGCTGCTCCACCCCGCGTCGGTGATTGAACTCTAGCACGGGCGCGGGGTGGAGCGGAAAACGGTTACCGCAGCTCAGCGGGACTACGGGTGCGGGCTCGGCGATCCACTCGCCGAGGCCGCGCCCGTGGGCGTCGCCGTCGGGGCCGGCGCCGGGCCGGCGCCGCGGGCCGCCTCGGCCGCCTTCAGGGCGTCGCCGAGCGCCTTCTGGGCGTTGCCGTAGGCCACCCAATCGCCGTTCTTGAACGCGGTCTGGCTGTCGTTGTACGCCTTCCCCGCGTCCGTGAGCGCCTTCTGCAGCTCCGGCGAGATCGTCCCGCCCGGCGCCGGGGTGGCCGGCCCGGTGGGTGTGGGCGTCGGCGTCGTCCCGTTGCCGGCGGTGGACGGCACGGTCGGGGTGGTCGCCGGGGCCGCCCCCGAGAACACCTTCTTCAGCGCGTCCTCCAGGGTGTTCTCGAACGCCACGTTGTCGTCCCCGTACACCGCCAGGACCTTCTGCAGCGTCGGGTACTTGGCACCGCGTCCGCGCACGTACACCGGCTCGACGTTCAGCAGCCCGTTGCCGACCGGCAGGGTCAGCAGGTTGCCGTACTCCAGCTCCGAGTCGCCGCCGCTCTTCAGCAGCGTGATCTGGGAGGCCACCTCCTGACGGGAGTTGAACTTCGACTGCACCAGGCCAGGGCCGGGGGCGCCGCTCTCACCCGTCATCTTCAGGATGCGGATCTTCCCGTAGTCGTCGCCCGGATCCGCGTTCACCGCCATGAACGCCGCCAGGTTCGGCCGCTGGTTCGGCACGAAGGTACTGGTGAGCGAGAAGCTCGCGGCGTTCGTGTCCGGCATCCGCACCGTCACGTAGTACGGCGGCTGGACCTGCTTGGTGTCGCTGGTCGGGTCCACCGGGACCTGCCAGATGTCGCTGCCGTTGAAGAAGGAGTTGGCGTCGGTCACGTGGTACTGGCCGAGCAGGTCGCGCTGCACCTTGAACATGTCCTGCGGGTAGCGCAGGTGCGGCAGCAGCGACTGCGGGATGTCCGCCTTCGGCTCGACCGTGCCCGGGAAGGCCTTCATCCAGGTCTTCAGCACCGGGTCCTTCTCGTCCCACTGGTAGAGCTTCACCTCGCCGGTGTAGGCGTCCACCGTGGCCTTGACCGAGTTGCGGATGTAGTTGACCTGGTTGGCGACGGCCAGCAGCTCACCGCGCTGGTTGGTCAGCGAGTCCTTGGTCGCGGCGCCCAGCGTCGTCTTCGACGAGAACGGGAAGCCGTCCGAGGTGGTGTAGCCGTCCAGCACCCACACCACCCGGCCGTCCTGCACCACCGGGTACGGGTCGGCGTCGATCGACAGCCACGGCGCGACCTTCTCCACCCGTTCCTTCGGCGTCCGGTTGTAGATCACCTTGGCGCCGTCGGTGATCGCCCCCGCGTACAGGATCTGCGGCTCGGCGAAACGCACCGCGTACGCGGCCCGGGTGATCGGGTTGCTCAGCGACACCCCGCTGTCGCCGGAGTAGGTGTACTCGGCGTTCTGGCCGGTCTTGGGATCGGTGTAGTCGATCTCCTTGTTCGAGCCGCCGACGATCGAGTACGTCGTCGTCTTCTCGCCGTAGTAGACCCGCTGCTCGTAGTCGCCCAGCGCACCGGTGGCCGGCAGGCCCGACTCGGTGAACACCGGCTGGCCCCGGTCGTCGACCTGGTTGCCCTTGGCGACCACCGCGCCGTAGCCGTGGGTGTACTTGAAGTGGTCGTTGATCCAGTTGCGCTGCACCCCGTTGAGGTCCAGCTCGCGCAGGCCGATCACGGTGTCCTGCTTGCCCGTGCCGGTGCCGTAGCGGTCCACGTCCAGCGTGCTCGGGAACGCGTAGTAGTTGCGCTGCTGCTCCAGCGACTGGAACGTCGGCGAGACGATGTTCGGATCCAGCAGCCGGATGTCCGCGATGGTCTGCGCGTCCGGCTTCAGCGCGTCCGCGTTGGTCGAACCCTGCGGGCTGTACGGGGTGGTCTGCGCGTCCGCGATCCCGTACGCCTGCCGCGTGGCGTCGATGTTCTTCTGGATGTACGGCGTCTCCTTGGCCTGCTCGTTCGGCTTGACCTGGAACTGCTGCACGATCGCCGGGTACAGCCCGCCGATCAGCACCGCCGACAGCACCATCAGCCCCAGCCCGATCAGGGCCGGCGCCCAGGTCCGGCGGATCGGCGTCAGGAAGAACAGCACCGCGCAGATGATCGCGACGAAGAACAGGATCGTCTTGGCCGGCAGGAACGCGTTGGCGTCCACGTAGCGCAGGCCCGTCCAGCCCGACACGCCCTTGTACGAGCCGGTCTTCACCGCCAGCGCGTACCGGTCCAGCCAGTACGCCACCGCCTTCAGCAGCACGAACACGCCCAGCAGCACCGCCAGGTGCCCCTGCGCGCCCGCGCTCGCACGCCGGCCCGGACCCTGCAGCCGCAGCCCCCCGTACAGGTAGTGCACCAGCGCCGAGGTCAGCAGCGAGACGATCACCGCGCTGAACGCGAAGCCCAGCACGAACTCGTAGAACGGCAGGTCGAAGGCGTAGAACGAGACGTCCATGCCGAACTGGGCGTCCTTCTCACCGAAGGACGTCGCGTTCGTCCACATCAGCCAGGTCCGCCACTGGCCCGACGCCGCCGCGCCCGCCACCAGACCGATCACCAGCGAGACCCCGATCAGCGCCCAGCGCTTGAACGGCGCCAGCCCCGCCCGGTAGCGGTCCAGGCTCTGCTGCTCGACCGACATCGCCGACAGCGGCGGCCGCAGCCGGTGCGCCAGCCAGATGTTGAAGCCGACGATCACCGCCATCAGCAGGCCGAACACCGCGAACAGCCCGATCTTCGTCCACAGCTGGGTGGTGAACACCGAGGAGTAGTGGACCGACCTGAACCACAGCCAGTCCGTCCAGAAGCCGGCGAACATGACGAACAGCAGGAACAGCACCGCGAGCACGCCCAGGGTCAGCAGGGCCACCCGCGCCCGCCGGGAGGGCGGGCCTACCCTGCGCCGGAAACCCGGCCCTGAGCGTTCCGGCATCTGGAATACCACGGTGGCACCTCAGCTGTGTCGTCTGGAAGGTCGGTCGTCAGAGCAACTAAACCAGGCTTCGGCCGAGTTCCCACCGTTAGCAGACGGTTACGACGCCGTTCCCCCACACCCCCGTCACCGGCGCCCTGGCCCGCCCGGCGGGCGCCACCCGCCCGGCGTGTGAGGATTGAGTCATGTCCGACGCGTCTGCATTCACCAACCCCCCCGGCTCCGCCGACGATGTCTCCAAGCTCCCCGCCGCCACCCCGCTCACCCGGGCCGCGCTGGAGATCGACGAGTACGCCGCCACCCTCGGCTGGGACCTCCCGGCCCGGCTGTTCGCCCTGGTGGACAGCACCGCCCTGCGCAAGGCCGACCCGAAGATCGCCAAGCAGCTCGGCCTCACCGACGGCGACGAGCCCGGGCTCACCCCGATCGAGCAGGACGAGATCCCCGCCGGCACCCCGCTCGACAAGTTCCTCGGCACCATCGCCTGGCCCGACGCGGTGGCCGGCTGTGCCCTGGTCGTCGAGCGCCAGATGCTGCCGCCGGGCGCCGAGCAGTCCCGCCCGCGCAACGCCAGTGACGCCCAGCTCGCCGAGTGGGTGGCCAACCACCCCAAGCGCGAGGAGGTGCGGATCACCGCCGCGGTGCTGCGCGACGGCAAGAAGGAGATCGCCCTGCGGCTGCGCTCCAAGGACACCGCCCGCGAGGTGCTGACCGGCCCGGACCTGGTGCCCGGCCTGACCGACGCGCTGCTGGCGACCTTCGCGTAACCGCCGCTACACCTGGGCTACTTGGCGCAGGACGGCAGCGCGGAGGTCTGCCCGGAGCGGATCTGCTCCAGCGACTTCAGCGCGCCGTCCAGCGTGTCCGTCTTGATCAGGGTCAGCCCGGACGGGACGTTCTTGGTGGCCTCGGTGCAGTTCGAGGACGGGGTGAAGAAGTACTCGGCGCCGGCATCGCGGGCGGCGATCAGCTTCATCGATATCCCGCCGATCGGGCCGACCTTGCCGTCGTCGTCGATGGTGCCGGTGCCGGCGACGAACTTGCCGCCGGTGAGGTCGCCGCCGGGGGTGAGCTTGTCGATGATGCCGAGCGAGAACATCAGCCCGGCGCTGGGGCCGCCGACGTCCTGCAGGCCGATGTCGATCTGGAACGGGTAGGTGTGCCGGATCCCGGTGCCGATGCCGACCACGGCGAGGTCGGCCCGCTCGGCCGGGGCCTTCGGGTCGAGGTCCCTGGCCCGCACGGTCGGGACGGTGACATCGGTCCTGGTCCCCGGGGTGGCGGTGCCGTTGCCGGAGGCGTCCTTGGTGCGCGGCACCACGGTGAAGACCACCGACTCGCCGGGCTTGTGCTTGGTGACGGCGGCGACCACCTGGTCGACCGAGGAGACCGCGGCGCCGTCCACGGCGACGATCTGGTCGCCCGCGTGCAGCCGCCCCTCGGCGGGGGCGCCCGCGGTGACCGACTTGACGATCAGGTCGTTGCCGACCGGGATGCCCAGCTGCTTGAGCGCGGCGGTGCGGGCGCTGTCCTCGGAGGAGGCGAACTCCTCGGCGTTCTGCTTCTTGGCGTCGGCGTCCGACTGCCCCTTGGGGTAGACGTTGTCGTGCGGCACCACCAGCACGTCGTCGCGCAGCCAGCCGATCACCGCGTTGACCAGGCTGGGCTCGTACTTGGCCCCGGTGACCTGGACGGTGGTCATGTTGAGGTGCCCGCTCGTCCGGTACGAGTCGTGCCCGGTGATGGCGATCACCGACTTGCCGCCCTGGTCGCCGAGCGTGTTGTACGTCGGCCCCGGGCTCATCTCCGTGTACGGCACCTTCATCAGCACCGAGACGCAGAGCAGCGCTATGAGCAGCAGGGTGGCAGCGAGCATCGTCGCGGAGCGGCGTGGCATGCCTCGACACTACGGGACGCGGGTGACGCGGCGCCCGCCGGGCTACCGGGCGGAGCGCTCACCGGGGGCGGCGGTGCCGGAGGTGGTGCGTTCCATCGCGGCCATGAAGCGCCGGTGCTCGGCGAGTGAGGCCGGATCGCCCGTGGCCTTCGGGGCCCGCTGGGCCCAACCCGCCCACGCGGCGGCGGCCAGGACGGCGACAACCGGAATGATCAACCAGGCGAGCGCACCCATACCAGTACTCCCCAGCTCGTCGTGTCTATGAGCAGATTAACCACTCTGGCGGACAACGCCGCCGGCGCCGTCCGGGTAACGGGACGGCCGATCGGCTCACTTCCAGGGAGTATTCGGCGTACCGGTCCAGACCCGTTCGGGTGAAGGCGACGGCGCGCCTGCCCCAAGGACGCGCTCCGTGTGCATCCGGTTCCGCCACGCACCGGCACCGCGGCACGCCGACTCCGCGGCACGCCGGTTCCGCCCCCGGCGAGGGGTCAGCAGCCGCCGGCGCCGACCCACTCCTCCTCGCCGTCGGCGAAGACCTGGTGCTTCCAGATCGGCACCTCGTGCTTGAGATCGTCGATCAGCCGGCGGGCGGCCGCGAAGGCCTCACCGCGGTGGGCGCAGGAGACGGCGACGATCACGGCCTTGTCCGTGATCTCCAGCCGGCCCACCCGGTGGACCGCGGCGAGCGCCTTGACCGGGAAGTCGGCGACGACCTTCTCGGCGACCCGGCGCATCTCCTGCTCGGCGGTGGGGTGGCAGCTGTACTCCAGCGCGGCGACCGACTTGCCGCCGTCGTGGTCACGGACCGTCCCGACGAAGACGGTGGTGCCGCCGGCCGCGTCGTCGCCGACCGCCTCGTACACCTCGTCCAGCGAGAGCGGGGTGTCGCGGACGGCGAGAAGGCGGATGGGGTCGTGGTTCTCGGACATGACCCCATGATTCCCCATCCCCACCCGATCGGGGCAAGAGGTTTCCACATCACGATGTGGAAATTTCGCATCGTGATAATTATCGCCGCCTGGTCGACTCCCCGACCGATCGGACCGGCCGGCTCCCCCCATCGATCAGAACCGGCGCCGCTTGCGGGCCCGACGCACCAACGCCGCCGTACCCACCAGCGCCACCGTCGCCCCGGCCGCCCCCAGACTGGTCGCGGCCTCCTTGCCGCCCAGCCGGCGCCCCGCCACCGCGTGCTTGCCGGACACCTGCGCCAGCAGCTCCGCCAGCACCTGCTCGTTCGTGGACGCCGGACGCCACCCCGCCTCGTGCAGCCGACTGCCCGACACCACCCACGGGTACATCGTGTACGCCAGATCCCCCGCCGGGGCCGGCGTCAGGCCCAACCGGTGCAGCCGCGCCGCCGTCCCGAGCGCCAGCGCCGCCGGCAGCTCCATCCGCCGGATCCCCGACAGCCGCTCCACGTCCTCCTGCTCCAGCCAGCCGTCGCAGCCGACCGTCACCTCGCCCTCGACCAGGCCCAGCGCCGCGTACTCCAGCGCCGCCGCCAGGTCGTCCACGTGGCAGAACTGCCAGCACGGACGCGAGCCGGCCACCACCAGCAGCCGCGGCGCCTCGAAGTGCCGGGTCAGCACGGTGTCCACACCCGGGCCCACCACCACGGCCGGACGCAGCACCGTCACCTGCAGCCCCGGGTGGGCGCGCGGCGCCCGGCGGGCCAGGCGCTCGATCTCCAGCAGGTCCCCGACCAGCGAGGCCTCCTCGGTCGCGCGCAGCTCGGAGTCCTCGGCCAGCGGCACCTCGTTGTCGGCCAGCGCCCCGTAGACCATCGCGGAGGTGCACAGCACCACCCGGTGCACCCCGGCGGCCGCGGCCGCGGTCAGCACCGTCTGGGCGCCGCGCACGTTGTAGGCGCTGCGGGCCCGCGGGTCGGACTCCATCCCGAAGTCCATCGCCAGGTGCACCACCACGTCCACCCCGGCCAGCCGCTCGGCCACCGCCGGGTCCCGCACGTCCAGCACCCGCCAGTGCACGCCCGGCACGTCGCCGCGCCGGTCGTCCACCGCCAGCACCCTGCGCACGTGCGGGGAGGCCACGAGCCGGGCGGCGACCCGCTCGCCCAGCACCCCTGCGGCACCGGTGACGGCCACGGTCAGCGGCCGCCCGCCGTAGGCTGGAGGCGGCGACGCCGTGGCGTCCGAAGCGTCCTCCCCTCCGGTCAGCCCAGAGCGAACGTCCGAAGGCGGGGAACTCACCGGCCATCCTCCACGGTTAGCTTATGTGCGTACGGACGTGTGTCACGTACGTCCATCCTGCCCGAGGCGAAGGCCCCGCGGTGCACCCGGCGCGGGCCTGCCGCGCGGGAGCCGCCCACGAGTCCCCCGCTTCAGCGGAGCCCCGGGCCGGCAGCACTTCCCGCCACACCCGCATGACGGCCGACCGGATCGAGGACCCCGTGAGCGACCTTCCCTTCGGATTCGGCGTTCCGCCCGAGGAGCCCGAGGACGGCAAGGCCAAGCCCGACGACGCGCAGAAGAAGAAGGACCAGGGCCCGGCCGGCTCCGGCGACAGCGGCCCGCAGCCTTTCGGTTTCGGGACCGGCAACCCCTTCGGCGCCCTCTTCGGCATGCCCGGCGCTCCGGGCGGCCCCGGCGGCGCCGGGGCCGACAACCCCTTCGCCGCGATGTTCGGCGGCGTCAACCCCGGCGACCTCGGCGCCGCGTTCCAGCAGCTCGGCCAGATGCTCTCCTTCGAGGGCGGCCCGGTGAACTGGGACCTCGCCACCAACATCGCCCGGCAGACCGTCGTCGCCGAGCCCGCCGAGGGCAAGAGCAAGGACCGCTCGGTCAGCGCGGCCGAGCGCGCCGCCGTCGCCGAGTCCGTCCGGCTCGCCGACCTGTGGCTCGACGGCGTCACCGAGTTCCCCTCCGGCGCCGGCACCGCCGTCGCCTGGAGCCGCGCCGAGTGGATCGAGGCCACCCTCCCGGTCTGGAAGGACCTCGTCGACCCGGTCGCCGAACGCGTCGGCAACGCCATGGGCGGCGTCCTGCCCGAGGAGATGCAGGCCATGGCCGGCCCGCTGATGGGCATGATGCGCTCCATGGGCGGCGCCATGTTCGGCACCCAGATCGGCCAGGCCCTCGGCGCCCTCGCCGGCGAGGTCGTCGGATCCAGCGACGTCGGCCTGCCGCTCGCCCCGGCCGGCAAGGCCGCCCTGCTGCCGCAGAACGTCGCCGAGTTCGGCGAGGGCCTCAACGTGCCCGCCGAGGAGGTCCGGCTCTACCTCGCCCTGCGCGAGGCCGCCCACCAGCGGCTCTTCGCCCACGTGCCGTGGCTGCGGGCCCACCTGCTGGGCGCCGTCGAGGCCTATGCGCGCGGCATCAAGGTCGACACCTCCCGGATGGAGGAGCTCGTCGGCCAGCTCGACCCGACCAACCCCGAGGCGCTCCAGGAAGCGCTGGCCGGCGGCCTGCTCCAGCCCGAGGACACCCCCGAGCAGAAGGCCGCGCTCGCCCGCCTGGAGACCGCCCTCGCGCTGGTCGAGGGCTGGGTCGACGCCGTCGTGCACGCCGCCGCCGAACCCCACCTGCCGCAGGCCGGCGCCCTGCGCGAGACCGTCCGCCGCCGCCGCGCGGCCGGCGGGCCCGCCGAGCAGACCTTCGCCACCCTGGTCGGCCTGGAGCTGCGCCCGCGCCGCCTGCGCGACGCCGCCCGGCTGTGGGCGCTGCTCGCCGACGCGCGTGGCGTCGAGGGCCGCGACGCACTGTGGGAGCACCCCGACATGCTGCCCACCGCCGCCGACCTGGACGACCCGGACGCCTTCGTGCACCGCGGCGGCGACCTGGAGGGCGGGATCGACTTCGACGCCCTCGACAAGCTGCTCGGCGAGGCCGCGGCCGGCAAGCCCGGCCTGACCAAGAACGACCAGCCGAAGACCGACCAGCCGAAGGCCGACGAGGGCGGCACCGACGGAAAGGGCGAGCCCACCGCATGACGGCCACCGACACGGGCGCGTCCACGCTGCACGCGGACGCGGTCCGCACCCTGACCGACTGGCGGCCCGCCGACGACGACCAGGAACAGCTTCGGCGCGACTACCTCGCACACCTGGCCGAGCAGCCCGAAGGCCTGTACCGGTCCTGCCTGCCCGCCCACATCACCGCCAGCGCGGCGGTCGTCGACCCGGCCGCCGGACGGGTGCTGCTCACCCTGCACCCCAAGGTCGGTATGTGGCTGCAGATGGGCGGGCACTGCGAGCCCGGCGACGCCGACCTCGCCTCGGCCGCGCTGCGCGAGGCCGTCGAGGAGTCCGGCATCCCCGACCTGACCCTGCTGCGGGACAACGGCGCCCCGGTCCCGGCCAAGTTGGACCGGCACCTGGTCCGTTGCACGGGCAAGGACCGGCCGGAGAACACCCACCTGGACGTCCAGTACATCGCACTGGCCCCGGCCGGGGCGCAGGCGCTGATCAGCGAGGAATCGCTGGACCTGCGCTGGTTCGACTACGACCGCCTGCCGGAGCTCACCGACCACTCGGTGCGCGACCTGGTCGCCCGGGCGCGGCGGCTGACCGGCTGAGGTGTGACGCGACAAGGGGGCGCGGGCAGATAGCCCGCGCCCCCTTGCATGCCCCGTGCTCAACCGCAGGAGGCCGCCGGATCCTGACCCGGCGAGCCGTGCCTGGCACCCGGGATGTGCGGCAGGCGGGCCGCGGAGACCACACCCTCCAAGTAGCCGCGGGCCCGCTCCGTCCGCGGGTAGGCCTCCAACAACGCCCAGAACGCCGGGCCGTGGTCCGGCACCAGCAGATGCGCCAGCTCGTGCAGCAGCACGTAGTCCAGCACGTACTCCGGCATGCCCTGCAGCCGGTGGGACAGCCGGATCGTCCCCTCACTGGGGGTGCAGGAGCCCCAACGCGAATTCTGGTTGGTCACCCAGCGGACCTGGGCGGGCTGGGCGCGATCGCCCAGGTAGGCAGCCGACAGCTCCCGGGCCCGGGCCATCAGGGCGTCGTCCCCGAGGACCCGCCGGCGCTCCTGGGCGGCGAGCTTCTCCAGCATCTGCGCGACCCAGCGCTGCTCCTCGGCGTGCGACATCCGGGCCGGGATCAGCACCACGGTGCGGTCGCCCTCGCGGTAGGCGGAGACGGTGCGGCTGCGGCGGGCGCTGCGCCGCACCTCGACCCGGCTGCGGTCGTGCGCTTCCGGGGGAACAACCCCGGTGGGCGGATGCTGCGGCCTGCTCTGCGGCTTCTCGTCCGGGCGCCCGCGCGTGCTCGGCGCCGCCGTCTGGGATCCGGACGCTGCACGGGCACGCCGACGCGACGCCGGTGGATGGGAGTCCCGCTCGGCTGCCATGGCACACGACGTTACCCGGTACCACTGACAGAAGTCCGCTGCCATGGCCGAAATCTTTCGTGGAGTGATCGGGAACGAAAGGTCGACGGAGGGTGTCCGGAAACCGACGTCCGGGAGGATGGGCAGTTATCCACAGGGCCTGCGAACAGATGGTGTGATCATGCGCCCGGGCCTGTGGATAACTTTCCGCACACGGTCGGCGCGATGGGGCATGCTGCGGTCAGCCGTCCGGAAACGATCGGAAGGGAGATCGTCGTGCGCCTCGCTCTGAAGCCCGCTCTGTCCCGCAGCTGGCGGGACTCCGAGACCCTGCAGTTCGGCACCGTCACCCGGTACGCGGGGGTGCTCGGCAACGCCGACAAGACCCTCTGCGACTTCCTCGGGTTGGTCGACGGAACGCGCGACCGACCCGAACTCCTGGAGGCCGGCGAGCGGATCGGCCTCGGCCGCGAACCCGCCGACACCCTGCTGACCGAACTGGAGGAGACCGGGCTGCTGGACGACGCGGAGGCGACCGACCGGGCGCTGTCCCGCTTCCCCCAGCCCCACCGGGACCTGCTCGGGCCCGACCTCGCTTCGCTGTCCCTGGTCCACTCCGGCCCGGGCGCCGCACCGGCGGTCCTGACCCACCGGGCCGGGACCCGGATCGAGGTGCGCGGCGCGGGCCGGGTCGGCGCCGCCCTGGCGGCGGTACTCGCCGCGGCCGGCACGGGCACCGTCACGGTCTCCGACGGCGGGCGGGTCAAGCCCGGCGACTGCTCCCCGGCCGGGCTGCCGCCCGCGGACATCGGGCGGCTGCGCTCGACAGCCGCGCGGGAGGCGGTGCAACGGGCCGCCGGCCGGCCGCCGGTGCCTCTGCCCCGGCGGAAGCCCGACGACCCGCCGCCCGCCTTCGTGGTCCTCGCGCCCAGGGACGGCAGCGCCGCCTTCGCGGGCGGGACGTACGAAGCCCGGCTGCTGCTCCGGGCCGGGGTACCCCATCTGTACGCAGGCGTGGTCGAGGAGTTCGGCATCATCGGGCCGCTGGTGATTCCGGGGCGGTCGGCCTGCGGGCACTGCCTGGTGCTGCGGCGGGAGGACGAGGACGCCGCGTGGCCACGGGTCCTGGCCCAGCTGGCGAACAACGGCCCGGGCCGGGCCCGCACCCCGGCCTGCGACACGGCGCTGGCGACGACCGTCGCCGGACTGGCGGCCCTACATGTGCAGGTGTTTCTGGACGGCGGCCGGCCGCCGAGCGTCGACGGCTGGTGCGAGGTGTCGGCGAGCGACGGGATGCCCCGACGGCTGCGGCTGCGAGGACACCCGGACTGCGGCTGCCTGTGGCAGCCGCTGCCACCGGGCTGAGGCCGTCGAGGGCGGAAGGACGGGAAGCGTGCCGGGCACGGGCCGGGCGGCTGCGGGGCTCAGCAGCCGCCCGACCTGGGCCTGGGGCGAACACGAACGGGGCGCCCGGCCAGGTGAGCCCGCCTAGCGCCCGCACCCCGCGCAGGAAGTCGGCCCCGCCGACTTCCCATGCAGCCCCCGAGAGAACGCCGAAGGCCGGCGCCCCCAAGGGCACCGACCTTCTCAGTGAGCTCCCGGCCGAACCGGCCTCAGGCGGCGATCCCGATCTCCTTCGCGGGCTCCGCGACCTCCTCGGCCGCGCCCTCCCCCGCCTTCCGGTCCCGCATCACCAGCACGGCCACCAGCGCCGCCGCCAGCACCCCGATCGCGCTGACCGTGAAGGTCGTCGACATCGCCCCGGCGAACGCCTCCCGGGCGGTCCGCACCAGCCCGGCGTCCCCGTTCGCGGCCGCCAGCGCCCCGGCGATGGAGCACTTGGCCTGCTCCGGTGTCCCGGCCGGCATCCCGCTCGCGAAGCCGCTCGACAGCAGCGAGCCCAGGATCGCAATGCCGAGCGCCGTGCCGGCCTGCTGGATGGTGTCGTTCAGCGCCGAGCCGACGCCTGCCTGCTCCGACGGGATGGTCCCCATCAGCGCGCCGACCGCCGCCGGCATCGCCAGGCCCGCGCCGAGGCCGAGCAGCCCGAGCGCCGTCGCCGGGACGGCGAAGCCGGTGTCCGCCGAGACGGTGGTCAGCAGCGCGAAGGAGGAGGCCATGACGAGCATCCCGGTGAGGATCAGCAGCCGGTTGCCGAGCTTCGCCGCGAGCTTGGCGCCGACCCCGTTGCCGAGCAGCGCGGCGACGGCCAGCGGCAGGAAGGCGAGGCCGGCCTTGACCGGCGAGTACCCGAGCACGAACTGCAGGTACTGGGTGAGCACCAGCAGCAGCCCGCCGTTGCCGATCTGCACGAGGGTCAGCGACAGCGAACCACCGCTGAAGTTGCGGGCCTTGAAGAGTGCCAGCGGCACCATCGGCGCGGAGGTGACGTTCTCCCACACGACGAACCCGGCGAGGGCGAGGACCGCGACGACCAGGGTGACCAGCGACCGGCCGGCGAAGGCGCCGTGCTGCGGGATCTCGATGATCCACCAGATCAGCGCGGTCATGCCGACGGCGGAGAGCACCGCGCCGAGCGGGTCGGGCTTCTGCCACGGGCCCTTGGACTCCGGCATCAGCAGCAGCCCGGCCAGGATCGCCAGCGCGACGACCGGC
Organism: Kitasatospora sp. NPDC018058; assembly: GCF_044327205.1. Taxonomy (NCBI): domain Bacteria; kingdom Bacillati; phylum Actinomycetota; class Actinomycetes; order Kitasatosporales; family Streptomycetaceae; genus Kitasatospora; species Kitasatospora sp. NPDC018058. The sequence continues at coordinate 305,399 of NZ_JBIRFA010000001.1, read as the reverse complement.
ACGTTGATGAAGAAGATCGAGTGCCACGAGAAGTGGTCGATCAGCACGCCTCCCAGCACCGGGCTGCCGACCAGCCCAAGCATCGACACCGCGCCCCACGCGGCCATCGCCTTGTTGCGCTCCTCCTCGTCGAAGACGGTGATGAGGATCGACAGCGTCGAGGGCATGATCAGCGCGCCGCCGACGCCCATCGCGATCCGGGCCGCGACGACCTCGCCGGGGCTGGTGCAGAAGGTCGCCGCGAGAGACGCCGCCCCGAAGAGCAGCAGTCCGATGATCATGACCTTCCGGCGGCCGAACCGGTCACCGAGGCTGCCCGAGGTGAGCAGCAGTCCGGCGAAGACGAGGACGTAGGAGTCGAGGATCCACTGGGTGTCCTGGGCGCTGGCGCCGAGGTCGGCGGTCATCGAGGGGACCGCGACGGTCAGAGCCATGCTGTCGACCACCAGGACGAGCGAGCTCAGGCAGAGCACGATCAGGATCCACCAGCGGTGCGGGTTGCGGCCCTCGGCCGGGTTGCTGACTGTCATCGGACACCCTCCCCTTCTTGCGCGCACACCGTCCCTTCGGTGCGCACTGCGTTCCGTCGATGCGAACACTGTACGCAGAGGGGAACAGCGTGCGCAACACCCGACTCCTGTACGCTCAATGCGAACGGTGTGCGCACCCTGTCGGTCGACCGGCAGCGCGACTGGCACCGGAAACAGCGCCCCCAGCGAGAGGGCCCAGGAAGAGGAGCCGCGCATGGCCGCCCGAACGAACCCCGTCCCGTCCGTCTGGGCCCGCCAGCCGCGTGAGCCAGAGCAGCCCTCCCTGAGCCGGGCCGCGATCGTCCGCGAGGCGGTCGTCATGCTGGACGCCGAGGGCATCGACGCCCTGAGCATGCGCAAGCTCGCCACCCGCCTGAACGCGGGCGCGACCTCCCTCTACCGCCATGTGGCGACCAAGGACGAGCTGATGGAGCTCGCGGTGGACGAGGTCTTCGGCGAGATCACCCTGCCGCCCGCCGACAGCTCGAACTGGCGCGCCGCCGCCGTCGAGGCCGCCCAGGCCTTCCGGGCGACCACCCTGCGCCACCCCTGGCTGTCCTCGGTGCTCGGCCAGGCCGGTCTCGTCTACCTCGGCCCCAACCTGATGTCCTTCTCCGAGCGGCTGGCCGCCCTCTTCACCGCGGCCGCCTTCCCCGAGCCGGCCCGGGCGATCGAGACCCTCATCTCCTACGTCGTCGGCATGAGCACCGCCGAGGCGGCCTGGCTCACCGCCGTGGCCCGCTCCGGCGAGAGCGAGGCCGAGTTCGTCGCCCGTCTGATGCCCGCCGCCGAGCAGGCCACCGTCGGCTACGAGCACCTCAACGGGGACTCCACGGCCGCCGCCGAGGATCCGGCCGCCTCCCGCGACGCCAAGTTCTCCTACGGCCTGGAGGTCGTCCTGGACGGCCTTGCCCTGCGGCTGCCCCGCTGACCCGGCGGCCCACCGGACCAAGCCGCCCAACTCCCCGCAAAGACCCCCGCAAGGGACCCCGCGAGGGAACGGCGCCGCCCGCCCGCCCCGTGAAATACCGGCGGCGGCGGGGTGCGGAGCGGGCACAATGGCGTAGTGATGGTGGGCCGTCCGGTGTCGGGGGGCCAGGGATTGGAGGCCCGGGTGAGCGATCTTCCGCGCAAGGCAGTGACCCGCACGGCACGGCTCGCCGCCCTACCGCTGGGGATAGCCGGACGCGCCACACTCGGACTTGGCAGGCGCATCGGCGGCCGCTCCGCCGAGGTGGTCACGGCCGAGCTCCAGCAGGCCACCGCCGACCAGCTGTTCAAGGTCCTCGGTGAACTCAAGGGCGGGGCGATGAAGTTCGGGCAGGTGCTGTCCGTCTTCGAGGCCGCGCTGCCCGAGGAGGTCGCCGGGCCGTACCGGGCCGCACTCACCAAACTGCAGGACGCCGCTCCCCCGATGCCCGCCGCCAAGGTGCACACCGCGCTCGCCCAGCGGCTCGGGGACGGCTGGCGCGAGCTGTTCCGGGAGTTCGACGACCGCCCGGCGGCCGCCGCCTCGATCGGCCAGGTGCACCGGGCGGTCTGGCACGACGGCAGACGGGTCGCGGTCAAGGTGCAGTACCCGGGTGCGGGTGAGGCGCTACTCGCCGACCTGTCCCAGCTGAGCCGGGTGGCCTGGCTGCTCGGCCCGCTGATTCCCGGGCTGGACATCAAGCCGCTGATCACCGAGCTGCGCGAACGGGTCTCGGAGGAGCTGGACTACGAGCTGGAGGCGCAGGCCCAGCGCCGGCACGCCGAGGAGTTCGCGGGCGACCCGGACATCCTGGTGCCGGGCGTGGTGGCACAGGCCGACCAGGTGCTGATCACCGAGTGGATGGACGGCATCCCGCTGGCCGAGGTGATCGCGCGCGGCACCCAGGAGGAGCGCGACCGCGCCGGTCAGCTGCTGGCCCGGTTCCTGTTCGCCGGCCCGTCGCGGACCGGTCTGCTGCACGCGGACCCGCACCCGGGCAACTTCCGGCTGTTGACGGACGACGGCCCCGCCTCGGGCTGGCGGCTGGGCGTGCTGGACTTCGGCACGGTGGACCGGCTGCCGGGCGGGCTGCCCGAGCCGATCGGGGCCTCGCTGCGGATGGCACTGGACGGGGACGCTGCGGGCGTGCTGAAGATGCTGCGCGAGGAGGGCTTCGTGAAGCCCTCGATCCAGCTGGACCCGGACGCGGTGCTGGACTACCTGCTGCCGATCATCGAGCCGGCCGCAGTGGACAGCTTCCACTTCACCCGGGCGTGGATGCGCTCCCAGGCGGCCCGGATCGCCGATCCGCGCTCGCCCGCCTACAACCTGGGCAAGCAGCTGAACCTGCCGCCCGCGTACCTGCTGATCCATCGGGTGACGCTGAGCACCATCGGGGTGCTGTGCCAGCTGGGTGCCAAGGCGCCGTTCCGCGCCGAGATGCTGGAGTGGCTGCCCGAGTTCTCCGACGAGCAGCCCGCTGAGCCGGCCGAGCCCGCGAAGCGCGCCAGGCCCGCCCGCAAGAACTGAACGGCTGACGAACGGCCGCAGGCCGCTCCCCGTGGACGGGGGGCGGCCTGCGGCACGACAGGGGTCGGTACGGCGGTGGTCGACGCCGACGTCAAGGCGACCGCATCAACGCGCTCGTATCAACGTGACGGCATCAACGCGCTCACATCAACGCGACGGCGAGGGCCTTGCGGGCCCGCATCGAGGCCCGCTCGGCCCGCTGCTTGAGCTTGCGGGCCCGGACGACCCGACTGACGAGCCGTTGGTTCTCGGCCTCGTGCAGCCTGTCTTGCATATGGGCACGGGCCAGGGATTCATGCAGGAGTTGCATCTCGAGGATCCTGTTCTGGGTCTGGAGTTCGGTGGTCTGCTCTGCGCGGACGGTCGGATCGATGGCGGCGGGGGTCATGTGGTGGTCCTGCTCGTGGTGCGTGCTCGGGAATGGACGGGTGCGGGCTGCTGCGTCGGCCTTGGCGGCGGCGATCCGGACGGACCGACGGAGGGTGGTGTCCAGCGGGGGCTGCTCTCCCCGACGGACGGCCCTGGCGAGGTCGGCGGGGTTCACGCCATGACCTCGGTCTTGCGCGGACGGCCACGCGGCCGCTTGCGGGCCACGACGACGCCCTGGACGAAGAGCTCGCCACCCCAGACGCCCCACGGCTCGCGCCGCTCCAGGGCGCCGGCCAGGCAGGCCTCCTTCACCGGGCAGGTGCCGCAGAGGGACTTCGCGTACTCGACGTCGGCGGGCGTCTCGGCGAAGAAGACCTCGGGGTCGAAGGCGCGGCAGGGGATGGGGAGACCGAGCGCCTCGGCCTGCTCGATCGAGCTGATCTGCATGGAAGGAACCTCCGGGGGGTCGGCCTGGTCGGCCTTGGTGATCTGGCTTGTCGGCGGTACGGACGGGATGGGCGGCGTGATGACCGTGGACACTGTGGGCGTCTTCCTCGTCTTCTCAGTGGTTCCGGCCCAGTGGACTGGTGGTGCTGGGCCGGAGGCCCCGGAGGGCCTGGGTGGTCTTGCGTACCGGACAAAACAGAAGGGCCGCGGATCCCGGTGGTGACGGGTTCCGCGGCCCTGGAGGTGCCGACCTGAGGTTGACTCAGGTTCGTTCTCTCCAGGGTTCAGGCCCGCGGAAGGCCCGCATCCGGATGGCCTTGGCGCCGATGAAGGCGGCCTCGGCCTGGTTGATCTGCTGCTCGTTCTGCTTCTGGGCGTTTCCGGCACCGATGACCTGCGCATAGCCGCCATGCATGGCGGCGGCTACGGCCGCCTTCGGTGCCTGGATCGGTCGCTCATCGCACATGCGACGCGACGTGCCGACCGGCGCCCAGTCACGGGACAGACCGGTCTCGACGACGGTGCCTTCGACACTCCTGCCGCCCGCGATGTGCAGATCAGTGTGTCCAAGACCACTGACAGCGGAGGCGACGGAGACACCGGTGGCGTCGAGACCCAGACCGGTTCCACCGAGCACGGCGAGCGCCCGCAGGCGGGCGTCACGCAGGGAGGCGGGGACAACGGTCCGGCCAGTCATTTTGGTGATCATGATGTTTCCCACTGTCTTCGCCTCCTCTCGGCGTCTCGCGGAGCCTGGTTCCCCTGGCTCCGAATGTTCGGATGTCTGTCTCGGTAAAGCTGTGGGGCGAGGGGAATCGGCACAGGTGTCACCCCGTGCGACCGCGTCCCCTTGACCGCTCCGGCAGGCTATTGCGCTCCCGGTATGCCGCGCAAACTATTTTTCACGCGAGTTCCGCGGCGCGTTACACGGCGCGATCCGCGGCGTGTTCCGCGGCGGCTTCGAAGTCCCCCGAGCAGTCCCCTGGACCGCGCCCGCGCCGGCTCACGCCGGATCGACCGGACCGTCGTCCTCGACGCCGTCCGGATCCTCCTCGGGCTCCTCCCCCGCACACAACGAGAGCACGGCTGCCCCGTACTTGTCCAGCTTCATGGCGCCGACCCCCGAGATCAGGGCCAGTTCCCGACTGCTGGCGGGCACGTCCTCGGCGATCGCCATCAGCGTCGCGTCGGTGAACACCACGTAGGCCGGGGCACCCTGCTTCCGGGCCTGCCCGGCCCGCCACTCGCGCAGCCGCTCGTACAGGCCCTCGTCCATCGTGGAGGGGCAGTCCTCGCAGCGGCGCAGCTTGCGTTCGACGGCCTCGGTGAGGACCTTGTCGCAGACCCGGCACTTGACCGGTCCGCGCACCCGTCGGGCTGCCGAGCGCTCGCCGGTCTCGATGCTCCCCCGCCCGCCCCGCGCGCCGGTGCGCGCGCCCGGGGCGGCGGAGCCGGGGCGCAGCCCGTCCAGGAAGCGGCTGGGCTTGCGGCCGGCGCGGCCGCCCGGGGAGCGGGCGAGGGCCCAGGAGAGGCTGAGGTGTTTGCGGGCGCGGGTGACGCCGACGTAGAGGAGGCGGCGTTCCTCTTCGATCTGTTCGTCGGTCTTGGCGTAGATGATCGGGAGGGTTCCCTCGGTGAGGCCGACGAGGAAGACGGCGTCCCATTCGAGGCCCTTGGCGGCGTGCAGGGAGGCGAGGGTGACGCCTTCGACGGCGGGGGCGTGCTGGGCGGCGGCGCGGGCGTCGAGTTCGGCGACGTAGGCGGCGAGGTCGGTGGTGCGGCCGTCGGCGGTGCGGGTGCGCTCGAATTCCTCGGCGAGGCGGACGAGGGCGGCGAGGGATTCCCAGCGGTCGCGGACGGCGCCGGAGCCGGCGGGCGGTTCGGGGGTGAAGCCGCGGGTGGCGAGGACGGCGCGGACCTGGCCGGCGAGGTCGGGAGCGCCGGCGGTGAGGGGGTCGGCGGCGGCGCGGGCGGCGCCGCGCAGCAGGACGCTGGCGTCGCGGACCTCGGGGCGTTCGAAGAACCGTTCGGCGCCCTTGAGCTGGTAGGGGACGCCGAGGTCGGCGAGGGCCTGTTCGTAGACCTCGGACTGGCCGTTGGTGCGGAACAGGACGGCGATCTCGCTGGCGCGCACGCCGGCGGCGAGGAGGTCCTTGATCCGGCGGGCGGTGGTCTCGGCCTCGGTGGGTTCGTCCTCGTACTCGGTGTAGACGGGTTCGGGGCCGGCTTCGCGTTGGGAGACGAGTTCGAGGCGGTGGCGGGCGGCTTCGCCGCGGGCCTGGGCGAGCAGTCCGTTGGCGAGGTGGACCACCTGGGGGGTGGAGCGGTAGTCCCGGACGAGCTTGACGACGGTCGCCTCGGGGTGGCGGCTGCGGAAGTTGAGCAGGTAGCCGGGGGTGGCGCCGGTGAAGGAGTAGATGGTCTGGCTGGCGTCGCCGACGACGCAGAGGCTGGCGCCGCCGTCGGGGCCGGTCCACTGGTCGAGCAGGCGCTGCTGGAGCGGGGAGACGTCCTGGTACTCGTCGACGGTGAAGTGCCGGTACTGGGCGCGGACCTGGTCGGCGATGTCGGGGCGGTCCTCCAGGATGGCGGCGGTGAGGAGCAGGACGTCCTCGAAGTCGATGGTGCCGCGGCGGCTCTTGGTCTCCTCGTAGACGCGGTAGACCTGGGCGGTCTCGGCGGGGTCGCGGGGGGCTTCGCGGCCGGATTTGGCGACGGCGACGGGGTAGTCCTCGGGGGCGGTCTGGGTGACCTTGGCCCATTCGATCTCGGCGGTGAGGTCGCGCAGTTCGGTGCGCTGGACGCGCAGTCCGCAGCGGCCGGCGGCTTCGGCGACGAGTTGGACCTTGCGTTCGAGGAGCTGGGGTACGGGGCCGCCGACGGCGCGGGGCCAGAAGTACTGGAGCTGGCGCAGGGCGGCGGCGTGGAAGGTGCGGGCCTGGACGCCGTCGGCGCCGAGTTGGCGCAGGCGGCCGCGCATCTCGCCGGCGGCGCGGGCGGTGAAGGTGACGGCGAGGACCTGGGCGGGCTGGTAGACGCCGCTGCGCACGCCGTAGGCGATGCGGTGGGTGATGGCGCGGGTCTTGCCGGTGCCGGCGCCAGCGAGGACGCAGACGGGGCCGTGCAGGGCGGTGGCGACGGCGCGCTGTTCGGGGTCGAGCCCGGCGAGCACCGCGTCGGGGCCGGTGGCGGCGCCGGGGTCGGCCCAGGGGGAGCCGTGGGGGGCGTCGTACGGGCTGCCGCTCAAGAGGTCTTCCTGCATGCGTTCCATCCTCTCAGTCCGGTGGGACAACGGGGGCGGGGTTGTCCACAGGCCCGGTGTGATCGCAGGATGATCGCTCCGCGTGTCGACCGATGGCATGTCGGAATGCCCGCCGCCCGGCGGACGTTTGGTCGTGAGACCGCGTGAACCTCTCTTTCGAAGGAGCCCCCTCGATGTCCGGCACCGTGACGATGTACAGCACGACCTGGTGTGGGTACTGCAACCGCCTGAAGAGCCAGCTGGACCGTGAAGGCATCGGCTACACCGAGATCAACATCGAGGAGGACCCGGCGTCGGCGACCTTCGTGGAGTCGGTGAACAACGGCAACCAGACGGTGCCGACGGTACTGGTGCAGCCGGCCGGCGGCGGCGAGCGGGTCGTGATGACCAACCCGAGCCTGCTGCAGGTCAAGAAGGCCCTGGCGGCCTGACCCGCCCGGTCCCGACCGGGTCGGCGCGCGTCACGGCGCGTCGGCCCGGGCGGGGTCGACGGGGGCGGCGGGGGCGGGCAGGGTGGTGCGCGCGCCGAGGTCGCCGATGCCGTAGACGAGCCGGCTGCGGTCGGCGGAGTAGCGGGTCTCGATGACCCGCACGGGCCCGCGCCGGTCGTAGGTGACGCGGGTCTGCACCATGAGCGGGACGCCGGGGCCGCCCTGGAACCACTGGGCCTCCTCGGGGCCGGGCATCCGGGCCACGAGGTGGTCGACGGCGCCGATCTCGGTGCGGCCGAGGGCGTCGAGGACGGCTTCGTCGCCGCCGTCGACGGGGTCGGGTTCCATCAGCGGGGTGCCGGCGGCGAGTCCGGCCCGGTAGTGGCTCTCCTCGATGGAGTAGGGCTCGCGGTCGAGCAGCCGCAGTTGGCGGCGGACGACGATGGCCTCGCCGGGGCGCAGCCCGAGGCGTTCGGCGACGTCGACGCGGGCCCGGACGATCATCATCTCGAAGTCGGTACTGAGTTCGCGTCCGGCGTCGGCGGCTTCGCCGAGGTAGACGGCGGAGGGCGCGGCCAGGCAGTCGCGCGGCGCGGGGGCGAGGGCGGGTCCGTAGGCGCGGTGGTCCAGGACGGGGTGTTCGCGCAGGTAGGTGCCCTTGCCCTGGAGGCGGACGAGCCGGCCTTCGTTGACCAGGACGTCGACGGCGAGGCGGACGGTGTTGCGGGCGACGCCGTACTGGCGTTCCAGTTCGCTCTCGACGGGCAGGGCGGCGTCGGCGGTGAACTCGCCTTCGGCGATCCGGCGGCGCAGGTCGGCGGCGAGGCGCTGGTATTTGGGGGATTGGGCGGTGCCCCGGGGGATTGTCACCCGAGTGAATGTAGCGAGCGCGGTGACGCGGTTTCAGCCGTTTCCGGCAATGTCGTCCGCGTGGGTTGACGGCGGGGACCCGGGAGTGTCCGGCGGTAGCAGAACTGGCCCGTCCGGCCACGAACCGCCGGTCGTGCGGGATCCGGGAAGGGCTGGAAAAGAAAAACAGGGGCGCGCGACATAAGCCGCACGCCCCCCTTCCGTACAGAATCGGCCAGAAGCGGAACCGGTCGGATTTCGTACCGGATTACCAGCGCGCGGCCGACGGCAGCGGCTCGCCGTACCAGAGTTCGACCAGGTGCCGGGCGATCGAGATGCCGGAGGGTGGCAGGATCTCGCCCGCCTCCATCCCGGCCCGCAGCTCCTCGCGGGAGAACCAGCGCGCCTCGGCCAGCTCCTCGCCGTCCACGGTGATCTCGGTGCCGCCGGGCAGCGCCTTGCCCATGAAACCGAGCATCAGGCTGGACGGGAACGGCCAGGGCTGGCTGGCGACGTAGCGGACCTCGCCGACCCGGACCCCCGCCTCCTCGTGCACCTCGCGGGCCACCGCCTGCTCGATCGACTCCCCCGGCTCGACGAAGCCGGCCAGCGTGGACCAGCGGCCCTCCGGCCACAGCGCCTGGCGGCCGAGCAGGCAACGGTCCTGCTCGTCCGTGATCGCCATGATCACCGCCGGGTCGGTGCGCGGGTAGTGCTCGGCCGCGCAGGAGGTGCAGCGCCGCACGTGCCCGGCGCCGGCCTTCTCGGTCGGGTGCCCGCAGCGCGAGCAGAAGCTGTGCAGCCGGTGCCAGTGCTCCAGCGCCACGGCGTGCACCAGCAGCCCGGCGTCCCGGCCGGACAGCAGCGCGCCGACCTCGCGCAGCCCGGCCGGACGGGCGTCGCCGTCCAGTCGGCCGGGCAGGCTCTCGCCGGCCAGCGCGAAGTACGAGACGCCGTCCTCGTCGGTGCCGAGGAAGTACCGGTCCCCGGTCTGCGGCGCCTCGAAGGAGGGCAGCAGCACGAGCTCGGTGCCCCGCGCGGTGTCGACGACGAAAGCCTCGCCGCCGGCGATCGGCAGCACCCGGGTGGAGGGGTGGCTCCAGGCGGCCGCCAGCCAGGGCTCGTCGAACCGGTGCTCGGCCGCCCGGTCCACCCCCGACCTGGCCAGGGCCAGCGGACGCTCGGTCTCAGGCACGGTGCTCACTTCGTTCCATCCCCACGTGGTGAATCATCCGGATGAGTGATCTGACTGCCATGGTCGTGATCGCGGTGACGGGCCCGGGGCCCGGTCACGCGCCGGGCCTGAAGTTCTCGGCCAGGTCGCCCCACAGGTACGCGGCGGTCTCCACGCCCTTGGCCAGCAGGTCCAGCTCGACCTTCTCGTTGACCGAGTGCCAGCCGTCCGAGGGCACCGAGATGCCGAGGAACAGCACCGGGGCGCCCAGCACGTCCTGCAGGTCGGCGGCGGGGCCGGAGCCGCCCTCGCGGGTGAACAGGATCCGCTGTCCGAAGGCCCGGCCCATCGCGCGCACGGTGGACTGCAGCGCCGGGTGGTCCAGCGGCGTCAGGCAGGGCCGGGTCGCGCCCGGGAAGACCAGCTCGTGGCGGATGCCCTCGGGCACCCGCTCGGCGACCCAGGCGCTGACCGCCTCGCGGACCTTCTCCACCTCCTGGCCGGCCACCAGCCGGAAGGACAGCTTGAGGTGCGCCGAGGACGGCACGATGGTCTTGCCGCCGGGGCCGGTGTAGCCGCCCCAGATGCCGTTGACCTCGGCGGTCGGGCGGGCCCAGACCCGCTCCAGGGTGGAGTACCCGGCCTCGCCGCGGGTGCCGTACGACTTGGCGACGCGCAGCCACTGCGCCTCGTCGAAGGGCAGCTCGGCGAACAGCTCGCGCTCGCGCTCGGTCAGCTCCACGACCCCGTCGTAGAAGCCCGGGATCGCGACCCTGCGGTCGGCGTCGTGCAGGGCGGCGGCCAGCTCGGCCGCGACCTGGGCCGGGTTGGGGACGGCGCCGCCGAAGGAGCCGGAGTGGATGTCGGTGTCCGGCCCGTACAGGTCGAGCTGGGCGTCCGCCAGGCCCCGCATGCCGGTGCAGACGGTCGGCGTGGTCTCGGACCACATGCCGGTGTCGGAGATGACCACCACGTCGGCGGCCAGCCGCTCGGCCTCACGGCGCACCAGGTCGGCGAAGTGCGGCGAGCCGGACTCCTCCTCGCCCTCGATCAGCAGCTTGAGGTTGACGGCCGGCGCGGTGCGGCCGGTGGCGGCCAGGTGGGCGCGCACACCCAGGGTGTGGAAGAACACCTGGCCCTTGTCGTCGGCGGCGCCGCGGGCGTACAGCCGCCCGCCCACCACGGTCGGGGTGAACGGCTCGGTGTCCCAGCCGTCCTCCTTCGCCGCGGGCTGCACGTCGTGGTGCCCGTAGACCAGGACGGTCGGCGCGGACGAGTCCCCGGAGGGCCACTCGGCGAACACCGCCGGCAGCCCGTCGGTCTCCCACACCTCGGCGACCGGGAAGCCGGTCTCGCGCAGCTTGGCGGCCAGCCACTCGGCGGAGCGGCGCACGTCGCCGGCCCGGTCCGGGTCGGCGGAGACCGAGGGGATGGCCAGCCACTCGGACAGGTCCGCGAGGAACGCGGCCTGGTGCTGGTCGATGAAGGAGTGGACGGCGCTGTCCGGAGTTCTCGTCATACCGACGACTGTAGTTCGCCCGTGTGGGTGCCCGCCCCGGCCGTCCGGTTGCAGCTGCCCGTCAGGGCTGTAACCTCCGTCACCCCCGCCGCGGGGAACGGCGGACGGGGGTGACCGGAGGGACCCGCACGGCTCAGCCGGAGCGGCGCAGCAGCGAGATCCGTGAGCGGGTGAGCAGCGCCGCCAGGCCCGCCGCGAGCAGCGGCAGCACCAGCACGGTGGCGGCGATGGTCGGCCAGGGGAAGACCACGGCCGACTTGTCGGCGAGCGCCTCGGGGCTGATGCCGGGGTAGTCGCTCGCCAGGCCCTGGACCTTGCGGATGGCCACGGCCGGCACGATCCCGCAGACGATGCCGAGCAGGGTGCCCATGGCGGCGATCACCCCGCACTGGAAGCCGGAGAGCGAGCGCCGGATCCGGGGTTCGGCGCCGACCGCGGCGAGGGTGGTCAGGTCGCGCTGGGAGTCGGCGGCGGCCAGTCCGGTGGCGATGCCGGCCGCGCCGAGGGCGACCAGGCCGGCGAAGCCGGACAGGCCGAGGCCGACGAGTCCGGCCTTGGTCTGGTAGCCGCGTTCGATGTCCAGGACGCTGTGGTCGGTGAGCTTGGCGAGCGCGCCGTCCGCCTTCTGCTGGGCGCCGTCGGAGGTCATGGTGTCGGGCAGCCAGACCGAGCCGGCCGGGCTGGTGGTGAAGCCGAGCCGGGTGGCGGTGTCCGGGCTGATCACGGCCTGGCCGTGGGCGGGCAGCGCGGCGGGGGCGAGGACGGCGTCGACGGTGACCTCGGTGAGCGTGGGTGGCTTGCTGCCGAGGGCGCCGTAGTCCGTGGTCGTCGGTTCGCTGTAGCGCAGGACGAGCTTGCCGTCCTTGACGTAGCGCGGGTCGAAGACCACCGCCTTGCCGGCGGCGAGGGCCTGGCCGGCCGCCTGGTCGGTGACGCCGTACAGGTTGCGCAGCAGGGTGGCGTCGCCGGCCGTGAGGTCGCCGTAGCGGCTGGAGTGGTGTTCGCGGACCTGGCAGCGCTTGTCGGTCTTCATGATCTGTTCGATCTCGCCCGGGCTGCGCCTGCTGTCGCGGTCGAAGACCGGGCAGCGCAGGTCCTTGGGCACCATGACCTCGATGTAGCCGCAGCTGCCGCCGCTTGCGCAGTCGCCCTTGTAGTTGACCTGGGAGACGTCGGCGCGCGGGCCGAGGTCGGGGATGCTGCGTTCCACGCCGTCGCGCAGCTGTGGCAGCAGCTTGGCGTCGGAGCCGGCCGTCCAGCCGCCGAGCATGACGGCGCCGGGGGCGCCGGTGGGGGTGTAGTCGCGGCGGTACTGCTCGTCGTAGCTGGCGATGTAGATGCTGACGGCGACGGAGCCGGCGACGGCGGCCATCACGGCGGCGACGGCGGGCGCGGTGCGGCCGCGGTGGCGGACGGAGTCGCGCAGGGCGAGCCGGGGGCCGAGCGAGAGCCAGCGGCCGAGCTTGCCGAACAGGCCGACCAGGTACGGGGTGAGGGCGACCATGCCGAGTTCGGCGACGGCCGAGCCGCCGAGGACGGCGATGCTGCGGCTGGTGAGGCCGCTGGTGGCGCCGACCAGGGCGAGCGCGCCGCCGCCGGTGAGCATCAGCAGGCCGAGCAGGGCGAGTTTGCGGCTCGGGGGCTTGAGCGAGTCGCGGCCGGTGAGGGCGGAGACGACGTCCTGGCGGGAGGCCTGGACGGCGGGCACGACGGCGGCGAGCAGGCCGGTGACCAGGCCGACCAGGAGCACGCCGAGCAGGTCGAGCGGCTGCAGGTTGAAGTGGCCGAAGCGGGCGCCGGCGTACTCCTCGGCCCGGGTGCGCAGCAGGGCGACCAGGCCGACGCCGAGGCCGAGGCCGAGGGCGGCACCGGTGAGGCCGAGGACGATGCCGCCGCCGAGGACGACCGCGCGGACGTTGGCGCGGTCACCGCCCGCGGCGGCGAGCAGCCCGAGCTGCCGCCGGGAGCGCCGGGCCCCGACGGCGAAGGCGGGGCCCGCGAGGAGGACGATCTCCAGCAGGGCCATGCCGACGACGGTGCCGAGGATGACGACGGAGGTGCGGTCGAGGAAGCGGGGGCCGTTGCTGTACTTGTCGATCTGGACGTAGTACGGCACGTCGGAGCGGCGGGGCGGGTCGAGCAGGACGGCGCGGGAGGTGAGGGTGAAGCCGTAGCCGTTGAGTTCGGTGACCTTGGCCCAGTCGAGGGTGGCGCCGGCGGGGAGCTTGACCAGCCAGCGGTCGGCCGTGTCGGTGCCGCGGCCGGAGCCCTGGCCCTCGGCGAGCTTCCCGACCAGGGTGCCGGGCCGGGCGACGAGTTCGGTCTTGTCGAGTTCGCCGGGGTACTCGACGACGGCGGTGATGGTGAAGGGGCTGGACTCCAGGCCGCGGACGGTGGTGCGGTCGCCGAGCTTGAGTCCGGAGCGCTTGATGAACTGCCGGGTGACGGCGACCTGTTGGTCGTTGGCGGGGGCGCTGCCCTCGACCAGGTCGACCCGGCCGTTCCAGACCGGGTCGGTCAGGTCGGCTTCGCTGGTGTGGGTGGTGAGCAGGCCCTCGGTGCTGCTGGTCGCGGTGTACGGGCCCTGGCGTTCGGGCACCAGGGTGCTGCCGGGCGGGAGCAGCTGCTGTGCCAGCTGGGCGGGTTCGGTGTCGAGGGCGCGCTGCTGGGCGGGGGTGTACTGGGGGGCGGCGCCGTCCTTGGCCTCGCGCTTGGGGTTGTCGGTGATGAAGCCGTCGTCGGCGTTGGGGGCCTGCCTGACGGAGGATCCACGCTCGACCATGGTCAGGTCGCCGTCGGCCCGGCCCATGATCCGGACGACCTGTTCGGCGGGTTCGAGGGTGGCACTGCGGAAGAACACGTCGGCGCCGGTGACGCCGAGGACGGGCAGCGCGACCATGGCGACGACCAGGGCGCTTCGGCCCTTGGCGCGCAGGGCGTCGCGGCGGGCGATGCGCAGGGCGAGCCGCCAGGCGCTGAGCTTCACTCGTCCACCTGCTTGCTGTTCGCGGCGGCGCTGACGAGCAGGCTTGCGGCGTCCTGGCTGACGGACTCGTCGACCATGCGGCCGTCGCGCAGGAAGACCACGCGGTCGGCCCAGGCGGCGTGCCGGGCTTCGTGGGTGACCATCATGGCGGCGGCGCCGGCGTCGCAGCGGGCGCGCAGGACGGCGAGGACGGCTTCGCCGGTGGTGGAGTCGAGGGCGCCGGTGGGTTCGTCGGCGAGGACGAGGCGGCGGTCGCCGATCAGGGCCCGGGCGATGGCGACGCGCTGCTGCTGGCCGCCGGACATGTCGTCGGGGAAGCGGTCGGCGAGTTCGGGGATGCCGAGTTCCTCCAGGGCGGTGAGGGCCTCGCGTCGGGCGGCGCGGGCGGACAGGCCGTCGAGTTCGCGCGGCAGCGAGATGTTCTCGGCGGCGGTGAGGGCCGGTATCAGGTTGTAGTCCTGGAAGACGTAGCCGATGGAGCGGCGGCGGACCCGGGCGAGCTGCTTGCGGGTGAGGCCGCCGAGGGCGACGCCTTCGACCAGGACCTGGCCGGTGCTCGGGGTGTCGAGGCCGCCGGCGAGGGTGAGCAGGGTCGACTTGCCGGAGCCGGAGGGGCCCATGACGGCGACGAACTCGCCGGGGTGGACCTTGAGGTCGACGCCGCGCAGGGCCTGGACCTCGGCGGCGCCCTGGCCGTGGACGCGGGTGACGTTCTCCAGGTGCAGCACCGGCGTGGGCCGGGACTCTTCGGTGTGGGACACGATTCCCCCCTTGTGCTGGGTACGGGCCCGGCGTCGTGGCGCCGGGCCTCTGGTTCGAGTGGCTGGGGCGGGCCCTGCGGATCGCCGCCGGGCCCGCGGAGCGCGCCGCCCTAGGTGCGGCTGCGGCGGCCGAGCCGCTTGGGCTTGGCGGCGCCGTCGCGGGCGGCCTCGGCGGCGCGGGCCTGCTGGAGTTCGGCCTGCTGGGCGAGCCGGGTCTCGCAGTGGTCGAGCCAGCGGATCTCGGCCTCGGTCTGGAAGATCAGCTGGTCGAGGACGAGCAGCCAGGCGAGTTCGTTGCTCTCCGAGGGCACGGTGCCGGGCCGGGCCTCGCCCGCCAGGGCGCGACCCTTGAGCCGGGTGTAGTCCTGCAGCGCCTTGATGCTGTGCCGGCGCTGGCCCTGGACGACGGCGGAGACGTCCACCCCCGGGACGGTCACCGCCATGGCGAGCTTGATCGCCAGTTCGTCGCGCGGGGGGTTGGTCCGGGGCACCGGGGTGTCGAACCAGGCCCGCAGCTCGGTGCGGCCGGCGTCGGTGACGGCGTAGAACTGGTGTCCCTCCTCGTCCTCGCCGGCGGGTTCGACCAGGCCGTCGCGTTCGAGTCGGGAGAGTGTGGTGTAGACCTGCCCGACGTTGAGCGGCCAGGTGGCGCCGGTGCGCGCCTCGAACTCGGTGCGCAGCTGGTAGCCGTAGCGGGGGCCCTGGTCGAGCAGGGCGAGCAGACCGTGGCGGATGGACATACTCAGTATGTATACCCGGTATGCCCTACCGCCTCAAGCCGCGCCCCCTCGGGTACCGTCGTGCGGTGTGAGCCAGTTGCGCATCGCCACCTTCAACCTGTTGCACGGTCAGCCGCTCGCCCCGGACGGCGCGCCGCGCCCCTACCCGGCCGACGCGGGCGCCCCGCTGGCGGAGGCGGTGGCCGCGCTGGACGTCGACGTGCTGGCCCTGCAGGAGGTGGACCGGCACCAGGCACGCTCGGGCGGCACCGACCAGGCGGCGGTGGCGGCCAAGGCGATGGGCGCCGGCGACTGGCGCTTCGCCGCCGCACTGCACGGGCGCCCGGCGCCGGTCGCGGGCTGGGTGCCGGAGCCGTCCGGGCCGAACGGGCTGCGGGTGTACGGGCCGGGCGATGTGGGCGACGGCGCCCCGCCCTCGTACGGGACGGCGCTGCTGACCCGGCTTCCGGTGCGGCACTGGCGGGCCCGGCGGTTCGCCCCGGCGCCCTTCGGGCTGCCGCTGCGGGTGGCCGGGCGACGCGGGCTGACGCCGGTGCCGGACGAGCCGCGGGCGGCGCTGGCGGCGGTACTGGAGGGAAGGCGCGGGCCGTTCACGGTGGTGGCCGCGCACCTGTCCTTCGTGCCGGGCTGGAACATGGCGCAGTTGGCGGGGATCCGGCGCTGGATCGCCGATCTGCCCCAGCCCTACCTGGTGCTGGGCGACTTCAACCTGATCGGCGCGGTACCGCGCACGGTGCTGGGCGGGGCGACGGCGCTGGAGCGCACCGCGCCGCGGGTGCGGGTGCGCGAGCTGCGGGCGGCCCGGCGGGCCCGGCCCGCGCTGGTCGAGCCGCGCCGACGGCGGGTGCGCGAGCCGCGGGCGCGGCTGCAGGGCTGGTACGACCTGGCGCGCACGCCGACCTACCCGTCGCACCGGCCGGCGGTGCAGTTCGACCACGTGCTGGCGGTCGGGGTGCCGCGCGCGGCGACGGGCCCGGCGGCGGCGCCGCGCGCGGCGGTGTCGGACCACCGGCCGCTGCTGGTCCAGGTGTCGCTGTAGAGCGGCCGGCCTTCGAACGCCCCGCAGGCGGAGTCCGAAGGCCGGCCGCCAGGACGTGGCCGTCAGCCACGCCCTAGTTGAGGCGGCTCAGCATCCCGTTCTGCTGCGGCAGCTGGACGGCCGCGGTCGGCTGGGGGTCGTACTGCAGGAGCAGCATGGCCGCGTCGTCGCCGAGTTGGCGGCCGACGTGGCGCACCACGTCCTCGTGGAGGCGCTGCAGGACGTCGGCGGGGTGGCCGTCGGCGCAGCGCGGGAGGCGTTCGGCGAGCGGGTAGAAGGCGCCGGAGCGGTCGCGGGCCTCGATCATCCCGTCGGTGAACAGCAGGACCCGGTCGCCGCCCTGGAGCGGGACCCGGTGCACCGGGGGGTGGACGTCGGCGGGGTCGAGGACACCCAACGGCGGTACGGTTTCGGCGAGTTCGAGCGGGCGAACGGTGTCGCCGCGCAGCAGCAGCGGGGCCGGGTGGCCGCAGTTGACGAGTTCGGCGGTGCCGTCGGGGCCGACGCCGATCAGCACCAGGGTGACGAACTCCTCCTCCACGCCGGGGTGGTCGTTCTCGTGCAGGGCGCGGTCGAGGCTGACGGCCAGCCAGCCGGCCACCCGGTCGAGGGCGCCTTCCTGATGGGCGGCCTCGCGGAAGGCGCCGAGCACGGCGGCGGCGGTCTCGACGGCACCGAGGCCCTTGCCGCGGACGTCGCCGACCACGGCGCGCACGCCGTGCCGGGTGTTGACGACCTCGTACAGGTCGCCGCCGATGCGGGCGTGCGCGGCGGCGGCCTCGTAGTGGACGGCGGCACGCATGCTGCCGACCTTCTCGGGGACGGGCCGCAGCAGCACCCGGCGGGCGATCGAGGCGACCAGCTGGGCGTCAGCGAGGGCGCGTTCCTGGCGCAGTCTCAGGGTGGCGCTGACCCAGCCGATCGTGGCGACCAGCAGGATCGCGATGACGCTGGCGGCGTGCACGGACTCGCCGAGCGCGTCGCTGCGGAAGGCCATCAGGAAGGCCGCCGCCTCGGTGCACAGACCGATGACGAGCGGGTACCAGGTGCGGCGGCTGACCACGGCGGCCAGCGCGGGAACGGCGGTGAGGGCGGGTTCGACCGTCACCTCGGTGCCGCTGAGGTAGTCGAGGACGACGATCAGCGCCATGCCGATGAAGGGCAGCGCGAGCGCCGTCCTCGGCCAGGTGCCGGTCGCGCCCGGGGCCGGGCCCGGGGTCGGCCCGGTGAACCGCTCTCTGATCCATCCGGTCGCGCTCAACTTCGGTCTCTCCAGCAGAAGACGCCGATGCCCTGGGGCACCTGCGGCGATGACTGAGGGTTAGGGAATGCGGGCCTCGCTGGCGGCCGGAGCACGGGGGTTGACCGGTTACCGACCCCACAATAGGTGCGAAACGTGCACGACGCACAGGTTTCGGACGTCGCCGTGATGACTTGGATGCTCTGCGTGACTCATTATTCACTGTTCCCGATCAGGAGCCGTTCCAACTCTTTTCGGTCGGGAAGTCCTCCCGGACGGACGATCCGCCCGCTGCGGACGTACAGGAACGAAGCCGTGACCTGCTCGGGATCTACGCCCGCCTGCTCGGCCCAGGCCAGCCGGTAGACCGCGAGCTGCAGCGGGTCGGCCGTCTCCTCGCGGTGGGTCTTCCAGTCGACCACTTCGTAGCGTGACGCACCACCGGATTCCGACGGCATGTCACTGTCACGGTAGACCGCGTCGATCCGGCCGCGCACCACCCGACCCGCCAGCACCAGCTGGAACGGCGCCTCCACCCGGTGGGGCTTGCGCTGCGCGTACGGGGTGCGCAGGAACGCCTCCTTGAGCCGCTCCAGGTCCTGCTCGTCCTCGATGCCGTCGTCGTCGGCGCCGGGCAGCGCGCCGGGCTCGATCAGCAGCAGCGGCTCGATCCGGGACTGCACCCAGGCGTGGAAGCGGGTGCCGCGCCGGGCAGCGGGCTGCGGGGGGCGGGGCATCGGGCGGGCCAGGTCGCGGGCGAAGCCGTCCGGGTCGGCGGCCAGCCGCAGCAGCTGGGTGGCGGACAGCGCGGCGGGCAGCGGCACCTGCCGGGCGGTGCGCCGGGACCGCTCCAACTCGCCGAGCAGCGCGGTCAGGTCGCGGTCCCAGGAGGCCGTCTGGCGCTGGTCCTCGGCGGCCATCGGCTCCGGCTCGGGGGCCGGTGCGCCGGCGATCCTCCCGCGCACCACCGCGGCGACCCGGCGGCGGGCGTGCTGGGCGGCCGGGTCCAGCGGCAGCGGCCAGGGACGCTCGACGGCGGCGGTCAGCGCCGGGTTCTCGGCGCCCTTCTCCGGCTGCTCGGCCCAGTGCTCGACCTCGCCGGCGCCGGGCTGTTCGCAGTGCTCGCGCAGCTGCTCCAGGAAGGCGGACGGGCCGCGGACGGT
Source organism: Kitasatospora sp. NPDC018058 (assembly GCF_044327205.1). Taxonomy (NCBI): domain Bacteria; kingdom Bacillati; phylum Actinomycetota; class Actinomycetes; order Kitasatosporales; family Streptomycetaceae; genus Kitasatospora; species Kitasatospora sp. NPDC018058. Next base: position 286,389 of record NZ_JBIRFA010000001.1, on the reverse strand, counting down.
CTTCTGGCTCGGCCCCCACCAGTGGCCGGAGGCCAGCAGCAGCGTGCGGGGGCGGGTGAACGCGACGTAGCCCAGGCGCAGTTCCTCGGTGCCGGAGTGCTCGGCCAGCTCCTTCTTGAACGCGGCCATCGACTTGCTGTTCCAGCCGCCGCGGACGTCCGGCAGGGTGGCGGCGTCACCGCGCAGGGCGTGCGGGAGCACCCGCTTGGTGCTGGTCCAGCGTTCGCGCGGGGTGCCGGACGGGAACGCGCCCTTCACCAGCCCGGGGACGGCCACCACGTCCCACTCCAGGCCCTTGGACTTGTGCGCGGTGAGCACCTTCACGGTGTCCTCGCCGCCGGGCAGGCTGCTGTCCAGGCCCCGCTCGTACTCCTGGGCGGCGCGCAGGAAGCCGAGGAAGGCGGCCAGACCCGGGTCGCCGTCCAGGTCGGCGAAGGAGGCGGCGACGTCCAGGAAGGCGTGCAGGGTCTCCCGCCGCCGGGCGGCCAGCGCCTGCGGGGAGGCGGCGAGTTCGACCTCCAGGCCGGTGACGGCCAGCACCCGGTGCAGCACGTCCATCAGCGGATCGGCGAGCGAACGGCGCAGCTCGCGCAGTTCGGCGGCGAGCCGGGCGAAGCGGACCCTGGCCTCGGCGGAGAACGGCAGCTCGTCCGACTGGTCGCCCCCCTCCCCGGTCGAAGCGGTCAGGAAGGTCTCCACCGCGTCGGCCAGCGAGACCACCTCGGTGGGGTCGGCCTCGGCGACGGCCGCGGCCAGCGCCTCCACGCCCTCGGGCCGGTCGGTGCGCACCAGGTCGGCGGCGCGGCGGCCGAGCAGGGCGAGGTCGCGCGGCCCGATCCGCCAGCGCGGGCCGATCAACAGGCGCACCAGGGCGGCGTTGGCCGTCGGGTCCTGCAGCACCTCGCAGACCGCCACCAGGTCGGCGACCTCGGGCAGTTGCAGCAGCCCGCCGAGGCCCACCACCTCGACCGGCACCTCGCGGGCGACCAGGGCGGCGTGGATGTCCGGGAAGGCCGCGCCGCCCCGGCACAGCACGGCGATCCGGCCCGGCGCGGTGCCGGTGCGCACCAGGTGGGCGATCGAGTCGGCGAGCCAGTCGACCTCCTCGGCGTGGGTGGGCAGCAGCGCGGCCCGCACGTAGCCGTCCTGTTCGGCGCCGGGGGCCGGGCGCAGCGCCTCGACACCCTCGTGCATGGCGCGCAGCGGGGCGGCGAGCCGGTTGGCGAAGGCGAGCAGGCGGCCGCCGCTGCGGCGGTTCTCGCTGAGCGCGTAGCGGTCGGCGGGGCGGCCGTCGGCCTGGGGGAAGTGCCGGGGGAAGTCGTCCAGGTTGGCGACGGAGGCGCCGCGCCAGCCGTAGATGGCCTGGCAGGGGTCGCCGACGGCGGTGACGGGGTGGCCCCCGCGCCCGTTGCTGTCGGGGGCACCGCCGAACAGGCCGGCGAGCATGAGCCACTGGGCGACGGAGGTGTCCTGGTACTCGTCGAGCAGGACGACCTTGAACTGGCCGCGCAGCAGTTCGCCGACCTCGGGACGCTGCTGGGCGAGGCGGGCGGCGGCGGCTATCTGGTCGCCGAAGTCCATCAGCCCGGCGGCCCGCTTGCGGCGGCGGTAGTCCTCGACCAGGCGCAGCAGTTCCAGCCGGGCGCGGGCGGTGGCGGGGACGGCGCGCAGGTCGTCGTTGCCGAGCTTGACGGTGGCGAGGGTGTCGAGCAGGTCCTCGTCGTGGGCGCGCAGGGTGGCGGGCTCGACCAGGTGCTCGGCGAGTTCGCCGTCCAGGGCGGTCAGGTCGGCGACGAGGTTGGCGAAGGTGCCGGTGAGGGCGGGGAAGGGGCCGCGGGCGGTGCGCAGCACCTTGGCGGCGAGCTGGAAGCGGGTGGCGTCGGCGAGCAGGCGGACGTCGGGTTCTATGCCGATCCGCAGGCCGTGTTCCTTGAGGAGGCGGCCGGCGAAGGCGTGGTAGGTGGAGATCTCCGGGTCGCCGAGCGGTTCGGTGTCGTCGCGGTCGGCGATGCCGGCCCGGAGCAGGGCGGTGCGGACGCGTTCGGCGAGTTCGGCGGCGGCCTTGTTGGTGAAGGTGAGCCCGAGGACCTCTTCGGGGCGCACGGCGCCGGAGCCGACCAGCCAGACGACCCGGGCGGCCATCACGGTGGTCTTGCCGGAGCCCGCGCCGGCCACGATCACGGCCGGGGCCAGGGGGGCGCCGATGGCCGCCATCTGCTCCCGGTTGAAGGGGATGCCCAGCAGCTCCTTGAGCTGGTCGGGATGGCTGAGCACGGCGGTCACCCCGCAACCGTAACCGGAGCGGCGGACAAGCCCTCATTCCACGAGCTGCGCACCGTCGCGCTGGGCGGAGCAGCTGCGGCGGAAGGTGCAGCGGTCGCAACCGCCGCCGGTCTGCGGCACGAAGCGCTCGGCGAGGACCTTGCCGGCGGCCTCGGCGAGCAGGCTCTCGATCCACGGCTGGCCCTCGGGCGGCTCCTGGCGCTGCACCTTGGGGGCGTCCGGGGCGGCCTTGGCGGCGGGTTCGCGCAGGTGGACGAGTTCGGCGCCGCCGGTGGCCGGGGGGCGGGCGGTGAAGCCGGGCAGGTCGTTGAGGGCGCCGGCCCGCACGGCGAGCTGGTAGACGGCGAGCTGCTTGTGGTCGGGCAGCGACTTGTCGGTGGGTATCTGCTTGCCGGTCTTGAAGTCGACCACGTAGGCGCGTCCGGCCCGGTCCTTCTCGACCCGGTCCATGGAGCCGCGGATGCGCACCGAGACGCCGCCGACGTCGAGGGTGACGTCGAAGCCGTGCTCGGTGGCGACGACGTCCCGGCCGCGTTCCAGGACGTGCCAGTTGAGGAAGCGCTCCAGGGCGGCGCGGGCCTCGGTCTTCTCCTGCTGGGACTTCCAGGGGGCGTCGAAGGCGAGCGCGTCCCAGACGGTGTCCAGGCGGGCCATGAGGACGGCGAGGTCGGCGGGGGTGCGGCCGGAGCCGACCTCGTCGGCGAGGGCGTGCACCACGTTGCCGAAGCCCTGGGCGGCGGAGCCGACGCCCCTGGCCTTGACCTCCTTGTCGAGGAACCACTGCAGCGAGCAGTTCTCCAGTTGTTCCAGGCCGCTGCCGGAGAGCCGTACCGGCAGGTCGGCCCTGCGCAGCGGTTCGGGGGCGGTGGTGGCGTCGTCCAGGCCCCACCAGCGGTCGGGGTGGGCGGCGGGCACCAGCGGCAGGCCCTCCTCGTCGGTGGCGGCGGCGAGGGTGGCGAGGCGTTCGGTGGCGGCGCGGCGCAGTTCGGGCGAGCGGGTGGGGTCGACGGTGACGGCGCGCAGTTCGGCGACCAGGGCGGCGACCGACAGCGGGCGGCGCGGACGGTGGGTGACGTCCTCGACGGTGACCGGCGGGGTGCGGCGCAGCACCTTTCCGGTGCGCGGGTCGACGTCCTCGCGGTAGAGCTCGCGCAGGAAGCGGGAGGGTTCGTCACCGTCGTCGGCGGGTGCCTTGACGGCGGTGACGATCAGCCGTTCCTTGGCGCGGGTGGCGGCGACGTAGAAGAGGCGGCGTTCCTCGCCGAGCAGGGCGGCCGGGGAGAGCGGTTCGGCGAGGCCGTCGCGGCCGATCCGGTCGGCCTCCAGCAGGGAGCCGCGGCGGCGCAGGTCGGGCCAGAGGCCGTCCTGGACGCCGGCGACGACGACCAGGCGCCATTCCAGGCCCTTGGCGCGGTGGGCGGTCATCAGCCGTACCGCCTCGGGGCGCACGGCCCGGACGGTGAGGGTGTCGGCGGCGATGTCCTGGGCTTCGAGTTCGGCGAGCAGGTCGAGGGCGCTGCGGTGGCCGGTGACCTGTTCCTCGGCGCGGGCGGCGGTCTCGAACAGGGCACACAGGGCGTCGAGGTCGCGGTCGGCGTTGCGACCGGCGGCGCCGCCGCGCAGGGCGGCGCGTTCCAGGCGTTCGCGCCAGCGGCGGCTGCCGTCCCACAGTTCCCACAGCGCCTCTTCGGCGGTGCAGCCGCCGGCCAGCAGTTCGCGGACCTTGCGCAGCAGGGTGCCGAGGTCGCGGGCGCGGCGGGCGGTGGCGGGGTCGAGGGCGATCAGGCGCTCGGGTTCGGCGAGGGCCTCGCGGATCAGTTCGTCGGCCGGGCGGGGGGCGGCGGGGTCGCCGTCGGCGCGCAGGGCGGCGCGTTCCTCCTCGCGCAGGGCGCGGCCGAGACGCCGCAGATCGGAGCCGTCGAGGCCGCCGAGCGGGCCGGTGAGCAGGGCGTGGGCCAGTTCGGCGGTGAGCGGCTCGGGGGTGTCCGGTTCAGCGGTGTCCGGTTCGGCGGTGTCCGGGTCGCCGTGCTTGTCGCGGGCGGCGGGCTGTGTGGCCTGTCGGGCGCAGACCCGCAGGGCGAGCAGCAGCTGGGCGACCGCGGGCTCCTCGCGCAGCGGCAGGTCGTCGCCGTCGATCTCCAGCGGGACACCGGCCGCGCCGAGCGCCCGCCGCACGCCGGGGATGGAACGGGCGCCGGCCCGGACGAGCACGGCCATCTCGCCCCAGGGCACGCCGTCCTCCAGGTGGGCGCGGCGCAGCAGGTCGGCGATCGAGTCGAGCTCGGCGCCGGGGGTGGGGTAGGTGTAGACGTCGACCCGGCCGCCCTCGCGGGAGGGCAGCAGGGCGCGGTGCTGGGCGAGTTTGTCGGCGGGCAGGCGGCCCATCGGCATCCGGCGGGTGATCTCGCGGGAGGCGGCGAGCAGGACGGCGCCGGAGCGGCGGGAGACGCGCAGCACCTTGACCTCGGCGGGGCTGCCGTCGGCGTGTCGGAAGGTCTGCGGGAAGTCGAGGATGCCGTTGATGTCGGCGCCGCGGAAGGCGTAGATCGACTGGTCGGGGTCGCCGACGGCGACGAGGTCGCGGCCACCGCCGGCGAGCTGGCGCAGCAGCCGGACCTGGGAGGGGTCGGTGTCCTGGTACTCGTCGACGAAGACGACGTCGTAGCGCCGGCGGAGGTCCTCGCCGACCGCGGGCCGTTCGGCGAGCAGGACGGCGCGGTGGACGAGTTCGGCGTAGTCGAGGACGCCGCGCAGGTCGAGGACGTCGAGGTAGTCGGCGAGGAAGTGGGCGGCGGCGGCCCAGTCGGGGCGCTGGACGCCCTGGGCGAAGCGTTCGAGTTCGGCTTCGCCGAGGCCGAGTTCGCGGCTGCGGGCGAGGACGGCGCGGACCTCGTCGGCGAAGCCGCGGGTGGTCAGGCAGGCACGCAGGTCGGGCGGCCACGGGATGCGGGTGCCCGCGGCGGAGCCTCCCCCAGCCTCCGGCCGGGGGTGCCCCCAGATCGACTCCGTGAGTTTGGCGTCCTCGGCGCCGCCGGCAAGCAGTTCGCGGACCATGACGTCCTGCTCGGGGCCGGAGAGCAGCCGCAGCGGTTCGGCGTAGTCCTGCGGGTCCTGGTGGGCGCGCAGCAGGGCGTAGCAGAAGGAGTGGAAGGTGGTGGCCTGGGGGGCGGCGGCGGTGCCGAGGCGGCCGGACATCCGGTCGCGCAGTTCCATCGCGGCCTTGCGGCTGAAGGTGAGGACGAGGATCTTCTCGGGGTCGGTGCCGTCCTGGACGCGCCGGGCGACCGCCTCGACCAGGGTGGTGGTCTTGCCCGTGCCCGGTCCGGCGAGGACGAGCAGCGGGCCGCCGGTGTGCTCGACCACGGCGCGCTGGTAGGCGTCCAGCGCGGGCGGGTCGGGCTGGACGAGCGGGCTGCGCACGAGCCGGTAGGGGGAACTCACGAACTGTCCTGGGGTTGCACAAGGGGGCGTGGCCGGGGCGGGCCCGTCGGGGGCCCGCCCGTATCGAGCCTACGATCCTGCCCCGTCATTCCCGTCCGCGCGGGGGTTTCCGCTAACCGGGCTCCCCGTCCCAGCGGGCCAGCTTGAGGTTGACCCGGGGCGGGTCGGCGAGTTCGCGCAGCGGGGTGCCCTCCTCGCTGTAGTGGGCGAGGGCGCGGTGTTCGTGCCCGGGCAGGAAGCGGCCGTCGGCGCGGATCACCCGCCACCAGGGCACCGAGCCGCCGTAGAGGGCCATCACCCGGCCGACCTGGCGGGGACCGCCCTGGCCGAGGTACTCGGCGACGTCCCCGTAGGTCATCACTCGGCCGGGTGGAATCCGCTCGGTCAGGTCGAGCACCAGTTCGGCGAAGGGCGGCAAGGAGTCCGGGAGGCCGTCGTCTGTTACGTCCGTCACCTGGGGCATTCTTCCTTACAGGGGCGCACGCGCGGCCCCGGATGAACGATCCGCCGCGCCCGATCCGCCCCCTGTCCAGCACAGGGGCGCGGGGCATGCCACCATCTTCGGGGCGGTGAGTGGTGATACGAGGACAAGACCAGATGACCGGGACGGCTGACGTGGGCGTGGACAGGGACTCCGACGAGTCCGGATCCGCCGTGCCCCCGGCGCCCGGCGGCGAGTCCGGAGGTGGGCCCGAGCACGGGCCGACGCCGGAAGTCTCCCTGATCAAGGACCTGACGATCAAGACCCCCGCACCGGAGAAGGCGCCCGAGCCGGCCGAGCGGCCCTCCGTGCCCGCGCCGTCGGCCCCACCCGTGCCGCCCTCCCCGCCCGCCCCGCAGACCGAGTACCACGACCCGCTGGAGGACGCCCCGCACCTGGACGTCGACGAGCCGCTGCTCGCCGCCCGCGCGCACCGCCCGTCCGACCTGATCCGCTTCCTGGCCGGCGTGTTCGGGATAGTCGCCGTCTTCGTGCTGGCCGGCATCGCCACCTCGACCACCACCGGCATCGAGCAGGACATCGCCACCAACGCACCGCACTTCTCCGTGGTGCTGTCCACCATTACCGGTCTGGTCTCCAGCGTCGCGGTGCTCGCCGTACCGCTGGCGTTCGCCGTCGAGCGGCTGATCAAACGCGACGGCCTGCGGGTCGCCGACGGCGTGCTCGCCTCGGTGCTGGCGTACGGCGTCTCGCTGGGCATCGACTGGTGGGTGGCCGAGGGCGCCTCCGAGCACATCCGGGAGGCGCTGACCCGGCTGCCGATGGACAGCAACGGCACCCTGACCGACCCGGTGCACGGCTACCTCGCCCCGGTGATCGCCTACATGACCGCCGTCGGCATGTCGAGCAGACCCCGCTGGCGGGTGGCCCTGTGGGTGGTGGTGGTCTTCAGCGGGGTCACCGAGCTGCTCGGCGGCTACACCACCCCGCTGTCGCTGCTGCTCACCGTGCTGATCGGCTGGTCCGTCGCCTACGGCACGCTGTACGCGATCGGCTCCCCCAACATCCGGCCCACCGGCCAGCACCTGATGATCGGGCTGCGCAAGGTCGGCTTCACCCCGGACGGCGCCCACCGCGCCCCGGACGCCCCCGGCGGCACCCGCCGCTACTACGTCACCCAGCAGGACGGCCCGCCGCTGGACGTCCACATCATCGACCGCGAGCAGCAGGCCTCCGGCTTCTTCTACCGGGCCTGGCGGCGGCTGCGGCTGCGCTCGGTGGCGGTGCGCCGCAGCCCCCAGTCGCTGCGCCAGGCGCTGGAGCAGGAGGCGCTGATCGCGTACGCGGCGGCCGCCTCGGGCGCCCGCGCGCCGCAGCTGGTCGCCACCTCCGAGCTGGGCCCGGACGCCGCGATCCTGGTGTACGAGAACGTCGAGGGCCGGACCCTGGACGAGCTCGCCGACGAGGAGATCACCGACGAGGTGATGGCCTCGCTGTGGCAGTCGGTGGCCGCCCTGCACGAGCGCCGGATCGCCCACCGTCGGCTCACCGGCGAGTCACTGCTGGTGGTGGACGGGAAGACGGCCTGCCTGGTCAACCTCTCCGGCGGCGACATCGCGGCCACCGACCTGACGCTGCGCATCGACGTCGCCCAGCTGGTGACCACCTTCGCGCTGCGGATCGGCCCCGAGCGGGCCGTCGCCACCGCCAACGCGGTGCTCGGCGCCGAACGGGTCGCCCAGGCGCTGCCGCTGCTCCAGCCGGTCGGGATGAGCCGCTCCACCCGGATCGACCTCGCCAAGCTGACCAAGGAGCGCAAGGCCGCCGCCCGGGCCAAGGCGCTGGAGCAGGTCGCGGCCGGCGAGCGCACCCAGCAGCAGGCCGAGGAGGACATCGCGGCGGCCGGCGAGGACCTGCTCAGCCGCATCCGCGGCCAGATCCTGCAGATCGCCCCCGAGGCGCCGATGGAGCCGGCCAAGCTGGAGCGGCTGAAGCCGAAGAGCCTGATCATGGTGATCGCGCTCACCTTCGCCGCCTACCTGGCGCTGACCACCATCAAGCCGGCCCAGCTCAAGCTCTCCCAGATGAACTGGGTCTGGGCGGCGGCGGCCCTGCTGGCGGCCGCGTTCAGCTACGTCGCCGCCGCGATGAGCCTGACCGGTTTCGTCCCCGAGCGGCTGCCGTTCCGGCGCACCGTCGCGGCGCAGCTGGCCGGCTCCTTCGTCAAGCTGGTCGCCCCCGCCGCGATCGGCGGCATCGCGCTCAACACCCGCTACCTGCAGAGGGCCGGCATCCGTCCCGGCCAGGCGGTCGCCTCGGTCGGCGCCTCCCAGCTGGCGGGCCTGGCCGGGCACCTGCTGCTGCTGTTCAGCTTCGGTCTGATCACCGGCAGCCAGACCAACGGCGACCTCTCCGCCTCCCGCGCGGTGATCATCGGCGTGCTGACCGCCGCCGTGCTCGCCCTGGTGGTGGCCGCCGTCGCGCCGCTGCGCCGCTTCGTGCTGGGCCGGCTGCGGTCGCTGTTCTTCGGCGTGGTGCCGCGGATGCTGGACCTGATGCAGACGCCCAGCAAGCTGCTCACCGGCTTCGGCGGCATCCTGCTGCTGACCCTCTCCTTCACCGCCTGCCTGGACTTCTCGGTGCAGGCCTTCGGCGGCGAGGTCAGCTTCTCGGCCGTCGCGGTGGTCTTCCTGACCGCCAACGCGGCCGGCTCGGCGATCCCCACCCCGGGCGGTATCGGCCCGGTCGAGGTCGCCCTGATCGGCGCCCTGACCGTCGCGGACGTGCCCCCTGCGGTGGCCACCCCGGCGGTCTTCCTCTACCGGGCGCTCACCTTCTGGCTGCCGGTGCTGCCGGGCTGGATCGCCTACAACGTGCTGCAGCGCAGGAACGCGCTCTGACGGCACGCGGGAACGCACGCACGCGAGAACGCACGAGGGAGGGCCCGCCGGAGTCGGCGGGCCCTCCCTCGTTTCGGCCCCTGGGGAGGCCGGCCCTCAGCAGACCGACCTCTCAGCAGACCGCTCTTCAGTAGACCGGCTTGTGCGGCTCGATCTGGTTCACCCAGCCGAGCACGCCGCCGCCCAGGTGGACGGCGTTGGCGAAGCCCGCGGCCTTGACCACGGCCAGCACCTCGGCCGAGCGCACGCCGGACTTGCAGTGCAGCACGATCTTCTTGTCCTGCGGCAGCTTCTCCAGCGCGTCGCCCATCAGGAACTCGTTCTTCGGGATCAGCACCGCGCCGGGGATGTTGACGATCTCGTACTCACCGGGCTCGCGGACGTCGATGAGGTAGATGTCCTCCTCCTCGTCCTGCCACTGCTTGAGCTGCTTCGAGGTGATGGTCGAACCGGCGGCGGCGGCCTGCGCCTCCTCCGACACGACGCCGCAGAAGGCCTCGTAGTCGATCAGCTCGGTGACCGTCGGGTTCTCACCGCAGACGGCGCAGTTCGGGTCCTTGCGGACCTTCACCTGGCGGTAGTTCATCTCCAGGGCGTCGTAGATCATCAGCCGGCCGACCAGCGGGTCACCGATTCCGGCCAGCAGCTTGATCGCCTCGTTGACCTGGATCGAGCCGATGGACGCGCACAGCACGCCCAGCACGCCGCCCTCGGCGCAGGAGGGGACCATGCCCGGCGGCGGGGCCTCCGGGTACAGGCAGCGGTAGCAGGGGCCGTGCTCGGCCCAGAACACGCTGGCCTGGCCGTCGAAGCGGTAGATCGAGCCCCACACGTACGGCTTGCCGAGCAGCACCGCGGCGTCGTTCACCAGGTAGCGGGTCGCGAAGTTGTCGGTGCCGTCCACGATCAGGTCGTAGCCGGAGAAGATCTCCATCACGTTGGAGTTGTCGAGGCGCTCCTCGTGCAGGATCACGTCGACGTAGGGGTTGATCTCCTTGACCGAGTCCCGCGCCGATTCCGCCTTGGAGCGGCCGATGTCGGCCTGGCCGTGGATGATCTGGCGCTGCAGGTTCGACTCGTCGACCACGTCGAACTCGACGATGCCCAGCGTGCCGACACCGGCCGCGGCCAGGTACATCAGCGCGGGCGAGCCCAGGCCACCGGCGCCGACGCACAGCACCTTGGCGTTCTTCAGCCGCTTCTGCCCGGCCATCCCGACGTCGGGGATGATCAGGTGGCGGGAGTACCTGCGGACCTCGTCAACGGTGAGCTCGTCGGCCGGCTCGACCAGGGGTGGCAACGACACGGGGACTCCGATGGGTGTCTTGTTCAGGTGGCCCAGGGCCGCCTCGGACGGGGTTGTTGCTCCGCCACTCAGGTGGCTCTCTAGGCCAACAGTGTCACGCCCCTCCGGTATTCCGAGACAGCCCGTCCGCTGGGCGAGACGGGCCGCGCCGGATCGTGGAACCGGCCGCAGGGCCGCTCCCGGCGCCCCGGACCCGGGATTCCGGGCCCGGGACACCCCCGGCCCGACCTCACACCCGGCAGGCCGTCTCCAGCCAGACGTCCCCCAGCGACTCCTCCAGCGGCACCTGCGTCCGCCATCCGAGACGGTCCCGGGCGGTGCGCACGTCCGCCTGCCGCCACGGCACCGGCTCGCCCTGGGCGGGCCGGCCCTCCGGCCGCTGGCCCTCCGTCCGGTGGCCCGGCAGATGCTGCCCTGACTGGTGATGATGGCCCGGCAGGTGGTCGCCGCCCTGCCCGGCGACCTGTGTGGGCAGCAGGACCTGCCGGTTCTCCTCGACGATCGCCCCCTCGAAGCCCGAGGCCCGCACCAGCAGCTGGGCCGCGTCCCGGGCCCGCACGGCGTGCCCGCTGCCGATGTTGACCACCCCGGTGGCGGCCGAGACCGCCGCCGCCTGGATCGCCCGCGCGACGTCCCGCACGTCCACGAAATCCCGGTATCCGGACAGGTCCGGCATCCGCACCTGGTTCTCGCCCCGCTCCAGCGCCCGGCGCAGCCCCTCGGCGAGCCGCCCGAACAGCGAGGCGGTCGGCGCCCCCGGCCCCACCACGTCGAACACCCGCAGCACCGCCGCGTCCAGCCCGGAGGCCAGCACCAGCTCCGTCCCGGCCAGCTTGGACACCCCGTACGGGCCGACCGGCCGCGGCTCGGCCTGCTCGGAGACCGGCACCCCGCCGGGCACCGGCCCGTACTCGGCGGCCGAGCCGACGTGCACCAGCCGGGCCGGCTCCCGACTGCGCCGGATCGCCTCGCAGACGGTCGCGACGGCCAGCGTGTTCGACCGGATCAGGGTGCGCGAGCTGCCGTAGGTGGCACCCGCGCAGTTGATCACCACCTGCGGCGCGACCGCGTCGAGGAAGCGGGCCAGCGCGCCCGGGCTCCCGGTGGTCAGGTCGAAGCGGATGTCGGCCGAGTCGCGCCGGCCGAGCACCGTCACCTGCAACTCCTGGTCCATCAGCAGACGATCGGTCACCCGGCGGCCGATGAAGCCGTCGGCGCCCAGCAGCAGCACCCTCATCGGGGGCGTCCTTCCACGAAGCGAGGTCGGGGACGACCTGGCGGACTGAGAACTACGAACGAACAGCGTTTTCAAGCGTCGAAGCGTCGAAGCGGCCAAGCATCGAAGCGGCAGGGCGTCGGGGCGTCAGCGGTGCGAGCCGGCCCGGCCGAGCCGCGCCCAGGCGTACGCCAGCAGCACCGCCGCGACCGTGCCGCCGCCCAGCAGGACGGCCGACGGGGTGGAGCCGCCCAGGGCGAGCGCCACCGCCGCCGCGGCGGGCCCGGCCAGCGCCCCCAGCGCCGCGGCCGTCGTCCGGCCGCAGCGCGCCAGCAGCGCGGGCAGCACCAGCAGCAGGCCCAGCACGCCCTGCGCCGCCCACTGCGCGGCACCGGCCCGCTCGGCGGCCAGGTGCAGCAGCCCGCCGCCGTGGCCGGGCCCGGGGCGCGGCGCCACCGCGGCGAGGACCGCCAGGGCGGCGTACGTCAGCACCGCGAGCACCGCCAGGTGCAGCGCGACCGCGACCGGCAGCACCGGCCGCATCCGGGCCCGGAACTCGGCCAGCGTGCGGGCCGCCCTGAGGTGGCCGCACCCGACCTGCCGGTACCAGCGGGCCGCCCGCTCGGCCGAGCCCGTCGACACCGCGGCGGCCAGCACCAGCGCGGCGGCCAGCGGCCGGTCCCCGCCCGGCGCGGCCAGCGGGAGCAACAGCAGCGCGGCCAGGCCCAGCCCGTACCCGAGCGCGGCGGGGCTCCGACGGGAGCCGGGGGACGGGGGCGGGGTCCGGACCGGCCCCAGGGCGTCGCAGGCCGGGCCACCCGGCGGCGGGCCGGCCTCGGCCGGGGCCGGGGCGGTCAGCGCCGGCAGCAGCACCAGGGGTACGGCGGCGGGCAGCAGCACCGGCCAGCGGGCGCCCAGCGCGACCACCCCGGCGCAGGGCGGCACGGCCAGCGCGGCGGCGGTCAGCGCCGCCCGGACCCCGGCCCCGCGCGGCCCGGGCCGGGCCGGCTCCGGCGCGGTGGGCGGGCGGCGGGGCACCCGGGCGTACAGCTCCTCGGCCAGCGAGAACAGGTCGGCGTGCCGGCAGCGCGCGGCGGCGTCCGGGCCGAGCCCGGCGTCCTCCAGCCCGGCGGCGATCTCCAGCGGGTCGACGGCGCGCTCGCACAGTTCCCGGTGCTCGGCCATCACTTCACGCACCGGGTCGACAGCCGCGCCGCCGGACATCAGACGGCCTCCACGAGTTCTTCGGCGCGGTCCTGCCCGCCGGGGTCGTCGCCCCCGTCCTCCGGGGCGTCGGCCCGACCCCCGCGCGGGCCGTCGGTGAGCCAGTACTCGGCGGGGCGGGCGAACGGACGCGGCGCCCGGCCGCCCTCGCCGCCGCCGGGGAAGGCCGGGTACTGCGAGACCAGCTCCAGGTAGACCTCCCGGAAGGCGCCGATCACCGGCTCCACGGCGAAGCGTTCCTGCGCGCGCAGCCGCCCGGCCAGCCCCAGCCGGGCCCGCCGCTCCTCGTCGCGCAGCAGCGCCAGGCAGGCCCCGGCCAGGGCGTGCGGATCACGGGCGGGCACCAGCAGCCCGGTCGGGCCGACCACCTCGCGGGCCACCCCGACATCGGTGGACACCACCGCCCGGCCGCTCAGCATGGCGTCCGCGAGCAGCCGGGGGCTGCGCTGGGAGAGTGCCGAGAAGACGGCCACCGTGCCGCCCTCCCAGGCCTCGGCGAGCGAGCCGGGGCGCCCGGCGAAGTCCACCGCCGTGGTGATCCCCAGCCGCTCGGCGACCGCCGCGCAGTGCGCCCGGTAGCCGGGGGCCGTCTCCTCGCCGTGCACCACCAGGCGCGCCCCGGGCAGTTCGGCGCGGACCCGGGCGAAGGCGTGCAGCATCAGTTCGGTGTCGCGCCCCGGCTCCAGCGCGCCCGCCCACACCAGGGTCGGCCGCTCGGGCTCCGGGCCGGCCGCCGGGCGGTCCACGGCCGGGGTGCCCTCGTACACCACCCGGGTGCGCGCCGGGTCGGCCCCGCAGCGGCGCTGCCACTGCTGGTCGTGGGCGCTGCCCGGGGTGAGTATCGCCGCCTGCCGGTAGGTCTCCTCGGTGAGCGCCCGGAAGAAGGACAGCAACAGGGCGCGCACCGGCGTGGGGGTACCCCCGGCCGAAGGCTGGGGAAGGTACGGCGCCTCGCGGTAGCCGAGGTACTGCTCGCGCAGGTGGAGGCCGTGCTCGGTGACCACGAACGGCACCCCGTGCAGGTGCCGGGCCACCAGGGCGGGCAGCGCGGCCGGGCCGCCACCGACCACGTGGCACAGGTCGGCGCCGCCCAGGCCCCCGGGGCCGGTGCCGTACCAGGGCGCGGACAGCGGCCGCAGGCACTGCTCCAGCAGGTCGGCGGCGACCAGCACGTCGCGGACCAGCGGCTGGCCGGCCGAGGTGTCCGCGCCGGGCAGCCGCCAGGTCCGCTCCAGGACCCGCCGGGCGTGCGCGGAGGCCAGGAAGGCGGCCAGGGTGCCGTCCTCCCGGGCCAGCGCGGCCAGCCGGTGGAGCCCGGCACCGAAACCGGCCCGCTGCCCCGGCAGCACCAGTGCCCGCACCAGCTCCTCGTACGCTCTGGCGTACTGGCGTCTGCGCAGCGCGCCCGGCGCCCGGCCGCCCGGCCTGCGCCCCCACAGGGCCAGGTCGCGCGCCCCGCGCCAGGCGGGCGAGAGCCGCTCGGCGGCGCCGAACCCCTCGGGGCCGGTCAGCAGGTACAGCTCGAACTCGTGCTCCGGCAGGCCCTCGGCCAGCCGGTCGCACCAGGCTCCGGCACCACGCCGGGGATGCGGACGGGCACCCTCGGTGAGCAGGGCGACGCGCACGGAAGACCTCCTTCTGCCTCGGAGAGGGGCGGTGACGGCAGCCCTCGGTCAGGGCCGGCTGTCCCCTCGCACCCCTTGGACGCCCCTGAGCAGGGGCCACGGGAGCCGCGGGGCCGTACGCCGGGACCCTTGCCCGGGCCGCCCGCCGTGTGCTCCCGGCGTCAGCGGCCCTCCCCCACACCTGTTCGGTCCGGCAGCAGAAAGGTAGGACCGGCCCGGGGCGATCCATCGGTCACATGCCTGGCTGCCACCTGAACGAGTGAACCGCCGTGACCTCGCCCGAACCGGGCCGTTACCGGGCGCTATTCGGGTGCCCGCTCCGAGGACACCGCCCGGCCGCTCAGCGGCCGGTCCCCGCGATCAGCTCGCGGACGGCGCGGGCGACCGCGTCGGGGTGCTCCATCATCGCCACGTGCCCGGACTCCGGCAGCACCAGCAACCGGGAGTCCGCGAAGACCGCGCTCGCGCGCCGGGCCGAGCGGTAGGCGACCAGCTTGTCGCGCAGCCCGTACACCAGCAGCACCGGCGCCTCGACCTGCTCGGCCTGCCGCCACAGCGCCTGGTCGCCGCGCTCGGTGTACGCCGAGACGATGCCGCGGGCCGAGCCGATCAGCGCCTGCATCGCGTGCGGCACCTCCAGCCGGCGCCGGTACTCGGCCACCGCCTCGGCCCGGGTGGCCGGGCTCAGGCCGGCCGGGTCGCCGTACACCAGCCGCAGGAGGTCCTCGGTGGCCGCCTCGACGTCGCGCCGGCCCGCGGGCAGTCGGCGCAGCAGCGCGGGCACCCCGGGCAGGGCGAGCAGGCCGGTGGGCCAGGCGGAGCGCTGCGGGGGCAGTTCGGGCAGGGCGGGCGAGACCAGGGTGAGGCTGCGGACCAGGTCGGGGCGCAGCGCGGCGAGCCGGACGGCGACGGCGCCGCCGAGCGAGTTGCCGAACAGGTGGACCGGTCCGCGGCCGGAGGCCTCCAGGTAGCCGATGACGGCGCGGACGTGGCCGGAGAGGCTGAGGTTGCCGTCGGTGGGCGGGTTGGAGCGGCCGAAGCCGGGCAGGTCGACGGCCTCGCCGTCGACGAGGCCGGACAGGCGGTCCATGAGGGCGGTCCAGTTGGCGGCCGAGCCGCCCAGGCCGTGCACGAAGAGCCCGGGCTCGCGCCCGTCGGCGACCGCTTCCTCGGCCGGGCGGTGCACCGCGAGCACCGCGCCGGGAACCTCGACCGTACGTACCTGCTGCTCAGCGCTGCTCATGGTGGACGATGGTAGTGAGCCCCGGCCGGGGGCGACGGGAGGGTGGTCCGGCCGTTCCCTCCCTTGTCGTACCACTGCCGACGCCGAGGTCAGCGCCGTATTGTGGGCTCCTGACAAGTAGGCCGAGCTGCTTTTCTCGCCTTCGCCGAACGCGGGAGCGGTTACCGAAAAGTAGAATCGACCCTCTCGCCAGCCCCGAACAACCCCGAAGTGAGGAGCGCCGTGACGGCCATCCAGGAGGCGCAGGAGCGCCCGCGCGGTGCCCGCCTGCCGCGAAGCGCCCGCCGTGAACAACTGCTCGGTGCCGCCCAGGAGGTGTTCGTCGCGCAGGGTTACCACGCGGCCGCCATGGACGACATCGCCGACCGCGCCGGGGTCAGCAAGCCGGTGCTCTACCAGCACTTCCCCGGGAAGCTGGAGCTGTACCTGGCGCTGCTGGACAAGCACTGCGACGCCCTGGTCGAGTCGACCCGCGAGGCGCTGGGGACGACGACCGACAACAAGCTGCGGGTGGCCGCGACGATGGAGGCGTACTTCAACTACGTCTCCAGCGAGTCGGGCGCGTTCCGGCTGGTCTTCGAGTCGGACCTGACCAATGAGCCGGCCGTGCGCGAGCGGGTCGAGCGGGCCTCCGAGGCGAGCGCGACGCTGGTGAGCCAGGTGATCCAGGAGGACACCGACCTGCCGGAGTCGGAGTCCAAGCTGCTGGCCGCCGGGGTCTGCGGTCTGGCGCAGATCACCGCCCGGTACTGGCTGTCGCAGGGTCTGGAGATCCCGCGCGACGAGGCGGTTCGACTGGTCGCCAGCCTGGCCTGGCGCGGGCTGAAGGGCTTCCCGATGCACCCGGGCGAGCAGGCCGGGGAGGCCTCCGCGCAGCGGTGACGATCCGCTGACCTTCGCCTGGACGGTGATCCGGTGCTCTATGGTGAAGCCGTACGGCGCGGTCGCCGCGAACGCCTGTTCCAGGTGGTCCGGTGCCCGCGCGTGGAGGCTGCAACCCCGGAGGGACGGAAGCCGTGGAGGTCAAGATCGGCGTGCAGAACGCGCCGCGCGAGATCGTGATCGAGAGCTCGCAGACTGCCGATGAGGTCGAGAGCGCGGTCGCGAAGGCGCTGGAGGGCTCCACGAAGCTCTTCTCGCTGACCGACGAGCACGGCCGTCGCGTCATCGTCCCGGCCGAGCGCCTGGCGTACGTGGAGATCGGCGAGCAGGCCGCCCGCAAGGTCGGCTTCGGCACCCTCTGAGGCGCCGCCCGAACAGCTCGTTCCGGTGCCCCGTTCCCCTCAGGGAGCGGGGCACCGCTGCGTGTACGGCCGGGTGGGCCTGGGTACGGCGACAAGTGCGGCGCCGGTGCCGCACGCCCGTCCCCCGGGAGGCTGCCTTGCTGGTCGAGTCGATCCTCTTCGTCCTGGTCGGCCTGGTCGCGGGTGCGGCCGCCCTGGTGGGCCTGCCCCGGTACTTCCGGGCACCGCGCCCGCTGGTCGTGGGCACGGCGCTGGCGGCGGCGCCGCTCGGCGGGGCGGTCGCGCACTTCTGCCTGGACGGGCGCTACCCGGTGGTCGCGGTGGCGTTCTCGGCGCTGACCGCGGGGGTGATCACCTCGCTGCTGGCCCGGCCGGACCTGGCCGCCGGCCGGGCGCCGGCGCACCGGCACCACCCGCACCGGGCCGGTGCCCACCGCGCGCCGCGGCGGCACCGGCCTGCCTGACGGTCGTCAGGAGGCGAGGCCGAGGGCGGCCATCCGCTTGGTGTGGGCCTCGGTGATCCGGTTGAACATCTTGCCGACCTCGACCAGGTCGAACCCCTGCACCTGGACGCCGCCGACCAGCAGGTTGGACAGCGCGTCGCGCTCGGCGACCACCCGCTGGGCCTGGCTGAGCGCCTCGCCCATCAGGCGCCGGCCCCACAGGGCGAGCCGTCCGCCGGCCCGCGGGTCGGCCTCGATGGCCTGGCGGACCTTGTCGACGGCGAACTGGGCCTGGCCGGTGTCGGACATGACGCCGAGGACCAGGTCGCGGGTGTCGTCGTCCAGCCGGACGGCCACCTCGCGGTAGAAGTCGGTCGCGATGGCGTCGCCGACATAGGCCTTGACCAGGCCCTCCAGCCAGTCCGAGGGCGCGGTCATCCGGTGGAACAGCTCCAGTGGCTCGACGAAGGGGCGCATGGCCTCCTGCGGGTCGGCACCGATCTCGGCGAGCCGGTCGTGCAGCCGCTGGTAGTGCTGGAACTCGGCGGAGGCCATCCGGGCCAGCGCCGCCTTGTCGGCGAGGCCCGGCGCCAGCTTGGCGTCCTCGGCGAGCCGCTCGAAGGCGCTCAGCTCCCCGTACGCGAGCGCGCCGAGCAGATCCAGCACCGCCGCGCGGTAGGCCGGCTCGGCCGAGCACGTGGCCCAGTCGCCGATCGAGCCGGCCGCGCCGTTCTGCGTCTCACCATGGGTCTCCATGACCTGCCACCTTAGTCCCGCCCGGGCCGGAGCCCCACCACCCGGCGCACCCGGGTGACCGCCCGGAGTGCCCGGTCACGGGCCGGTCGACCGGGGCAATGTCATCCGCGTCACGTGTTCGAGTCGTCGCCTGACTGTATGGTGGTACGGAGCCCCGTCGTGCTCGCACGGTGTCACCGCCGTCTCGGTGGCCCGCGCAAGCCCGCTCCGTAGCGGCACCGTCCCCTCGGACGTGTCCGCACCGGAGGCACGGGTACTCACGTACGCGGATGCCCGGTCGGAGAGCCGATCGGCTCCGACCATGGCTTGGACTTCAAGCCCTGGCACCGCATCAGTGGCCGAGCGAGGGCCGCCGAGACCGCGCCCCCCTGGCGCAGGTCCCGCGCAGGTCCCTCACGGGAATCCTCCCCGACGCCGCCGGCGACGCGCCCCGCACCGGGCCGCGCGCACCGGCCGGCCGCAGGGACCGGCACGGTTGTGCGTCCGCGCAGCTGCATTCGGGGCCGCCCAGGCCCGTACGCAGCCGCGCGGTCGCCCGCCCGCCGCTCGCTCTCGGCCCCTCCGAAAACGGAAGAGGCAGCACCCTGTCCACCACCGCTGAACCCATCAAGACGACGTTCCGGGAACTGGGGATCCTCCCGGAGACCGCCGAGGCACTCGAGTCCGTCGGCATCGTCCATCCCTTCCCGATCCAGGAGATGACCCTCCCGGTCGCGCTGACCGGCCATGACGTCATCGGCCAGGCCAAGACCGGCACCGGCAAGACCCTCGGCTTCGGCCTCCCGCTGATCGAGCGGGTCGTCGTGCGCGCCGACGTGGACGCCGGCCGGGCCACCGAGGAGCAGCTCTCCGACTTCCCGCAGGCGCTGATCGTCGTCCCGACGCGTGAGCTCTGCACCCAGGTCACCAACGACCTGCAGACCGCCGGCAAGGTCCGCAACGTGCGGGTCCTGGCCGTCTACGGCGGCCGGGCGTACGAGCCGCAGGTCGAGGCGCTCACCAAGGGCGTCGACATCGTGGTCGGTACCCCGGGCCGCCTGCTGGACCTGGCCGGGCAGAAGAAGCTGAACCTGTCCAAGGTCCGCGCGCTGGTCCTGGACGAGGCCGACGAGATGCTCGACCTCGGCTTCCTGCCGGACGTCGAGAAGATCATCACCATGCTGCCGGCCAAGCGGCAGACCCTGCTGTTCTCGGCCACCATGCCGGGCCAGGTGATCAGCCTCGCCCGCCGGTACATGAGCCAGCCGACCCACATCCGGGCCACCGCCCCGGACGACACCGGCTCGACCGTCGCCAACATCGAGCAGCACATCTTCCGTGCGCACTCGCTGGACAAGGTCGAGATGGTCTCGCGCATCCTGCAGGCCGAGGGCCGCGGGCTGGCGATGATCTTCTGCCGTACCAAGCGCACCGCCGCCGACGTGTCCGACCAGCTGACCCAGCGCGGCTTCGCGGCCGGCGCCGTCCACGGCGACCTCGGCCAGGGCGCCCGCGAGCAGGCGCTGCGGGCCTTCCGCAACGGCAAGGTCGACGTGCTGGTCTGCACCGACGTCGCGGCCCGCGGCATCGACGTCGAGGGCGTCACGCACGTCATCAACTACCAGTGCCCCGAGGACGAGAAGACCTACCTGCACCGGATCGGCCGCACCGGCCGGGCCGGCGCCTCCGGTACGGCCGTCACCCTGGTCGACTGGGACGACATCCCGCGCTGGCAGCTGATCAACAAGGCGCTGGACCTGCCGTTCAACGAGCCGGAGGAGACGTACTCCACCTCGCCGCACCTGTACGAGCTGCTGAAGATCGCGCCGGGCACCAAGGGTGTCCTGCCGCGTTCGGAGCGCACCCGGGCCGGTCTCGGCGCGGAGGAGATCGAGGACCTCGGCGAGACCGGCGGTCGGAACTCCCGCGCCGGTCGCGGCCGCGGCGGGCGGAACGGCTCGGGCCGTGCCGCCGTCGAGACCCCGGTCGAGGAGAAGCCGCGCCGTACCCGTGAGCGCCGCCGCACCCGCCGCGGCGCGGCGGTCGGCGCCGAGGGCGAGGTCGCTGCCGCCGCCACTGCCGTGACCGAGGCGGCTCCGGCCGTCGAGGGCGAGGCCGCGCCGCGTCGTCGTCGCCGCCGTTCGCGCGGTGCTGCCGCTGCGGTCGAGGCCGCCGCGGTGGCGACCGAGGCCGTGGTCGAGGCTGCTCCGGTGGTCGAGGCCGCCGTGGCCGTCGCCGAGACGGTGGCCGAGGAGAAGCCGCGCCGCACCCGGACCCGCAAGCCCAAGGCGGAGGCCGTCGAGGCCGCCACCGAGGCGCCGGTCGAGGCCCCGGCCGAGGAGAAGCCCGCCACCCGGACCCGGACCCGCAAGCCCAAGGCGGAGGCCGTCGAGGCCGCCGCCGAGGCGCCGGTCGAGGCCCCGGCCGAGGAGAAGCCCGCCACCCGGACCCGGACCCGCAAGCCCAAGGCGGAGGCCGTCGAGGCCGCCACCGAGGCGCCGGTCGAGGCCCCGGCGGAGAAGAAGCCCGCCACCCGGACCCGGACCCGCAAGCCCAAGGCGGAGGCCGTCGAGGCCGCCGCCGAGGCGCCGGTCGAGGCCCCGGCCGAGGAGAAGCCCGCCACCCGGACCCGGACCCGCAAGCCCAAGGCCGTCGCGGAGACCGCCCCGGAGGCGCCGGCCGCCGAGGCCGCCGAGGTTCCGGCCCCGCGTAAGCGCACCCGCACCCGCAAGGCCGCGGCCACCCCCGAACCCGCCGTGGAGAGCTGACAGCCACAGCCCCGGAGGGGGGCGGGCCGGGCCGCGATGGCCCGACTCGCCCCCCTTCGGGCGTTCTGGCTCGTGGGAGCGGCATAGGCTCGCCTCGTCGCCTTGTCGCGGGAGGGAAGCCGCCCATGAGCGAGCGATGGGGGGGTACCCCCGGCCGGAGGCCGGGGGAGAGCGAATCATCGAGAGGTGCGCGTGGGCGAGTGCCCCCGCCGAGCGAAGGAAGTCGGGCGCATGAGTACTCCACCGTTCCTGGCTCTGCCCGGTTGTGCCCGGGCGGAGCGTGTGGTGACCGCGCGCGGGGAGTTCGCGGCGCTGCGGGCGGAGCCGGACGGGCCGGTGCGCGGGTCCGCGCTGATGGTGCCGGGGTTCACGGGCAGCAAGGAGGACTTCATCGGGCTGCTGGCGCCGCTGGCGGCCGCCGGGTACCGGGTGACGGCCGTGGACCAGCGGGGCCAGTACGAGACCGGCGGACCGGACGAGGCGGCCGCGTACGGGGTGGCGGCGCTGGGCGCGGACGTGCGGGCGCTGACCGAGGTGCTGTCGGCCGAAGGAGTGCCCCTGCACCTGCTGGGGCACTCCTTCGGCGGCCAGGTGGCGCGGGAGGCCGTGCTCGCGGCCGCCGCCGAGGGGCCGCTGCCCTGGCGTTCGCTGACCCTGATGGCCACCGGCCCGGGGGCGATCGACCCGGCCGAGGCGGCCCGGACCAAGCTGCTGCTGGACGTCCTGCCGGTCATGACCCTGGAGGAGATCTGGCAGGTCATGCGGCAGATGGACGAGAGCAGCGACGCACCGAAGCCCGTCCTGGAGCCGGACGTCGCGGAGTTCCTGCACCGCCGCTGGGTGGCCAATGTGCCGCGGGCACTGGCCGTGACCGGCGGGCACCTGGTGTCCGCGCCGGACCGGGTGGACGAGCTGGCCACGGTGACCGCCGGGGTGCTACCGGTGCTGGTGCTGTCCGGGGTGCGGGACTACGCCTGGCCGGTGCCGGAGCAGTCCCGGATGGCGGAGCGGCTGAGCGCCCGCCGGGTGGTCGTCGCGGACGCGGGCCACTCCCCCAACGCCGAACAGCCGGCCGCCACGGCTGAGGCGCTGGCCGCGTTCTGGCTCTGACGACCCGGGTTCCGGGCCGAAGGAGCGGCCCCAGCGGAGCCCCTCGCGACACCCCTGCCGGAGTGGTCTGAACCACTTCTGGAAGCTCGACCGTCCTCGACGCAGGACAAAATTCGTTAGTTACGGTAATCTTTGATTCTGTCCGGGAATCATCGCCGGCCCTCACGCAGGTGCCAATCAGTCGAAACCTGGACGTTACGGACGAGCAACGGCCCAGTAGCACCGCCACGGCACCGTGGTTGCACGAGGCATTGGACGCACCAGGCAAGCAGGGGGAGCCCTTGCCGCAGCAGACCGCCGCACGTACGACGCGATCGGTCCGGCCGTACCGCCGGATCCGCAAGACCCCGAACGGGCTGATACCGACTCAGCCGCAATCGCCCCGCCCCGCGGGGCCAGGAAAGGAGACGCCCATGACCAAGCCCATGCGCTTCGAGATCCTCCGACTGGACGACACCGACGGCTCCGCCACCGACCGCCTGATCGCCGACGCCGAGACCGTCCGCGAGTACGTCGAGGCCGCCGCCCGCACCGGCGAGCGCCTGCTCATCCGCCCGTGCCCGACCGTCTGACCAAGCGCGGCGCCTCCGACCGGGAGCCCTCACCCGCCGCCGACGAGCCCGGCGCGTCCGATCCGGACGTTCCGATACCCGACTGACGCCCCGTCACCGCATTCGCCGATGACGGGGCGTCAGCGCGTCCGGGGCCTGACCCCGGGGACGTTTGCCGCCGCCCGCGACGGGACATGCCCCAACGGGAACCGCCCGCGCCGCGCCCACCCCGCGTCGGCCGGGCGTCCGCCACCGACAGGTGCCGCCGAGCCGTCCGTACGGGTGATCGTCCTTGACGCGGCGGTCCGGAGGGAGGAGCGTTGTCGGCTATGAGGGGCGAGCCAAGCTGCCCGAGGTGCGCCGGTCGGGTCCGCGCCCCCGGTCTGTTCTCAGACACCTGGCAGTGCAACCGGCACGGAGCCGTGCACCCGATGCAGCCCGTGCTGCCCCCCAGCGTGGAGGCCCTGGGCGTGGCCGTCGCCCGCTCACAGGTCCCCGTCTGGCTGCCCTGGCCGCTCCCGGTCGGCTGGCTCTACACCGGCATCGCCCACGTCGGCGACGACGTCTCCGGCGCCCGGGCCACCGCCGTCGCCTGTTCCGGGCCGGCCCCGCTCGGCGGCTTCGGCGAGCTGGTGCTGATCGCCGAGGAGCTGGGCGTCGGGCTCGGCGCCCGCTACGCCGGACTGCCCGGCCCGGACCCAGGCGATTCGGTCGGCCTCTACAAGCCCGCCGACGCCAAGCTGATGGCCGCCGGGCGCCCCACCCCGATGTTCCACGTCCCGGACGCCCCGGCCGACCGCGCGGTGTTCGCCGGCGAGGCCCGCGGGCTCTGGCTCTGGGCGGTCGCCTGGCCCGAGCAGTCCGCCCTGGTGATGTACGACGAGCTGGTGCTCACCGACCTGCGCGAGGCCGGCGCCGAGCTGGACCTGCTGCCCTGCGGGGCCCTCTCCCCCCGGCTGCTCGGCTGACCGACCCGCGAACGGCCTATCCTGGGCGGCACCCACGAGCCTCCAGGAGTCCGCCCCGTGCGCATCGACCTGCACGCCCACAGCAACGCCTCCGACGGCACCGACAGCCCCGCCGAGCTGGTCGCCGCGGCGGTCGCCGCCGGCCTCGACGTGGTGGCCCTCACCGACCACGACACCGTCGCCGGCCACGCCGAGGCCGCCGAGGCGGTGCACGCGCTGCCGGACGGCGCCCGGCTGACCGTCGTCCCGGGCGCCGAACTGTCCTGCGTGGTGGACGGCATCAGCATGCACCTGCTGGCGTACCTGTTCGACCCGCGGGAGCCGGAGTTCGCGCGCGAGCGGGAGCTGGTGCGCACCGACCGGTTCCGGCGCGGGCGGGCGATCGTCGAGCGCTGCCGCGAACTCGGCGCGGACATCAGCTGGGAGCAGGTACAGCGGATCGCCGGGGCCGGCTCGGTCGGGCGGCCGCACATCGCCAGCGCGCTGGTCGAGGCGGGCGTGGTGGCCACCGTCTCGGACGCCTTCACCCAGGACTGGCTGGCCAACGGCGGCCGGGCGGACGTGCGCAAGCACGAGACCGACCCGGTGGAGGCGGTCCGGCTGGTCCGGGCGGCCGGCGGGGTGCCGGTCTTCGCCCACCCGGGCGCGGTCAAGCGCGGCCGGACGGTCTCGGACCGGGTGATCGCCGACCTCGCGGCGGCCGGGCTGGCCGCGCTGGAGGTCGACCACACCGACCACGACGAGGAGACCAGGCAGCGGCTGCGCGGCCTGGCCGGCGAGCTGGGCCTGCTGGTCACCGGCTCCAGCGACTACCACGGCAGCCGCAAGACCGTCCGGCTCGGCGAGCACACCACCGACCCGGCGGTGTACGAGGCGCTGCTGGCGCAGGCCACCGGCGCCAAGCCGATCGAGCGCTGAACGGAGCGCCGCGCGGGGGGCGGGGCGGCCGTACCGGCATGCGGGGCCTCTGCCGCGCTCCCGC
This sequence comes from Kitasatospora sp. NPDC018058, assembly GCF_044327205.1. NCBI lineage: Bacteria > Bacillati > Actinomycetota > Actinomycetes > Kitasatosporales > Streptomycetaceae > Kitasatospora > Kitasatospora sp. NPDC018058. Next base: position 261,908 of record NZ_JBIRFA010000001.1, on the reverse strand, counting down.
GTACGGAGGCGCGGCACGGGCGTGCGTAGTGGCCCGCACACCCGGCCTGAACGGTCGTCAGTCGAGCCGGACGCCGCGCCGGTCCGGGTCGCGCAGGTCGGTGCCCTGGTTCAGCCAGCGCTCCTGGAGCGCGGCCGCGCCGTGCACCCGCTTCCAGCCCGCCTCGTTGGGCGTCATCGGCAGCAGCGGCAGGAAGCGCACCGGCTCGGCGGGCTCGGCCAGTTCGAGGTCCTCGACCAGGCCGCCCGGCTCGGCGGCCAGCACCGAGGTGAAGGGGGCTCCGTCCCAGAGCGGGGCGCCGAGGTCCAGCGAGCCGCCGGGGGCCACCACCAGCCCCTCGACCTGCGGGGTCGCGGCGAACGTGGCGAGGCTGCGCAGCACGCTGTCGCGCCCGCCGCGCACGGTCAGCACCAGTTCGACGCGTGGGCCGCGCACCTGGTCGGCGACCAGCGCGGTCGGGTCGGCCATCGGCGCGGCGGACATCCCGAGCGTGGTGTAACGGACCAGTCCGTCGGCGTCCGGGCCGAAGCGCAGCACCTCGATCCGGTCGGCGCCGAGGAAGGTGACGGCGGCGCGGCCGCCCGGTTCGCCGAAGGTGGAGACCAGTCGGGCCTCGACGGCGGCCAGCACCGCCTCCCGGGAGAGTTCCGGGGAGTTGCCGCCGTGGGGGTCGCCGAAGGACGGGAAGTCGTGGGCCATGCCGGTGAGCGTAACCGGCCGGGGTACGCGGGCTTCGTGCGGGCGGTGCGGCGGGCCGGGGCGTCAAGGGTCCGCAAAGGGAGGGGAAACCCCTCGGCGCCGATGCCCGGTCAGATGTTAGGGTGAGCGACTGGCCACCGGGATCGTTCGTCCCGGGGCGGCGGCGCGAAGGAGGTGGTTGCGGTGGATACCGGCCGACCATGCAGTACCGGCAGCTCTGCCCGGCCCCGACTTCCCCGCTTCCCTCGCCTCGCAGGCCGTACCGGCTGATCCAGCCGTAGTGGCCCCGGGCGCGGATCGACGGCGGACGGACCGGCCGGGAGAGCACCCTCATCCCCTTCACCGGTGTTCCTCGCCGTCGCACCACGGCCCTGCTTCCCGCGTTCTCCGTGCCGCCGTGCGACGGCTCCTGCCCCAGGGAGCCTGCCATGTCGATGATCAACAGCCTGCGCGCCGCCGTCCGCACCAACCGCCGTCGGAGCGTCACCGGTCCGTACGACGCCGTGCCGGAAGGCGACAGCTCGGCGATCGTGGACTGCGCGGTCTACCAGCACGGCCGGCGCAGCGGTGAGACCTGCAGCCCGCACGACGCCGCCCGGCGGGTCAAGGCGGCGCACCAACTCCCGGGCAGCTCGGGGTCGTTCAGCTGGATCGGGCTGCACGAGCCGACCGAGGGCGAGTTCGAGGGCATCGCGCAGCGCTTCGGCCTGCACCCGCTCGCGGTGGAGGACGCGGTGCACGCGCACCAGCGACCCAAGGTGGAGCGCTACGACGACGTGCTGTTCGCCGTCTTCAAGACCATCCGCTACGTCGAGCACGACCAGCTCACGCCCACCAGCGAGGTGGTGGAGACCGGCGAGCTGATGGTGTTCGCCGGGCGGGACTTCGTGATCACGGTCCGGCACGGCGGCCACGGTTCGCTGCAGGAGCTGCGGCACCGGCTGGAAGCGGACGCGGACGAGTCCGGGCTGCTGTCCAAGGGCCCGTCCGCGGTGCTGCACGCGATCGCCGACCACGTGGTGGACAACTACCTGCTGGTCGCCGAGCGACTGCAGAACGACGTGGACGAGATCGAGTACGGCGTCTTCTCGGCCAAGGGCGGGCGCAGCGCCGATGTCGGCCGGGTCTACCAACTCAAGCGCGAGGTGCTGGAGTTCAAGCGTGCGGTGGTACCGCTGCTGCGTCCGATGCAGCAGTTGTCGGAGCCGTCGCAGGGGCTGGTGGACCCGGACATCCAGAAGTACTTCCGGGATGTCGCGGACCACCTGGCCCGGGTCACCGAGCAGGTGCACGGCTTCGACGAGCTGCTGAACTCACTGCTGCAGGCGAACCTGGCGCAGGTCTCGGTGGCGCAGAACGAGGACATGCGCAAGATCACCGCCTGGGCGGCGATCTTCGCCGTACCCACCATGATCACCGGCGTGTACGGGATGAACTTCGACTACATGCCGGAGCTGCACAACCCGTACGGCTATCCGGCGGTGCTCGGCGCGATCTCGCTGATCTGCGTCGGGATGTACCGGGGCTTCCGCCGCAACGGCTGGCTGTAGGCGGGGTTTAGGGCGCGTCCGACGATTCGCGCCCGGCGGGAACCGTCGGACACGCTTTAGGGCCGCTGCCCGCCGCGGGCCACCAGGACCAGGCCGAGCAGGATCAGCACCACCGCCGGGTAGGCGGCCGCCGGGGGCCACTGGCCGAGCCAGAGGGCGGCGATCAGGGCCGCGCCCGGGGTCTCCAGCAGGATCGCGGTGGAGGTGATCGAGGGGCCGAGGTTGCGCACCACCCGGTTGCTGAGCGAGTGCCCGAGCAGCTGGGCGACGACCATCAGCAGCACGATCTGCCACCAGGCCCCGGCCGACCAGCCGGACAGCGGCGTCCCGGTGGCCAGGCAGATCACCAGCAGGCCGACCGCGGTGGTGGCGTAGCAGATCAGGGTGTAGCCGGTGGTGCTGACGGTCTTGCGGACCTCGGCGCCGAGCAGCATGTACCCGGCCGCGGCGAGGCCGGCGGCGAGGGCGAGGGCGTCGCCGAGCAGGGCGCGCGGGGAGAGCGAGAGGTCGACGCCGGTCAGGACGAGGACGCCGGCGAAGGCGACGACCGTACCGAGCCAGACCGTGCGCGGGGCGCGGACGCCGAACAGCCGCATCAGCAGGATGGTCCACAGCGGGGTGGTGGTGACCAGAGCGGTGGCGGAGGCCACCGAGGTCATCCGCAGGCTGGGCATCCAGAGTGCGAAGTGCACGGCGAGCAGGGCGCCGGCGGCGATCGCGAGCAGCAGTGCCCGGCGGCCGATGCCGCGCAGTTCGGCGCGGTGGCGCAGCAGGGCGTAGGGGCCGAGGACGCCGACGGACATGACATTGCGCCAGAGGGCGATGGCCAGCGCGGGTGCGGCGGTGGCACTGATCAGCGGCCCGGAGAACGAGATGCCGCCGATGGAGACGGCGAGCAGCAGCAGGTCGAGGGTGGGGAGCGGGTGCGCGGGCCGGGGGTCGTCGGCGGCGGGGGTGGCAGGGGCGGTCGCGGGCCGGGCGGCGGGCACGGCGCTCCTTCGCTGGTCATGGTGTGGGGCGCTCATACGGTAAGGCCCGTGGCGCGCGAATGGAACTGTCGCCCGGAGGCTGAGACATCCGGTGGACAGGAAGCGACGGCAAGGAGCGGGAAGGGACGGCGAAGGCGGGGAACCCGTACGCTGTCGGCCATGGACCGTACGCCCGCCGCCGCGACCACCGACGACTTCCTCGACCAGGCCCTGCTGGAGGAGGCCGCGAAGAAGTCCGGTCTGCTCTGGGTGCGCGCGGACGGCCAGGAACAGGCCCGGCCGCTGTGGCACGCCTGGCACGACGGCGCGGTGGTGGTGGTCGGCGACGGCGGCGAGCAGCCGCTGCACGGTCTGATGCCGGGCGCCGGGGCCGTGGTCACGGTGCGCAGCAAGGACAAGGGCGGTCGGCTGACCGGCTGGGGCGCCAGGGTGGTGGAGCTGGCGCCGGGCGGCGAGGCCTGGCGGGGCGCCGTGGAGGAGCTCAGGGGCAAGCGGCTGAACGCGCCCGACACCGACGCCATCACCGAGCGCTGGGCCCGCGAGTGCCGGGTGCTGCGGCTGGAACCGGCCGGCGCGCTGACCGAGCGCCCGGGGGCGATGCCGGACGGCTCGCACGCGGCCCAGCCGATGCCGACCCCGGCCACCACCCGCCGCCCGATCCCCGCCGGTCTGCCCAAGCTGCTGTTCAAGCGCCGCTGACGGTTCACGTCCACGACTCCTGCGGCCGCTACCGTGCCACTCCGGGCCGGGCCCCGAGCACACGGGTAGCCTTGGCGGCGGGTGTGTTCGGCGCACCCTCCTCACGGCGTCGAGCGATCAGAGGGAGTCCATGGCAGGGCCAGGCACCCGGGTCTTCATCTCCCATCTCTCCGCCATCGCAGTCTTCGACCCGAACGGCGACCAGGTCGGGAGGGTCCGGGACGTGGTGGTCTCGCTGCGGCTCGGCGGCCGCCCGCCGCGGGTGCTCGGTCTGGTGGTCGAGGTCGTCGGCCGGCGCCGGATCTTCCTGCCGATGACCCGGGTGACCAGCCTGGAGTCCGGCCAGGTGCTCACCACCGGCCTGATCAACCTGCGGCGCTTCGAGCAGCGCCCGTCCGAGACCCTGGTGCTCGCCGAGCTGCTGGACCGCACCGTCACCTGGTCCAAGACCGGTGAGGCGGTCACCGTGCTGGACGTCGGCATGGTGCAGACCCGGTTGCGCGAGTGGGAGATCAGCAAGGTCTTCGTCCAGGTCGGCCGGGCCGGTCGGCTGCGCAAGGGCAAGGGCGAGCGGCTCACCCTGGACTGGCAGGACGTCACCGGCTTCGCGCTGCCCGAGCAGGACCAGGGCGCGGCCAACCTGCTGGCCACCTTCGAGCAGCTGCGCCCGGCCGATCTCGCCAGCGTGATGCACCACCTGTCCGCGAAGCGCCGCGCCGAGGTGGCCGCCGCGCTGCCGGACGACCGGCTCGCGGACGTCATGGAGGAGCTGCCCGAGGACGACCAGGTCGAGATCATCGGCAAGCTGAAGGACGAGCGCGCCGCCGACGTCCTGGAGGCGATGGACCCGGACGACGCCGCCGACCTGCTCTCCGAACTGCCCGGCGAAGAGGCGGAGCGGCTGCTCCAGCTGATGGAGCCGGAGGAGGCCGCGCCGGTGCGCCGCCTGCTGTCCTACGAGGAGGACACCGCCGGTGGTCTGATGACCACCGAGCCGATCGTGCTGGAGCCGGACGCGACGGTCGCCGAGGCGCTGGCCCGGATCCGGGTCAGCGACCACAAGCCCGCGCTGGCCGCGCAGATCTTCGTCTGCCGCCCGCCGAACGAGACCCCGACCGGCCGCTACCTGGGCACCGTGCACTTCCAGCGGCTGCTGCGCGAGCCCCCGTACGTCCTGGTCGGCTCGCTGGTGGACGACGACCTGGACCCGCTGCCACCGGACACCCCGCTGTCACTGGTCACCAGCTACCTGGCGACCTACAACCTGGTGGCCGCGCCGGTGGTGGACGAGGCGGACCACATGCTGGGCGCGGTGACCGTCGACGACGTGCTCGACCACCTGCTGCCCGAGGACTGGCGCGACGCCGCGCTGCACGCCCGCGACGACGAGAGCGAGGAGATGGCCGGTGGACGGTGACCGCAACGGACGGCCGGACGACTCCGCGCGCCGGCGCCTGCAGGGCGAACTGCGGGAGCTGCGCCAGCTGCGCGAGCTGCGCGCCCGCGAGGGCGGCGGCCGGGACCGCCTGGAGACCGCCCCGATCACCGGCTCCAGCCGCTCCCGGCTCGACCAGCCGCGCACCGCCCGGCCCGGCCTGATCACGCTGCCGTCCTACGACCCCGAGGCCTTCGGCGTGCTGTCGGAGCGGATCGCCCGCTTCCTCGGCACCGGGCGGTTCATCGTCTGGATGACGGTGGTGGTCGTCATCTGGATAGGGTGGAACAGCCTGCTGCCGGCCAGCGTGCGCTTCGACGAGTACCCGTTCATCTTCCTGACCCTGGCACTGTCGCTGCAGGCCTCCTACGCGGCGCCGCTGATCCTGCTGGCGCAGAACCGCCAGGACAACCGGGACCGGGTCAACATGGAGCAGGACCGGGCCCGCAGCGACCGCAACATCGCCGACACCGAGTACCTGACCCGCGAGGTCGCCGCGCTGCGGCACGGGCTCGGCGAGGTCGCCACCCGTGACTTCATCCGCTCCGAGCTCCAGTCGCTGCTCAAGGAGATGGACGAACGCCGGGACTCCTCCGGAACGTTGTGACCGGCAGCACGCTACCGACCGGTTAAGCGGTTCGCCCGGAGCCGTACCATCAAGGCATGGCCAACGAGACAGAGGTCGCGGGCGGCGTCACGGAGGAGTCCGTACGCGAGGCACTGGCGACCGTCAACGACCCGGAGATCAACCGCCCGATCACCGAGATCGGCATGGTGAAATCGGTCGAGATCGCCGAGGGCGGCGCGGTGCGCGTCGCGGTCTACCTGACCGTCTCCGGCTGTCCGATGCGCGACACCATCGTCACCCGGGTCCGTGAGGCGGTCGGCAGGGTGCCCGGCGTGACCGGCGTCGAGGTCGAGCTCGACGTGATGAGCGACGAGCAGCGCAAGGAGCTCTCCCAGCTGCTGCGCGGCGGCGCCCCCGAGCGGGAGATCCCGTTCGCCAAGCCGGGCACGCTGACCCGCGTCTACGCCGTCGCCTCCGGCAAGGGCGGCGTCGGCAAGTCCTCGGTGACGGTCAACCTGGCCGCCGCGATGGCCGCGGACGGCCTGAAGGTCGCCGTGGTGGACGCCGACATCTACGGCCACAGCGTGCCGCGCATGCTGGGTGTCGAGGGCCGGCCGACCCAGGTCCAGGACATGATCATGCCGCCGCAGGCGAACGGCGTGAAGGTCATCTCGATCGGCATGTTCACCCCGGGCAACGCCCCGGTGGTCTGGCGCGGCCCGATGCTGCACCGCGCGCTGCAGCAGTTCCTCGCCGACGTGTGGTGGGGCGACCTGGACGTGCTGCTGCTGGACCTGCCGCCCGGCACCGGCGACATCGCGATCTCGGTGGCCCAGCTGATCCCCAACGCGGAGATCCTGATCGTCACCACCCCGCAGATGGCCGCCGCCGAGGTGGCCGAGCGGGCCGGCACGATCGCGGTGCAGACCCACCAGAAGATCGTCGGCGTGATCGAGAACATGTCCGGCATGCCGTGCCCGCACTGCGACGAGATGATCGACGTCTTCGGCACCGGCGGCGGCCAGACCGTCGCGGACGCGCTCACCCGCACCGTCGGCGCGACCGTCCCGGTCCTCGGCTCGATCCCGATCGACGTCCGGCTGCGCGAGGGCGGCGACGACGGCCGCCCGGTCGTGCTCGCCGCCCCCGACTCCCCGGCCGGCGCCGCCCTGCGCGCCGTGGCCGGCAAGCTCGGCGGCCGCCAGCGCGGCCTGTCGGGCATGTCCCTCGGACTGACGCCCAAGAACAAGTTCTGACATCGGCGGACAGAACGGGCCGGGTGCACTCGCACCCGGCCCGTTCGCATGCCCTCGGGCGGCGAGACGCCCGACCCGCCCCTCGCGGGCCCTACGGGCGGGCGTAGGCGCTCAGGTCGGGGACGGTGGCGAAGCCGACGCCGTAGGCGCTGACGCCCCGGCCGAAGGCGCCGAGCAGGATGCCGGGGGCCTCGCCCGCGAGCACCCAGCCGTACTCCGACTCGCGGTAGCGGAAGGGCTGTGGCGAGCCGTTGACCGGCAGGCTGAGGGCGGACCAGCCGGGGCCGGCCAGGTCGTCGGCAAGGTCCCAGGCCAGGGCGCTCTGCTGGTCCAGCCAGTCCCGGCGCAGCGTCCGGTCCAGCTGGCCGGGCCAGGTCGCCGCGAGCAGGCCGGAGCCGGCCAGCCAGGCGGCGGAGGAGGCGGAGGTCGCCTCCAGGGTGCCGGTGTTGTCGGCGCTGCGGCGGCTGTCCCGGCGGGCCACGGTGACCACGCCGGCGAACTTGCGCATGTCGCGCGGCTCGTACTGCCTGGCCGGCTCGTCGCCGTGGCCGAGGGTGCCGTAGTCGACGCTGCCGGCCGCCGCCCCGGCGCGGCCGGCGCCGGCGCCGGCGCCGGCCTGCATCAGGAAGCGGCGGCCGGTCCAGCCCTCGTCCAGGCCGTACCAGGGGAAGTCGGCGGACAGGTAGGGCACCAGCGGGTCCGCCGGGCCGGCCTGCCCGCCGACCACCGGGCCGCCGGCCGTGGCCGTCGCCCCTCCCACCTGACTCGTCGCGTCCATCCCCGGGCCTCCTCAAAACGCACGTATGCCTGCCGTGGCGCGCTCCCATGGTGGCGCACCTCGGCGTTCCCGGAGCCGTTCCTGGTCCGCGCGAGCGCGGATGTGACGGACGGCCCAGCGGGAACAATCAGCACAATAGCGGCGTGGATGCCGCTGCCCCGCTCAGCCGGGCGGCCGGGCGGAGCGGTGGCGTCGAGTTCCGGCCGGGGCCGCAGGGCCTGTCGGCGGGTTTCGTCGGACCCGCCGAGGACCCGCCGAGCACCTGTCGGACAGGCCCTACGTCGCGTCGGGGTCGAACGGGGGACGCTCGCCGGGCTTCAGCGGGGCGCCGGTGGAGGCGGCCGCCGGGGCGGCCTTGTCGAAACTCACGTTGCCCGCCCGGCCGTTCACCGGCGCCGCGGGCTTGTCGTCCAGGACGGAGCGGATGTCGAGCGAGTCCTTCATGTCCTTGAGGCCCAGCGGGTCCTCCTCGCCGCCCATGAGCTGCTTGCGGACGAAGGTCTTGGGGTTGAGGTCCTCGAACTCGAAGTCCTTGAACTCGGGACCCAGCTCGCTACGGATGTCCTCCTTCGCGTTGTCGGCGAAGGAGCGGACCTTGCGGATGAAGCCCATGGTGTCCTGGATCAGCTTCGGGAGCTTGTCGGGGCCGAAGATGATGATCGCCATCACGATCAGGGTCAGGATCTCCAGCCCGCCTACGTCGCTGAACACCTTTGCTCCCTAGCTCGCCGGATGACGGTTCCTCCAGAGTAATGGCCACCGGCGGGTCTCTGGTCCACGCTGCGATGAAGCCGTGGTAAAGACCAGCCGGTGGCCGGGCCCGAAGGCGGGGTGTTCGCTAGCGGACCTGCTGGCGAAGGGCCGCGATGGTGCCCGGGTAGCGCTCCGGCGAGGAGGACGGGCTCGCCTCGCGGGTGGCGGCGACCGGGCGGCCCGGGAAGTCCACCTGGATCTGCGCGGTCATCGGGACCAGGCCGCCGCGCCCGGTGGTGCCGCCGCCGATCGGGCTGACCGTGGTGCCGTGCTGGTCCTCGCCCTGGGCGAGCCCGCCGACGCCGCCGAGCGTCACCGCGGCGACGGAGAAGGCGCCCGCGGCGGCGAACACCAGGCGGCGCCCGCGCGCGGCGGGGCGGACGGCGGCCGCGGCCGGCTGCGGCCGGACGGCGGTGCGGTCGGGACGGGCGGCGGACTCCGGATGGCCGGTGCGCCGGCCCATCAGGGGCCGCAGCACCGAGCCGCGACCGAAGGCACGCGGGTCGACCCCGGGCACCGGGGTGTCGGCGCCGAGCGCGCCCGCGCCGAAGGAGGCGCCGGCGCCGCGGCCGAAGGAGCCGCCGGTGAGCCGACTGCCGCCGAGCGTGCCGGTGGCGGCGACCCCGCCGCCGGGCAGGTCGTCGTCGTCGCGGCGGCCGCGGTCACCCGGCCAGCCGCCGTCCGCCGGGGCGTCCTCCGGCAGGTTGCCGACGGCCATCAGCCGGGCCATCAGCGAGGTGGACGGGCCGGGGGTGTCGGTGCGGGTCAGCAGGTGCTTGACGGCGCGGCCCTCGTCGGCCTCGGCCTTGCACTGCGGACAGGTGGCCAGATGGGCCTGGACCCGCTCGCGCGAGTCGTGCCCGAGTTCACCGTCCAGGAAGGCGGACAGGCGGTCGCCCAGGTGGTGTTCCTCGGCAGCGGGCTCCACGGGGCGTACCGGCACCGCGCGCAGCGCCGTGTCGCCCGGCAGTGGGACTGCGGGCAGCAGCGGCTCACCGGGGTCGTCACTGCCCCGGCGGCCCAGCGCCCAGCTCCGCCAGGTCTGGGGCCGGTCGGACGCCTCCGACCGTTCCGGACCGGACCGGCTGGTTTCGCTCACGATCGCCTCCGTCCGCGCCCACCCGGCGCAGCCGCGGCCTCGGCGGCGGCGACGGCGCCCACCGGCACCGGCTCCTCCGAGCCGCCGCGGCGCTCACGGCCGGGGATCTGGCCGGGGGCGCGGTGCTTGAGCGCGGCGCGCAGGTGCGAGCGGCCGCGGTGGATGCGGCTGCGGACGGTACCGAGCTTGACGCCCAGCGTGGCGGCGATCTCCTCGTAGGACAGGCCCTCGATGTCACAGAGCACCACGGCGGCGCGGAACTCCGGGGCGAGGGTGTCCAGGGCGTGCTGCACGTCGGCGTCGAAGTGGGTGTCGCTGAAGTGCTGGGCCGGGCTGGGCTCGCGGGAGGCGAGCCGCTCGGCCGCGTCCTCGCCGAGCGCGTCGAAGCGGATGCGCTGGCGGCGGCGGACCATGTCCAGGAACAGGTTGGTGGTGATCCGGTGCAGCCAGCCCTCGAACGTGCCGGGGGTGTAGGTCGACAGCGAACGGAACACCCGGACGAAGACCTCCTGGGTGAGGTCCTCGGCGTCGTGCTGGTTGCCCGTCAGCCGGTACGCGAGGCGGTAGACGCGGGCGCTGTGCGCCTCGACGATCTCCTCCCACGTCGGCGGAGTCCAGCTCTGCGCGTCGGGTCCCTCGGCGAAGGTCGCGAGGGCGGGGGCCACGGTGGTACCGACGGCCGGCGTCTCGGCGGCGGCGGGGTCCAGGTCGGAGTGCGCAGGCTGGTTCATCACGGGCTTCGGCGTACGGGCCGACGCGGTGCCGCGGGAGTGCCGCCGCACAGGGACGTCGCCCTCGGCCACACCTCCTCGGTCGGCTCTTCTGCCCAGCAGGGCCACCACCATATCCACCTCACCCGTCAAGCCCGGATAAAAGTGCCCGGGAGGTCTCCCGCACCCGGTCCTCAGTGACAACGGCCCGCCGCCGTACGCGGTTCCCGCCCGGCCAGTAATCTGTGGCAGGAAATATCGACATCCCTCCGCACCGGGCCGCCGCCCGGGGCTCCGAAAGAGGCAGCCATCAGCGAGTTCGGGCCCGCGCGCGCGGCCCTCGCCGACACCTACGTGGGCGAGGACGCGGTGCTGACCTACGCCCGGGCGCAGTCCGCGCGGACGGGGATACGGGCCATCGGGCCGAGCGGCGGGGCGTGCCTGCGGCTGCTGGCCGCGGCGCTGGACGCCAAGGCGGTGGCCGAGATCGGCACCGGCACCGGTGTGTCCGGCGTCTACCTGCTGCGCGGGATGCGGCCGGACGGTGTGCTCACCACGGTGGACTCCGAGCCGGTGCGCCAGCAACTGGCCCGCGAGGCCTACCAGGCCGCCGGGTTCGCGGCCAACCGCTCCCGGTTCATACCCGGCCGGGCGCTGGAGGTGCTGCCCCGGCTCGCCGACGGCCAGTACGACCTGGTGTTCTGCGACGGCGATCCGGCCGAGTCCCGGGAGTACCTGTCGGAGGCTCTGCGGCTGCTGCGGCCGGGCGGGATGGTCTGCTTCGAGGGGGTCTTCCAGGAGGGCCGGCTGGCCGAGCCGGAGCTGCAGGACCCACAGACCGGCGCGGTGCGGGACCTGGTCCGGGACGTACGGGAGAGCGACGCGCTGCTGCCCGCGCTGCTGCCGGTCTCCGACGGGCTGCTCTGCGCCGTGAAGCGCTAGCGGCCCCGCAGAACGCGCGGGCCCGGGCCGACATGACGTCGTACCCGGGCCCGGCAGCACATCTCCAGGAGATGGCGAGCACCCGCTGCGGTCAGCCGCAGGCCTTCTTCAGGGCCTCGCCGAGGGCGTCGGCCTCGTCAGGCGTGAGCTCCACCACGAGGCGTCCGCCGCCTTCGAGCGGAACGCGCATGATGATGCCCCGCCCCTCTTTGGTGACTTCGAGCGGGCCGTCACCCGTCCGCGGCTTCATGGCCGCCATGCTCGTTCCCCTTCCTGCAACCGCTCAGCTACGCACCGGCAGTCCGTCCACCGCCGGTATCGAACGCATTGATCGGAAGCCATTATCCCGCATGCCACGGCCTGATGACCAACATCACTCTCGGTGCAACCTCGGCCGGACCGACTCCAACCGCCGCAATTGGCGTCATAAGCCCCGGCGTGGCGGCCTTGCCGTCACCGCCGGAAGGTGCGATACCTCACACTCCCCAGCCGGCCGTGTGCTCCGGCATCCTGGCACAACCATCGACGCGACGATCGTTTAGGGAGCCCTCGCCCATGTCCGATTCCGTGCTGTACGAGCTGGACGGCGGCCTGGCCGTCATCACCATCAACCGCCCGGAGGCGATGAACGCCCTGGACGTCGCCACCAAGGTCGCCCTGCGCGACACCGTGACCGAGGCGGCCGCGGACCCGGCCGTGCGGGCGGTGCTGCTGACCGGGGCGGGCGAGCGGGCCTTCTGCGTCGGGCAGGACCTGAACGAGCACCTGGCGATGCTGAAGCGGTACGAGGAGACCGGCGAGGGCGCGCTGCGGACCGTCGCCGAGCACTACAACCCGCTGACCCGGGCGCTGGCCGGGATGCGCAAGCCGACCGTGGCCGCGGTCGGCGGGGTGGCGGCCGGCGCGGGCGCCTCGCTCGCCTTCGCCTGCGACTTCCGGATCCTCTCCGACCGGGCCGGCTTCAACACCGCCTTCGCCGGGATCGGCCTGACCGCCGACTCGGGCGCCTCCTGGACGCTGCCCCGGCTGGTCGGCCATGCCAAGGCCACCGAGCTGCTGATGCTGCCCCGGACGGTCAAGGCCGCCGAGGCGATGGAGCTGGGCCTGGCCACCAAGGTGGTGCCGGCCGAGGAACTCGCCGCCACCGCACGGGTCTTCGCCCGCGAGCTGGCCGAGGGGCCGACCGTGGCCTACGGCGCCATCAAGGCGTCGCTGGCGTACGGCGCTTCGCACTCGCTGGACGAACTACTCGACAAGGAGGACGAGCTGCAGACCCTGGCCGGCGAGAGCGAGGACCACCGGATCGCGGTGCGCGCCTTCATCGCCAAGGAGAAGCCGAAGTACGTCGGCCGCTGAGGCTCAGCGCTTCCGCTTCCCGCCGGTGCGGACGTGGCAGTCCGCCAGGTGGTCGTCGACCAGACCGCAGGCCTGCATCAGGGCGTAGGCGGTGGTCGGGCCGACGAAGCGGAAGCCGGCCTTCTTCAACGCCTTCGCCAGCGCCGTCGACTCGGGCGTGACGGCCGGCACCTCCGCCAGCGTGCGGGGGGCCGGCCGGGCCGGGTCGGCGGCGAACCGCCAGATCAGCGCGTCCAGGCCGCCGTCCAGGTCGCGGGCGACCTTGGCGTTGGCGATCGTCGCCTCGATCTTGGCCCGGTTGCGGATGATGCCCGCGTCGGCGAGCAGCCGCTCCTTGTCCGCCTCGCCGAACTCGGCGACCTCGGCGATCTCGAAGCCGGCGAACGCGGCCCGGAAGCCCTCGCGGCGACGCAGGATGGTCAGCCAGGACAGGCCGGACTGGAAGGCCTCCAGGCAGACCCGTTCGAACAGGGCGTCGTCGCCGTGCACCGGGCGGCCCCACTCGGTGTCGTGGTAGACGCGGTAGTCGTCGGTCGAGTCGCCCCAGCCGCAGCGGCGCCGGCCGTCCGCGCCGAGCACCGCGCCCTCCGCGACGTCGGTCACTGCTCCGTCCCCGGCTTCGCGTCCTCGGGGGCCTCGGCGGGCGCCGCGGCGGGCTGGACCACCTTGGCGAACTCCTCCAGGCCGGGCAGCGGTTCGGCGTCCGGGTCCGGGGCGGCGGTGGCCTCGACCGCACCGCGCAGGTGGGCGGCGGCCTCCAGCTCGGCGATCCGCGAGTCGCGGTAGGCGAGTTCGGCGCCGAGGCGGTCCAGGACGTCGTCCACCTCGTCCATCCGGTAGCCGCGCAGGGCCATCGGCAGGCGCAGGTCGTCCACGTCCGTCTTGCTCAGCGGTCGGTCCTGCGGCAGCCGCGCGGCGATGCGGTCCGGCACCGCCTCCGGCATCGAGCCGCCCCCGCCCAGCGCCACCAACGCGGCGCCGCCGACCACCACGGCCATGGCGACCACGATCACCCAGAACACGAGCTGTCCTCCCGAACTCCCGGCCGGTCCTCGATCAAGTGCCAGGGAACCAGACTGATCATGACAGCATGGTCCCTAGTGAGGCCGGGGGCCATCATCGCACCCGCAGGAGCTGTGGAGGAGACATCGGTGGCACTGCGCCTGGGACCGCGCGAATTCGGTGACGACGAGCTGGTGATCATGGCGATCGTGAACCGGACGCCGGACTCGTTCTTCGACAAGGGCGCGACCTTCGCCGACGAGGCCGCGTTCGCCGCCGCCGACCGCGCGATGGCCGAGGGCGCGGCGATCCTGGACATCGGCGGGGTGAAGGCCGGTCCCGGCGACGAGGTCACGGTCGAGGAGGAGCTGCGGCGCACCGTCCCCTTCGTGGCCGAGCTGCGCAAGCGCCACCCCGACGCGGTGATCAGCGTGGACACCTGGCGGCACGAGGTCGGCGAGGCGGTCTGCGAGGTGGGCGCGGACCTGCTGAACGACGCCTGGGGCGGGGTGGACCCGGAGCTCGCCGAGGTGGCCGCCCGGTACGACGTCGGGCTGGTCTGCACCCACGCGGGCGGCGCCGAGCCGCGCACCCGGCCGCACCGGGTCGGGTACGAGGACGTGATGGCGGACATCCTGCGGGTGACCGTCGGGCTGGCCGAGCGGGCGGTGGGGCTGGGCGTCCGCCGGGACGCGGTGATCATCGACCCGGGGCACGACTTCGGCAAGAACACCCGGCACTCGCTGGAGGCCACCCGACGGCTGCCGGAGATGACCGCGACCGGCTTCCCGGTGCTGGTCTCGCTCTCCAACAAGGACTTCGTCGGCGAGACCCTGGACAAGCCGGTAAACGAGCGGCTGCTCGGCACCCTGGCCACCACGGCGGTCTCGGCCTGGCTGGGCGCGCAGGTGTACCGGGTGCACCAGGTCGCGGAGACCCGCCAGGTGCTGGACATGGTCGCCTCGATCCGGGGCGTCCGCCCCCCGGCGGTCGCCCGCCGGGGGCTGGCCTAGGGCCCCTCGACGGCGCTCGGCTCGCCTCCGGAGCGCTCGGGACCCGGTGCCGACGCTCGCTCGCGCTAGATCTCGTCGGCGGGCCGGCGGGCGTCGGCGAGGATCTTCATGACCTCGTCGATCTCGTCGGTGATGTGGAACAGCTCCAGGTCGTGCGGGGCCGCCTTGCCCTGCTCGACCAGGGTGTTCTTCAGCCACTCGTAGAGGCCGCCCCAGTAGGCGCTGCCGTAGAGGATCACCGGGAAGCGGGTGACCTTCTTCGTCTGCACCAGGGTGAGCGCCTCGAACAGCTCGTCCAGCGTGCCGAGCCCGCCGGGCAGGACCACGAAGCCCTGGGCGTACTTCACGAACATCGTCTTGCGGACGAAGAAGTAACGGAAGTTCAGCCCGAGGTCGACGAACTCGTTGAGGCCCTGCTCGAAGGGCAGCTCGATGCCGAGCCCGACGCTCAGCCCGCCGGCCTCCGTGGCGCCGCGGTTGGCGGCCTCCATGGCACCCGGGCCGCCGCCGGTGATCACCGCGTAGCCGGCCTCGGCCAGGGCCCGGCCGATGGCCACCCCGGCCTCGTACTCGGGCGAGTCGACCGAGGTCCGGGCGGAGCCGAAGACACTGATCGCGGGCGGGAGTTCGGCGAGGGCGCCGAAGCCCTCGACGAACTCGGAGGTGATCCGCAGCACCCGCCAGGGGTCGGTGTGCAGCCAGTCGGTGGGACCGGTGGTGTCCAGCAGGCGCTGGTCCGTGGTGCTCGTACCGACCTGGTCCCGGCGCACCAGTACCGGGCCCTTCTGCTTCTCGGGCCAGGCCTTCTTCTTCCGCGGCACGCCGACCTGCTCGGGGCCGTGTCCGTAGTGCTTGTCGTCTCCTGTGCCTGTCATGACGAAACCCTACGCCGACCTTCCCCCGTTTTCAGGCAACGGGGGAAGGTCGGTCGGGCAACCGGAAGATGGCGGTCAGCCGCCGGTCGGATCAGCCGTCGAACCCCGAACCGGCCCGGATCAGTCGGTCAGCCAGGCGCGCAGCCGGGCCTCGGTCTCGGCGATGGCGGTCAGCGAGCAGTGCTCGTCCCGCTTGTGCGCGAAGTTCGGGTCGCCGGGGCCGTAGTTGACCGCCGGGACGCCGAGCGCGCTGAACCGGGCGACGTCGGTCCAGCCGAACTTGGCCCGGGCCTGGCCGCCGGTGGCCGCCAGGAAGGCCTGCGCGGCCGGCTGGGAGAGGCCGGGCAGGGCGCCCGCGGCGAAGTCGGTCACGGTCAGCTCGAAACCGTCGAAGACCTCGCGCACGTGCTTCTCCGCCTCGGCCTCGCTGCGGTCCGGCGCGTAGCGGAAGTTGATCGTGATCACGCACTCGTCCGGGATCACGTTGCCGGCCACGCCGCCGTCGATCCGCACCGCGTTGAGGCCCTCGCGGTACTCCAGGCCGTCGATCTCCACCCGGCGCGGCCGGTAGTCGGCGAGCCGGGTGAGCACCTCGGCGGCATGGTGGATGGCGTTGTCGCCGAGCCAGCTGCGGGCCGCGTGGGCGCGCACACCGGTGAGCCGGATCTGCGCCCGCAGGGTGCCCTGGCAGCCGCCCTCGACCACGGCGCCGCTGGGCTCCATCAGCACCGCGAAGTCGGCGGCCAGCCACTCCGGACGGTCCTTGGCGAGGTGGCCGAGGCCGTTGCGGTGGGCCTCCACCTCCTCGCAGTCGTAGAACACGTAGGTGAGGTCGCGGTTGGGCTCCGTCAGGGTGGCGGCCAGGCGCAGCGCGACGGCCACACCGGACTTCATGTCCGAGGTGCCGCAGCCGTAGAGCAGGTCCCCCTCGACGTACGAGGGCAGGTTGTCGGCGATCGGCACGGTGTCCAGGTGGCCGGCCAGCACGACGCGCTCACCGCGGCCGAGGTCGGTGCGGGCGACCACGTTGTTGCCGTAGCGGTCCACGATGAGGTGCGGGTAGCCGCGCAGGGCGGTCTCCACGGCGTCGGCGAGCGCCTGCTCGTCGCCGCTCACCGAGGGGAAGTCGACGAGTCGGGCGGTCAGCGCGCCGCCGTCGAGAGTGAGGTCCAGGGGCGTCGGGTTCGGGCTGCTCATGGCGCCAGCCTATCCGCGCGGATGTGCGGCTCGTGTGGGCGTTCTGTGACACGGAAGGTGCCCGGATCGGCAACCGGAGTACGCCGCACATCCGTCCGAGTGGGTACGGTGTCGGATCAAGATGGCGGGCGCGAGAGGGGCGACGGTGGCCAGGAAAAGGAACAGCGAGGAGCTGGGCGAGGAGCTGGGCGACGAAGCGGCGCCCCGCCGCCGCGGCCCGGTGCGCGCGCTGTTGCTCGTGCTGGTCGGGCTGCTCGGCCTGGCGATGGTCGCGGGCCTGGCGGTGGTCGGGATCTGGTGGTTCGGGTTCCGGCCGGGCGTCTCGGAGGAGTGCTCGGTGAAGACCGCGGCCGGCAGCGGCACGCTGGAGCTGCCGCAGGCCGCCAACGCCGCGACGATCGCCGCGGTGGCGCGTTCACGCGGGCTGCCGGACCGGGCGACCGCGATCTCGCTGGCGACCGCCATGCAGGAGTCCAAGCTGCGCAACCTCGCGGGCGGTGACCGGGACTCGATCGGTCTGTTCCAGCAGCGGCCCTCGATGGGCTGGGGCACCCCGGCGCAGATCGCTGACCCGGTGTACGCGACCAACAAGTTCCTGGACGGTCTGGTCAAGGTCAACGGCTACACCCGGATGCCGCTGACCGACGCGGCCCAGGCGGTGCAGAAGAGCGGCTACCCGCAGGCGTACGCCAAGCACGAGACCAAGGCGACCCTGCTGACCTCGGCGCTGGCCGGGCGTGAGCCGGGCTCCTTCAGCTGCGTGGTGCACGACTACGCCAAGCCGGACCCGGCCGACTCGCCGTCGCCGACCGCGGGCGCCACGGCGACCCCGGCCGCGCAGCCGGACCGTGCCCAGGTGCTGTCCGACCGGGTGCGCCGGGAGTTCGGCCGGACCGTGACCCCGGCCACCGGCTACACCTCGACGATCAAGGGTGCCGAGAACGCGGTCTCGCTGACCCCGGACCCGGCCGCCGCCGCGCTGACCTCCTCGGCCGACGCCGGGGCCGACGCCGGGGCGAGCGCGGAGCGGGCCAGCGGCTGGGAGGTGGCCCACTGGGCGATCGCGCAGGCCCAGCAGCTGGGCATCGCCACGGTGGCCTACGACGGGAAGATCTGGCGCAAGACCAAGTCCGAGGACGGCTGGCAGACCCAGACCTCGGGGACGTCGACCAAGCTCGTTCAGGTCACCCTGGCCCCGTACGACAAGAGCTGACGCACTGATGTACGGGTTGCCGCCGAACGGGTGATTCCCGTCAACTCCGGTGGACTGACCGCCCGTTCCGGCGAACCCGGGTGGAGAACCGTCACTTCCCATGGCCGGGGCCGATTCGACGGTGCGCGGCGGGGCCCGGTGAACCCCGCCGCCGTGGTCATACGATCCGATGGTCGGTCGGGAACTTTCCTTGCACCGGCCGAAACCTTCTGGCTTCTCAAGCGGTAACAACCTCGTCCGCCCGGTCCCGTCCAGGCCCGGTCGTCCACCCGGTGGACGGGACGGACCCAGACCCCTTCGAGGAGCCCCATGTCTCACCCCCTCACGCGCCGGATCGCCCAGGCCGCGCTCGTCGTGGCCGCCGGAGCGACCCCGCTGGTCGCGGCCGGCTCCGCGTCCGCCCTGGGCGGGGACGCCCTGCTTCCCAAGAGCGACCTCGCGGCGCCGCTGGGCCAGCTGACCAACACCGACACCGGTTCCACCCTGCAGCACACCACCCACCAGCTCGGCCACGCCGCCGGCACCACCGGCGCGGCCACCGTCGCCGCGGGTGTGCCGGCCTCCGCCGACACCGCCGGCGACATCGTCGCCCACCAGTTCCCCGCGGCGAACGAGAAGGCCGGCTCGCTGACCGCCCCGGTCGACCAGACCGCCGCCACCACCGGCCAGCTCTCCTCCGTCACCCCGAAGGTCGCCTCGGGGCTGACCGGCAAGCTCGGCGAGGCCGTCACCGGCAAGGGCATGGGTGTGGGCACCCGCAGCGCCAACGCCGGCGCCGGCCCGGTCGGCGGGCTCGGCCAGGCGGGCGCCGTCGCCCAGGCGCTGCCCGGCGCCGACAAGCTCTCCGGCGCCGTCCCCGGCACCAACGCCGTCACCGACGCGCTGCCGGTCGGCTCGGTGGAGCGCGCGCTGCCGGTCGGCTCGGTCGAGCACGCCCTGCCCGGCGACCTGCCCGGCACCGACGTCCTGGGCCTCGCGGAGCACGGCTCGGCGAACCGCCTCGGCGGCGCCGACCTCGGCCCGAACAACCCGCTCTCCGGCCTGACCGGCGCGCTCGGCCCGGTCGGCGGCCTGCTGGGCGGCGCGAACGGCGGCGGCATCAGCGGCCTGCCGCTGTAGTCCCGACGCGCCGGGGCGTGTCGTGCGGGTCTTGTCGGACCCGGCGGAGATCCGCAGGACACGCTCCGACCCCCACGGCGGAGGGGCCGGTGTTCCACTCGGAACACCGGCCCCTCCGGCGTGTCGTCAGCGCGCCGCGTTCAGCCGCTCGACGGCCGCGGCGACCCGCTCGTCGGTCGCGGTGAAGGCGACCCGGACGAAGCGTTCGCCGGCCGGCCCGTAGAAGTCGCCGGGCGCCACCAGGATGCCCAGCCGGGCCAGTTCGGCCACGGTCTCCCAGCACGGGCGGTCCTGGGTCGCCCACAGGTAGAGGCTCGCCTCGGAGTGCTCGACCCGGAAGCCGTACGCCTCCAGCGCCGCCCGCAGCGCCGAGCGCCGGGCCGCGTACCGCTCCCGCTGCTCGGCCACGTGCGCGTCGTCCGCCAGGGCCGCGACCGTCGCCGCCTGGACCGGCGCCGGCACGATCATGCCGCCGTGCTTGCGCACCTCCAGCAGCTCCTTGACCACCACCGGGTCGCCCGCCACGAAGGAGGCGCGGTAGCCGGCCAGGTTGGAGCGCTTGGAGAGCGAGTGGACGGCCAGCAGGCCCTCGTGCTGCGTTCCGTCGCCGGGGTCCCCGCAGACGTCCGGGTGCAGGACGGAGACCGGGTCGGCCTCCCAGCCCAGCTCCAGGTAGCACTCGTCGCTGACCAGCAGCACCCGGTGCTCCCGGGCCCACTCGACGGCGCGGCGCAGCTCGTCCTTCCCGAGCACCCGGCCGGTCGGGTTGGACGGCGAGTTCACCCAGAGCAGGCGCACCCGGGAGCCGTCCAGCTCGTCCACCGAGTCGTACGCGACCGGCTCGGCGCCGCACAGCCGGGCGCCCACCTCGTAGGTCGGGTAGGCCAGCCGCGGGTAGGCGACCTGGTCGCCCGGGCCGAGGCCGAGCTGGGTCGGCAGCCAGGCCACCAGCTCCTTGGAGCCGACGGTCGGCAGGACGGCCTGCGGGCCGATCCGCGCGCCGCAGCGGCGGTGCAGCCAGCCGGCGATCGCCTCGCGCAGCTCCAGCGGCCCCCAGACGGTCGGGTAGCCGGGCGTGTCGGTGTGGGCGGCCAGCGCCTTCTGGATCACCTCGGGGACCGGGTCGACGGGGGTGCCGACCGAGAAGTCGCAGAGACCGCCGGGGTGGGCGAGCGCGGTGGCCTTGTAGGGCTCCAGCTTGTCCCAGGGGAACACCGGGAGCCTGTCCGAAACGCGGCGCGCCGCCCCCGGGTGGCCCGGGAACGGCGCGCGCGTGCTGTTCGTGTTCACAGCTCAGTAGCCACCGATCGTCAGTGGTCGGCGTTCTGCGGCGGCAGAGCGGCGATGAACGGGTGGTCCCGCTCGATCAGGCCGAGCTTCGAGGCGCCACCGGGCGAGCCCAGGTCGTCGAAGAACTCGACGTTCGCCTTGTAGTAGTCCTTCCACTCCTCCGGAGTGTCGTCCTCGTAGAAGATCGCCTCGACCGGGCAGACCGGCTCACAAGCGCCACAGTCGACACACTCATCCGGGTGGATGTAGAGGGAACGGCTGCCCTCGTAGATGCAGTCAACCGGGCACTCTTCGATGCACGCCTTGTCCTTCACGTCGACACAAGGCTGCGCGATGACGTAGGTCACGCTGTCGTTCCTCCTCGGAAGGGCCCTGGCGGCCCGTTCTGTTCTGCTCGCGTGCGCGGTGAGCGCGGCGTCGTCGATGCCCGCCCCTAGTATCGCGGGTCTGAGACCGCAAATGCACAGGAGGTGGCCGGATCATGACTCGGGACCCGCTGGAGAGCCGTCCGGAAGTCCGGATAGATCGCTCTGACGTGGGGCGACGCGTGTCCGCGCGTCGCGTGTCGGAGTTCGTGGACGGCCGCCCGGTGTTCCGCGATGTGATCGGCGTGCTCACATCCTGGGACGATCAAGGACTCGTGATCGTACCGCGCTCGGGGGAGCCGGTCTCCTTCCCGGAGAAACTGCTGGTCGCGGGCAAGACCGTCCCGCTGTTCCCGGCCCGGCGCGCGGCACGTCCGGACGCCACGCCCGTCGAGCTGCAGCGGATCGCCGGGCGCGGCTGGCCCGGGGTCGAGCAGGAGGCGCTCGGCGAGTGGACGCTGCGGGCCGCCGCCGGGTTCACCCAGCGGGCCAACTCCGTCCAGGCACTCGGGGACCCGGGGCTGCCGCTGCCGCGGGCGCTGGCCGCCGTCCGGGACTGGTACGCGGCGCGCGGCCTGCCCGCCCTGGTCGAGGTGGTCACGCCCGGGGCGGCGGACGAACTGCGGGCGCTGCTGGGCCCGCTGCGCTCACCGACCCTGGTGCGCACGGCGCCGCTGGCCGGGGTGGCGCGGGCCGGCTCCGGGCACGACAGGGTGCGGCTCTCACGGACGGCGGACGCGGAGTGGATGTCGCTGTACGGGCGGCTGAGCGAGGACCCGGCGGTGCGGGAGGCGGCCCGGTGGGTGCTGCACGGTGGCCCGTCGGTCTGGTTCGCCACCGTGCCGGGAGCCCCCGGGCAGCCACCGCTGGCGATCGGGCGCTGTGTCATCGACGGGCCCTGGGCCTGCTTCGGCGCGATCGAGGTCCAGCCGTACGCCCGGCGGGCGGGGCTGGCGACGACGGTCATGGCGGTGCTCGCCGCCCGGGCGGCCGAGGAGGGCGCGAGCGGCGCGTACCTGCAGGTCGAGGCCGGCAACGACGGGGCGATCGCGCTCTATGACGGACTCGGCTTCACGACCAGTCACACTTACCACTACGCACCCGTGCCCCAGGGGTAGCCGCCCGACCGTTACGCCCTTGTTTGTCCGCTTGTCCGTCCGTCGTACGAAGGCCGTCGTCGTCACCGTGACCGAGCAGAGCAGAGACCGCTTCCGGACCGCCGCCCGCGCCGATCAGCCCGACCCGGTGCTGCTCTGCGTACTCGCCGCCGCCGAACACGGCCCGGTCCTCGACCCGGGCGACCCGGGCGAGCCGCCCGGCGTGGACGCCCTGCTCGCCGCCTGCGAGGCCGCGCTGGACCGGCACGCGGCGGCGGTACGGCTCGCCGTGGCCGAACGCTCGCCGTCCGGGCCGGAGGAGACCGCCGCCCTGCTCGCCGCCGTCCTCGGCGGGCGGGAGCGGTTCCACGGGCGGCAGTCCGACTACCGGCGGCTGGAGTCCTCGCTGCTGCCGGACGTGCTGCGGCGGCGGCGCGGGCTGCCGATCATGCTCTCGCTGGTGTGGATGGCGGTCGGGCGGCGGGCCGGACTCACCGTCCACGGCATCGCGCTGCCCGGCCACTTCATCGTCGCGGTCGGCGGCCCGGCCGGCGGCGAGGAGTACGTGCTCGCCGACCCCTTCCACGGCGGCCGGCTGCTCGACCCCGCCGACGTCGAGCAGTTGGTCGCCGCCGCCGGGCACGACTTCACCCCCGACCTGCTCACCCCGGCCCAGCCGCTGGACATCGTGCTGCGGGTGCTCGGCAACATCCGGGTCTGGGCCGCCGACCGCCCCGAGCACGCCCGCACCCAGCTGTGGGCCGCCGAGCTCGCCCTGCTGCTCCCCCGGCACCCCGCCCAGCTGCGCCTGGAGCGGGCCGAACTCCTGGTGCGGATGGGGGACTTCCTCGGCGGATCGGCGGAGATGGACGCCTACGCGCAGATCCTGGACGCCTTCGACCCGGACGGCGCCGCCAAGGTCCGCCAGGAGGCCCGGGCGGCCCGGCACCGGCTCAACTAACGGCTTACAGCCAGCCCTTCTCGCGGGCGATCCGGACCGCCTCGGTGCGGTTGCGGGCCTCGGTCTTCTGGATCGCCATCGAGAGGTAGTTGCGGACCGTCCCCTCCGACAGGTGCAGCCGCTTGGCGATGTCCGCGTTCACCGCCCCGTCGGCGGCCGCGCCCAGGACGTCCCGCTCGCGCGGGGTCAGCGGGTTGGCACCCTCGGCCAGCGCGGCCGCCGCCAGCACCGGGTCGATCACCCGCTCACCGCGCAGCACCCGGCGGATCGCCTCGGCGAGCTCCGAGGCGGGCGCGTCCTTCACCAGGAAGGCGTCCGCACCGGACTCCATCGCCCGGCGCAGATAGCCGGGGCGGCCGAAGGTCGTCGCGATGACCACCTTCGTCCGGGGCGCTCGGCGGCGCAGCTCGGCGGCCGCCTCGATGCCCGTCATGCCCGGCATCTCGATGTCCAGCACGGCGACCTGCACGTCGTTCCCCAGCACCGCCGCCACCACCTCGTCCCCGCGGCCCACCTGCGCGACGACGTCGATGTCCCCCTCCAGCCCGAGCAACGCCGCCAGCGCCTCGCGGACCATGCCCTGGTCCTCGGCGAGCAGCACGCGGATCGAGGGGCTGTTCTCTGTGGTACCCATGGCCATGACCTTAGAGGGCCTGTCAGGAAACGGGCTTGAGTCTCCGGCGGGGGGGGGGGAGACCGTACCGCGGCGCCCGTGGACGGCCGGCCGGTGCGGGCGAGCCTGCGGAAGGTATTCGGGTGGTTCACCGAGGCCCTGCGCAGCAGACTGGCCGGATGCCGACCCTGGAGCCCCTCCGCCCCGACCACGCCGACGCCCTGCTCGCCTTCGAACGCGCCAACCGGGCCTGGTTCGCCCGTACCGTCCCCGACCGGGGTGACGCCTACTTCGCCGAGTTCCCGGCCCGCCACGCCGCCCTCCTCGCCGAACAGGCGGCCGGAACCTGCCGGTTCCACGTCATCCTGGACGCCGACGGCGCCCTGGTCGGCCGGATCAACCTGGTCGACCTCGTCGACGGCGGCGCCGAACTCGGCTACCGCATCGCCGAATCCGCCGCCGGTCGGGGCCTCGCCACCGCCGCCGTCGCCGAGCTCTGCCGCCTCGCCGCCACCGCCTACGGCCTTCGGTCCCTGACCGCCGCCACCACCCTCGACAACCCCGCCTCCCAGGCCGTCCTCACCCGCAACGGGTTCGCGGTCACCGGGGACTTCCTCCTCGGCGAGCGCCCCGCCCTGCGCTATCACCGGGACCTGGACCGGGTGGGACTGGCATGATGGCGGGCATGACGACCTACCGAAAGGCCGATGCCGCGTAAGCGGCCCGGCGCCTTGCGCGCCCACGTCGATCGCGCCCGCCGCTGGGACACCGCTGCGCCGGTCCGGATTCGCGGGCTCTCGACCTCGACCAGCCTCGCCGTCCACCGGTACGAGCGACTGACCACCTCGTACTACGCGTTCCCCGGCGCCACGGCGATCGCCCTGTGGCGGTACCGCCTGTTCCTCGACCCGCCGGGCACCCGCCCGCGCTACCCGAGCCCGTCCGCGTGCGGCTGCCGTGGCTGCTCGTTCGACGACGTCCGGCACGCCCGCGACGTCCTGGACGAGGTGCTGTCCGCTCTTCCACCGGGGCCGCGGGCCGAACTCTCCCGACTCATCCGCCCCCTGGACGCGGCCTACCTCCGTCGCACCCTGCCCGATCCCTTCGCCGACCGCCGCTATTCGGACGCGTGGTGGTACCGCCGTCTCGGCGAACAGTGGGAGTGCGGGGAGGGAGGCCGGCGGGGCCGACTCCCCACGGCGGTCGCCTGAGTGCACGCACCCGCACCGGCCGGAACGAGGCCCGCGTGGGTGCGGTCACTCGTACCGGAGTCCCGGTAGGGGCCGCGCTCGTCCCAGCGGCGCCCTTGAGGATCCCTAGCCCACCTTCGAGGACTCCGGGGCCGCCGCCGGCACCGTCCGCAGCGGCACCGAGGCCCGCATCCTGAAGCCCTTCCCGCGCTCCCCCGGCCCGGTCTCCAGCCGCCCGCCGACCAGCGCCAGCCGCTCCTCCAGCCCGGACAGCCCGTTGCCCGGCTGGGACTTGCCCGGCCCCCGCCCGTCGTCGGTGATCTCCAGGACGGCGTACCGCTCGCCCCTCGTCTCCCAGCTCTCGTCCGCCGTCACCGTGCAGACGGTGGCGCCCTCGCCGTGCCGGACGATGTTGGTGACGGCCTCGCGCAGCGCCCACGCCAGCGCGCCGGCCTCCTCGTTGGCCAGCGACGGCCAGGCGTCCACCAACTCCGGAGCGGCCTCCAGCCGCACCTGCGCGGCGGCCAGGGCGGTCCGGGCGGCGGCGAGCTCGACCGGCAGGGTCGGACGGCGGAAGCCGGTGACGGCCTCCCGGACGTCGATCAGCGACTGGCGGGCGACCTGTTCGATGTCGGCGACCTGAGCCCGCGCCGCCTCGTCCTTGCCGGCGTCCATGAACCGCCCGGCCAGCTCGCTCTTCAGGGTGATCAGCGAGAGCGAGTGCCCGAGCAGGTCGTGCAGGTCGCGGGCGAGCCGCAGCCGTTCCTCGGAGGCGGCCAGGTGGGCGACGGCCGCGCGGGCCTCGCGCAGCTCCTTCATGGTGGCGACCAGCCGCTGCAGGCCGGTCATCGCGACGCCGGAGAGGAAGGCGGTGAGGGCGAAGGTGGTGATGTTGTCCGCACTGGCGTGGATCAGCAGGCCGACCACGGCGGCGAGCCCGGCCATGCCGCCGAGGGCGGCCAGCGCGTAGTTCGCCGGTGTGATGATCGCGACGCACACCGAGGCGTAGATGAAGAGGGTCAGGAAGGCTTCGCCGAGGATGAAGGGGGCGGTGGCCGCGAGCGCGACCATCGTCCCGACGATCACCTGGCAGGCCCGCGGCCGCATCCCCGCCTGCGAACGGAAGATCACCAGCAGGATGTACGCCGCCACGAACGCGCCCAGGCAGCACCAGCCGAGCACCTGGGCCGCCGGGCTGTGGTTCCTGTTCAGCAGGTTGCCCGCCGGGTAGACCAGGTAGAACATCCACAGCAGCATCCAGGCGACCTTGACCAGCAGCTGCCGCCGGGTCTCCGCCGGGGCTCCGGGGACGTTCATGAACGACACCCGCGCCACACCCGCCTCCGGCCGCTCGTCGGTGCGGTGGGTCCGGCGCGCGTCACTCATGTCGATCATCATGCCTGGCGGGTGTCACGGCGGTACAGGGCCGCGGCAGCGGCCACGAACACCGCGAGGAAGACGGCCAGCCCGGCGACCGCGACGGTGTCCAGGGAGTGCCCGGGCTGGGTGAAGCCGGCCAGCTTGTTGTACAGGTACACCGGGTTGAACCGGGCGTACGTCTCCAGCGAGCCGCTCACCGGGAACCAGGTGCCGCCGAACAGCGACATCAGCATGTACGTGATCATCACGATGGTCTGCACCGAGTCCGGCGCCGCCGCGTAGCCGAGCGCCACCCCGAGCGCGGCGAAGACGAAGCTACCCAGCCACAGCGCGGCCGCCAGCCCGATCCACTGCACCGCGCCGAGCTCGACGCCCTGGCTCGCGCCGACCGCGAAGACCACCAGGATCGCCGGCAGTGTGGTCACCGCGCTCGCGCCGATCTTGCCGAAGGTGTACGCCCGGCCCGGCAGCGCGGTCAGCCGCAACTGGCGCACCCAGCCGCTCTTGCGCTCCAGCGAGATCCGCTGCGCGCTGCCGGTGAGGACCGCGCCGACCGCGCCGAAGGTGGCCATCGAGACCATGAAGTACGTCTTCACCGGCAGGCCGCCGGCCAGCTTGTCGGAGCTGTAGGCGTGGATGAAGAAGAAGTACATCAGCGCCGGGTAGGCGATGGTGAAGAGCAGGTAGCGCCGGTTGCGGAGGGTCCGCAGGATCTCCAGCTTGATCAGGGTGGTCATCGCACGCTCTCCTTCTCGGCGCCGGCCTCGCGGTCCAGCTCGCCCGTGATGGTCAGGAAGGCCTGCTCCAGGCCGACCCCGGCGACCTCCAGCCCGCGCGGGTACAGCCCCGCCCGGTAGATGCCGGCCACGCTCGCGTCGGCGTCCGCGGTGCGGATCCGCACCGTCCGCACCCCCGGGACCCTCGCGGTGACGTCCAGCGACTGGACGCCCGGCAGCGCGCGCAGCACGGCCTCCTCGAACTGGCCGGCGGCCGGGGCGAAGTCGGCGTCATGGAGTTCGAAGGCGATCCGGCGGGCCCCGGCGCGCGCCTTGATCTCCGCGGAGCTGCCGTCGGCGATCAGCCGGCCCCGGTGCAGCACCAGGACGCGGTCGGCGATCGAGTCGGCCTCCTCCAGGTAGTGGGTGGCGAACAGCACCGTGCGACCGGCGTCGGCCTGCGCCCGCATGCTCACCCAGAACGCCTGCCGGACGCTGACGTCCATGCCGGTGGTGGGCTCGTCGAGCACGATCAGGTCGCTCTCGCCCGCGATCGCCAGGGCGAAGCGGACCCGCTGCTCCTGGCCGCCGGACAGCTTGTCGACCCGGCGGTCGGCGATCTCGGTGATCCCGGCGTCGGTCAGCACCCCCGTGACCGACCGACCGCTCGGGTGCACCTTGCAGGCGAGCTCGACCAGCTCGCGGACCTTGACGTCGGTCATCAGCCCGCCGCTCTGCAGCATCGCGCCGACCCGGCCGGCCGCGATCGCCTCCCGCGGGGTGCCGCCGAACAGCGTGACGCTGCCCTGGTCGGGCTCGCGCAGGCCGAGCAGCAGGTCCAGGCTGGTGGACTTCCCGGCGCCGTTCGGGCCGAGCAGGGCGACGGTCTCGCCCGGCCGCAGCACGAGGTCCAGTCCGTCCACGGCGCGCACCCGCCCGTAGCTCTTGCCGACGCCTCGGAAGGCGGCCACCTCGGTCCCCATCGCCCCGCTCCTCTCCCCTGAAGGTGTCGCGTGCGGCGCTGTCCGCACCACCTCAGAGTCCCGCGCGGGCGGGGGCCGACGGCAGTGTCGGCCGTCGTGCCTTCGGCATGACGGATGTCATGCCGGCGGCCGGTACCCCCGTCACACCCGAGGGGACAGAAGGGGGACCGGCCGCCGAATCCGCTGGTCAGAAGGGCTCTACAGCCCCAGCGAGCGCTTCACGAAGTCGACCTGGAGCAGCAGCAGGTTCTCCGCGACCTCCTCCTGCGGGGTCATGTGGGTGACGCCCGACAGCGGCAGCACGGTGTGCGGGCGGCCGGCCGCGAGCAGTGCCGAGGAGAGCCGCAGGGTGTGGGCGGCCACCACGTTGTCGTCCGCGAGGCCGTGAATGATCATCAGCGGGCGCTCCAGCCCGGCCGCGTAGCCGTTCAGCGAGTTCGCCCGGTACACCTCGGGCCGCTCGGCCGGGTGGCCCAGGTAGCGCTCGGTGTAGTGGGTGTCGTACAGCTCCCAGTCGGTCACCGGCGCCCCGGCCACCGCCGCGTGGAACACGTCCGGGCGGCGCAGCACCGCGAGCGCGGCGAGGTAGCCGCCGTACGACCAGCCGCGGATGGCGACCCGGTCGAGGTCGAGCGGGAACTCCCCGGCGAGCGCCTGGAGCGCGTCCACCTGGTCGTCCAGGGTGGCCCCGGCGAAGTCGAAGGCGATCGACTTCTCCCAGGCCGGCCCGCGCCCGGGGGTGCCGCGGCCGTCGGCGACGATCACCGCGAAGCCCTGGTCGGCGAACCACTGCGAGTTGAGGTGCGGGTTGTGCGCCTGGACGACGCGCTGGCCGTGCGGGCCGCCGTACGGGTCCATCAGGACGGGCAGCAGGCCGTCGCGCTCGCGGTCGTAGCCGGTGGGCAGGAAGACGGCGGCCGGGACGCGGCGCTCGCCGGCGAAGCGGAAGACCGGGCGGGCGGTGATGACCGGGGTCTCGGCGTGGGAGGCGATGACGGCGACATCGTCGACCACCACGCCCTCCGGCAGGTCGCGGGCGACCTGGACCAGGGTGCCGGGCAGGTCGGGCTCGGCGGTGGCCCGGACGGTGATCCCGCCCGCGTGCACCGCGCTGGTGACGGAGGTGAACGGACGGCCGTTGGAAGACTCCCAGGCCAGCCGCTTGCCGTCGTGGCTGATCCGGCCGACGGCGATCCAGCCGGGCTCGGGGTCGGTCTCCCCGGCACCGCCGGAGGCGCTGAAGAACACCTCCTCCTCGGTGACCGCGATGACCGACCGGACGTGCAGGTCGGCCCCGGTGACGGCCTGGTCGCCGACCACCAGCGCCCGCACGCCGCCCTCGTCGGAGATCCGGACCAGCTTGCCGTCCGGGGTCCAGGCCGGGACGCCCGGGAAAGCCTCCAGCCAGGCGTCGTCGCGCTCCTCGAACAGCACCTCGGTGGCGCCGGTGGCCACGTCCAGGCCGAGGATGCGCTGTGCGCGCTGGTCGCGGGACTCGACCAGCAGCAGCGGCACGCCGCCCTTGGACCAGTGCACCCGGGCCAGGTACGGGAAGGCCTCGCGGTCCCAGGACACCTCGGTGCGCCCGCCGTGCAGGTCGAGCACCCAGAGGCCGACCTCGGCGTTGGCGGTGCCGGCCGCCGGGTAGGCGACCTCGGCGGGCTCGCGGTCCGGATTGGCCGGGTCGGCGATCCACCAGCGACGCACCGGGCCGTCGTCGGCGCGCTCGACCAGCAGCCGGTCGCTCTCCGGGGACCACCAGAAGCCGCGGTCGCGGTCCATCTCCTCCTGGGCGATGAACTCGGCCTGCCCCCAGGTGACGTTCGGGCCGTCCGGCTCGGCGAGCGCCCGGTCGCCACCGCCGTCGGTGCGGGTCAGCCGCAGCTCACCGACGGTGTTGGCATAGGCGACGTGTGAGCCGTCCGGGGAGAGCCGCGGGTCCAACAGCGGTCCGCGGGCCGGCAGTTCGGCGGTGGCGCCGGTGGCCAGGTCGGCGGTGAACAGCCGGCCGGACAGCGCGAAGGCGGCCAGTCGGCCGTCCGCGTCCAGGGCGTAGCCGACGATGCCGGCCGAGCCCTCGCGGCTGCGCTCGCGACGGGCCTTCTCGGCCGGCGAGAGGTCCTCCTCGCCGCCGCCGAGCAGGACGGCCGGGTCGGCGGCGATCCGCTCCTCGCCGGTCGCGGTGTCGAGGGTCCAGAGCAGGTTGGCCCGGTCGCTGCCCGAGAGCGAGCGGAGGAAGACGACCCGCGAGCCGTCCGGTGCGACGGAGAAGGAGCGGGGCGCGCCGACGGTGTAGCGCAGGGTCCGCGCGTACTGCCGGGGGAAGGTGTCCGCAGGGGTGTGGGAGGTCATGGCACCAGACCCTACGACGGCGGACTCTCACTGCCGGGTGACTGGTGATCACTCGTTCGGAGCATCGTTCCCAAGTACGCCCTAAAGGGGTCCAAACCCCCTCCGACCGGCCCATGCGCCCCGGGAGCGCCCCGACGCCCCGGCACGCGTGGGCTCACTGAATGTAATGCTCCCCTTACCCATCGGGTATGACTGGTCGGGCGAGTGATCGTCGGGCCCGTCCCGACCCCCGGTCACCCGACCCCGATTCCCGTACGGTCCCACCGCCGCCCTCCCCGGGGGGTCGGCGCCCGAGAAGGGGCATGAGCCGACATGGCCATGAACATCTCCGCAGTCGTGCTGATGCTGACGATCGTGGTGGTGCTGATCCGCCGCTCCAGCCTGAAGCTGGCGCACGCCATCGTCTGCGCACTGCTCGGCTTCTACCTGGCCTCCAGCTCGATCGCCCCGTCGATCACCCAGGTCACCAGCAACCTCGCCGGAATGATCAACGGCCTGAAGCTCTAGCACCCTCCGGCCGGTGGGCAAGGGCCTGCCGCCGAACTCGTCCCTGCGGGGCCCGCCCTCCGGCCGGTGGTTAGGCTTCCTCCCATGACCGCGACTACCGGCCGCAGCCTCCTCCTGGTCCACGCCCATCCCGACGACGAGTCGATCGGCAACGGCGCCACCATGGCCCGGTACGCCGCCGAGGGCGCCCGGGTGACGCTGGTGACCTGCACCCTCGGCGAGGGCGGCGAGGTGATCCCGCCGGGGCTGGCCCATCTGACGGCCGATCGGGAGGACGCCCTCGGCGCGTACCGGATCGGCGAGTTGACCGAGGCGATGCGCGCCCTCGGCGTCACCGACTTCCGCTTCCTCGGCGGCCCGGGGCGCTATCGCGACTCCGGGATGATGGGCGTGCCCGACAACGACGTCCCCGGCTGCTTCTGGCGGGCCGACGTGGACGAGGCGGCCGGCCACCTGGTCGCGGTCATCCGCGAGGTGCGGCCGCAGGTGCTGGTCACCTACGACGAGAACGGCGGCTACGGGCACCCGGACCACATCCAGGCGCACCGGGTCGCGATGCGCGCGTACGAGCTGGCCGCCGACCCGGCGCACCGCCCGGAGCTGGGCGGGGCCTGGCGGATCGCCAAGGTGTACTGGAACCGGATGCCCCGCTCGGTGATCGAGGCCGGGCTCGCCGCGGCCGCCGCCGAGGCGTCCTTCCCCGGCGTCGCCCAGCCCGCCGACGTGCCCGGGGTGGTCGCCGACGGGGCGGTCACCACGGTGCTGGACGGCGCCGCGTACGTCGGCCACAAGGCCGCCGCGATGGCCGCACACGCCACCCAGATCACCGTGGACGGCGCCTTCTTCGCGCTCTCCAACGACCTCGGCCAGCCGCTGTTCGCCACCGAGTACTACCAGCTGGTGCACGGCCAGGCCGGGCCGGAGCGGCCCGAGCGCGACCTGTTCGAGGGCCTGGACCACGTCACCGCGACCGCCACTGAGGAGAGCGCCCGATGACCGCGCCCGCCACGCCGCCGCGCCGCTCGTTCGCGGCCGCCGTCCTCGGCACCCAGAAGGAGCGGCTGGCCGAGCCTCAACCCCCGCGCGCCGCCCGGATCGCGGTGTATGTCCTGTTCTTCCTGCTGGGCATCGCGGTGTCGATCTGCGGATCCTTTGTGCAGGCCCTGTGGCCGCCGGTGGGAGTTCTGCTGGCGCTCGCCGCGAGCGCCGCGACCTTCTACGCGGGCCTGCGGATCACCGGCACCCGGCTCGGCGCCGCGATGCCCGCGGCCGGCTGGTTCCTGGCGATGCTGCTGATGATGGTGCCCCGGCCGGAGGGCGACAACGTGCTGTGGTCCAACCCCACCTCGCTGGCCTGGCTGTTCGCCGGCTCGGTCCTGGGCGTGATCTGCGCCACCCTGCCCACCCGGAACAGCTGGCTGCCCGGGGTGCCCAACCCCCCGCGCTGACCCGGCCCGCGAACGGCGTACGGTACCGCGTACGACGCGCAGTCAGGGCCACACGGCCGTACTCTCATACCGGAGGAACCGGACGTATCAGGATCTGTCCGTAGCCGTTCACCGCTCAGTTCTTCCCAGTATGGTGGTCCCGCAGTACGACGTCCCCGACCGCCGCCCGCCCGCCCGAGGCCCGGCGACCACGAACCGCGGTCGCGCCGCACGGCCCGCCCGCGAACCCGGAGCAGAGCAGCATTGAGCAGCCGCGAATCTGACAACGCCAACCCGACGCCCCGGCGTACGGGTCCGGACGCCTACCCGTCGGGCACGCCGCCCTACGGCACCCCGGGCCTCCCCGGCGGCGACCGGGCCGCGGCCGGTGCCGACCACGGCACCGCGTCGGGCGGCGAGGACGACGGTCCGAAGACCGAGACCACCTTGACCACCCGGGTCCGGATCAACATCCCCGGCTCGCGCCCGATCCCGCCGGTCGTCGTCCGCAGCGCCGTCAAGAACGAGGACGGCCCGGGCGACCAGGCCCCGGCCGCCGCCGAGCCGGGCGGCCCGCGGCACCGCTCCGCGCCCGCCTCGCCCGTCCTCGGCGTGATGGACGGCGGCGGCACGGCCACCCCGCCGAACCTGCCGCCGGAGTGGCAGATCCCGCCGATCCCGCCGGCGACCTCCGAGTCCGAGTCCACCGGCGCCTGGTTCCGGCCGCGGCAGAAGAAGGCCGCCGAGCCCGCCCCGGCCGCCGTGCCGGCCGGCGCCCCGAGCGCGCCGGAGGCCGCGGTCGCGCCCGGCACCGTCGCCGAGGCCCGTCCGCAGGGCGCCCCGAACGGTGCCCGACCGGCCGCGGCCGCCGCTGCGGCCCGTCCGAACGGCCGCCCGGTGCCCGCCCCGGGCAAGTCGCCGAACCAGGCCGCTCCCGCGCCCGCTTCGCCGTACGGCGTCGAGACGCCGGCCGAGGAGCCCGGCGTGTACGAGGCCGCCGACCCCTTCGCGCCGGTCGCCGACCCGTTCGCCCCGACCGGCCCCGCCGCCGGTGCGCGCGGCCCGCGCGGCGGCCGCCGCCAGCCGCAGGCCCCGCAGCCGAACGCGGCCCGGCAGGACGCGCCCCAGTCGAACCGGCCGGACCAGCCGAACGGCCCCCGGCCGAACCGGCGGCAGCAGAACGGCCCGCAGGGCGCGCCGGGGCTGAACGGCCGCCCGCAGGGCCCGGCCGCCGAGCCCAGCGCGGAGGACACCTCCATGGACGGCTTCGCGCCGATCCGGGAGAACACCCCGCCGCCGGCCGCCATACCCGGCCTGCCCCGGAACGGCGCCCCGCGCGGCGCCGACGCCCGTCCGCAGCCGGGCCTGTTCGCCTCGGCCCCGACCGGCGCCGACCCGTTCGCCACCCAGCGTCCGGCCGCCCCCGGCCAGGACGCCTTCGGCGCCCCGGCGGCCCCCGGCGGGCTCTTCCCGGGCGCGCCGCAGCCCGCCCCGGGCGGTCCCCGGCAGGCCGGGCGCGACCCGGAGACCACCGCGGTCACCCCGCTGCCGACCCCGGGCCCCGAGGCGACCCGGCCCGGTCCGGGTGCTCCGGGCGGTCCCGTCCCGCCCGGTCCCGCCGGGCAGTCCGCCCCCGCGCCCGCCCCGGCTCCGGCCAAGAGCGAGCCCGCCGCCCCCGCCAAGGGCAAGGGCAAGGCCAAGGGCGGCGGCACCAAGAAGCTGGCCAAGCTCGGCGTCTACGCGATCGGCGGTGTGCTCTTCCTCGGCGCCGCCGCGTACGGCACCGGCCTGATGCTGAACCAGTCGGACGTCCCCAAGGGCACCGTGGTGCTCGGCACCGACATCGGCGGCAACAGCCGCGACCAGGCGATCCACTCGCTGGACGACTCGGTCGGCAAGGCCGGGCAGCAGCCGCTCAAGCTGAAGATCGGCGACCAGACCGTCAACCTCGACCCGACGGTCGCCGGACTGAGCTTCGACACCACGGCCACCGTGGACGGCCTCGCCGCGCACAGCTACAACCCGGTCGACGTCATCAAGTCGCTCCAGGGCGGCAGCAAGGCGGTCGCACCGGAGGTCCGGGTCGACCGGGCCAAGCTCAAGGCCGCGCTGGACTCGCTGGCGGCCGGCTCGGGCCAGGGCCTGCAGGAGGGCTACGTCAAGTTCGCCGACAACGGCGACCCGGTCGTGGTCCCCGGCAAGGCCGGCCAGGCGGTGGACTCCAACGCCGCCCTGGACGTGGTCGAGCAGGCCTACCGCGACCGCGCCGCCGGCAAGCCCGACCAGCCGATCGCACTCGCCGTCACGGCCGCCCAGCCCAAGGTCTCCACCCAGGCCCTGCAGGCCGCCGCGGACAGCCTCGGCAAGCAGGTCACCAACGGCAAGATCCACATCGTGGCCGGCACCAAGCCCTGGGACTTCGGCGGCAAGACCGCCTCCAAGGCGCTCACGCTGGTTCCGGACGCCTCCGGCAAGATCGTGCCCAAGTGGGACCTCGACGCGCTGAACTCCCAGCTGAACGGCGTGTTCGACAAGGTGAAGGTCAAGAAGAACGGCCAGTCCGGCACGCTCACCCCGCAGGACGTCGCGGACGCCGTCGCCTCGCTGTTCGACAAGACCGGCGACAAGGACCGCACCTTCAAGTTCCCCGCCGCCTGACGGACCGGACACGAACGAGGGGCGGGCCCGCTGCCGCGATGACGGCAGGCGGCCCCGCCCCTCGACAACTCCCCCTCCCGGTCAGCAAGATGTGACGCCACACCTTCCGTCACAGCAACCCCGGGAGCCACGCCGATGGGCCGCCGCCTCCAGCACCACCGGACGGCACCGCTCGCCGGTCTCGCCGTCCTGACCCTCTCGCTCACGCTCTGCTCCTGCTCCTCCGGGCAGGGCGGCGCCGCCGCGGACGCGATGCCGAGCGCCGCCGGGGTGCCCAAGCTCACCTCGATCGACATCAACCAGCACGACCGCAGCCAGCTGCGCCAGGGCGGCACCCTGAACCTGGCGATCACCCAGTTCTCCCACCAGTGGTCGCCGATCCACACCGACGGCAGCGAGTCCTCGACCATCGCCGTCACCAAGCCGCTGCTGCCGACGTTCTTCCGCTCGGACGCGGCCGGCACCCAGACCGTCAACCCGGCCTACCTGCAGGACGCGCACGCCGACATCAAGGACGGCCGGCAGGTGGTCACCTGGACCCTCAACCCGAAGGCCCACTGGTCCGACGGCACCCCGATCACCTGGCGCGACATCGAGGCGAACTGGCGCGCGCTGAACGGCAAGGACCCGGCCTACCGGCCCTCCAGCAGCACCGGCTTCGAGCTGGTCTCCTCGGTCGAGCGGGGCAAGGACGACTTCCAGGCCGTGATGACCTTCGACCGGCCGTTCTCCGAGTGGCAGTCGATGTTCAACGGCGCCGCCAACGCCCCGCTGCTGCCGGCCGCCAAGGTCGCCACCCCGGACCTGTTCAACTCGGCCTACCTGGACGCGATCCCGCTCACCGCCGGCCCGTTCAAGGTCGAGACGCTGGACCGTGCCGCGCAGACCGTCACCCTGGTCGCCGACCCCACCTGGTGGGGCGACAAGCCGATGCTGGACCGGATCGTCTTCCACGCCATGATGCCGGACGCGATGGGCGCCGCCTTCGCCAAGGGCGAGATCGACCTCTTCAACAACGGCCCCGACCTGGCCGGCTACCAGGTCATCAAGAACACCAAGGGCGCGGCCGTCCGCCGGGCCGGCGGGCCGGACTTCCGGCAGATCACCCTGAACGCCCGTACCCCGGCGCTCAGCGACCCGTCCGTCCGCCAGGCCGTGTTCCAGGCCATCAACCGGGACGCGCTGATCCGCTCCGACCTCAACGGCCTGGACTGGCCCGGCGTCCCGCTCAACAACCACCTGCTGGCCGCCAACCAGAACGGCTACCGGGACAACTCCCTCGGCCTGTCCCGCTTCGACCCCGCCGAGGCCGCCCGCAAGCTGGACGCCGCCGGCTGGAAGCTCGACGGCGACGTCCGCAAGAAGGACGGCCATGAGCTGAACCTGCGGATGATCGTCCCGGCCGGGGTCGCGGTGGCCCAGAACGAGGCGACCGGCGTCACCAAGATGCTCAAGGACGTCGGGATCAAGGTCACCACGGTGACCGCCGCCGCCAACGAGTTCTTCGACAAGTACATCGACCACAACGACTTCGACCTGGCCGCCTACGCCCTGCTCGGCACCCCGTTCCCGGCCAGCGGCAGCCGGGCCGGCTTCGCCCAGAACGGCGGCGCCAACCACGTCGGCGCCGGCAGCCCGGCCGCGGACGCCGCCCTCGACCGGGCCGCCGCCGCGACCGACGCCGC
Source organism: Kitasatospora sp. NPDC018058 (assembly GCF_044327205.1). Taxonomy (NCBI): domain Bacteria; kingdom Bacillati; phylum Actinomycetota; class Actinomycetes; order Kitasatosporales; family Streptomycetaceae; genus Kitasatospora; species Kitasatospora sp. NPDC018058. The sequence goes on along the minus strand of NZ_JBIRFA010000001.1, from coordinate 225,431 downwards.
GACCGCCTCCGAGGCGATCAACCAGGCCGACGGCGAGCTGTGGAAGGTGGCCGGCGTGCTGCCGCTCTACCAGCGCCCGCAGCTGTACGGCGCCCGCGCCGACCTGGCCAACATCGGCGCGCAGGGACTGTCCGACATCGCCTGGGAGAACGTCGGCTTCACCAAGTAGGGACGCCTGACGCCGGGTCGGCCGGCGACGGTCAGCCGTGCAGCGTCTCCCGCCAGTAGTGGCAGGCGCTGCGCCGACCCGGAAGCTCGGCGCCCTCCTCGTCCACCACCGGTACCAGCGGCGGGAGTTCGGCCAGGCAGCGGTCCTGCACCCGGTCACAGCGCGGATTGAAGGCGCAGCCCTGCGGGATCCGCAGCAGGCTGGGCGGCAGGCCCTTGATGGCGTGCAGGTTCCGGCCCTTCTGGTCCAGCCGCGGAATGGAGTCCAACAGTCCCCGGGTGTACGGGTGGGCCGGGCGCGCGTACAGCTCGCGGACAGGCGCGGTCTCGACGATCCGACCGGCGTACATCACGGCGATCTCGTCGGCCACGTCGGCGACCACGCCCAGGTCGTGGGTGATCAGGATCAGGCCCATGTTGAACTCGGCCTGGAGGTCGGCCAGCAGGTCCATCACCTGGGCCTGCACGGTCACGTCCAGGGCGGTGGTGGGCTCGTCGGCGATGATCAGGTCGGGCTCCAGCGAGAGCGCCATGGCGATCATGATGCGCTGGCGCATGCCGCCGGAGAACTGGTGCGGGAAGTCGCCGACCCGCTGCCGGGCGGCGGGGATGCGCACCCGGTCCATCAGCTCGACGGCCTTCTCCCGGGCCTCCTTGCGGGAGAGCCCCTGGTGCACCCGGAACATCTCACCGAGCTGGTAGCCCACGCTGAGCACCGGGTTGAGGGCGGACAGCGCGTCCTGGAAGATCATCGCGATCCGCTGGCCACGGACGGCCCGCCGGGCCTTGGGGGGCATGGTCAGCAGGTCCTCGCCGCGGAACAGGATCCGCCCCGAGGTGATCTTCCCGGGTGGCACGTCCAGGATGCCCATGATCGCCTGCGCCGTCACCGACTTGCCGGAGCCGGACTCGCCCAGCACCGCCAGCGTCTCCCCCGCCGCCACCGAGTAGCTCACCCCGTTGACGGCCCTGGCCACACCGTCCTGGGTGTGGAACTCGACGTGCAGGTCCTCGACCTCCAGCAACGGGGTCCCGGGCACCAGGCTCGCCCGACCGCCGCCGACCACCTCCACCGCGTCCATGTGAGCAGCCCTCCTCAGCGCAGCAGCGACCATCGATAGGCGCCTAGCAACTATCAATGACCGGAGCACACTTGGGGAGAGCGCCGCAGATCTCGGTTCCATCACGGCACCGGGCGCGCCCTCGTTCCGAGGACGCGCCCTGAGGACGACCGGGTCAGCTGTCGCCCGGCCCGTCCTCCCGCTCGACGGCGCCCGGCCCGATCTCGCGCTCCGCCGCACTGTGCCCGATCTCGCGCTCCGCCGCGAAGTGACAAGCCGAGTCGTGGAACGCCGCGCCCTTCAGCCAGCCCGGCGCGGCGAGCAGCGGGATCTCCACCGCGCAGCGCTCCTGCGCCTTCCAGCACCGGGTGCGGAACCGGCACCCCGACGGCGGGTTGGCCGGCGAGGGCACGTCCCCGGTGAGCACGATCCGGTCCCGGGACTCGCGCGCCGTCGGGTCCGGCACCGGTACGGCGGACAGCAGCGCCTGGGTGTACGGGTGGGTCGCGTGGTCGTAGATCTCCGCGTCACTGCCGATCTCGACCATCTTCCCCAGGTACATCACCCCCACCCGGTCCGAGATGTGCCGGACGATGGAGAGGTCGTGCGCGATGAACATGTACGACAGGTTGAACTCGCCCTGCAGCCGCTCCAGCAGGTTGATCACCTGCGCCTGCACCGACACGTCCAGCGCCGAGACCGGCTCGTCGCAGATGATGATCTCCGGCTTGAGCGCCAACCCCCGTGCGATGCCGATGCGTTGGCGCTGGCCGCCAGAGAACTGGTGCGGATACCGGTTGATGTACTCGGGATTGAGCCCGACCACGTCCAGCAGGTCCTGAACGGCCTTGCGGCGGTCGCCCTTCGGCGCCACCTCCGGGTGGATCTCGAACGGCTCCCCGATGATGTCGCCGACCGTCATCCGCGGGTTGAGCGAGGTGTACGGGTCCTGGAACACCATCTGGATGTTGCGCCGGACGGCCTTCAGCGCGGAGCCGGACAGCCGGGAGATCTCCTCCCCCTTGTACCGGACCGAGCCGCCGGTGGCCGGCTCCAGGTTCATCAGCACCTTGGCCAGCGTGGACTTCCCGCAGCCGGACTCGCCGACGATGCCGAGCGTCTCACCCTGCATCAGGTCGAAGCCGACCCCGTCCACCGCCTTGACCGCGCCGACCTGCTTCTTGAACAGCACGCCCTTGGTGAGCGGGAAGTGCTTGACCAGCTCCCGCACCTCGAGGATCGGCTCACCGCGCGGCACCTCCTGGTTGAACGCGGCTTCCTCCGGCACCACCGCGCCCAGTGCGCTGGCCCCGTTACCGGTCATGGAGGGTCTCCTTCCAGAAGAAGCAGGCGCTACCGCGCCCCTCCAGCGGCGTGCCGTCCTCCTCGGCGACCGGGAAGAGCTCCGGCACCTCGGCCCGGCAGATGTCCTGCGCCCGGGGGCAGCGCGGGTTGAACGCGCAGCCCGCGGGGATCCGCAGCAGGTTGGGCGGCAGGCCCTTGATGGCGTAGAGCTCCTGGCCCTTCTGGTCCAGCCGCGGAATGGAGTCCAGCAGTCCCCTGGTGTACGGGTGCGCGGGCCGGGCGTAGAGCTCGTGCACCGGGGCGGTCTCGACGATCCGACCCGCGTACATCACCGCGATCTTGTCCGCGACGTCGGCGACCACGCCGAGGTCGTGGGTGATCAGGATCAGGCCCATGTGGAACTCGGCCTGGAGTTCGGCCAGCAGGTCCATCACCTGGGCCTGCACGGTCACGTCCAGCGCGGTGGTCGGCTCGTCCGCGATGATCAGGTCCGGCTCCAGGGCCAGCGCCATCGCGATCATGATGCGCTGGCGCATGCCGCCGGAGAACTGGTGCGGGTAGTCGTTCACCCGTTGCTTGGCCGCCGGGATGCGTACCCGATCCATCAGCTCGACGGCCTTCGCCTTGGCCTCCGCGCGGGAGACGCCCCTGTGGGCCCGGAACATCTCGCCGAGCTGGAAGCCCACGTTGAGCACCGGGTTGAGGGCGGACAGCGCGTCCTGGAAGATCATCGCGATCCGCTGGCCACGGATCCTCCGCCGCTCGTCCTTGCCCATCTTCAGCATGTCCCGGCCGCGGAAGCGGATCTCGCCGCGCGGGATCCGGGCCGGCGGCATGTCCAGGATGCCCATGATCGCCTGCGCCGTCACCGACTTGCCGGAGCCGGACTCGCCGAGCACCGCCAGCGTCTCCCCCGCCCGGACGCTGTAGTTGACCCCGTTGACGGCCCGGGCCACGCCGTCCCGGGTGACGAACTCGACGTGCAGGTCCCGTACGTCGAGCAGCGGCCCCTCGTACGGCGCCTCCCGCTCGCGCTTGGTGGTGTCCACAGCTGTAGTCACGATGCGCTCCCCTCGCTCAGCGAAGCTTCGGGTCGAGGGCGTCGCGCACCGCGTCGCCCATCATGATGAAGGCCAGCACGGTGACGGAGAGCGCCGCGGCCGGGAAGAACAGCACGTACGGGGCCGTCCGGATCACCTTCTGGGCGGAGGAGATGTCGATGCCCCAGGAGATGGTCGGCTCCTGCAGGCCGATGCCGAGGAAGCTCAGCGTCGCCTCGGTCGCGATGTAGCCGCCGAGCGCGATGGTCGCCACCACGATCACCGGGGCGATCGCGTTCGGCAGGATGTGCCGGAACATCAGCCGCCCCGTCCCGGCGCCGAGCGCCCGCCCCGCCACCACGTAGTCGGCCTGTTTGACGGTCAGCACCGCGCCGCGCATGACGCGGGCGATCTGGGTCCAGCCGAGCACGGCCAGCGCGAGGACCACGGTCCACACCGTGCGGACGGTGAACGCGTTCAGCAGCACCAGGGCGCCGAGCAGCAGCGGGATGCCGAAGAAGATGTCGATGATCCGGGAGATCACCGCGTCCACGCCGCCGCCGAAGTACCCGGCGATCATGCCGGTCAGCCCGCCGAGCACGGTGACCGCGGCGGTCACGAAGATGCCGACGGTGATCGAGGCGCGGGCGCCGTACACCACCCGGGCGTAGATCGAGCGGCCCTGCGCGTCGTAACCGAACCAGCCGGCGCCGAAGAAGTCCGTCCAGTCCGGCCGCTTGAGGTAGTCGTGCACCAGATCGGCCTTGCGCGGGTTGGCGTCGGTGAAGGCCCAGGGGAAGATCGCCATGAGCACCAGCAGCACGATCAGCGCGACCGAGAGCAGGAAGATCGGCCGCCGGCGCAGGTCCCGCCAGGCGTCGGCCCACAGGCTCCGGGCCTCCTCGCGCTTCTCCACGTCGCGCTCGACCAGGGTCTCCTGCTCGACCGCCATGCCTTGTTCCCCGGCGTAGTCGAGGCGCGAGACGCCGGGCTTGGGGTGCGGCTCGTACGAGTCCTCGTCGTGGATGTCAGGCATAGCGGATCCTCGGGTCCAGGACCGCGTAGAGCAGGTCGACGAGCAGGCTGGCGACCAGGTAGATGATCACTAGGACGGTCACGATGCCGACCACGGTCGGGCCTTCCTTCGTGTTGATCGCCCGGTACAGGACGTTGCCGACGCCCTGCACGTTGAAGATGCCCTCGGTGACGATCGCGCCGCCCATCAGCGCGCCGAGGTCGGTGCCGAGGAAGGTGATCACCGGGATCAGCGAGTTGCGCAGCAGGTGGCGGGAGACGATGGTGCGCCGGGGCAGGCCCTTGGCGACCGCCGTGCGCATGTAGTCGGCCCGCAGGTTCTCGCCGATGGAGGTCCGGGTGAGCCGGGCCACGAACGCGAGCGAGAGCGAACCCAGCACGATCGCGGGCAGGAGCAGTTGGGAGAGGTCTGTGGAGTCCTGCACCGTCGGGGTCACCCAGCCGAGGTTCGTGGCGAAGATCGTCTGCGCGATGTACGCCAGCACGAAGACCGGGATCGAGATCACCACCAGGGTGAGGAGGAGCACCAGGGTGTCCTGGACGCTGCCGCGCCGCAGGCCCGAGAGCAGGCCGAAGGCCAGGCCCAGGACCACCTCGAAGGTGAAGGCCAGCAGCGCCAGCCGGATGGTGACCGGAAAGGCGTCGGCCATGATGTCGGAGACCGGGCGGCCCGTGAAGCTGGTGCCGAAGTCGCCCTGGAAGAGGTTCCCCATGTAGTGCAGGTACTGCTTCCAGACCGGCTGGTCCAGGTAGTACTTGTGCTTGATGCTGGCCACCACGGCCGGGTCGGCGGCCTTCTCGCCGAACAGCGCGACCACCGGGTCACCCGGCAGCGTGTAGACCATCAGGAAGATCAGCAACGTGGTGCCGAAGAACACCGGGATCATCTGCAGCACCCGCCGCAGTACGTAGCTGCCCATCCGAGCCTCCTCCTTCCTTGGTGCCCGACCGGTTGCGGCCGGTCGGCCGAGAGACCGGGCCCCGCCCTCCGTGCGGGGAGGACGGGGCCGGCCCGGGGGTTCGGGCCCGCCGCCGGGCGGGCCCAGGAGATCAGCCCTTGACCTCGACCTGGGTCCAGGCCGGGTTGCCGAAGGAGTCGAACTGCACGTTCTGCACCTTGGTCGAGTAGCCCGAGTTGGTGCGGTAGTACCAGAGCGGGATGGTCGGCATGCCGCTCGGCAGCACGGCCTCGGCCTTCTGGTAGCCGGTCGTCGAGTCGGCGACGCTGGGGGCCGCGTCGGCCTGGGTCGACAGCTGGTCGAACTGCGGGTTGCTGTAGCCGGTGTCGTTGGAGGCGGCGCCGGTGCGGTACACGTCGGCGAGGAAGTTGGCGTTCAGCGGGTAGTCCTGCACCCATCCGGTGCGGAAGGCGCCGTTGAGCTGGTGCTGGGTGATGGCCTGGCGGGCCGTCTTGAAGTCGGGCTTCGGGTCGCCCAGGCAGTCCACGCCGGTGCCCTGCCGGATCGAGTTGCAGACCGCGTCGACCCACTCCTTGTGGCCGCCGTCCGAGTTGTAGGTGATCAGCAGCTTGTTGCCGGGGACGCCTCCGCCCTCCTGGATCAGCTGCTTGGCCTTGGCGACGTCGAACTTGCAGAAGTCGCCGCAGGCGCCCTCCTTGTAGCCCTCGACGCCCTCCGCCACCCAGGCGCTGGCCGGTTTGCGGGAGCCTTGCAGCACGGTCTTGGTGATGACGTCGCGGTCGATCGCCATCGACAGGCCCTCGCGCACCTTGGCCATTTCCGGCGCGGACCAGTCGGCCTGGTAGAGCGTGAAGCCGATGTTCTGGATCGCGCCCTGCGGGGCGTCGATCGCCCGGTTGCCGAGGTCGCTCTTGTACGTGGCCAGCGCGGACGGCGGCACCTGGTCCATCACGTCCAGGTTGTTGGACTGCAGGTCGGCGTAGGCGGCCTCGGACGTGGTGTACATCTTGAAGACGATGCCGCCGTTCTTCGGCTTGTCCACGCCCTGGTAGTCCGGGAAGGACTTGGTGACCACCTCGGTGTTGTGCGACCAGCTGACGAACTGGTACGGGCCGTTGCCCACCGGTTTCTGCCCGTACCCGGTCGGGTCCTTGAAGAAGCCGTCCGGCAGCGGCGAGAAGGCGATGTAGCCGAGCTTGTACTCGAAGTACGAGACCTTGTGGCTCAGCTTGATGGTGAAGTGCTGGGCGTCGGTGACGGTCAGCCCGGACATCTTGTCCGTGGTCGGCTTCCCGCTGGCCGGGTGGACGTCCTGGTAGCCCTCGATGTCGGAGAACCAGGAGCTGTTGATCTGGGCGTTGGCCGGGTTGGCGCCCCAGTTCCAGGCGTTCACGAAGTTCTGGGCCTGCACCGGGGTTCCGTCGTGGAACTTCCAGCCGGACTTCAGGGTGACGTTGAAGGTCTGCGAGTCACTGGTGTCGATCTTGTCGGCGACCTGCATCCGGAGCTTGGCGTTGCTGGGGTCGTAGTCCACCAGCCCCTTGAAGAGGTTCTGGATGATGCGACCACCGCCGACCTCGTTCGCGTTGGCGGGCTGCAGCGGGTTCTGCGGCTCACTGCTCTGGTAGCTGAAGGTCTTGGTGGCGTCCGACGAACTGGTGCCGCCGCCACCGCTGCTGCTGCACCCGGTGGCCACCAGGACCACGGACGTCGCAGCGGCGAGGACCAGGCGAGCACGGGCGGCTACGGGCATGACGGTCCCTCCTCATGGGTGTGTGTCGCATCACACCCCATGAGAAGCGTGCCCCGGCGACGGCGCGAGTCGGGTGCACCCGGACGAGTGCCATAACCCCTGCGGATTTGACGCAGCGCCGGGTCGACGCAGCACCGGATCGACCGAATGCCGGAAGGGCCCGCGGCCGAAGCCGCGGGCCCTTCCTGGGACGCCGGGGGAGGTCAGGCCGCGGCCGACTCCCGGACCTCGGCGAAGTGGCAGGCAGACTCGTGCGCAGCCGGGCCCTCCAGCGTGGTCGGGATCGCCAGCAGCGGGACCTCCTCCGCGCAGCGGTCCTCCGCCTTCCAGCAGCGGGTGCGGAAGCGGCAGCCGGACGGCGGGTTGGCCGGCGAGGGGATGTCGCCGTTGAGGATGATCCGGTCCCGCGACTCGCGCGCCGCCGGGTCCGGCACCGGCACCGCGGACAGCAGCGCCTGGGTGTACGGGTGGGTGGCGTTGTCGTAGATCTGCTCGTCGGTGCCGATCTCGACCATCTTGCCCAGGTACATCACGCCGACGCGGTCGGAGATGTGCCGGACGATGGAGAGGTCGTGCGCGATGAACATGTACGACAGACCGAACTCGCCCTGCAGCTGCTCCAGCAGGTTGATCACCTGCGCCTGGACGGACACGTCCAGGGCGGAGACCGGCTCGTCGCAGATGATGATCTCGGGCTTGAGCGCGAGGCCGCGGGCGATGCCGATGCGCTGGCGCTGACCGCCGGAGAACTGGTGCGGGTACCGGTTGATGTACTCCGGGTTCAGACCCACGACGTCCAGCAGGTCCTGGACGGCCTTGCGGCGGTCGCCCTTGGGCGCCACCTCCGGGTGGATCTCGAACGGCTCACCGATGATGTCGCCGACCGTCATGCGCGGGTTCAGCGAGGTGTACGGGTCCTGGAACACCATCTGGATGTTCCGGCGGACGGCCTTGAGGGCCGCGCCGCCCAGCTTGGAGATGTCCTCGCCCTTGAACAGCACCTGGCCGGAGGTGGCCCGCTCCAGGTTCATCAGCACCTTGGCCAGCGTGGACTTGCCACAGCCGGACTCGCCGACGATGCCGAGCGTCTCACCCTTCTTCAGGTCGAAGCTGATGCCGTCGACGGCCTTGACCGCGCCGACCTGCTTCTTGAACAGGATGCCCTGGGTCAGCGGGTAGTGCTTGACCAGGTCCTTGACCTCCAGGATGTTCTCAGCCATGGAGGGTCTCCTTCCAAAGGTGGCACGCGCTGCGGCGGCCGGTGAGCTCCTTGCCGTCCTTGTCGGTCACCTGGTGCAGCGCCGGGATCTCCGTGCGGCACAGGTCGGTGGCGACATCGCAGCGGGGGTTGAACGCGCAGCCGGCCGGAACCTTCAGCAGGTTCGGGGGCAGGCCCTTGATCGCGTACAGCTCCTGGCCCTTCTGGTCCAGGCGCGGGATCGAGCGGAGCAGGCCCTTGGTGTACGGGTGCGCGGGGTTCGCGTACAGGTCGTGCACCGGGGCGGTCTCGACGATCCGGCCTGCGTACATCACGGCGATCTTGTCCGCGACGTCGGCGACCACGCCGAGGTCGTGGGTGATCAGGATCAGGCCCATGTTGTACTCGGCCTGCAGCTCCGCGAGCAGGTCCATCACCTGGGCCTGGACGGTCACGTCCAGGGCGGTGGTGGGCTCGTCGGCGATGATCAGGTCGGGCTGCAGCGAGAGCGCCATGGCGATCATGATGCGCTGACGCATACCGCCGGAGAACTGGTGCGGGTAGTCGCTCACGCGCTGCTTGGCAGCGGGGATGCGCACCCGGTCCATCAGCTCGATGGCCTTGGCCTTGGCCTCCGCCTTGGAGGCGCCCTGGTGCACCCGGAACATCTCGCCGAGCTGGTAGCCCACGCTGAGCACGGGGTTGAGGGCGGACAGCGCGTCCTGGAAGATCATCGCGATCTTCCGGCCGCGGATCTTCCGCCGCTCCTCGTTGCTCATCTTGAGCATGTCCTGGCCGCGGTACAGGATCTCGCCCTGGGTCACCTTGCCCGGGGGCATGTCCAGGATGCCCATGATGGTCTGCGCCGTCACGGACTTGCCGGAGCCGGACTCGCCGAGCACGGCGAGGGTCTCGCCGGCCGCGACGGAGTAGTTGACGCCGTTCACGGCCTTGGCGATCCCGTCCCGGGTGTGGAACTCCACGTGGAGGTCCTTGACCTCCAGGAGCGGGGTTCCGACTTCGAGACGGTCACTCTTCTGGTTGTTCTCGATCACGGTGGTCATCGGGTCGTCACCTCTTCTCTCAGCGGAGCTTCGGGTCGAGGGCGTCGCGCACCGCGTCGCCGAGCATGATGAAGGCCAGCACGGTCAGGCTCAGCATGCCGGCGGGGAAGAACAGGGCGAACGGCGCCGTACGGATCACCTTCTGGGCCGAGTTGATGTCGATACCCCAGGAGATGGTCGGGTCCTGCAGACCGATGCCGAGGAAGCTCAGCGTCGCCTCGGTGGCGATGTAACCGCCGAGCGCGATGGTCGCGACCACGATCACCGGGGCGATCGCGTTGGGCAGGATGTGCTTGAACAGGATCCGGCTGGTGCCGGCACCGAGCGCCTTGGCGGCGGTGACGAAGTCGGCCTGCTTGATCGTGATCACCGAACCGCGCATGACACGGGTCATCTGGGTCCAGCCCAGGACGACCAGCGCGAAGACCACGCTCCAGATGGTGCGCGAGGTGAAGGCGTTCAGGATCACCAGCGCGCCGAGCAGCAGCGGGATGCCGAAGAAGATGTCGGTGATGCGGGAGATGATCGTGTCGACCCAGCCGCCGAAGTAGCCGGCGAGCATACCGGTGATGCCACCGAGGATGGTCACGCCGACGGTGACGCAGATGCCGACCACGACCGAGGCGCGGGCGCCGTAGATGACGCGGGCGTAGATGCTGCGGCCCTGGAGGTCGTAACCGAACCAGTCCGCCTGGAAGAAGTGGCTGTAGTTCGGCTTCGTCAGGTAGTGCAGGCGCAGGTCGCCGGCGCGCGGGTCCACCGAGGTGAACAGGCCCGGGGCGATCGCGATGACGATCAGCAGCAGGATGAGCAGCGCGGAGATCACGAAGATCGGCTTGCGCCGCAGGTCGTGCCAGGCGTCGGAGCCGAGGCTGCGGGCCTTCTCCGGCTTGGCGGCCGGGGTGTCGGCGGTGCGCTGCGCCGGGATCTCCTCGGCCGTCTTCTTCTCGGTCAGGTCAGGCATAACGGATCCTCGGGTCCAGGACCGCGTAAAGCAGGTCGACGATCAGGCCGGCGGCCAGGTACACGATCACCAGGAAGGCCACGAAGCCGGAGACCGTCGCGCCCTCCTTCAGGTTGATCGCGTGGAAGAGCGCGTTACCGACGCCCTTGACGTTGAAGATGCCCTCGGTGACGATCGCGCCGCCCATGAGGGCGCCGAGGTCGGTGCCGAGGAAGGTGACGACCGGGATCATCGAGTTGCGCAGCAGGTGGGTGCCGATCACCTTCCGGCGCGGCAGGCCCTTGGCCACCGCGGTGCGGACGTAGTCGGCCTTGATGTTCTCGGCTATGGAGGTACGGGTGAGACGCGCGACGTACGCCAGCGACAGGGAGCCGAGGACGAGGGCCGGCAGCACCAGCTGGGTGATGTCGTTCGAGTCCTGGACCGTCGGGGTGACCCACTTGAGGTTGTCCGCGAAGATCGTCTGGAAGATGAAGCCCAGCACCGGCACCGGGATCGAGATCAGCAGCAGGGTGAAGACCAGCGCGCCCTTGTCGAACGCCTTGCCACGGCGCAGACCGGCGAACAGGCCGATCGCGATACCCAGCACGATCTCGATGGCGAACGCGAACAGCGCGAGCCGGACAGTGACCGGCAGCGCCTCGGTGATCTTGTCGATCACCGGACGTCCGTCCAGGGCCTTGCCGAAGTCGCCGGTGAGCAGCTTGCCCATGTAGTCGGCGTACTGACCGATCAGCGGCTTGTCGAACCCGTATTGGTGCCTCAGCGCGGCGAGCTGCACCGGGTCCGGCGCCTTGTCGCCCCACATCGCCGCCACCGGGTCACCGGGCAGCGCGTGCACCATGAAAAAGATGAGTGCGGTCGTTCCGAGGAACACCGGGATCATCTGGAGCAGTCGCCTTGCGACAAAGCGCCCCATCGTGCCTCCATGTATGGCTCTGCCGGGCCCGTCAACCCGGCCAGAGATAAGTCGGCGTGCCAACGGCCGGTGCCAGTCCTCGCCCTCGTGGGGATGGGACGGGCACCGGCCGTTGTCACCGGGTCAGGCGGTGCCGACCGATTACTACTTCTTGACCTCGACGTCGGTGTAGACCGGGTTGCCGAAGGAGTCGAACTTCACGTTCTGGACCTTGTTGGAGTAGCCCGAGTTGGTCTTGTAGTACCAGAGCGGGATGGCCGGCATGTCCTTGGCCAGAACGGCCTCGGCCTGCTGGTACAGGTCGGCGGTCTTCTCGGCCGAGGTGGCGGCGTCCGCGTCGTGGGACAGCTTGTCGAACTCGGGGCTCGAGTAGCCGGCGTCGTTCGCGGAGGCACCGGTGCCGTAGACGTCCCGCAGGAAGTTGGCGTTCAGCGGGTAGTCCTGCACCCAGCCGGTCCGCATCATGCTGGGGACCTGCTTCTTCGTGATGATGTCACGCGAGGTCTTGAAGTCCGGCTTCGGGTCGCCGAGGCACTCGACGCCGGTGGACTGCTTGATCGAGTTGCAGACCGCGTCCACCCACTCCTTGTGACCACCGTCGGAGTTGTAGATGATGCTGATCTTGTTGCCCGGGACGCCGCCACCCTCCTGGATGAGCTGCTTCGCCTTGGCCGGGTCGAACTTGCAGGCGTCGCCGCAGGTGCCGGCCTTGTAGCCCATGACGCCCGGCGCCACGAACGAGTCGGCGGGCTGGCGGCTGTTGTTCAGCACGGTCTTGGTGATGGTGTCGCGGTCGATCGCCATCGACAGGCCCTGGCGGACCTTGGCCTTGGCCGGGTCGCTCCAGTCCGTGTTGTACATCGCGAACGAGATGTTCTGGATGGCGCCCTGAGCCTGGTCGATCGCGCGCTTGCCCAGGTCGTCCTTGTACTTCGGCAGGTCGGTCGAGTCGACCTGGTCCAGGACGTCCAGGGTGTCGGACATCAGGTCCTTGTACGCGGCCTCGGACGAGGTGTAGTTGCGGAAGACGATTCCGCCGTTCTTCGCCTTGTTGCTGCCCTGGTACTTGTCGTAGGCCTTCAGGGTGATGGCCTTGTTGTGCTCCCACGACACGAACTGGTAGGGGCCGTTGCCGACCGGCTTCTCGCCGTAGCCCTTGGGGTCGGCGAAGAAGCCGGTGGGCAGCGGGTAGAAGGCCGAGTAGCCCAGCTTGTACGTGAAGTACGAGACGGGGGCGGTCAGTTCGACGGTGAAGTGGGTGTCGTCGACGACCTTGAGGCCGGACATCTCCTTGGCGGTCGGGTCGCCCTTGTCCGGGTGCACGGCGTCGTAGCCGGCGATGTCCGAGAACCAGTCGGAGTTGATCTGGTTGTTGGCCGGGTTGGCGGACCAGTTCCAGGAGTCCACGAAGGACTTGGCGTTGACCGGGGTGCCGTCGTGGAAGGTCCAGCCGGACTTCAGGGTGACGGTGTAGTTCTTGGAGTCGGTGGTCTCGATCTTGTCGGCCACCTGGTTGCGCAGGCCACCGGTCACGGGGTCGTAGTCGACGAGGCCCATGAAGAGCTGCTTGACGATACGGCCGCCCTGGTTCTCCATGGCGTTGGCCGGCTGCAGCGGGCGCTGCGGCTCACCGCTCTGGAAACTGAAGACGCCCTGGGCGTTGACCGCGCCGCCGTCCGAGCTCCCGCTGGAGGAGTCGCTGCTGCCACTGCTGCTACAAGCAGTCGCGGCGAGCGCGACAGCGACAGCTGCGACAACCCACTTGGCCTGGCTCACACCACGCATCGGTGTGCCTCCTGAATTCGACGTTGCAACGAGGAGGGCATAGCGGAACGGTTGTCACCGGGCTCGCAATGCCGTCCGCGCTCGTGGTTTCGGCGCGCACCCCTGCGCGTTCACCCTTGACCCGAGCCTGACTGGCTCCACTATCCGTCACGCACGGACACGAAAGTGACCAGTGACGATCTCAATTAGGTCACATGAACAGTCGGTAAGTTTCGAAAACCGGACATTTGAGACATAGCCAGACAGGTACCAAACGGACAGTCGTCATGCATGACGAACCACCGTGTCCGCTCAGCGGACACTCGGGTGTGATGAGCGTTATTCCGTTAATACCGGCCCCGACAACTTGGAGTAGTTGAAAAAGTTCGCCCCCCTCTCCAATCGGAAAGGGGGGCGAAACAATCCGGCCAATGGCCGTCAGTGCGTCCGGATCACGCCTTCTTGGCGCGCGAGGCAGTACGACCGCGGTCCTTCTGGTCAAGGACGACCTTACGGATGCGAACCGTCTCCGGGGTCACCTCGATGCACTCGTCCTCGCGGCAGAACTCCAGCGACTGCTCCAGCGAGAGCTTGCGCGGCGGAACGATCGACTCGGCCACGTCGGCGGTCGAGGACCGCATGTTGGTGAGCTTCTTCTCCTTGGTGATGTTCACGTCCATGTCGTCGGAGCGCGAGTTCTCGCCGACGATCATGCCCTCGTACACCTCGGTGCCCGGCTCGCAGAAGAGCACGCCGCGCTCCTGGAGGTTGGTCATCGCGAAGGCGGTGACCACACCCGCGCGGTCGGCGACCAGCGAGCCGTTGTTACGGGTGGTCAGCTGGCCGAACCACGGCTCGTGGCCCTCGTGGATCGAGTGGGCGATGCCGGTGCCGCGGGTGTTGGTGAGGAACTCGGTGCGGAAGCCGATCAGGCCGCGGGACGGCACGACGAACTCCATCCGGACCCAGCCCGAGCCGTGGTTGGACATGTTGTCCATCCGGCCCTTGCGGACACCCATGAGCTGGGTGACGGCACCCATGTGCTCCTCGGGGACGTCCACGGTGAGGCGCTCGACCGGCTCGTGGGTCTTGCCGTTGACCTCCTTGGTGACCACCTGCGGCTTGCCGACGGTCAGCTCGAAGCCCTCCCGGCGCATGGTCTCGATCAGGATGGCCAGCGCCAGCTCACCGCGGCCCTGCACCTCCCAGGCGTCCGGACGCTCGGTGTCCAGCACGCGCAGCGAGACGTTACCGATCAGCTCGCGGTCCAGGCGGTCCTTCACCTGGCGGGCGGTGACCTTGCGGTCCACCTTGGCGCCGGACTTGGCGTCCGCGCCCTTACCGCTGCCGCCACGGCCGACCAGCGGCGAGGTGTTGGTGCCGATGGTCATCGAGATGGCCGGCTCGTCCACCGTGATCAGCGGCAGCGCGACCGGGTTCTCCGGGTCGGCGAGGGTCTCGCCGATCATGATGTCGGAGATGCCGGCGACGGCGCAGATGTCACCGGGGCCCGCGACCTCGGCCGGCTTGCGGGTGAGCGCCTCGGTCATCAGCAGCTCGGAGATGCGGACGTTCTGGATCGAGCCGTCGCGCTTGATCCAGGCCACGGTCTGGCCCTTGCGCAGCTCGCCCTGCTCGACGCGCAGCAGCGCGATACGGCCGAGGAAGTTGTCGGCGTCCAGGTTGGTGACGTGCGCCTGCAGCGGGGCGTCCTCGTCGTAGCTGGGGGCCGGGACGTGCTCCAGCAGGGTGGAGAAGAACGGCTCCAGGCTGGTGCTGTCGGCGGGAACGGTGCCGTTCTCCGGCTTGGTCAGCGAGGCGACGCCGTCACGGGCGCAGGCGTAGACGATCGGGAACTCGATCTGGTCCTCGTCCGCGTCCAGGTCCAGGAACAGGTCGTAGGTCTCGTTGATGACCTCGTCGATCCGGGAGTCCGGACGGTCGGTCTTGTTGATGCAGAGGATGACGGGCAGGCGGGCGGCGAGCGCCTTGCGCAGCACGAAGCGAGTCTGCGGCAGCGGGCCCTCGGAGGCGTCGACCAGCAGGACGACCGCGTCCACCATCGACAGACCGCGCTCGACCTCGCCACCGAAGTCGGCGTGGCCCGGGGTGTCGATGATGTTGATGGTGATCGGCGCGCCGCCGTCCTTCGGGTGGTACTTGACCGCGGTGTTCTTCGCGAGAATGGTGATGCCCTTCTCGCGCTCCAGGTCGTTCGAGTCCATCATGCGGTCGTCGAGCTGCTGGTGGGCGGCGAAGGCGCCGGCCTGCTTCAGCATGGCGTCGACCAGCGTGGTCTTGCCGTGGTCGACGTGGGCGACGATGGCGACGTTACGGATGTCGTTACGCGTGGGCATGCCTAGCGGATTCTCCCGGAATCGTGGGTTGCGGCGCCCGGCCGCGAGACGCGCACTTGCGGCCCCTGTCGGCCGCCGCCACCCGTTCGCCTGCTACTACCGGTCCACCCGCCGGGCATATGGACATGCCTCGGCTTCCTCCATCGTACGGGGAAGCGCCCAGGTGGGTAGAAACGAGCAGGTCGGGCGGGACCAAGATCACAGGTGGGTCACGCGGTCCTCACCCGGCGGTCGGGCTCCGGCACTCCTCCGTTCGCCCGCGGGCCCGGCCGCTAGCCGCTCCAGCCGATGTCCTGGAAGCGCGGCCACCCGAAGCCCCAGGCCCCGGCCCCGACCACCCCGGTCCGGACCCCGACCAGTTCCGGCCGCTGGTACAGCGGCACCGAGTGCCCGAGCTGCCAGATCCGGACGTCCGCTTCCTGCAGCAGGTCCAGCCGGGCGGCCGGGTCCAGCTCGGCGGCAGCCCGGTCGAAGAGGCGGTCGATCTCCTCGGTGCCGCTGCGGGCGTAGTTGGTGCCGGACTTGACGGTGCCGTCGGCGTCCGGCCGGGGCTTGGCGTACGCCGCGCGCTGCTGGCTCGCCGGGCTGGGGCCGGCCGGCCAGGAGAAGAGGGCGAGGTCGAAGTCCCCGGCCGCGAGGTGGTCCTTGACGAAGGTGTCGGTGGGCGCGGTCACCGGCTTCACCGCGATGCCGGACTCGGCGAGGTTCGCGGTGAGCGCGTCCGCGGTGCGCTTGGCGGTCACCGAGCCGGCCGGGACGAGCAGCGAGAGCGACAGCTCCTTGCCGTCCTTGACCCGGGTGCCGCCGTTCGGCCGCTTCCAGCCCGCCCCGTCCAGCAACTGCGCGACGTCCGCCTTCCCGGCCGCGGCGCTGTTGTCTCGGTAGCCCTCCTGGTCCCCGGCGAGCAGGTGGCTGCCGAGCGGGGCGCCGGGCAGGCCGAGCGGGCCGAGCGCGGCCTCGGCGATCCGCCGCCGGTCGACGGCCCGGCCGAGCGCGAGCCGCAGCGCCGGGTCGGTGAGCGGGCCCCGCGCGGCGTTCACCGTGAGCTGGGTGAGCGAGGGCGCGGCGGCCCGGTGCACGGTGACGTCCGGCAGCGACTCGGCCCACTTCAGGGCGAGCGCCGCCGCCTCGGGCGCGGCGGCGGGCGGTGCCGCTGCCGCCGAGGGGCTGCCGGACGACGCGGCCGGCACCGCCCGGTCCACCGCCGCCGTGAGCGGGGCGATGTCCAGCCGTTCCTGGTCGAGGTCGTCGAGCCGCCGCTCGGGCGGCGTCGCGAGGAAGTCGATCCGGTCGATCTTCGGCCGGTCACCCCACCAGCGCGGGTTGCGCCCGACCGTCACCCGCCCGTCCTCGGCGTTGTACTGGGACACCGTGTACGGCCCGGCGGTCAGGTGCGCCCCTCCGGTCAGCGCCCGGTTGAACGAGGCGGCCCTGGCGGTCTCCGCGGCCGGGTAGAGCGGCCCGAACAGCGACTGCCACTCGGCGTACGGCCGCCGGAAGGTGACCTTGATCTCGCGCGGGTCCGCGCCCTCGGCGATCGTGTCGATGGCGTCGTACCCGGCCAGGTGCCCGCCCTCGTAGGCCGGGTCGTGGCCGGCGAGGGCGGCCCGCTGGGCCGTGAAGTCGGCGACGGAGAGCGGGGTGCCGTCGCTCCAGACGGCCTGCGGGTTGAGCCGGTACGTGACGACCTGCGGCTGCTGCCCGGGCGGGGTGGACTCGGCGCTGGCCAGGTAGTCCGGGTCGGGGACGGGCCGCCCGTGCTCGTCGGGACGGAACAGCGACGGGTAGAGGGCGTGCGCGAGCAGTGCCGAGTCGGCGGTCGCGGCGGGCTGGTAGACGTTGAGCGTGGCGGGCACCTGGTCGACGGCCCACCGCAACACCCCGCCGTCCGCGACGTCGATGCGGTTGGCGGACCGGACGTCCCCGGTGGAGGCGGTGGCCCCGGGGACGGGCCGCTCGGGGGCGGGGGGACGGACCGGGGCCGGGCTGTCGGAGCAGCCGCCGAGGCTGGCGGCGAGCAGCAGCGCGGTGGCTGCGGCGGTGAACTGGCGGACACGCATGGCGGCCATCGAACGCCGCCCGGACGGCCCGACCCGCGCCGACACGGCGGGCCGCCGGGCGACAGCACCCGGACGGCCCATCGTCCGGACCGGCTACAGCGCCAGCTCGAACCAGACGATCTTGCCCTTGGGCGTGCGCCGACTGCCCCAGCGTTCGGCCAGCAGGCTGACCAGCTGCAGGCCGCGCCCGCCCTCGTCGGTCTCCTGGGCGCGCCGCTGCCGGGGCTGCGCGTAGCCGTCGTCCCAGACCTCGCAGACCATGCTGCGCTCGCGCAGCAGCCGCAGCCGGATCTCGCCCCGCCCGTGCTTGAGCGCGTTCGTGACCAGCTCGCTGACCAGCAGCTCGGTGGTGTCGACCAGCTCCTCCAGACCCCGGGCGAGCAGCCAGCTGCAGGCCAGCTCACGGGCCTTCGCCACCGAGGTGGGCTCGGGCGGCAGGACCCAGTTGCCGACGGCGTCCTCGGGGAAGGCGTGCACCTTGGCCATCAACAGGGCGATGTCGTCCTCGCCGTGGTGCGGGTTGAGTTCGCCGAGGACGTGGTCGCAGAGGTCCTCCAGCCCCTTGCCCCGGTCGGAGAGCGCGGCCCGGAAGGCGCGCAGGCCCTCGTCCAGCTGGTGCTTGCGGCTCTCCACCAGGCCGTCGGTGTACAGGCCGAGCACGGCGCCGTCCGGGAGGGTCAGCTCGACCTCCTCGAAGGGCTCGCCGCCGACGCCGAGCGGCAGGCCGGGCGGCACGTCGAGCATCCGGGCGGGCTCGCCGGGGCTGAGCAGCACGGGCGGCAGGTGGCCGGCGTTGGCGATCCAGCAGCGCCGGGTGACGGCGTCGTAGACCGCGTAGACGCAGGTGGCCAGGTAGACCTCGCGGGCCTCTTCGTCGGCGGTCGAGGTGAGCCGGCCGTACGGGGTGGGCGGGCCGACCGGGACGGAGTCGTCGCCGAGGCCGCGGGCGATCTCGTCCAGGGCGGTGAGCACCTCGCCCGGCTCCAGGTCGAGCATCGCCAGGGTCCGGACGGCGGTGCGCAGCTGGCCCATGGCGACGGCGGCGCGCAGGCCGCGGCCCATCACGTCGCCGATGACCAGGGCGGTGCGGCTGCCGGGCAGCGGGATGACGTCGAACCAGTCGCCGCCGACCTCGGTGTTGTTGTTGCTGGGCAGGTAGCGGCAGGCGATCTCCAGACCGCTGGCGGCCGGGTTGCCCGGGGGCAGCAGGCTGCGCTGGAGGATCAGCGCGCGCTCGTGCTCGCGGCGGTAGAGCCGGGCGTTGTCGATGCAGACGGCGGCGCGGGCGACGAGTTCCTCGGCGATCGCCACGTCCCGGGCGTCGAAGGGTTCGCTGCCGATCGCCCGGGAGAGCTGGACCAGCCCGAGCACCTGGTCCCGGGCGACCAGCGGGACGATCAGGGTGGAGCGCAGCAGCGGGTCGCGGCCGGGCTCGGGGACGACACTGCGACCGGTGCGCAGCGCCCGGGCGTGCGGGGAGCGGCGCGGGTAACAGAGGGTGCCGCCGGCCTCGGCGATCGGCAGGCCGGTGACCGAGCCGAGCACCGAGGAGGCGCCGCCGATCACGCTGGAGACGGCGACCCGGCGCAGTTCGCCGCTGCCGTCGGTGAGCACGGTGTCGCCGGGCCGGCCGGCGCTGGGGACGGTCTCGCCGGAGAGCAGCGCGGTGTAGAGGTCGACGGTGGCGAGGTCGCAGAACGGCGGGACGACGACGTCCAGGAGTTCCTTGGCGGTGGTCTCCAGGTCGAGGGTGGAGCCGATGTGCGCGCTGGCCTCGTTGAGCAGGGCGAGGTTGCGGCGCACGCCGTCGGCCTCGCGCTCGGCGACGTGCCGGCTGGTGACGTCGGAGACCTGCCCGGCCACGCCCATCGGCTGCCCGGCCGAACCGTTCAGCCGGTACAGCGAGACGGCCCAGAGCCGGTTGCCCTCGCGGGTCGGGACGGCGCTGTGGAAGCGCAGGTCGAAGACGGGCTCGCCGGTGGCGAGGACCTTGCGCAGGGCGGCGGTGAGCCGGTCGGCCTCGGAGGACGGGAAGAGGTCGTGCGGGGTGAGGCCCTCCAGGTCGGTGGGGACCAGGCCCATGCCGGAGGCGAAGGCGTCGTTGACCCGCTGCAGGCGCAGCCGGTCGTCGAAGAGCACGAAGCCGGTGGGCGTCTGCCCGAAGACGGCCTCGGAGGCGGCCAGGTCGGTCTCGATCCGGCGCAGGCGGCCGAGGTCGACGGCCAGGCAGGTGGCGCCCGCGGTGGGCAGCGCGCTGTCGGGCATCAGGTAGAGCTCGGCGAGGCCCTCGCCGCCGGTGGCGTCCCGGTAGGGGGTGGTGCCGACCCACTCCTCGCCGGCCAGGGTGCGCTCCAGCCGGGCGCGGCCGCGCTGCCAGAGTTCGCGCGGGACGAAGGTGGAGACCGGGTCGGCGCCGACCGCCTCGGCGGCGGGGACGCCGAAGAACTCGGCGGCGCGCTCGCTCCACTGGCTGATCCGCCCGTCGGGGCCGATCGCGAAGGTGGCGACCCGGATGTAGTCGTAGATCGAGCCGGGGTCGCCGGCGCCCCACGGGCGGTGCTCGGCGGAGGGGTGGGCGGCGCGGTCCGGGCCCCCGGTCCCGGTGGCCGGCGGGGCCGCCGGTACGGGCAGGTGCAAGGAGCCGGCCTGCCCGGGTACAGCGGCATGACCGCTGCTGCTCGGCGCGTTCCGCGCCGGAATGCTGTTCAACGGACCGACCCCTCCAACCCGCGACCGTCCGGATGTCGAGAAGACCGAGTATTCATCATCGAGGGGTGCGTTCACACGCCCTCAACATCACAACATCAGATCGGGCGGAGGTTTTTGTCCTACCGCCCGCGCAACCACAATGCCACGTCCGCGCCCCCTTCCGGGCTGCGCGCTCCCCCCGGACCCCCGACGGCATCTGCGGCACTGTTCTCCTGATGTTCTACTCGCGTCCCGCTCGGGCCCTGACGTTCCACTCGCGTCCCGCTCTGATCATGACTCGCCCGGCTCATTACCCGGCAGCGCCAGCTCGAACCAGACCACTTTGCCGATCCCCTCGGCCCGGGCGCCCCAGTGCAGCGCCAGCCGGTGGACCAGCTCCAGGCCCCGGCCGCCCTCGTCGGCCTCGGCCGCGTGGCGCTCCCGGGGCGGGTCGGGCAGCGGGTCGGAGATCTCGGCCAGCAGCGTCTCACCCAGTGTCAGCCGTACCCCGATCGGGGCGCTGGCGTACCGGACGGCGTTCGTGACCAGCTCGCTGACCAGCAGCTCGGCGGTGTCGGTGAGGTCCTCGACGCCCCACTCGGTGAGCGTGGAGCGGACCAGCCGGCGGGCCCGGGAGACGGCGGTGGGCTCGGCGGGCAGGGTCCAGCCGGCCGTCGGGGTGCCGGCCTGGCCGTGCCCGAGCCGGGCCAGCAGCAGGGCGACGTCGTCCGGCTCGCGGCCCTGCTCCATGGTGTCGAGCACCGCCTCGCAGGCGGCCTGGATGGAGGCGTACGGCTCCTGGAGCACGGTGATCAGCCGGCCGAGGCCGACGTCCAGGTCCTTGTCCCGGGACTCGACCAGGCCGTCGGTGCACAGCGCGAGCAGGCTGCCCTCGGGGATCTTCAGTTCGACGGATTCGAACGGAACGCCGCCCACGCCGAGCGGGGCGCCGGAGGGCAGGTCGAGGATCCAGCCGGCGCCGCCGGGCAGCGGGCTGCCGGTGCGGGTCGGCTCCTCGGCCTCGTCACCCGGCACCACCAGCACCGGCGGGATGTGCCCGGCCTTGGCCACGGTCAGCATCGCCGTGCCCGGGTCGAAGACCGCGTAAACGCAGGTGGCCAGCAGCGCCTCGTCCGGGCCCTGGGCCAGGTCGTCGGCCAGCTCGTGGACGTGCCGCAGCAGCACGTCCGGCGGCAGGTCGAGGGCGGCCAGCACCCGGACGGCGGTGCGCAGCCGGCCCATGGTGGCGGCGGCCCGCAGGCCGTGGCCCATCACGTCGCCGACCACCAGCGCGGTGCGGTCGCCGGGCAGCGGGATGACGTCGAACCAGTCGCCGCCGACCTCGGTGCCGCTGCTGCCGGGCACGTACCGGTAGGCGACCTCGACGCCGGTGGGCTGCGGGACCTGCTGCGGGAGCAGGGTGCGCTGGAGGGTGAGCGCGGCGGTGCGCTCGCGGGCGTAGAGGCGGGCGTTGTCCAGCGAGCTGCCGGCCCGGTCGGCGAGTTCGACGGTGAAGGCGAGGTCGTCCCGGTCGAAGCCCTCGCGGTAGCCGGCCCGGCTGACCAGCAGCAGGCCGATCACGATGCCGCGGGCGCGCAGCGGGACGACCAGCATCGAGTGCACGCCCAGGTCATGGGCGGCCTGCATCTTGGGGTCGCCGGGGTAGGTGACGTCCTCCAGCTGGTCGGCGCCGGAGAGCAGCTCGGGCACCCCGGTGCGCAGCACCCGGCCGCAGGCGGAGTCCTCGGCGAAGGTGATCCGGGCGCCGTGCCGGAGCATCACCTCGACCTCGGGGCCGTCCTGGACGGAGGCGGTGCCGAGCTGGAGCAGTGAGGTGCGCCGGTCGTGGCCGTGCCGGGGCAGGTCGTCGCCGTGCGCGACGGCCTGCAGCAGGATCACCGCGGAGTGGTCGGTGAGCCGGGGGACGACGGAGCTGGCGAGCTCCTGGGCGATCCGGGAGGCGTCGAGCAGGTCGCCGACCCGGGAGCCGAACTCGTTGAGCAGCGAGAGCCGGCGCCGGGCGTGCTCGACCTTGGCGACCGCCCGGTAGCGCTCGGTCACGTCCATCACGGTGCCCGAGATGCCGAGCACCCGGCCGGAGCGGTCGGTCATCCGGCTGTAGGAGATCGAGCGGTAGCCGGCCCGGGTGGTGACCGGGGAGGCGAGGGTGACGTCGATGACCGGTTCGCCGGTGGCCAGCACCTGGCGCTGGATCGCGGTGATCTCGTCGGCGGCCCGCTCGGGCAGGGTCTCGCCGGTGGTACGGCCGACGTGGTCCTCCAGGGCGACGCCGTTCATCTGGGCGAGGGTCTGGTTGACCGCGGTGTAGCGCAGGTCGGTGTCCAGGATGGCGATGCCCAGCGGGGACTGCTCGAACAGCGCGTCGCGCACCGCGAGGTCCCGCTCGACGGCCCGGACGGCGGCCGCCTCGGCCAAGTTGACCTGCAGGAACGGGGTGCCGTCGCCGTCCACCAGGAGGGAGATCCGGGCGTCCACGGCGACCAGCAGGCCGTCCCGGTCGCGCAGTTCGGCGCTGCCGACCCAGCGGCCGTGGCGCAGGGTGCCCTGGATCGCGGCCCGGATCCGGGCGACCTGCTCCTGGTCGGGGATCAGGTCGTCGATCCGGCGGCCGACCAGCAGCTCGCTCGGCCAGCCGAGCAGCTCCTCGGCGGCAGGGCTCCAGAGCACCACCCGGCCCGCGGTGTCCAGGATCGCGATGGCGACCTTGAGCATGTCCAGCAGACTGCCCTCGGACGGAGCGCCGAGACCGCGTACGGCGTCGGCGGGCCCGCCGGGGAACGGCCGCCCGGGGCGGCCGCGCAGGCCGGGCAGGGCGCTCGGCTCGGGGACGGCCAGGGTCGGCGCCGGCTGGACGGGCTGCGCTGCCTCGGAGCCGGCGAGGGCATGACCGCGGCGGCGGCCGGCCGGCGGCTGCGGGGCGGCCGGACGGACGGCGCGGCGCAGTCGGGCGCGGGCGGCGGCGCTCCCCGCGGTGCCTGCCCGCCGCGATCCCCCGCCGCCGTTCCCGGTAGTCGACACCGACGGGGCCTCCGGCTCTGGGTCGGGATCGGCGTCGCCGGCTGGGGCGGCTCACCGATGGTGACGAATAGTGCCGAAAAGTGACATACCCAGCAGGACCCAGGCTATCCCGGCCGCCGGGTCGTCTTGTCCGATTGACCTATCTGGCGGCTTGCGCGTCGCCCGTGGCCACCAGCAGCTCGGCGACGTGCGGCAGCACCTCGCGGTCGTGCTCGATCCAGTCCACCGAGTCCAGCTCCGCCGGGCCCAGCCAACGCAGCTCGTCGTGGTCCTCCAGCGGCCGCGGCTCGCCGTCCAGCAACTCGGCCGCCCAGAACCGCAGCTCCAGGCCCGGCCGGACGGTCCACGCGCCGGGCAGCCGCCGCAGCGCCCGCGCCCGTACGCCCAGCTCCTCCAGCAGCTCCCGCTCCAGCGCCTGCGCCTCGGTCTCCCCGGCTTCGGCCTTGCCACCGGGGAACTCCCACCGCCCGGCCACCACCGCGGGCGCGCTGCGCCGGGCGGCGAGCACCCGGCCCCGGTGGATCAGCGCACCTCCGACGACGATCCGCGGCTCGCTGGGGGTCCCGCCGGTCTGGTCCATGCCCCGACCCTACGGGGCGGCGTCCGTGTCCTCGGACTCGACCCAGTACATCTGCTTGTGGCCGCGCGCCTCGAACTCGGCCGCCAACCGCTGCGCCTCGGCCCGGTCCAGGCCCTTGGCGACCAGGAAGCGGTTGCCGTTGTCGTCCTGCCGCATCACCCGAAAGGTGCCCACGGCGCGAGCGTACCGGCGTCACGGGCGGCTGTCCCCGGCCGGCGTGGGGGTCGGGCCGGGGACATGCCAGCGAGCGTACGGGCGGTGCGCTACCGGGAGGTACGGGCCGGGTTAACGATGGGTAACCCGGTGCCCGGGCGGTCAGACCCGGAGGTCGGGCACCTGCTCGCCGGTGGACAGGCCGAGGGCGCGGCGGATCTCCACGCTGATCGGCGCGGTCTTGGCCACCAGTGCCCGGGCCCGGCGCAGGTCGCCCGCCAGGTCGGCGCCGGAGGCGGCGGCGTCCCAGGCGGTGGCCGCCTGGGTCTGGGCCTCGGCCAGCTTCTCGACCTTCGGCTGGACGTCCGACGGCCAGTGCGTGGCCGGCTTGCGCAGCGCGGCGGCCTCGGCCCGGGAGGCCGCGGCCATCCGCCGGGCCCAGGACTGGTACTCGGCCTCCGAGACGGAAAGGTCCTTCTTCGGCGCGTCCGTGTAGGTGTCGTTGAAGCCCCGGACCGCCTCCAGGTAGGCCAGCTGAGCGGAGGTCAGGCTGCCCCGGTCGGTGCGGACCGTCCCCAGGTGCTGGTCGTCGCGGTCCTCGTAGGCGCAGGTGACGTAGCGTTCGCCGGCCGCCCAGTTGCCCGAGGTCGGGTAGAGGTAGACGTCGTCCATACCGTCCGGGACGGCCCACTGGTCCAGCGCGTAGTCGTCGAGCACGGTGCGGCACAGCGCGGCGGCCCGCTCGCGCATCGCCGTCTCGCCGGGGTAGGGGCCCTTGTTCTCGGGGACCTTGGCGGTGCCGGCCACCTCGCCGTGGTGCGGGTCCGAGCAGGGCACCCGGTGCACCCAGTACACCGTCTCGTCGCCGTTGCCGTCGGTCGCGGTGCTCCCGGCCGGGGAGTTGTAGCAGTCCCCGGCCTTCAGGGCGGACCAGCGGACCGAGCCGGCCGGGGGCTGCTGGGCGTACCGGTCGCCCCGCGCGGAGCCGAAGTCCCCCGCGCCCGCCAGGAGCGCCAGCAGCACCGTGCCGACCACCCCGAGCACCAGGCCGGTCACCGCCATGGCGCGGCCGCGCTCCTTGCGGCGGTTGATCTGGGTCAGCGCGATGATCCCGAACACCAGGGCCACCGGCGAGAGCAGGCTCAGGCCGGTCGCCAGCGAGCCGACCGCGAAGCCGTTGGTGCGCCGCTCCGGCTGCGGGTCGTACGGGGACGGGGAGCCGTACGGGTACGGATACGGATACGGCGGGGCCGGCTGGAGGCCGGACTGCGCGGAGGACGCCGCCGTGGCCCAGCCGCCGGCCGGCAGCGGCGGGGGCGGCGGCTGGGGCGGGGCCTGCGAGGACGGCGGGGCGGCCTGCGGGGGCTGGCCGGACGGCGGGGCCCAGGGGTCGACGGGCTCCGGGGCCGGCTCCGGCTCGGCAACGGGCTCCGGAGTCGGGGTCGCGGTCGGGGCCGCGGTCGGGGCCGGCTCGATTCCGGGCTCCACCGCGGCGGGCTCGGCCTCTGCGGGCCCGGCCTCGGTCGGCCGCTCGGGGGCCTTGGCGCCGGTACGGCCGGAGTCCTTGCGGAAGTCCACCCGGGGGTCCGCCACCGGGGCGGCGGGCAGCTCGGACTCAGGCTTGGACACGTGGGCTCCCCCAACCCGCCGGGGCGGGCGTCGGCTCGGTGATGCGGCGTTCGACACCGTTCGGCTCGGCCCCGGACGGGCCAGATGCGAACGGTCGCGCGACTTTACCCGATCTTTCCGAACACCCGCCCGGCCGCTCCCGCCCGTGCCCGCCCGGGCCCGCCCGCCCGGCCCCCGCGCTCAGCCGCGGGCCAGGACCTCCCCGTGGATCATCGAGAACCAGCCGTCCTCGGCGGCGCTCCACTCCCGCCAGCCGTCCGCGATCCGCTCCAGCTCGACCCGGTCCGCGAAGCCCCGCTCCACCGCCGTCCGGCCGAAGGCCGTGCCGGTAACCCGGTCCGCCCACGACCCGCCCCACCAGTCGCGCCGCTCGGGCGTCGCGTACGTCCAGGTGCTGGTGCTCGCGGTCACCTCGGTGAAGCCGGCCGCGCGGGCCCAGGACAGCAGCCGCCGCCCGGCGTCCGGCTCGCCGCCGTTGGCGCGGGCGGTGCGGCGGTACAGCTCCAGCCAGCGGTCCAGTGCGGGTGCCTCCGGGAACCAGGTCATCGAGGCGTAGTCGGCGTCCCGGGCCGCGACCACCCCGCCGGGCGCCGTCACCCGGCGCATCTCGCGCAGCGCGGACACCGGATCGCCCAGGTGCTGCAGCACCTGGTGGGCGTGCACGACGTCGAACTCGCCGTCCCGGTACGGCAGTCGGTGCACGTCCGCGAGCTCGAACACCACATTGGCCAGGCCGCGCTCGGCGACGTACCCGGCGGCCTGCTCCAGCACCTCGGCGGAGGTGTCCACGGCCACCACCCGCCCGGTGGGGCCGACCAGCTCGGCCAGGTCGGCGGTGATCGTGCCGGGCCCGCAGCCGACGTCCAACAGCGCCTGCCCGGGCCGCAGTTCGGGCAGCAGGTAGGCGGCCGAGTCGGCGGCGGTCCGGGAGCGGTGCGAGCGCAGCACGGCCTCCTGGTGGCCGTGGGTGTAGACGGTTTCGGACTGCGGTCCGGACATGAGGGCCCCCCTGGGCATGGTCGGTCTTCCGGCAGGTCTTCCGTTCGCGCGACGGCTCCGACGCTACGCCGCATCCCGCATGACGAGAAGAACCGTCTCGCATGTCGACCACCGTAGGTCTGTGCCGCGCCCCGCCGCCGTACCGTGGAGGCGCCCCCGACAGAACGGTCCCGCCCATGCCCGGCCCCGGCCAGCGCCCCTTCGTCCTGCTGAGCGCCGCCGTGTCGCTCGACGGCCACCTCGACGATGCCTCCCCCGAGCGCCTGCTGCTCTCCAACGCCGCCGACTTCGACCGGGTGGACGGGGAGCGCGCGGCCGCCGACGCGATTCTGGTCGGCGGCAACACCCTGCGCGCCGACAACCCCCGCCTGCTGGTCAACGCCCCCGGGCGCCGGGCCGCCCGGGTGGCCGCCGGACGGGCGGAGTACCCGCTGAAGGTGACGCTCAGCGCGAGCGGCGCCCTCGACGCCGACCTGCGGTTCTGGCACACCGGCGGCGCCAAGCTCGCCTACACCACGGACGCCGGCGCGGCGGTGCTGCGACCCCGGCTCGACGGGCTGGCCGACGTGGTCGCACTCGGCGGCGCGGTGGACCTCGGCGCGGTGCTGGACGACCTCGGCGCGCGCGGGGTGCGCCGGCTGATGGTCGAGGGCGGCAGCGGCGTGCACACCCAGTTCCTCGCCCAGGGCCTGGCGGACGAACTCCAGCTGGCCGTCGCCCCGCTGCTGGTCGGCCAGGCCGGGGCGCCGCGGTTCGTCGGCACGGCCGCCTTCCCGGGCGGTCCGGCCCGGCGGATGCTGCTGCTGGAGGCACGTACCGTGGGCGACGTCGTCCTGTTGAGGTACGCCCCGAAGGAGCCCGCGCCGTGAACCAGCCCACGACCACCGACCTCGACCACCTGCGCCGGGCCGTCGAGCTCTCCCGCCGCTGCCCGCCCTCCGAGACGGCCTTCTCGGTCGGCGCGGTGATCGTCGGCGCCGACGGCGAGGTACTGGCGGAGGGCTTCAGCCGGGAGGGGGACGCGCACGACCATGCCGAGGAGGCGGCCCTCGGCAAGCTCCCGGCGGGCGACGCCCGGCTGCGCGGGGCGACCGTCTACAGCAGCCTGGAGCCCTGCGGGCAGCGCGCCTCGCGGCCGGTGCCGTGCGCCCGGCTGCTGATCGCGGCGGGCGTGCCGCGGGTGGTGGTCGCCTGGCGCGAGCCGGACCTGTTCGTCACCGACTGCCAGGGCACGGCCCTGCTGGAGGCGGCCGGGGTCGAGGTGGTGGAGCTGCCGGAGCTGGCCGAGGAGGCCCGGGCGGTCAACGCCCATCTGCTCCGCTGATCTTTTGTATCATCTAGAAACAAAGAGCTCGCTTTCCCGGCTCTCCCATCGCCGTTCTCCACGAGGAGCCGCCCCATGCCCGCCGCCCCCATCCGGCTGACCGCCCGCGCCCTCCTCCTCGACATGGACGGCACCCTGGTCAACTCCGACGCCGTGGTCGAGCGCTGCTGGGGCCGCTGGGCCGAGCGGCACGGCCTCGACCCCGTCGAGGTGATGCCCGTCGTCCACGGCCGCCAGGGCCACGCCACCATGGCCGTGCTGCTGCCGGACCGCCCGGTCGAGGCCAACCTCGCCGAGAACGAGCAGATGCTCGCCGAGGAGCGCGCCGACATCGAGGGCGTCGTCCCGATCCCCGGCGCCTCCGCCTTCCTCGCCGCCCTGACCGACCTGCCGCACGCCCTGGTCACCTCCGCCGACGAACCGCTCGCCCGGGTCCGGATGGCGGCGGCCGACCTGCGGCTGCCGCCCGTCCTGGTCACCGCCGAGTCGGTCGGCGCCAGCAAGCCCGACCCCGAGGGCTTCCTCAAGGGCGCCGCCGCCCTCGGCCACGCCCCCGCCGACTGCCTCGCCTTCGAGGACTCCGGCGCCGGCATCGCCGCCGCCCGCGCGGCCGGCATGCGCGTCGTCGGCATCGGCCCCCGCGCCGCTGCCCACCACCCGGACGCGCTGGCGGCCACCCTTGAGGCGGTCACCGTCACGGCGGACGCGGATGGGGTGCTGACGGTCACCGTCCAGGGCTAGGCAGATCCAGCCGCGCCGGACGCCGGTGGTGTCGAGCGGCAGCCCTCCGGAATCCGGACCGGCAGGGCGTCCCCGCGCCGCCCCGCAGCTCCGGCTCGGTCAGCAGCCACCGGGTCGACGACCACGCCGCCTCGACCTCCGCCCCCTCCGGCACCCCCTCCACCACCTCGAGCTCCACGCCCAACCCCTCTCCCACAACCCCCAGTCGGCCGACCCCGCCCTGGGGCACCCACAGCCCCCGAACAGGCCGGAGGGGCCGAACTCCACTCGCGGGAGTCGGCCCCTCCAGGGTGTCGGCTGTCGCCGGGTCAGACGCGTCAGACCTGTCAGACGTTGAAGCGGAACTCCACGACGTCGCCGTCCTGCATGACGTACTCCTTGCCCTCGATGCGGGCCTTGCCCTTGGCGCGGGCCTCGGCGGTGGAGCCGGTCTCGACCAGGTCGGCGAAGGCGATCACCTCGGCCTTGATGAAGCCCTTCTGGAAGTCGGTGTGGATGACTCCGGCGGCCTCGGGGGCGGTGGCGCCCTTCTTGATGGTCCAGGCGCGGGCCTCCTTGGGACCGGCCGTGAGGTAGGTCTGCAGGCCGAGGGTGTCGAAGCCGACGCGGGCCAGGGTGGCGAGGCCGGGCTCCTCCTGACCCATGGACTGGAGGAGTTCGAGGGCCTCGGCGTCGTCCAGCTCGATCAGCTCGGACTCGATCTTGGCGTTGAGGAAGATCGCCTCGGCCGGGGCGACCAGCTCGCGCTGGGCGTTCTTGAAGTCCTCGTCGGCCAGCTCGGCCTCGTCCACGTTGAAGACGTAGAGGAACGGCTTCGAGGTCAGCAGGTGCAGGTCGCGGATCGGGGCGGTGTCGAAGCCGGCCTCGAAGAGGGTCTTGCCGGTCTCCAGGATCGCCTGCGCGGCCTCGGCGGCGGCCAGCACGGGGGCGGTGTCCTTCTTGAGGCGCGCCTCCTTCTGCAGGCGCGGCAGGACCTTCTCGATGGTCTGGAGGTCGGCCAGGATCAGCTCGGTGTGGATGGTCTCGATGTCGTCCTTGGGCGACACCTTGCCGTCCACGTGCACCACGTCCGGGTCGGTGAAGGCGCGCACGACCTGGCAGATCGCGTCCGACTCACGGATGTTGGCGAGGAACTTGTTGCCCAGGCCCTCGCCCTCGCTGGCGCCGCGCACGATGCCCGCGATGTCGACGAAGTCGACGGTGGCCGGGAGGATGCGCTGGGAGCCGAAGATCTCGGCGAGCTTGGTCAGCCGCTCGTCCGGGACGCCGACGACGCCGACGTTCGGCTCGATGGTGGCGAACGGGTAGTTGGCCGCCAGCACGTCGTTCTTGGTCAGGGCGTTGAACAGGGTCGACTTGCCGACGTTCGGCAGGCCGACGATTCCGATCGTGAGCGACATGAAGCGCAGTCCCGTGGGCTTGGAGGAGTTGGGTCGGCACCGTACGGGCCGACCCCCAAGTCTACGGGCAGCGCCTCCGCTGCCCTACGCCTCGGTCGCCGCGGGCCGCGGCTCCAGGAACTCCAGCCGGTTGCCCAGCTTGTCGGCCGCGTAGAAGCGGCGGTGGCCGGGCAGGTTGTCGTCCCAGACCACCTCGTGGCCGTGCGCGGTGAGCCGCTCGGCCAGGGCGTCCAACGAGCTCACCAGGATGCCCGGGTGCCCCTTGACGGACGGGCGGAAGTCCGGGGTGACACCGAGGTGCACCTCGACCCCGCCGCCGCGCCCCGCCGAATCAGGACTGGCAGCAGCCGCCGCGGGCCGCCAGCACCGGCGGCTTCTCCAGCTCCGCCATGCCGAGCACGCCGGACCAGAAGGCGCGGCACTCGTCCTCGGCTCCGGCCGGGATGTCGAGCTGGAAGTGGTCGAGGCGTTCGAAGGTGAAGTCCGCGGTCATGTCGTCCCCCGTGCGGTGATCCGATGGTCTTGGCGTGTCGACTCGTCCGAGCAGGTCAGATGCCCTGAGTGACGATCACAGGACTACCCCACCCAGGGACACGGGACAAGGCCTGAGCGATCCATTACACAGTGTGGCGATGATCGGACCGTACGTTGGACGGGTGGAGCAGAGCATCCGTACCCAGCCGCCAGGGCCCAGACGCCGTCCGCCGAACGGCGCGGCCGGGGCCGCCGTCCCCGGTCCCGGCCGGGCTCCCGAGAGCACCGGAGCCCCCGCCGACCCCGCGATCCCCCCTTCCCGGCCGCGCCCGGCGGCCAGTCGGCCCGCCGCGGCGCGCCAGTCGCCCGGGCGGCGGCTGCGGGTGTACGGGCGGCGCCGGACCGGTCGGCCGGCCCGGCTGACCGCCATCGGCACCGGGGTGGTCGCCGTGCTGGCGACGCTCGCGGTGGCGGGCCTGGACCGGCTGGTCTTCGACGACCTCGGCTGGCTGTTCGGCCTCGGCTACCTGATGGTCTGCTTCCAGCTGGCCGTCCGGGTCCGCTACGCCGACCTGCTGGCCGCGCCGATCAGCGGGCCGATCGCCTTCGCCCTCGCGCTGCTGCTAGTCGCGCCGGTCGGCTCCTCGGGCGTCACCGCCCAGGTGGTGGCACTGGCGACCGGGCTGGCGCTGCGGGCCGGCTGGCTGTTCTCCGGCACCGGCCTGGCCGCGCTGATCGTGCTCGCCCGCTTCGTCGCCCAGCGCCGGATCCACCGCTCCCGCTGAGCTCCACCGTTCCGGACGCCCGGCGCAGGCAGGCCCTCAGCCCGCCGCCCGGGCCGCCGCCATCGCCGCCCCGACGATGCCCGCGTCGTTGCGCAGTTCCGCCGGCACCACCCTCGCCTCGCGGTCCTTCAGCAGCGGCAGGAACTTCTCGTGCTTGCGGCTCACCCCGCCGCCGATCACGATCAGCTGCGGCGAGAACAGCATCTCCACCAGGTCCAGGTACTCGTCGACCCGCCCCGCCCACTGCTCCCAGTTCAGCCCGTGCCGCTCCTTGGCGGCCGAGGAGGCCCGGCGCTCGGCGTCCTTGCCGCGCAGCTCCAGGTGGCCCAGCTCGGTGTTGGGCATCAGCGTGCCGTCCACGAAGAGCGCGCTGCCGATGCCGGTGCCGAAGGTGAGCACCAGGACCACGCCGGACTCGCCCCGCCCGGCGCCGTGGGTGATCTCCGCCAGGCCGGCCGCGTCGGCGTCGTTGAGGACGGTCGCGGGCAGGTCCAGCGCCTCGCGGAACAGGCCCTCGGCGTCCAGGCCGATCCAGCCCTTGTCCACATTGGCCGCGGTTCTGGTGCGGCCGCCGACCACCACGCCGGGGAAGGTCAGCCCGACCGGCCCCTGGTGGTCGAAGTGCCGGACCACCCCGCACACGGCGGCGACCACGGCCTCGGGCTCGGACGGCTGCGGGGTGAGCACCTTGTGGCGTTCCTGGGTGAGCGTTCCCCGGGCGAGGTCGACCGGGGCGCCCTTGATGCCCGAACCGCCGATGTCCACGCCGAATACCGCCGTCATCACTCCGCCCTCCGCAGTTCGGCCGCGCACCTTCCTGTCCACAGCCTGTGCACAAAGCTACGAGAGGGCGTACGGCCGCGCACAGCGGAGAACCCGGCACCCCGCCGGGGGGTGTCGGGTTCTCCGGGACGGATCAGAGCTTGCCGGCCGCCTCGGCGCGCAGGTCGCGGCGCAGCTCCTTGGGCAGCGAGAAGGTCAGGTGCTCCTCGGCGGTCTTGACCGTCTCGACCGTGTCGTAACCGCGCGCGGCCAGGAACTCCAGCACGCCGTCGACCAGGATCTCCGGCACCGAGGCGCCGCTGGTCAGGCCGACCGTGGTGACACCCTCCAGCCAGGACTCCTGGATCTCCTCGGCGAAGTCCACCAGATGGGCGGCCTTGGCGCCGTACTCCAGGCCGACCTCGACCAGGCGGACCGAGTTGGAGGAGTTCTTGGAGCCGACCACGATCAGCAGGTCGGTCTCCGGGGCCAGCTGCTTGACCGCGACCTGGCGGTTCTGGGTCGCGTAGCAGATGTCGTCGCTGGGCGGGCTGACCAGCGCCGGGAAGCGCTTCTTCAGCTCGCCGACGGTGGCCATGGTCTCGTCCACCGACAGGGTGGTCTGGGACAGCCAGACGACCTTGGACTCGTCCCGGACCTGCACGTTGGCGACGTCCTCGGCACCGTCCACCAGGTGGATCCGGTCCGGGGCCTCGCCCATGGTGCCGATGACCTCCTCATGGCCCTCGTGGCCCACCAGCAGGATGTCGAAGTCCTCGTCGGCGAAGCGCACGGCCTCCTTGTGCACCTTGGTGACCAGGGGGCAGGTGGCGTCGACGGTGGCCAGCTTGCCGGCCCGCGCCTCGTCGTGGACGGACGGGGCGACACCGTGCGCGGAGAACACGACGATCGAGCCCTCGGGGACCTCCTCCGTCTCGTCGACGAAGATCGCACCCTTCTTCTCCAGGGTCTGCACCACGTACTTGTTGTGGACGATCTGCTTGCGGACGTAGATGGGCGCCCCGTACTGCTCCAGGGCCTTCTCCACGGCGATCACGGCGCGGTCGACACCCGCGCAGTAGCCCCGGGGGGCGGCGAGCAGGACACGGCGCGGCGCGGTGTTGGACATGGCTCCATCGTACGGGCGCCCGCGAACCGCACCGTCCCCGGTGGGCAGCCGCGCCGACGGCGGACACTTTCCAGCCGGATCCGATCGACAGTGCTCAAATGTGGTGTCTATGAGCGCTGTGAGCGAGCAGGCGCCGAGCGGCCTGCGCCGCAGTCTGGGCGTCCGCGATCTGATGGTCTACGGACTGCTGTTCATCGCCCCGATGGCCCCGGTCGGTGTGTTCGGCGTGCTGGACGCCAAGAGCCACGGCGCCCTCGCCTCGGTCTACCTGGCCGCGACCGTGGCGATGGGCTTCACCGCCTTCTCGTACGCCCAGATGGTGCGCGCGGTCCCGCGGACCGGCTCGGTGTACGCCTACGCGCAGGCCGGGCTGGGCGAGGGGCCGGGGTTCATCGCCGGGTGGATGGCGATGCTGGACTATCTGCTGATCCCGGCGGTGGCCTACCTGTTCTCCGGGATCGCGCTGCACTCCCTGGTGCCGGACGTCCCGCGCTGGCTGTGGACGGCGCTCGCGGTGGTGGTGACCACCGCGCTCAATCTGATCGGGGTGCGCACGGCGGCCACGGTCGGCTTCGCGGTGCTGACCCTGGAGATCGCGGTGCTGGCGGTGTTCGTGACCGCGGCCGTGGTGAGGCTGGCCCAGGACGGCGCCCGGCGCGGCTGGGACACCCCGTTCACCGCCGTCGGGGACTTCTCGCTCACCGCGGTGATCTCCGCGGTGTCCGTCGCGGTGCTCTCCTACCTGGGCTTCGACGCGATCGCCACCTTCGTCGAGGAGGCGGTCGGCGCCTCGGCGGCGGTGGCCAAGGCGTTGCTGTGGTGCCTGGCACTGGCCGGGGTGCTGTTCGTCGCCCAGACCTACCTGGCGGCGCTGCTGGAGCCGATGACCCCGCAGCAGCTGGCCGCCGACCCGGCCGCCCAGGGCTCGGCCTTCTACGACACCGTGGAGATCGGCGTCGGGCACTGGCTGCACGTGCTGGTGGCGGCCAGCAAGGCGATCGGCGCGGCCTTCGCGGCGCTGGCCGGGCAGGCGGCCGCCGGACGGCTGGTCTTCGCGATGGGCCGGGACGGGCGGCTGCCGCGGGTGCTCGGCTCGGTCGACCCGGGCAGCGCGGTGCCGCGCCGGGCGCTGCTGGCGGCCGCGGTGATCACCATGGCGGCGGCGGTCTGGGCGGCCGACCGGGACGACGGGCTGGACCAGCTGACCTCGGTGGTGAACGTGGGCGCGCTGACCGCCTTCGTGCTGCTGCACGCCTCGGTGATCGGCTGGTACACCGTCCGGCACGGCTCGCGGGACCGACTGCGGCACCTGGTCGTCCCGGTGCTGGGGATCGCGGTGATCGGGGCGGTGGTCCACGAGGCCTCGACGACCGCGCAGATCGTCGGGCTGGCCTGGCTGGCGGTCGGCCTGATGGTGTTCGGCGTGCAGGGCGGTGCCGCTTCGGACGTCGGCGGGCGCCGCTAGCGCCCGAGGTGTCGACCGGCACCGCTAGCGCCCGAGGTGTCGGCGGGCGCCGCTAGCCTCGTACGCATGGCCAACACCAGCTCCCCCGAAGCCCCGCTCCCGGTCGGCAAGGTCTCCGCGCTGATCGGCGGTTGGATCGACCGGCTCGGCGCGGTGTGGGTCGAGGGTCAGATCACCCAGCTCAGCCGCCGGCCCGGGGCGGGCGTGGTGTTCCTGACCCTGCGCGACCCCCAGGCCGACGTCTCGCTCACGGTGACCTGCTTCCGGTCGGTGTTCGACCAGGTCGCGGACGTGGTGCAGGAGGGCGCGCGGGTCGTCGTGCACGCCAAGCCGGAGTGGTACGCGGCGCGCGGGCAGCTGTCGATGCGGGCCTCGGAGATCCGGCCGGTGGGCCTGGGCGAGCTGCTGGCCCGGCTGGAGCAGCTGAAGCGGCGGCTGGCCGGGGAGGGCCTGTTCGCGGCCGAGCGCAAGCGGCGGCTGCCGTTCCTGCCGCAGTGCGTCGGTCTGGTCACCGGGCGCGGCTCGGCGGCCGAGCGGGACGTGCTGGAGAACGCCCGGCGGCGCTGGCCGGCCGTGCGCTTCGAGGTGCGCAACGTCCCGGTGCAGGGGGTCAGCGCGGTGGAGCGGGTCAGCGCGGCCGTGCGGGAGCTGGACGAGCACCCCGAGGTGGACGTGATCATCGTGGCCCGGGGCGGCGGCAGCGTGGAGGACCTGCTGCCGTTCTCGGACGAGGGGCTGGTGCGGCTGGTCGCGGCCGCCCGTACACCGGTGGTCAGCGCGATCGGGCACGAGCCGGACCAGCCGCTGCTGGACTTCGTCGCCGACCTGCGCGCCTCCACCCCGACCGATGCCGCCAAACGGGTGGTCCCGGACGTCGGCGAGGAGCTGGCCAAGGTCCGCCAACTGCGCGACCGGGCCCGTCGGCACGTACTGGCCCGGGTCGAACGCGAACAGCACGGCCTGGACGGGCTGCGCAGCCGCCCGTCGCTGGCCGCACCGCACCGGATGCTGGACGGGCGCGGCCAGGAGGTGGACGGCCTGCTGGAGCGGACCCGGCGCACCCTGCGGGCCCGGCTGGACCACGCGCAGAGCGACCTCGGGCACACCC
The DNA here is from genome assembly GCF_044327205.1 of Kitasatospora sp. NPDC018058. Taxonomy (NCBI): domain Bacteria; kingdom Bacillati; phylum Actinomycetota; class Actinomycetes; order Kitasatosporales; family Streptomycetaceae; genus Kitasatospora; species Kitasatospora sp. NPDC018058. The sequence goes on along the minus strand of NZ_JBIRFA010000001.1, from coordinate 189,547 downwards.
TGGCCCGGGTGGTCGCGCTGTCCCCGGCGGCCACTCTGGAGCGCGGCTACGCGGTGCTGCAGCGGGCGGACGGCACGGTGGTGACGGACCCGGCGCAGGTCGCGGCAGGCGAGGGACTGCACGCCCGGGTGGCCGGCGGCGGCTTCGGCGTCACGGTGGCCGGGGCCCAGGCGGCCCAGACGGCTCAGGCGGCTCAGGAGTAGGAGCGCTGCCGCGACAGCGCGGTGGAGTGCTCGCCGAAGCCGAGGCTGCGGTAGAGCGCCTCACCGCCGCTGCTGGCGTGCAGGTCGATCCGACCGGCCCGGCGGCCGTCGAACCAGTCCAGCAGCGCCTCGGTGCAGGCCCGGGCGTAGCCGCGCAGCCGGTGGTCGGGGTCGGTGCAGATGTTGAAGACGAAGCCGAACAGGCCCTCCGGGTTTCCGGGCGCGGGCAACCGCCGCTCCAGGGTGCCGACGGCGCAGGCGGCGAGCCGGCCGGGCCGGTCCGGGTCGTCGATCACGAAGGAGGGCATGGTCAGCTCCGCGGCCGGGACGGCGAGGCGCTCGCGCAGCACCCGCTCCGCGGTGCTCTGCCAGGGTCCCGGCCCGGCCAGGGCGGCCATGCCGGGCATCGCCTCGAACATCAGGTTGCGCAGCCGGACGAGTTCGGGCGCGTCGGCCGCGACGGCGGGTCGTACCTCGATCATGCGGCGGAGGCTAGCGCCGCAGGCCGACCGGGTGCACCCGGGTTTCGGCCACGACAGGTCTGAGGGGCGTCTCTGTCGGCGCCAGCCCCTACGCTGGCACGCATGGCAGAGCAGCAGGAGCAGCAGGACGCGGCGGCGCCGACCCCGGACGAGGCGCTGGGCTACGAGCACGCCCGGGACGCGCTGCTGGACGTGGTCCGGCAGCTGGAGAACGGCGGCACCTCCCTGGAGGAGTCGCTGGCGCTGTGGGAGCGCGGCGAGCAGCTGGCGAAGGTCTGCCAGCGCTGGTTGGACGGCGCCCGGGCCCGGCTGGACGCCGCGCTGGCCGCCGAGGAGGGCGGAGCCCCCGACGAGGAGTGACGCGGGTCACATTCGATTGGGGAATCGTTGAAACTTCACCTATGTTGGAGGAAGTGATCGGCCACGCCGGTCACACCGACGAACCCCCTCCCGCATGAGGTGCAGAAGCATGACCACCGACGCCCTGGTACTCGACGCCGCCGCTCAGGACCTGCTGTTCCGTGAGGCCCGCACCGCGAACACCTTCACCGACGAGCCGGTCACCGAGGAGCAGGTCCAGGCCATCTACGACCTGGTCAAGTACGGCCCGACCGCCTTCAACCAGCAGCCGCTGCGCGTCGTCCTGGTCCGCTCCACCGAGGGCCGCGAGCGCCTCGTCCGGCACATGGCGGACGGCAACAAGGCCAAGACCTCGGCCGCGCCACTGGTCGCCGTCCTGGCCGCGGACAACGAGTTCCACGAGGAGCTGCCGACCCAGCTCCCGCACTTCCCGCAGGCCAAGGACGTGTTCTTCTCGGAGCGCGCCGTCCGCGAGCAGTCCGCCGCGCTGAACGGCGCCCTGCAGGCCGCCTACTTCATCATCGGCGTGCGCGCCGCCGGCCTGGCCGCCGGCCCGATGACCGGCTACGACGCCGAGGGCATCAACAAGGAGTTCTTCGGCGACGGCGAGCACTCGGTGCTGGCCGTGGTCAACATCGGCAAGCCCGGCGACGACGCCTGGTTCCCGCGCTCCCCGCGCCTGGAGTACGACCAGGTCGTCACCACCGTCTGACCCGCGACGGCGGAACGGCGAAGGGCCCGCACCGGTTCGTCCGGTGCGGGCCCTTCCACGTGCGCGGGGCCCCGCGCTACTTCAGCGCTTGGGCCAGCTCGGCCAGCTCCTCGTAGGAGGCGGTGCCGGTGATCACGGTGGTCGCCGAGCCGGTCTGCACGGCCAGCGCGCGGTCCTTCTCACCCTGGAGCCGGTCCCAGGTGCGCCCGGCGGCGTCCGAGGTGCCGTCCGACTGGCCGCCGGCGACCTTGTCGGCCAGCAGCTTCTCGCGCGGCACGTCGGCCTGCTCGATCGCCGCGTACTGGCCGGAGGGCGTCACGAAGCCCAGATGCCAGGCGTTGCCCTTGCCGGGGTCCAGATCGGCCGGGGTGTAGCTGACCGAGGTGGCCCGCCACTTGGCGGACAGCCCCTCCGGAGCGAGCAGCGGATAGGGCGCGGCGCGCTTCGCCGTGGCCGCCGCCACCTTGTACTCGACCACGTGCACCGGGTCACTGTCGGCGTCGTGCGGGAGGAACAGGTACCCGATCCAGACGACGAAACCGACCGCCAGCATCGACAGGACCATGTCCCGTACGGTCTGCCGACCCCTCATGCCCTTGCTCTCTGCAGCCACCCCCACATGGTGACTCATCCATATCCCGGCGGGACCACCCGGGGTGTCCACGTACGGGTGAAGCCGGACGAACAGGTGCTTTTCGCCGCGGGGCGGCGACCTGCGCCACAGACAGTCATCTCGTGGGCAGATACGATCGCATAACCCTCACCACGGCGTTCGACCAGGCAGTAGTCGGGCGCTCACTGGCCGTCGCGTACAGAGAGGTAACGACGATGACCACGCAGTACCCGCACCACCTCCCCAGCGCCCTGGAGGTCGCGCCCGAGGCTCCGGACCGGAACCTCGCGCTCGAACTCGTCCGGGTCACCGAGGCAGCCGCCATGGCCGCCGGTCGATGGGTCGGCCGCGGCGACAAGAACGGCGCGGACGGTGCCGCCGTGAAGGCGATGCGCACCCTCGTCTCGACCGTCTCGATGAACGGCGTGGTCGTCATCGGCGAGGGCGAGAAGGACGAAGCCCCGATGCTCTACAACGGCGAGCGGGTCGGCGACGGCACCGGCGCCGAGTGCGACGTCGCAGTCGACCCGGTGGACGGCACCACGCTGACCGCCAAGGGCATGAACAACGCGGTGGCCGTGCTGGCCGTCGCCGACCGCGGCACCATGTTCGACCCCAGCGCCGTGTTCTACATGGACAAGCTGGTGGCCGGCCCCGAGGCCGCCGACTTCGTCGACATCACCGCCCCGGCGGCCGTCAACATCCGCCGGGTCGCCAAGGCCAAGGGCAGCGCCGTCGAGGACGTCACCGTGGTCGTGCTCGACCGCCCGCGCCACGACGGCCTGGTCCGGGAGATCCGCGAGGCGGGCGCCCGGATCAAGTTCATCTCCGACGGCGACGTGGCGGGCGCCATCATGGCCGCCCGCGAGGGCACCGGCGTCGACCTGCTGATGGGCGTCGGCGGCACCCCGGAGGGCATCATCGCGGCCTGCGCGATGAAGTGCATGGGCGGCGTGATCCAGGGCCGGCTGTGGCCCAAGGACGACGCCGAGCGGCAGAAGGCCCTGGACGCCGGGCACGACCTGGACCGGGTGCTCACCACCGACGACCTGGTCAGCGGCGAGAACGTGTTCTTCGTCGCCACCGGCATCACCGACGGCGAGCTGCTGCGCGGCGTGCACTACCGCTCGGAGACCGCCACCACCAGCTCGCTGGTGATGCGCTCCAAGAGCGGCACGATCCGCGAGATCAACTCCGTCCACAAGCTGTCCAAGCTGCGGGCCTACAGCGCGATCGACTTCGACCGCGCCAACTGACCCACACGGAGCGGCTTCAGGCCACGCGCGGCCTCGGCGGAATCCCCCTCCGCCGAGGCCGCGCCCCGTTTCCGACCGCCCCGGGGGAGCTACCCCCGGTCCCGTCTTCGGCCCGCCGTCACCCGGCTATCCGGCTCCGGGCGGTGGTGACCCGGGCCGCCTCGCGCAGCTCCGCGTCCCGCCGACGGCGCCGGGCCAGCACCACCCGCCGCTCGGCGGCCGTCAGTCCGCCCCAGACCCCGTACGGCTCCGGCTGCGCCAGCGCGTGCTCGCGGCACTCCAGCAGTACCGGGCACCGGGCGCACACTTGCTTGGCCTGCTCCTCGCGCGACAGCCGAGCCGCCGTCGGCTCCTTGGAGGGCGCGAAGAACAGCCCCGCCTCGCCCCGCCGACAGGCCGCACCGGTGTGCCAGGGGTTGTCCTCGCCCGCAGCGGCGCCCACTGCGGTGCCCACGGTGCCGCTCGGGGGCTGCGGCTGCGGGCGGACGGCCGGACGGCGCTCCAGCAACTGGGCGGCGGCGACTGGCGAGGTGGGGCGGGACTCGATCGGATGCAGCACGGCCGTACTCCTGACGAGGCTCTCGGACACGGGGGAACCTCGCTCCCCTGCCCGGCTGCGAGCCCCCGCTGGTCCAACCCTCCGGACCGGCCGCATGGGCCGCCTCCGGTGCGCAGCCGTACAAGAAGCGATGTGCGGAATGACCTACCCGCCCGGCCGGGATTCATGCACACTGCACGCAATCGACTACGGAGTGCACCGATCGCAACGCCGAGTGCCCGACCGGGAGTTACTCCCCGGCCGGGCACTCGAATGGTCAACCCCGGTTATTCGGTGCCGAGTTGCTTGCGCGCCCACTCCCGGAGCTTCTTGCCCCGGCGCGGCTTGGCGTTGCAACCGCCGAACAGGGCAACGCCCTTGACCCGCACGACCGGAGCGTACGGGTCCGCCGCGGTCTGCTCGCGGACGTCGAACCCGCCGAAGATGCCGACCCCGGAGCCGAGCAGGCTGACGTTCTCCGGCACCCGGACCTCGACCCCGCCGAAGATCGCCGTGACGGTGATCTCCACCTCGGGGGACTCGAACACCGCGTCGGTCAGGTCGATCTCCACCCCGCCGAACATGGTGAACGCGGTCAGGTGCGAGCCGACCCGCCAGCGGCCCTTGCGGGCGGCGCCGCCGAAGATCGCCACCACCGACGGCGCCTCCTGGCGCGCGGGCGGCAGCGAGGGCGACGCGGGGGCCGACGCCGGGGCACCCAGCGGCGGCTTCTCGAAGGACGGCGGGCGGTGGGCGGGCAGGTCCCGGGTCAGCGGCACCAGGTCACCGAAGGTCTTGGCGGCGTACGCGGCCCCGATCCGCTCGGCGTGCTCGTCCGCGTCCAGCCGGCCCTCGGCGTAGGCGTCCCGCAGCAGCTCCGCGACCCGCTCGCGGTCGGCGTCCGAGACCCGAATCTCCGCCTCCGCGACCGGGGCGTGCGAGGACTGCGGCTTGGTCTCGGGTTCGGTCTCGGGCTTGAGCTGTGGCTTGAGTTCGGGCTTGGTCATCGGTACGGGAGCCGGCAGCGGCGGCTGCCCCGGATCGTCCTGCGACGGCGAGTTGTCCACGGCCCAAGCCTAGTCGCTCGAACTGCCGCCCGAGTGAGCCCCGTCACGCAAGGCTGACCTGTCCGCATGCGCGCGATCGGCGGGTCCTACCCTGGATGGTGCTTCGCCGACGCAGCCGGATCACTGGACACCTAAGGACCGCCCCCATGGCTCCCACGCCAGACTTCGAGTACAGCGACCTGCTCCCCCTGGGCGCTGACCCGACCCCGTACCGCAAGCTGACCTCCGAGGGCGTCTCCACCGTCGAGGCCGGCGGTCGCACCTTCCTCCAGGTCGAGCCCGAGGCGCTGCGGCTGCTGACGGCCGAGGCGATGCACGACATCTCGCACTACCTGCGCCCCGCCCACCTCGCCCAGCTGCGCCGCATCCTGGACGACCCGGAGGCCAGCCCGAACGACCGCTTCGTGGCGCTCGACCTGCTGAAGAACGTCAACATCTCGGCCGGCGGCATCCTGCCGATGTGTCAGGACACCGGCACCGCCATCGTCATGGGCAAGCGCGGCCAGAACGTGCTGACCCAGGGCGGCGACGAGTCCGCGATCGCGCGCGGCGTGTACGACGCGTACACCAAGCTCAACCTGCGCTACTCCCAGATGGCCCCGGTGACCATGTGGGACGAGAAGAACACCGGCAACAACCTGCCGGCCCAGATCGAGCTGTACGCCGCCGACGGCGACGCGTACAAGTTCCTGTTCATGGCCAAGGGCGGCGGCTCCGCCAACAAGTCGTACCTGTACCAGGAGACCAAGGCCATCCTGAACGAGGCGAGCATGCTCTCGTTCCTGGAGCAGAAGATCCGCTCGCTCGGCACCGCCGCCTGCCCGCCGTACCACCTGGCCATCGTGATCGGCGGCACCAGCGCCGAGTTCGCGCTCAAGACCGCCAAGTACGCCTCGGCGCACTACCTGGACAACCTGCCGACCTCGGGCAACGCCAAGACCGGCCACGGCTTCCGTGACCTGGAGCTGGAGGCCAAGGTCACCGAGCTGACCCAGAAGATCGGCATCGGCGCCCAGTTCGGCGGCAAGTACTTCTGCCACGACGTGCGCGTGGTCCGGCTGCCGCGCCACGGCGCCTCGCTGCCGGTCGCGATGGCCGTCTCCTGCTCCGCCGACCGCCAAGCGCTCGGCAAGATCACCGCCGAGGGCGTGTTCCTGGAGCAGCTGGAGACCGACCCGGCCAAGTACCTGCCGGACACCACCGACGAGCACCTGGACGACGACGTGGTGCGCGTCGACCTCAACCAGCCGATGTCCGCGATCCGCGCCGAGCTCTCCAAGTACCCGGTGAAGACCCGGCTCTCGCTCACCGGCACCCTGGTGGTCGCCCGCGACATCGCCCACGCCAAGATCAAGGAGCGCCTGGACGCCGGCGAGGGCATGCCCAAGTACCTCCAGGACCACCCGGTCTACTACGCCGGCCCGGCCAAGACCCCCGAGGGCTACGCCTCCGGCTCCTTCGGCCCGACCACGGCCGGCCGGATGGACTCCTACGTCGACCAGTTCCAGGCCGCCGGCGGCTCGATGGTCATGCTCGCCAAGGGCAACCGCAGCAAGCAGGTCACCGACGCCTGCGCCACGCACGGCGGCTTCTACCTCGGCTCCATCGGCGGCCCGGCCGCCCGCCTCGCCCAGGACTGCATCAAGAAGGTCGAGGTGCTGGAGTACGCCGAACTCGGCATGGAGGCCGTCTGGCGCATCGAGGTCGAGGACTTCCCGGCCTTCATCGTCGTCGACGACAAGGGCAACGACTTCTTCCGCGAGACCACCGAGGGCCCGCTGATCACCAACCTGCGGATCCGCTCCAAGGAGTAGCCGGAGGAGTGACTCCACGCGCCCCCGCACCGCCCCGGCCGCCCCTGCGGCCGGGGCGGTTTCCCTGCGGCATCCCGTACCGGAAACCCGCACCATCGAGGTGCCGGTATCCGGTACGCAGATGGAGGCGAATCGATGGCGATCAGCGCAAGCGAAGCCCGCACTCAGCTCTTCCCGTTGATCAAGAAGGTCAATGACGACCACGCCCCGATCAGGATCACCTCCAAAAGCGGGGATGCGGTCCTCATGTCCGCCTGGCATACCGGGCCGACGAGAAGGAAGTGAAGATCCTCAAGGCCCGCTACCACTATCAGTAACCAGCGCCACCCGCGTCGGCCCTACGCGTCGAAGTCGTACTCCAGGACGTAGGAGGCGGCGTCCAGGATCATCTCGTTGAGTTCGACGACCTGGCCCTCGTCAGCGAAGGCGGTGCGGCAGATCAGGATGACCGGGGTGCCGGCGGAGAGTTCGAGGCGGGCGGCCTCCTCGGCGCCGGGCATGCGGGACCGGACCTCCTCGCGGAAGTGGACGGGCTTGGCGCCGATCTCGGCCAGCCGGGCGTAGGTACCGCCGGGGCCGGTGTCCTCGCGGGTTATGGCGGTACCGGCGACCAGCACGGCGGGCAGGTAGGACGTGGAGAGCAGCACCGGCTTGCCGTCCAGGACGAACCGGCGGTGCCGTACGCACATCGGCGCACCCGGGTCCACGCCCAGCACCCGGGCCACGTGCTCGGGCGCGCCCTGCTCGGTGACGGACACCTGGTCGACCACCAGGCTGCGGTTGTCGATGTCCGCCGACCATATCGACCGGCCCGAGCCCCACTGCGCCTGTGCCAGCCGCTGGATGCCGCGCCGGCGCAGCGGCCGGAAGTCCCGGACGAACACCCCCGCGCCCCGGCGGGCCTCCGCGATGCCCTCGCTCTGCAGCACCCCGAGCGCCTGACGGGCGGTCATCCGGGCCACGCCGTACTCGTCCATGAGGTCGTTCTCGCCGGGGAGCCGGTCGCCCGCGCGGTAGCGGCCGTCGTCGATGGCCGCCTTCAGGGAGTCCGCGATCCGCTGGTACTTGGGCTGTTTGTCGCCACCGCTGCCGGTCATCGCTGCTCCCTCTCCCTCGGACAAATCGTAGGCGCGCCCGCGGCCGCCGGTAAGGAGATACGACCGTTGACATCTCTAGAGATATTAGCTTCTCTAGAGATGCTGGCCAGTCGCCTACCAGAGCGAGGAGCAGCACGGTGAGCACCCGACAGCGCAACGCCCCGGCCTACCGGCCGCAGGCGGGTGAACTCGTCCTCGACCGGAGGACCGGACGCACCGGCATCTACATGGACACGATCGGCGGCGAGCACTACCTACGCCCCGAGGGCGGCGGCCGCGAATGGACCGCCGAACCGCACCACGTCTCGCCCGCCCCGGAGCCCTGCGATTCAGCTGATTGAGATCGACGCCCCGGTAATTGCGGCAAAATCCACGCAAACCACAACATTCAGGGCCCGGTAATCCACCTTGGTGAATCCGGAATTCCGGAACGCCCCTCGCCCGCCGCCGGGCACGTTACGGATGACGCCGGTCACCATGCGTGCACCACAGACGGGAATCGGCCACCGCGATGGGCCCGCACACGAATTGGCGCGCACATAACCAACAGCGCCCCCGCGCCCGGACGGGGGCACGGGGGCACTCGGCCGGCACGACTTACGGGTGGCCGCCGATGACGCTCTCCGGCTTGCGCGGGCCGCCCGGCTCGCCGGTGGCCGGCTGGGCGGGCTCCGCTATGTACTGGCCCTCGTCACCGAACGGGCCGTTCTCGAACGCGTTCTTCTCCGCGTCGGTCGGCGCGGTGTACTCGGTCGGGTTCGAGGACGCGGCCACCGCGCCCTCGACAGCCTTGCCCGCCTCCACAGCGGCGGCCGGGGCCTCGGTCTTCGTCCCGTTCTCGGGCGTCGACGCCACCGGGGTCTCGCTCTGGTCGTTGGCCATTGGGCGGCCGCCTTTCGGTCATCAAATGTGTTCAGCCCGACCTCCGTGGCGCGGGCGCGCGGACAGTATCGTAGGGTTGATTAAATGTCCGATAAACATCGTGTGGCTTGCGGCGCCGTCCGGCAGAGTCGGGCGCCCGCCTAAGCTGAACCACCACGGCGGACCGCCGAGCGCCCTTTCACGGAATCGACACCACAGGCCATCGGGGGACTTCATGGAGTTTCGGGAGACGCCGCAGGCCCCTGCGCTGCGCTTCCAAGTCCTCGGTCCGGTCCAGGCCTGGCTCGACGGCAGACCCCTCTCCCTCGGTTCCCCCCAGCAGCAGGCCGTTCTGACCACGCTTCTGCTGCACTCCGGCCGCCCGGTCACCACCCAGGACCTGGTCGACGCCCTGTGGGGCGACCGCCCGCCGACCCAGGCCGTCGCCGCCCTCCGCACCTATATCTCCCGCCTACGCTCCGTCATCGAGCCCCGGCGTGAGGTTCGTCGACCCGCCGAGCTGCTGGTCTCGGTCGCCGACGGGTACGCCCTGCGGATCCCGGGCGAGGCCCTCGACCTGGCGGTCTTCGAGCGGCTCTCCGCCGAGGCCGCAGCGGCCCGCACCTCGGGCGACAAGCACGAAGCGCACCGACTGCTCGTTCAGGCTCTGGACCTGTTCAGCGGCCGTCCACTCACCGGCATCCCCGGCCCCTACGCCGACGCCCAGCGGCTGCGGCTGGGCGAGCGCCAGGCGGCGGCCGCCGAAGAGCTGTGCGCCGCCGCCCTCGAGATCGGCCTGCACGCGGAGATCGTCGGCGAGCTCAACAACCTGACGGCCGAGCACCCGCTGCGTGAGCGGCTTCGCGAACTGCTGATGCTGGCGCTGTACCGCTGCGGGCGCCAGGCCGAGTCCCTCGGTGTCTACACCGACACCCGCAAGCTGCTGATCGAGGAGCTCGGGGTCGAACCGGGCGCGGGCCTGTCCGCGATGCACACCCGCATCCTCGCCGCCGACCCGGAGCTCGTCCTCCCCGCCGTACCCGCCCCCGCCGCCCGCGAGGAAGGCCCGGCTACACCTCCCGCCCCAGCCCAACTCCCCGCCGATGTATCGGACTTCAGTGGCCGCACCGAGCTGGTGAGCGACCTCTCGACAGTCCTGATGAACGCCACGGGCCAGGCCGTGGTCGTGACCTCTCTGGCCGGCATCGGCGGGGTCGGCAAGACCACCCTCGCGGTGCACGTCGCCCACCGTGTCCGCGCCGAGTTCCCGGACGGGCAGCTGTACGTCGACCTGCGCGGAGCTGGCGCCTCGCCAGCCGACCCGGTGGTCGTCCTGGGCGACTTCCTGCACGCGCTCGGCGTCACCGAGAGCCCCGACTCGCTGGAACAGCGTGCCGCCCTCTACCGGTCCCTGCTCGCCAACCGCCGGATGCTGATCCTGCTCGACAACGCGCGGGATGCCGAGCAGATCCAGTCGCTCATCCCCGGCGTCTCCGGCTGCGCCGTGCTCGCCACCAGCCGTTCCCGGTTGGCCGGCATCCCCGGTGCCCAGCTGTTCGACGTCGAGGAGCTGACCCCGGACGAGGCGCTGGCGCTGTTCTCGGCCATCGTCGGCGAACAGCGGGTCGCCGCCGAGCCGGAGGCGGCCATGAAGGTGGTCACCGCCTGCGGCTTCCTCCCGCTGGCCGTCCGCATCGCCGCCGCCCGGCTGGCCAGCCGACCGCGCTGGAGCGTCTCCGACCTGGCCAGTCGGTTAGCCGATCAGCGACGACGACTGGACGAACTCCAACTCGGCAACCTCGCCGTGGAGACCACCATCGGGCTCGGCTACGGACAGCTGTCCGCGGCCGAGGCCCGCGCCTTTCGGCTGCTCGCCCTGATCGACTCCCCCGACATCCCGCTGGCGGCAGCGGCTGCGCTGCTCGGCGTGGACGAGTACACCGCCGAGGACCTCGCCGAGGCGCTGGTCGAGGCGAACATGCTGGAGTGCTTCACCCCCGGCCGCTACCGCTACCACGACCTGCTCCGGCTCTACGCCCAGCGGCAGAACGAGCGGATCGGGGACTCCCAGGATCAGCAGCGGGCGGTGCTGCGGCTGCTCAACCTGCTCATCCCGACCGTCCGCAACGCTGCCCAGGTCATCGAGCCGGACGACCCGCTGCCCGAACTGCTGACCACGCTCACCTCGCCGGGGCTCGGTCTGCCGAACAGCCAGGCCGCGCAGGACTGGCTCCGGACCGAAGGCGCCCTGCTGCTCAGCGCCGTCGAGGCCGCTGCGAGCGGCCCCGGCACCCTGCAGCGCGCGGCCGTCGACCTGCTGAACTACCTGTTCAGCATCGACCCTGACCCGACCCGCGGCCCGCGCGTACTCCCGGTCCTGGAGGCCATCGGCGAGGACGCGCAGCGCCGTGACGACTCGGCCGGGATCGCCCGGGTGTACTTCGCCCTCGGCACCCTGCAGTCCATCACCAGCGACTTCCATGGATCCGAGCAGTCCTTCCGCCGGAGTCTGAACCACCAGACGGCGGACGAGCCGACCGTCCTGCTGCTGGCCACGGCCAACATGCTCGGCGTGATCCTGAGCGTCGGCAACCGCCCGGCGGAGGCTCTGCCGTTCCTGGAACAGGGCCGCGCCATCAACCGGCAGGTCGGTACGTCGATCGGCGAGGCTCGGATCGTCAGCAACATCGCCCGCGTTCAGCACCGGCTCGGCATGACCGAGACGGCGGTCCAGTCGGCCGGAGACGGTGTCGCTGCCGCCCGGACGTCCAACAACGGCCCGCTGCTCGCCCAGACCCTCTACCAGCTCGGTGTGGTGCTCTCCACGGCCGAGGCCGTCCCGCACCTGCGTGAGGCCCACCAACTGTTCCAGTCCCAGCAGAACGCGCTCTGGGAGGGCTACGCCCTGGCCCGCCTGGCCTCCGCCCTGTTCGCCGCAGGACAGCACACCGAGGCCGCCGAGGCCGCCGACGCATCGCTGGCGATCGCCCAGGAGATGGACTTCGCCTACTGCCAGGGCCTGGCCAACGCCGCCCTCGGCGAGGCGCTGCTCGCCCTGGCCCAGCCGGCCCGCGGGCTCGCCTGTCTCCAGGAGGCGCACGCGATCTTCACGCGGCTCGGTGTGCCAGAGGCCTCCCCCGTGGCGGACCTCATCTCCCGACAGCACACCGAGCCCTTCTCTTCTCCCCCCGCGCCGTAAGGCCTCCGCCCCCCAGCGGAGCACCTCCCCCGATCCGCGCGTCGGCGCTCCCGCAGCCCCCCGGCTGCGGGAGCGCCCTCAACGCTTCCCCGGCGCTGGACTCAACTCTGCACCTAGCCGATTGACGTTCGATAAACGCCTGATTGTCAGCCTGCGGACTGGCGAAACCGCAGGTCAGCGACGCTACCCCGGCGCACCGTGCGGCGTGCGGAGCCCGGCGCACCACCCCCGCCCACACCGCAGTGCTTCCGAGAACCTAGCCCACATCGGCCCAAGCACGACGAGTTGGCTGGAAAGGGACCCCACGACGCAGTGATCACGCATATTCTCAGATGCCAGTACGCACACGAGTGTCCGCCGGCAACGTGTCGGGGGGCAGTGCGTCTGTGTGATGCGGGGAGCGTGACGTACCGCCACCGGCAGCGGCCCGCGAGGCCGCGGAGGAGCCGACCGGAGGCCACGGGTGGAAGGGTGCCTCTCAGCGTGACGACCGGACAGATATCCGATTCGTTCCCGGTCGGCGAGGAAGCCGACGACGACGAACCCGACGTACGGCGGCGCCGTGCGGCGCGGGCCCTGCAGGCGGTCGCCTTCGACACCATCGGCGCCGAGTACGGCGAGGCCTTCCCGGCCAAGGACGGGCAGCTGGAGTGCGGGAAGCGGCTGCTCGCCGCGCTCGAACCCGGGGCCCGGGTGCTGGACGCGGGCTGCGGCACCGGCGAGCCGACCGTCCGCCAGCTGACCGCCGGCGGGCTGCGGGTGACCGGGGTGGACCTCTCGGACGTGATGCTCACGCTGGCCCGCCGGGCGAACCACCCCGGCCCGTACCCGCCCGATTTCCATCGGATCGACCTGTACGATCTGGCCACCGAGCGCGCCGACCGGGTCTGGGGCGTCCCCGGCCTCGGCCCGGAGGGCCACGGCACCTTCGCCGCCGTCACCGCGTTCTTCTCACTGATCCTGCTGCCGCAGGACGAGATCCCGACCGTGCTCGGTCGGCTGCGTGAACTCCTGCGGCCGGGCGGCCTGCTGGCGCTCGGTATGGTCGAGGCGGATCTGGATCACGTTCCGCTTCCGTTCCTTGGCAGAGAGCTGCGGATCAGTGGCTATCTGAGGGAGGATCTGGAACGGGTTCTGGTCGCGGCCGGTTTCGCCGTCGAGGAGTGCTCGGGGCATCCGTACGCGCCGGCCAGTACCACGCTGCCGCCGGAGGAACAGCTGTTCCTGTGCTGTCGACGCGTCGGCTGATCAACCGATCGACGAGCACGCCCATCGACCAGCACACCCACCGACCACACCGAATCCAGGACAGGCAGCCGTGCGCGACCAGCTCAAGACCGAGGCGGAGCAGCCGCCCGCCGTCCCGGGCCAGCGCCGCCAGGTCCCGGCCCGGGTGCAGGCCCCGGCGAAGCCGCCGACGGCAGGGCCGGACCGCGCCGAGGTGGCGGACCGGCTCGCCTACCTCGACGCGGCGACCCGGCGGATCAACAGCGCCCTCGACCTGTCCGCGACCCTGCGCAACATCGGCCGGGTGCTGGTCCCGACCCTCGCCGACGCGGCCGTCGTCCACCTGCGCGACCCGCTGCCCAACGTCGAGCGCGAGCCCGGCTTCCCGGACGAGCTGCGGATCCACCACAGCACCGGCACCCGGATCGGTCGCCGCGGCCGCAAGGGCGGCGTGGACGACCGGCACCGCTCCCGGTACGGCTCCCGCTCCACCGCCGACCCTGGCCCGGCCGTCCCGGTCACCCGCGGCGGCGCGCTCGCGCACGTCCTGCTGAGCCGCCGTCCGGCCGAGTCGGCCCTCCTGGGCACGCCCGCCGCCGAACGCACCGAGACGCTGCTGCGCGAGCTGTACGGCACCCGGGGGCTGGCCCGGCTGGCCGCCGGTACCTCGGTCCTCGCCCTGCCGCTGCGCGGCCGCAAGGCCGTCCTGGGGTTGCTGGTGCTGATCCGCCGTCCCCCTGAACGCACCGGCCGCCCGGCCTTCGACGCGGCCGACACCGCGACCGCCGCGCACCTGGCCACCCAGGCCGGGCTGGCGGTGGACACCGCGCTGCGGTACGCCCGCGAATGGGAGATAGCCAACGAACTCCAGCGCAGCATGCTGCCGTTGCGGCTGCCGCAGCCGCACGGCGTCCGGCTCGCCCAGCGCTACCTGCCCGGCGAGCGCGGCGCGCAGGTCGGCGGCGACTGGTACGACGCGGTGCCGCTGCCCGGCAACCGGGTCGCCCTGATCGTCGGCGACGTGATGGGCCACTCGCTCACCTCGGCCGCCATCATGGGCCAACTACGCACCAGCGCCCAGACCTTGGCCGCCCTCGACCTGCCGCCGCACGAGGTGCTCTACCACCTGGACGAGCAGGCCCAGCGGCTCGGCCGCGAACAGCACCTGGCCACCTGCGTCTACGCGGTCTACGACCCGATCGCCAACCGGGTGGTACTGGCCAACGCCGGGCACGTCCCGCCGGTGCTGGTCCGCCCGGACGGTACCGCCGAGTTGGTGGAGCTGGACTCCGGGGCGCCGATCGGGGTCGGCGGGGTGGACTTCAACTCCGTCGAACTGCCCGCACCGCCCGGATCGGCCCTGCTGCTGTTCACCGACGGCCTGGTGGAGACCCGCAGCCGGGCGATCAGCGACGGCCTGGAGGTGCTCCGGGCCAGGATCGCCGCCGCGCGCTGGCAGTCCCCCGAGCAGCTGTGCCAGGAGGCGCTGCGGATCCTGCCACCCGGGGACCGCGGCGACGACATCGCCCTGCTCGGCGCCTGCTTCGACGGCATCCCGGCCGGGGACGTCGCCCACTGGTACCTGCAGCCGCGCAACGAGACGCCCGGCCGGGCACGCCGGCTGGCCGCGCACACGCTGCGCCGCTGGGGGTTGGACGAGCTGAGCGAGGCCACCGAGCTGATGGTCAGCGAGCTAGTGACCAACGCCGTCCAGCACGCGACCCGGCCGGTCACCCTGAGCCTGGTGCGCACCGCCCGGCTGCGCTGCGAGGTCGGCGACGACAGCCCGCTGCTGCCGCGGCCGCGCCGTGCCGGTCCGGAGGACGAACGCGGACGCGGGCTGCAGATAGTCGCCCGGTGCGCGGATCGCTGGGGTGCCACCCGGCTGGGCACCGGCAAGGTGGTCTGGTTCGAGCAGCGACTGCCCCAGTAGCCGTCCGCCACGACGACCGTGGAACCGCCGTGGAACAGCCCCGGAACAGCCGGGCGCCCGGCGGGAGCGGGTCCCACCGGGCGCGTCGAAGGAGTCGTCACACCCCGGCGGGCTCCTTCGTCGGCCGCCGCTCCTCCAGCCGGGCGACCAGCTGCTCGCCCTCCATGTCGACCTTCGGCACGACCTTCTCCAGCCGCTTCGGGAACCACCAGGCCGCCTTGCCGAACAGCGCCATCGCGGCCGGCACCAACGCCATCCGCACCACGAAGGCGTCCACCAGCACGCCCACCGCGAGGGCGAAGCCGATCGGCTGGACGATCGGGTCGTGGCCGAAGACGAAGGCGCCGAACACCGAGATCATGATCAGCGCGGCCGCGGTCACCACCCGGGCGCCGCCCTTCACCCCGCCGACGACCGCCTCGCGCGGCTCCTTGCCGTGGACGTACTGCTCCTTCATCCCGGAGACCAGGAACAGCTCGTAGTCCATCGCCAGCCCGAACAGCACGCCGATCAGCAGGATCGGCACGAAGCTGACCACCGGGCCGACCTTGGGCACGTCGATCAGTCCGTCCAGCCAGCCCCACTGGTAGACCGCGACCACCGCGCCGAGCGAGGCCCCGATGCTGAGCAGGAAGCCGAACACCGCCTTGAGCGGCACCAGCACGGAACGGAAGGCCAGCGCCAGCAGCACCAGGGCGATGCCGACGATCACCGCGACGAACGGCGGCAGGGCCTGACCGAGCTTGGTGGAGACGTCGATGTTGGCGGCCGTGGTGCCGGTGACGGCGATGTTCGCGCCGGTCGCGGCCTTGAGCCCGGCGCGCTGGTCGCGGATCTCGTTGACCAGCGCCTTGGTGTCCGCGTGGTCCGGGCCGGTCTGCGGGATGACCGGCACCAGGGCGGTCCGGCTGGCCTGGTCGACGGTCGGCGGCAGCAGCGTCCTGACGCCCTTCAGGGTCTGCAGCTTCCCGGCCACGCCCTGCACCGCCTGCTCGGGCCGGGGCGAGTCATGGGTGTCCACGACGACCACCAGCGGTGCGTTGAAGCCGGGGCCGAAGCTCTCGCTGACCAGGTCGTACGCCGTGCGGGCGTCCGTCCCGGCGGCCTGCGAGCCACCGCCCGGCAGGCCGAGGTCGAGGCTCGCGGCGGGCACCGCGAGGGCGCCCAGCCCGGCCAGGCCGACCAGCAGCACGGGCAGCGGGCGGCGGACCACGAAGCGGGCCCAGCGCTCGCCCGCGGTGGTCCTGCCGTGCGTGGTCAGCGCCCGCTTCCAGACCGGCAGCCGGTCGATCGCGCGGCCGGCGAAGCCGAGCACCGCGGGCAGCAGGGTGATCGCGACCAGGACGGCGACCACCACGGCCCCGGAGGCGGCCAACCCCATCACGGTGAGGAACGGGACACCGGCCACGGCGAGCCCGGCGAGCGCCACGACGACGGTCAGGCCGGCGAAGACCACGGCGCTGCCGGCGGTCGCGGTGGCCCGGGCGGCGGCCTCCTCCGGTTCCAGGCCCTCGTCCAGGTTGCGGCGGTACCGGAAGAGGATGAACAGCGCGTAGTCGATGCCGACCGCGAGGCCGACCATCAGCGCCAGCACCGGCGCGGTGGTGATGATCTCGAACGAGCCGGTGAGCGCCAGCAGCCCGCCCATGGCCACGCCGACGCCGACCAGCGCGGTCAGCAGCGGCAGTCCGGCGGCGACCAGCGTGCCCAGGGTGATCACCAGCACCGCCCCGGCCACCACCAGGCCGATCGACTCGGAGCCACCCTCGATCTGGGCCAGCTTGTTGTAGGCGTCACCACCGAAGGCCACGTCCAGCCCGGCCGCGCGGACCGGTTCGGCGGCCGCCTTCACGGCGTCGCGCTGCTGGTCGGTGACCTCGGCGAGCTTGTGGTCGAAGGAGACCAGGGCGATCGCGACCTTCCCGTCCCGGGAGACGGCGCCGGTGGCGTAGGGGTCGGGCACTGCGGCCACGCCCGGGACGTGGGCGATCCGGGCGACGGCCTCGCCGACCGCCTTGCCCGCCCCGGGCGCCGCGATGCCGCCGGAGTCCTTGGCGACGAAGACGACCTGCGCGGAGCCGTGGCCCTGCGCCGGGAAGGTGCCCTTGATCTTGTCCAGGGTGCTCTGGGCCTCGGTGCCGGGGACCTTGAACTCGTCGCTGGTCTTGCCCGCGAAGGCCCCCGCGGCCCCGCCGATCGCGATCAGCAGGGCGATCCAGACGGCCAGCACGGCTCGCCTTCTCCGGAAGCAGTAGCGGCCCAGCCGATACAGGTACGTGGCCATGGGTTCCCTCGGTCGGATCGTCGGACAGGCGGCTGCCTGAGCGGACCCCTCCCACGGTAGACCCAAGTTTGTCGAGTGACAAAGTTGGCCGACAAAATCGACCGACACAGTTCAGCGACACAGTTGCCCGACCATGGCGCTACCCTGGCTGAATGGCTCATGTCCCCGCCTCCGAACGCCGACCACAGCTGGTCCGGGCTGCAATCGACCTGATGACCCGGGAAGGGGTCGCCGCCGGCAGCACCCGCGCGATCGCGGCCGAACTGGGCGTGGCACAGGCGACGGTGCACTACACCTTCGGCACCAAGAAGGACCTCTACCGGGCCGTCGTCGAGGAGGTGGCGGCCCAGTTCATCGACCAGGTGCGCGCCGCGTCCCCGGGCGACGGCCCGTTCGGCGAGCAGGTGCGCACCCTGGTGCACGCGCTCTGGGACGCCGCCACCGGCGAGGACGGGCGCTGCGTGCTGCTCAGCGAGTTCTCGGCGCTGGCGATGCGCGACCCGGACGTGCGGGAGATCATGCTCGGGCTGGACCACGCGATCGAGGGCACCGCCACCGAGATGCTCGCCGCCCTCGCGACCGACCACGGACTGACCTTGGCCATGCCCGCCCACGAGATCGCCGTCCACTTCCTCAACGGCTTCGACGGCCTGACGGCCCGCCACCTCACCCGGCACGCCTCCGGCGAGCCCGCCGACCCGGACACCCTGCGAGCGCTGGACCTGCTGGTGGCCACGACGGTCGGACTCTGCCTGGGTGCCCCGGCCGCGGTCGGCCGCGGCGCCTGAAGCCGTTCGTCGAAGGCGGGCTCCAGTACTGCGACTAGGCGACGATCCGGACCGGCAGTTCGACCAGCACCTCGCGCAGCGCGGCCGCGAAGCGCTCGTACTCCGCGCTGCGGGCCGAGCCCGGGCGGGTGGCCAGCCCGATCCGGCGGCCCGGCGCCGGCGCGGCGAAGCGGACGGCGGCCAGCCGGTCGGTGCGGCCGGCCTCGACGTCCAGCGCGGTCGCGGGCAACAGGGTCACCCCGAGGCCCCCGGCGACCAGCTGGACCAGGGTGGACAACCCGGCCGCGCGGGTGGTGGAGCCGGCCGGGTCGGCGCCGACCTCACGGCAGATGTCCAGCGCCTGGTCGCGCAGGCAGTGGCCCTCCTCCAGCAGCAGCACGTCCAGGTCGAGCAGCACGTCACGCGGGACGTCGATCCGCCCGGCGAGCGGGTGCCCGGGCGGGGTGACCAGGACGAAGTCCTCGTCGAACAGCGGGATGTCCCGGGTCGGCGAGGCCCCGCCGGCCGGCAGCGCGAGCAGCAGCACGTCCAGCCGCCCGGCGGCCAGGCCCTCCAGCAGCGAGGGGGTGCGCTCCTCGTGGACGTGCAGCTCCAGCTCCGGGAACCGGTCGCGCACCAGCTTCAGCACCAGGGGCAGCAGGTAGGGCGCGACGGTCGGGATCACGCCCAGGTGCAGCGGCCCGGTGAACGGCCGGCGGGCGGCCTCGACCTCCTCGGTCAGCGCCTGCAGCGAGGCCAGCACCCGACGGGCGCGTTCGTGCACCCGCTCCCCCAGCGGGGTGATGATCACCTTGCGCGTCGTACGCTCGACCAACTGCGCGCCCAGCGACTCCTCCAGCGCCGCGACCGCTCCGGACAGCGCCGGCTGGCTGGTCCCGGTCGCGGCGGCGGCCTCCCGGAAGTGCCGGTGCTCGGCCACCGCGACGAACGCCCTGAGCTGGGCGACCGTCGGCATCCGCGGGCTGCGGACCGGGCCACCCGCCACAGCCGGATCGGACTTGGCGGCGGACCTCCGGGCGGCGGGCCGGGACGTGGACGATTCAGTACTGATAGCAATCTCCGATCAGACACATCCAGTGTAGCTATTTCCCTGATCAGTCCACGATGTGGAATCGTGGAGCGTGTCCGGAATCCGGACAATCTCCCCTCAGTCTCATGTTCTGGAGAAGCGAACGTGCTCACGATCGGTGACAAGTTCCCCGAGTTCGACCTCAAGGCCTGCGTTGACCTGGACGCCGCGAGCGCCTTCGCCGACATCGACCACAAGACCTACGAGGGCAAGTGGAAGATCGTCTTCTTCTGGCCGATGGACTTCACCTTCGTCTGCCCGACCGAGATCGCCGCGTTCGGCAAGCTGAACGACGAGTTCGCCGACCGTGACGCCCAGATCCTCGGCGTCTCCGGCGACTCCGAGTTCGTGCACCACGCCTGGCGCAAGGACCACAAGGACCTGCGCGACCTGCCCTTCCCGATGCTGGCCGACATCAAGCACGACCTGATGCGCGCCTGCGGCGTCGAGGGCGAGGACGGAACCGCCCAGCGCGCCGTCTTCATCGTCGACCCGAACAACGAGATCCAGTTCGTCATGGTGACCGCCGGCTCCGTCGGCCGTAACCCCAAGGAGGTCCTGCGGGTGCTGGACGCCCTGCAGACCGACGAGCTGTGCCCGTGCAACTGGAACAAGGGCGAGGACACCCTCGACGCCCAGGCCCTCCTGGCGGGCTGACCCATGGCCCTCGACGACCTCAAGGCCGCCCTCCCGGACTACGCCAAGGACCTCAAGCTCAACCTGGGCTCGGTTATCGGCAACTCCGACCTCCCCGCCCAGCAGCTCTGGGGCACCGTGCTGTCCTGCGCGATGGCCACCCGCAGCCCCGGCCTGTTGCGTGAGCTGGAGCCCGAGGCCAAGGCCAACCTCTCCCCGGAGGCGTACACCGCCGCCAAGGGCGCGGCCGCGATCATGGGGATGAACAACGTCTACTACCGGACGCTGCACCTGCTCTCCGACAAGGAGTACAGCACGATGCGCGCCGGCCTGCGGATGAACATCATCGGCACCCCGGGCGTCGAGAAGGTCGACTTCGAGCTCTGGTGCTTCGCGGTCTCGGCCATCAACGGCTGCGGCCAGTGCCTCGACTCGCACGAGGCCGTCCTGCGCAAGGCCGGCGTCGATCGCGAGGTCATCCAGGCCTCCATGAAGATCGCCGCCGTCCTGCAGGCCGTGGCCGGCGTCCTCGACTCCGAGGCCGCCCTCGCCTGACGCACCCGGCACCCCGCCGACGGGCCCCTCCGCTTCCGGAGGGGCCTGTCGGCGTTTCCCCGCCCCGGGCATTGCCGACTCCGCCACAGTGCAAGGCGATCCGTGCACGACATGGCGGGCGCTCGCCCCGGTCTAGCGCACGCCGATCGGCCTGATGATCGTGGCGGTCTGCACGATCCTGTCCGACGCTTCGTCTAGTCCGTGGCGGGCTGAGTCGCCGGAGTCGCCGGCGCCGGCTGGGTCCCCGCCGTGCGTTCGGCGGCTTCGCGGGCGGCTTCGAGCGCGGTGAAGACGGCTTGGCCGGCCTCGTTGCGGCGGCGGAGGTGGGTGATCACGGTGTTGGTGACGGCGATCAGCGGGACGGCGACCACCGCGCCGCCGATGCCGCCGATGATGCCGCCGGCCGCGACGCCGAGGACCACGCCGAGGGGGTGGACCCGGACGGCCCGGCCGAGGATCAGGGGCTGGAGGATGTGGCTCTCGACCTGCATGACCACGATCAGGATCACCAGCACCATCAGCGCCGTCCACGGCCCCTGGGTGACCAGGGCGATCAGGACCGCGACGGTGCCGGTGATCAGGGCGCCGACCAGCGGGACGAAGGCCCCCAGGAAGATGATCACGGCCAGCGGCACGGCCAGCGGCACGCCGAGCAGCTCGATGCCGGTGCCGATGCAGACCGCGTCGATGAAGGCCACGCCGACCGTGCCGCGCACGTACGCCGTGAGGGTGATCCAGGCCTTGGGGCCGGCGCCGGCCATCGCGAAGCGGGAGTGCCGGGGCAGGCCGCGCAGCGCCCAGTTCCAGATCTTCGCCCCGTCGTAGAGGAAGAAGAAGGTGGTGAAGAAGGTCATCAGCAGCGCGGTCAGCACCTCGACGGCGATCTGCGCGCCGGTGATCGAGGCCGAGGTGAGCTGGTCGGTGTTGGTGGTGATGGCCTTGGTGATCTGGTTGGCGAAGTCGGTGATCTGCTGCTGGGTCAGGTGCAGCGGTCCGGTGACCAGCCAGTCCCGCAGCTGGTTGACGCCGGTCTTCACCTGGTTGGTGACGTCCGACAGGTTGGTGGTCACCTGCCAGACCACGAACCAGCCGACCAGCCCGATCCCGGCCAGACCGCTCAGGAACACCCCGCCCGCCGCGAGTGAGCGCGGCACCCCGTGCCGGCGCAGCCAGGAGACGGAGGGCTCCAGCAGCGCGGTGATCAGCAGCGAGGCCAGCACCGAGAAGGCGACCAGCCGCAGCATGTCGACGACGTAGAAGACGACGTACAGCGCGGCGCCGAGCAGCAGCAGCCGCCAGGTCGACTCGGCGGCCACGCGCAGTCCCCAGGGCACCGCCTCGGCGGGGGTGGCGGGCCGGCCCGGGTGGTACTCCCGACCGAGCCCGGCGTTCGTGGCGTTCGCGACGTTCGCGACGTTCGCGACGTTCGCGACGTTCGCGGCGTTCGCGGCGTTCGCGACGTTCGCAGCGGGTGCGGGCGGAGCGGCTGGGGCTGCCGGAGCCGCCGCCGCGGGCACGGTGGCCGCGGCCGTCGTGTTCGCGACGGGTTCGGCGGCCGGGGCCGAGTCGGCCCGCGGTACCGGGACCGGGACCGGGACCGGGACCGGTCCGGGCGCCTCGGCGAGGGCCGGGACGGGAAGCTCGTGCGGGTCGGTCGCCATCGCGGCGCGTCGGCGCCGTTCGATCACGGCGGCCGCGCTCGCCACCACGGCCATGCCCTTGGCCACGGCCTTGAAGGCCTTTCCGCCCCGCGCCATCCTCGCTACCGCCGCTTCCCCTCTGTGCCCGCCGAGTCCGGCGGTACGCCGTGGGTCCTGCCACGGCCGTCAGGGATGACGCTACCCGGCGTGGACCGGAGGAGTCCGCCCCCCAGGGGGTTCGATTCGATCCCCCCATTCCTCAAACTTGGACAAATCGCAGCAT
Source organism: Kitasatospora sp. NPDC018058 (assembly GCF_044327205.1). NCBI lineage: Bacteria > Bacillati > Actinomycetota > Actinomycetes > Kitasatosporales > Streptomycetaceae > Kitasatospora > Kitasatospora sp. NPDC018058. The sequence goes on along the minus strand of NZ_JBIRFA010000001.1, from coordinate 166,930 downwards.
TACAGGTGGTTTCGTCCACACGCCGCTGGGGAGGAGTCCGAACGGGACACGCGGGTCATCCCGCTCGTCCCGGTCGAGCCAACCGCCGGCGGACCGGCCGGCGCGGGAAGCAACCAGGACCCCTTCCCGCGCCCCGCGTCCGCACCCAGGACCGCACCGCCCGCGGGCGCACTGGTCAGCGCAGCCCGGGCGGCGCGGCCCGCCTTTCCCGCCCACCCGCCCCCGGCGGCACCGCGACGGGGAAACGCCACGACCCCCGGCCGCTCGTCGAACGGGACGAGTGGCCGGGGGCCGTGGTGGGGTGCGCCGCCCGGGGGCGGCGGCCACCTTCAGAGCAAGGGGCGCCCTAGTACCAGTTGTGGGCCTGCCAGAACGACCAGGCGCCACAGGGGCTGCCGTAGCGGTCGTTCATGTAGTTGAGGCCCCACTTGATCTGGGTGGACGGGTTGGTACGCCAGTCGGCGCCGACCGAGGCCATCTTGGAGCCGGGCAGCGCCTGGACCAGGCCGTACGCGCCGGAGCTGCTGTTGGTCGCGGTGTAGTCCCAGCCGCTCTCGCGCTTCACGATCTGGCTGAAGCACTGGAACTGGGTGTCGTTGCCGACGATCTGCCGGGCCATGTCCTGGACGGAGCCGGGGCTGACCGAGACGGGCGGCGCGCTGCTGTCCACCGCGGTCATCGCCGAACGCGCCTTGGAGCGGTTGGCGGCGGCGTCGGCGGCGGCGCGCTGGTCGGCGGCGGCCTTGGCGGCCTTGTCCGCGTCGGCCTTGGCCTGGGCGTCGGCCTTCGCCTGGGCGTCCGCGGCGGCCTTCTGGCGCGCGGCCTCCTCGGCGGCCTTCTGCTCGGCGGCGGCCTTGGCGGCGGCGTCGGCGGAGGCCTGCTGGGCGGATGCCTGCTGGCCGATGTTGTCACTGATGGTCTGCGCCTGGGCGCTAGAGGGGACTTCGGCAAGCAGGGTCGCGCCGGCGACGTCGACCGTCTGCATGGTCTTGCCCTCGCTGCCCGAGGCCATACCCACGACGGCACCGACAGCGGTGACGGCGGTGGCGGAGGCCACAGCAACTCCCCGGACCGAGATCCGAGTCACATGGTTTCCTTCCAGCATCGCCCATGCGTGACCGTACGGGCGCAACATGCCCCTTGGCACGGACCTCCGCAGATGCTCTGGTCACGGGAGGTGCTGGCCCGGCGTCCGGCCGAGGTGAGGCGACCGGGCGTTGGAATCGGGCGGCGTACGGCTCGTCGGTCTTCAATTGTGCGTCCACCGACCGGAGTTGGCGGACTTTCCGGGGCCGGACTTCCGGGGTCCGGAAGCCCTGCCGCGCCGTACGCGGGGCCTGACAGAACCCTCACCATGCCGCACCGGGCACTGTCGACGCAATTCCCGCTCGCGTGGCGCATGTCACATTCATCGCGCGGGAGTTCTTCGGACAGAAAGCACTCGATGTGATGAAAGGGACAAGGCCCGCTCCATCAGGAGCGGGCCTCGCACCGCAAGTTGACCTTATTGTCCGACTATGTCCCGGTCAGGGACGATTCACGGGTGGATGTCCTCCAGCATCTCCGTGACCAGCGCCGCGATCGGCGAACGCTCCGAGCGTGTGAGCGTGATGTGGGCGAAGAGCGGATGACCCTTCAGCTTCTCCACCACCGCCACCACACCGTCGTACCGGCCGACCCGGAGGTTGTCCCGCTGCGCCACGTCGTGGGTGAGCACCACCCGCGAGCCCTGGCCGATCCGGGACAGCACCGTCAGCAGGACGTTCCGTTCCAGCGACTGGGCCTCGTCCACGATCACGAAGGCGTCGTGCAGCGAGCGCCCCCGAATGTGGGTCAGCGGCAGGACCTCCAGCATCCCCCGGGCGATGACCTCCTCGATCACGTCCGGGGTGGTGACGGCGGACAGGGTGTCGAAGACCGCCTGCGCCCAGGGGCCCATCTTCTCCGCCTCGGTGCCCGGCAGGTAGCCGAGTTCCTGGCCGCCGACCGCGTACAGCGGCCGGAAGACCATCACCTTGCGGTGCTGCCTCCGCTCCAGCACCGCCTCCAGCCCCGCGCACAGCGCCAGCGCCGACTTCCCCGTGCCGGCCCGGCCGCCCATCGACACGATGCCGATGTCCGGGTCGAGCAGCAGGTCCAGCGCCACCCGCTGCTCGGCGCTGCGACCGCGCAGCCCGAACGCCTCGCGCTCACCGCGCACCAGCCGGACCCGCCCGTCGCCGGCGACCCGGCCGAGCGCCCGACCGCGCTCCGAGGTGAGCACCAGTCCGGTGTGGACCGGCAGCTCGGCGGCCCCGTCGATGTCCACCGCGGCGTCATGGCCGGCCGCGAACAGCGCGTCCACCTGGTCGGCCGCGACGTGCAGCTCGGACATGCCCGTCCACCCGGAGGTGATCGCGAGCTCGGCCCGGTACTCCTCGGCGAGCAGGCCCACCGAACTGGCCTTGATCCGCAGCGGGAGGTCCTTGGAGACGACGGTGACGTCGTAGCCCTCGGCCTGCAGGTTGCGGGCGACCGCCAGGATCCGGGTGTCGGCCTCGCCGCCGCCGGCCCGGTAGCCGACCGGCAGTATCGAGACATCCGAGTGGTTGAGCTCGACCCGGATCGTCCCGCCGAGTTCGCCGACCGGGATCGGCTCGTCGAGCCGGCCGTAGCGGATCCGGTAGTCGTCGAGCAGTCGCAGCGCCTGGCGGGCGAAGTAGCCCAGCTCCGGGTGGTGCCGCTTGGCCTCCAACTCGGTGACGACCACCACCGGGAGGACGACCTCGTGCTCCTCGAAGCGGGTCATGGCGAGAGGGTCCGCGAGGAGCACGCTGGTGTCGAGAACGTACGTGCGCCGGTCTGGTGTCCGGCGGCTCTTGGAACTGACCACTAGGCCTCCAGAGCGGATGACCCTGCGTCATCCGCGGCATGCCGGCCCCCGCTGCCCCGGTGGCCTCGGGGCCGGACTGACTGGAGTATTCCCAGGCGAGGAGCGGTGCATTCGCGCCCCCGGCGAACTGACGGATCATTGCCGGTGAACGTTTGGCCTCGTGCGGAGCCCGGGTAGGCCAGCCCTACGGCGGTCATTCCAGGGGGTTGGGGCCCAGCGGCGGGCCTAGAGCCCCATCCGCCGGTGCCGCTGCTCGAACGCGCGCAGGGCGCGCAGGAAGTCGACCTTGCGGAAGGCCGGCCAGTAGGCCTCGCAGAAGTAGAACTCGCTGTGGGCGCTCTGCCAGAGCAGGAAGCCGGAGAGGCGCTGCTCGCCCGAGGTGCGGATGATCAGGTCCGGGTCGGGCTGGTTGCGGGTGTAGAGGTGCTCGGCGATGTGCTCGACGGTCAGGATCTCGGCCAGTTCCTCGATCGAGGTGCCGCGGCCGGCGTGCTCCTGGAGCAACGAGCGGACGGCGTCGGCGATCTCGTGCCGGCCGCCGTAGCCGACCGCGACGTTGACGGTGATGCCGTCGATCGCGGCGGTCTCCTCGGCCGCGCGCTTGAGCACGTCGGCGGTGTGCTGCGGGAGCAGGTCCAGCGCGCCGACCGGGTTGACCCGCCAGCGGCGGGCGGCGGCCAGGCCGGTGACGGCGTCCTCGATGATGCCGAGCAGCGGGACCAGCTCATCGGCCGGGCGGTCCAGGTTGTCGGTGGAGAGCATCCACAGGGTGACGACCCTGACGTGGGTCTCGTCGCACCAGCCGAGGAACTCGCTGATCTTGTCGGCGCCGCGCTGGTGACCGTACGCGGTAGAGCCGCCGGCGGCCTTGGCCCAACGGCGGTTGCCGTCCAGGATCACGCCGATGTGGCGCGGGGTGCGGCCGAGGTGGACCTCGACCCGGCGGCCGTACAGCCGGTACATCCCGCCCAGCAGGGTGCGCAGCCCCGGCGTCCGTTCGGCGACATCGCGCAGACCCATTTCTCCCAGCCCCTCCGTGCTCGTTCAGCTGGTGCGTCACCGCACCGGCGCAGCCTACTCCCGCGCGCTGGCGCACGGTAAAGCCGCAGGTAGCGGTCTGGTCACGGTCCTGTGCGAAGTCTGTCGCGGCGCGCGTGTCTGGGGGTCCGCCGGGCCGGAACCGGCATGGACACGGAATGGTCTCCGGATCCTTAAAGAATCCGTAAGCCGACGGCCCGATGCTTGACGGCCAGCAATGGTCTAGTCCAGCTTTTGACCCGGGACGACCGCGTTCCCCCGCGTCCCGCAAGGCTCACACCGGACCTCCCCTCCCCCACACGCGGCCGCCGCGCCCCCCACCGCGGCGGCCGCTCCTCCCCGAGGAGCGTCACCCATGGCCCGTACGCCGAACCAGCCCGCCCACAAGCGCCGGCGCAGCCCCCTCCCGGCCGTCGCGGCCGGTGCCACCGCCCTCGCCCTGGCCGGCGGCGGCCTCGCCCTCTTCGCCGGCGCGGCGGTCGGCAACCTGGTCGCCAACGGCGGCTTCGAGAGCGGACTGGGCGGCTGGTCCTGCACCGGCGCCGCGACCACGGTGTCCTCGCCGGTCCACTCCGGCACCGGCGCGCTGCGGGCCACCCCGGGTGCGGGCGACACGGCCGAGTGCACCCAGACCATCAGCGTGCTGCCCAACACCAGCTACACCCTGAGCGCCTGGGTGCAGGGCCCCTACGTCTACCTCGGCGCGCGTGGCACCGGTGGCTCCGACCCGTCCACCTGGTCGAACCAGAACAGCTGGAACCAGCTGTCCACCACCTTCACCACCGGGGCGAACGCCACCAGCGTCACGGTCTACCTGCACGGCTGGTACGGGCAGAGCGCCTACCTCGCCGACGACGTCGCGCTGGTCGGCCCGGGCGGCACCCCCACCCCGTCGCCGACGGCCACCCCCACCCAGACCCCGACCCCGACGCCGACGGCCACCGCCACTCCCACGGCGACGCCCACCCAGACCGCCACGCCGACCCCCACGGCCACCCCGACCCCGACCACCCCGCCGACCACCGGCCTGCCCGCCCACGTGGTCACCGGCTACTGGCAGAACTTCGACAACGGCTCGACCCCGCAGCGCCTGAGCGACGTGCAGAACGCGTACGACATCATCGCGGTCTCCTTCGCCGACGCCGTGCCGACCCGGACCGGCGCGATCGGCTTCACCCTGGACCCGGGCCTGTCCAAGGCGCTCGGCGGCTACACCGACGCCCAGTTCCGCGCCGACATCAAGGCCAAGCAGGCTGCCGGCAAGAAGGTCATCCTCTCCATCGGCGGCCAGAACGGCGCGATCACCGTCGGCGACGCCACCGCCGGGGCCGACTTCGCCGACAGCGCCTACGGGATCATCAAGGACTACGGCTTCGACGGCATCGACGTCGACCTGGAGAACGGCGTCCAGGCCGGCCCGCTCGGCGACGCGCTGCACGCCCTGCAGGCCAAGGTCGGCCCCGGCTTCGTGCTGACCATGGCCCCCGAGACCATCGGGATGTACAGCACCTCCGGCGCCTACTTCCAGCTGGCGCTGAACACCAAGGACATCCTGACCGTCGTCAACACCCAGTTCTACAACTCCGGCGGCATGAACGGCTGCGACGGCAAGGTCTACAACCAGGGCACCATCGACTTCATCACCTCGCAGGTCTGCACCCACATCCAGGGCGGCCTGCGGCCCGACCAGGTCGGCATCGGCGTCCCCGCCTCCGGCAAGGCGGCCGGCGGCGGCTACGTCGACCCGTCGGTGGTGAACAACGCGCTCAACTGCCTGGCCACCGGCAACACCTGCGGCAGCTTCGTGCCGCCGGCCAAGTGGCCCACCATCCGGGGTGCGATGACCTGGTCCACCAACTGGGACGCCGACAACCACAACGCCTTCTCCACCACGGTCGGCCCGTTCGTCCACAAGATGCTGTGAGGCACTCCGGGACGTGACTCCCCTCGGCGCGCGGCTCCGTGAGGGTGGGGCCCGCGCACCGACGGCGGGGCCCGTCGTACCGATTCCGGTACGACGGGCCCCGTCCGCTATCCGGCCAGTACCGCGATGAGGGCGCCGAGCAGCAGGAACGGGCCCACCGGGACGTCCCGGCCGCGCACCTCGCGGCGGCGGGCCAGCGCGGCGACGACCAGCAGGGTGGCCCAGAGCCCGGCGAGCACCATCGCGGCGAACAGCCCGCCGAGCGCGACCGGCCAGCCGTACCAGCCCAGCAGCCCGCCCAGGGCGAACCCGAGCGGGGAATCGCCGGGGCCCAACGCCTTCGCCCAGACGGCGAGTTCGAGCAGCATCCCGACGGTCAGCGCGGCCAGCAGGCAGCGCACCAGCACCCCGGGGCGTCCCTCGGCCAGGGCCGCCGCCGCCAGTAGTACGGCGACCCCGGCGAGCAACGCCAGGTTCAGCAGGTGCGGCAGCCGGCGCACCCGTGCGTCCACGAAGCCGAGTGCCACACCGAGCGCGCCGGCCCAGCCCAGGGCCATCGTCTGCGGCCCGTCCGCCGCGTACGCCACCGCGACCGCGACCGCCGCCGCGACCGCCTCCACCGTCCCGGCGCCGGCGCCCAGCCGCCCCCGGCAGCCCGGGCAGCGCCCGGTCGGCGGCAGCAGCCGCACCGCGCGCCCGCACAACGGGCAGGCGTCGCACCAGGGTTCGCCCTCGGGAACGGCGAAGTAGGCGATCAGCCCGCGCAACGGCGGGGCCACCAGGAGACCGACCAGCACCGCCACGGCCACGACCGGCACCACCGGCGCACCCCCTCCTCGATCCGACGTACCGGCCACATCCTCCCGCGCCGGGCGACCGGGCGGTGTGCCCTCCGTCTCGTTCCGAGCAGAATCCCGCCCGCGCTCCTCGCATACGGGACCATTCCGGACATCCGACCATCGGTTTGGAAGGCGTCCGAATGCTCCTGCCTGCCGATCCAAGGAGGCCGCTCGGGACGCTTTCACCCATGCCCCAGGACACCCGACGCGGGGCCCCGGCGTGCCCCTAAAGTAAGCAGTCATGCAGGTCATCCAGTCCAGCAAGCTCGCCAATGTCTGTTACGACATCCGCGGCCCGGTGCTCGACGAGGCGATGCGGCTGGAGGAACAGGGCCACCGCATCCTCAAGCTCAACACCGGCAACCCGGCCACCTTCGGCTTCGAGGCGCCCCCGGAGATCCTCCAGGACATCCTGCGCAACCTCGCGAACGCGCACGGGTACGGCGACTCCAAGGGCCTGCTCGCCGCACGCCGCGCGGTGGTCATGCACTACGAGGACCGCGGCCTGCACGGGCTCTCCGTCGACGACGTCTTCCTCGGCAACGGCGTCTCCGAGCTGATCCAACTGGCCATGACCGCGCTGCTGGACGACGGCGACGAGGTGCTCGTCCCGGCGCCGGACTACCCGCTGTGGACCGCCTCGGTCTCGCTGGCCGGCGGCACCGCCGTGCACTACCGCTGCGACGAGCAGGCCGAGTGGTACCCGGACCTGGCCGACATCGAGGCCAAGGTCACCGACCGGACCCGGGCCATCGTGGTGATCAACCCGAACAACCCGACCGGCGCGGTCTACCCGCGCGAGGTACTGGAGGGCATCGTCGAGATCGCCCGCCGGCACCAGCTGGTGGTCTACGCGGACGAGATCTACGACAAGATCCTCTACGACGACGCCGAGCACGTCCCGCTGGCCACCCTGGCCCCGGACCTCTTCTGCGTCACCTTCAACGGACTGTCCAAGGCCTACCGGGTCGCGGGCTTCCGCTCCGGCTGGATGGTGCTCTCCGGCGACCGCAACCGCGCCCACAGCTACGTCGAGGGCCTGACCGTGCTGGCCTCGATGCGGTTGTGCGCCAACATGCCCGCCCAGCACGCGGTGGCCGCCGCACTCGGCGGTCGGCAGTCGATCCGCGACCTGGTGCTGCCCGGTGGCCGGCTGCTGGCCTCCCGCGACGCCGCCTATGAGCTGCTGAACCAGATCCCGGGGGTCAGCTGCGTCAAGCCCAAGGGCGCGCTGTACGCCTTCCCGCGGCTGGACCCGAAGGTCTACAAGATCAAGGACGACGCCCAGATGGTGCTGGACCTGCTGCGCTCCCAGCGCATCCTGCTGGTCCAGGGCACCGGCTTCAACTGGCCCGAGCCGGACCACTTCCGGCTGGTCACGCTGCCCCGGGCGGAGGAGATCACCGACGCGGTGACCCGGATCGGCGACTTCCTCAGCGGCTACACCCAGCCGTGACCTCCCGCTTGATCAGGAGAGACCGACCCGGGAGTAGTATTCCCGCGCGTCGGCGGCCCGGGTACCTCCCCAGGTCGTAGGGGGACGGGCCGGTCGGCGGTGTGCCGTGGCCCGGGCCGACGCGGACACCGGGGCGCTCCACCGCCCGGAAGGCTCCGCTCCCCGCTCCCACTTCTCCGCAAGGGACCGGTCCGCCTTGACCATCCGCATTCCGCTCACCCGCGCCCGCGCCGCCGCCGCCGCGGCCGGCGCCGGCGCCGCCGTCGCGCTGGCCGCCGCCCTGCCGGCGACTCCCGCCTCCGCCTACAGCGGCGGCTTCCGCATCCCGACGTCGAGCACCGTCGTGAACGCCCACTCCGGCAAGTGCCTGGAGATCGCCGACTGGCGCACCGACAACGGCGCCCCCGCCCGCCAGTGGGACTGCACCGGCGGCGCCAACCAGCGGTGGGACTACGTGTCCGACAGCGGCGGCTTCCGCCTGGTGAACCGTTTCTCCGGCAAGTGCCTGGAGATCGCCGACTGGAGCCGCGACTACGGCGCCCCCGCCCGCCAGTGGGACTGCACTGGCGGCTGGAACCAGCACTGGAACTACTCCGGAAGCATCGGCTCGCACAACGAGCTCGGCCTGTCCAACCTGAACTCGGCCTTCCTGCTGGAGATCGCCGACTGGCGCACCGACAACGGCGCCCCCGCCCGCCAGTGGCCGGGCTCCACGGTGGGCGTCTGCCAGGGCAACCAGGCCTGGATCACCGCCATCACCCGGCTCTGAACAACCTGCTCCGAAAAATGCTACGGCCGGAGTCCCGCTCCGGACGATCTCCTTGGTCGGGGAAAGATCGTCCGGCGGGGCTCCGGCCGTCCTGTCGCTCGGACGGTGCGCAGTTCGTGCGGCGCACCGCCCTCTGTCATCGCTGAGGCTCAGGCTCAGCCGAGGCGCGCGACCAGGCTCCGGTACTCGTCCCACAGCTCCTTCGGGGTGTGGTCGCCGAACAGCTCCAGGTGGGCCGGCACCAGCGCGGCCTCCTGGCGCCAGATGTCGGCGTCCACGGTGAAGAGCAGGTCGAGGTCCTCCTTGGACAGTTTCAGGTCACCGAGGTCGAAGCCGTCGACCGTCGGCAGCACGCCGATCGGGGTCTCGACGCCCTCGGCCGTGCCCTCCAGCCGCTCGACGATCCACTTGAGCACGCGGCTGTTCTCGCCGTAGCCGGGCCAGACGAACTTGCCCTCGGCGTTCTTGCGGAACCAGTTGACGTAGTAGATCTTCGGCAGCTTGGCGGCGTCCGCCTGGGCGCCGACCTTCAGCCAGTGGGCGAAGTAGTCCCCCATGTTGTAGCCGCAGAACGGCAGCATCGCGAACGGGTCGCGGCGCAGCTCGCCGACGGCGCCCTCGGCGGCGGCGGTCTTCTCGGAGGCGATGTTGGCGCCGAGGAAGACACCGTGCTGCCAGTCGAAGGACTCGGTCACCAGCGGGACGGCGGTGGCGCGGCGGCCGCCGAACAGGATCGCCGAGATCGGCACGCCCGCCTGGTCCTCCCACTCCGGGGCGATGGTCGGGCACTGCGCGGCCGGGACGGCGAAGCGGGCATTCGGGTGGGCGGCCGGGGTGCCGGACTCCGGGGTCCAGTCGTTGCCGCGCCAGTCGATCAGGTGCGCCGGGGGCTCCTCGGTCAGGCCCTCCCACCACACGTCGCCGTCGTCGGTGAGGGCGACGTTGGTGAAGACGGTGTTGCCCCAGAGGGTGTCGATGGCGTTGGCGTTGGTGTCCACGCCGGTGCCGGGGGCGACGCCGAAGAAGCCGGCCTCGGGGTTGATGGCGTACAGGCGGCCGTCGGCGCCGAAGCGCATCCAGGCGATGTCGTCGCCGATCGTCTCGACCTTCCAGCCCGGGACGGTCGGCTGGAGCATGGCCAGGTTGGTCTTGCCGCAGGCCGACGGGAAGGCGGCCGCGACGTACTTGGCCTCGCCGGACGGCGGGGTGAGCTTCAGGATCAGCATGTGCTCGGCCAGCCAGCCCTCGTCGCGGGCCATGGTCGAGGCGATGCGCAGCGCGTAGCACTTCTTGCCGAGCAGGGCGTTGCCGCCGTAGCCGGAGCCGAAGGACCAGATCTCCTTGGTCTCCGGGAAGTGCGAGATGTACTTGGTGCTGTTGCACGGCCACGGCACGTCCGCCTGGCCCTCGGCCAGCGGGGCGCCGACGGTGTGCACGGCCTTGACGAAGTCCCCGTCCTCGCCGAGCTGGTCGAGCACGGCCTGGCCCATGCGGGTCATCACGCGCATCGACACCGCGACGTAGGCGGAGTCGGTGATCTCGACGCCGTACGCGGCCAGCGGGGAGCCGACCGGGCCCATCGAGAAGGGCACGACGTACATCGTGCGGCCCTTCATCGCGCCGCGGAACAGGCCCTTCTCGCCCTGGAAGACCTCCCGCATCTCGGCGGGGGCCTTCCAGTTGTTGGTCGGGCCGGCGTCCTTCTCCTGCTCGGAGCAGATGTAGGTGCGGTCCTCCACGCGCGCCACGTCCGTCGGGTCCGAGGCGGCGTAGTAGGAGTTGGGGCGCTTCTCCTCGTTGAGCTTCTTGAAGGTGCCCTGAGCCACCAGCAGGTCCGCGAGGCGCTGGTACTCCTCGTCGGAGCCGTCGCACCACTCGATGCGGTCCGGCTGGGTGAGCTCGGCGATCTCGCTCACCCAAGCGAGCAGCTGCTTGTGGCGGGTGGGCGCGGATGCGCTGAGAGCAGAGATCTCGTACGACACGATCGCTCCGTTTCACGCCGACTCGGCGAGGAGGCGGCGTTGCGGGGGTCTGAAGGTGCTTGCAGCGTAGCCCCGGCCTCCGGGCCTGAATGCGGCGCAGAGGCGAAATTGACGCATCTTTTACTACAGTAAGTACGATTACCGGCCAGTAGCAGGTCGTTCACACCCCGGCCGGAGTGCGCGGGACCACACTCCAAACACTCCAAAACGTCTAAGAGTGACGATCGCCACTTCATTACGCGCCAGTAACCTACGGATCCGTAGGTAGCGGGTAACATGCTGTGCATGACTGCTGCCGCGCTCGCCGAGCGCCTCGCGGAGGACCCTGCAGAGAACAGGGAGAGCAAGCCGAAGTGGCGCGGCTGGCTGCACGCCGGGATGTTCCCCGCCACGGTCGCGGCCGGGATCGTGCTGATCTGCCTGGCCGACTCCACGCCCGCCAAGGTCGCCTGCGCGATCTACTCGGTCAGCGCCTGGCTGCTGTTCGGGGTCAGCGCGGTCTACCACCGCTTCGACTGGGGCCCGCGCGGGGACGCCGTGCTCCGCCGGCTGGACCACGCGAACATCTTCCTGATCATCGCGGGCACCTACACGCCGTTCACGATCCTGCTGCTCAAGGGCGACAGCCGACAGGTGCTGCTCTGGGCGGTCTGGGGCGGAGCGCTCGCCGGGATCGCCTTCCGGGTGTTCTGGGTCGGCGCGCCGCGCTGGCTGTACACGCCGGTGTACATAGCACTGGGCTGGGCCGCCGCGTTCTTCCTGCCGGACTTCCTGCGCACCGGCGGGGTGGCCGTCCTGGTGCTGATGATCGTCGGCGGGGTGCTCTACAGCATCGGCGGCGTGGTGTACGGGCTCAAGCGGCCCAACCCCTCACCGCGCTGGTTCGGCTTCCACGAGGTGTTCCACGCCCTCACCCTCGGGGCCTTCATCGTGCAGTACGTCGGCGTCTCACTGGTGGCGTACAGCACGGCCGGCTGAACCCGGCGCGTTTCGACGGGCGGTCGTACGGTCCACGGACCGGACGGCCGCCCGTTCCGCTGTCCAGGGCCGCTCGTACGGCGCCCGGTCCTGCTGGCGGCGCGGGTACGGCTGGCGGTCGGCCGCGCCGGACTCCGGCTGCCCGGCCTGGGCGAGCTCGGCCGACTCCGACGCGCACTCCGGCTCGGGCTCCGGGCGCACGGCCTTCGCGCCCCGCCCGCGCGCCTGCCGCGCGTCCAACGCCTCGCGCGCCCGGCGGCAGCGCTCACAGTGCGCCGCGTCCGGGGTGCCGCGCAGCCGGCGGTGCCCGGCCGGGGAGGGCTGCCGGTGCAGCGCGCGCCAGCGGCGGCCGACGTACACCATGAGCAGCAGCACCTCGACCCCGGCGACGCCGAGGACCAGCGCGGCGCCGTTGATCAGATAGGCGGCGACCACGGCCAGCGCCGAGCTCACCACCGCGGCCGCACCCCACATCTGGGCACTCGCCTGCCTGTCGTCACTGTCGGCCACTTCGGCTTCCCCTTTCCCGGCGCCGGGCTCGTGGTCGGCTCCTGCCGCCCCACCCCTTCTCCGCTCTCGGCACACGTCGGCCAGCACTGACCGATTGCCACATGGTATCTACCGACAGTCACCCGGGACTGCCTCCAGGCGGCGAACGACAGATCAACGTTGCGTCAATTCCATGTGCGGAAGCAGCACTTCCAGGACACGTCACGGAGTGCGTCCGTGCAATCACAGGCCTACTGTCCGGAATCGAATTGACGGTCACCATCTTTTGAGAGTTACTGTCATTTGACAGAGACTTCCCTTCGGAGGGCCCTGGAGGTCACCGTGCCCGTCACTCCGCCCGACACCGCCACCACCGAGGTCGCCGACCCGCGTCGGTGGCTCGCCCTGGTCGCCGTCGCCCTCAGCGTCCTGGTGATCAGCTTCGACATGACGATCCTCAACGTCGCCCTGCCCACGCTGGCCTCGCAGTTACAGGCCACCACCGGGCAGCAGCAGTGGATCGTCGACGCCTACACCGTGGTGTTCGCCGCCGCGATGCTCCCGGCCGGCCTGCTCGGCGACCGCTACGGCCGCCGCCGCACCCTCACCGCCGGCCTCGCCCTGTTCGGACTCGCCTCCGCCGTCGGCATGCTCACCGACTCCCCCGGCACCCTGGTCGCCGCCCGCGCCGGGATGGGCCTGGCCGGCGCGCTCGTCATGCCGATGTCCATGGCGGTCATCCCCGGACTGTTCCCGGCCGCCGAACAACGCCGGGCCACCGCGATCCTGGCCGCCGCACTCGCCGGCGGCGCCCCGCTCGGGCCGCTGATCGGCGGCTTCCTGCTCCAGCACTTCTGGTGGGGCTCGATCTTCGCGATCAACGTCCCGCTGACCGCGATCGGCGTCGTCGCCTGCGTCCTGCTGCTGCCGGAGAGCCGCAACCCCGCCGCGCCCCGGATGGACCTGCCCGGCACCGCGCTCGCCGCCGCCGGACTGGGCGCGCTCACCTACGGCATCATCGAGGGCGCCGACACCGGATGGGGCGACCCGCTGGTGGTCGGCCCCCTGGTCGGCTCGGTGCTCGCGCTCACCGCGCTGGTACTGCGCAGCCGCCGCCGGAGCGACCCGATGCTCGACCTCGCCCTGCTCGCCGACCGGACCTTCCGCTGGTCCTCGGTCGCGGCCACGCTGATCTCGCTCGTCCTGTTCGGCGCCTTCTTCGTACTACCCCTCTATTTCCAGAGCGTGCTCGGCGCGGACGCCCTCGGCTCCGGACTGCGGCTGATGCCGATGATGCTCGGCCTGCTGATCGCCGCCAGGCTCAGCGACCGGCTGGTCGGCCGGATCGGCGTCCGCACCGTGATCACCCTCGGCCTGGCCCTGCTCGGCGGCGCCCTGCTGTTCGGCAGCCGCACCGGCACCTCCGACGGGTACGGGCGCGCCGCGATCTGGCTCACCGTGCTGGGCCTGGGGATGGGCCTGTCGCTGATCACCGCCCAGGCCTCCGCCCTGATCACCCTGCCACCCGCCAAGGCCGGGGTCGGCTCCGGACTGCTCCAGACCCTGCGGCAGATCGGCGGCGCGATCGGCATCGCCGCCTTCGGCAGCCTGCTGGCCGGGGCCTACCGCGGCGCGCTGGACACCGGCGGTCTGCCGGCCGAGGCGGCACACCGGGCCGGCAAGTCGGTGGTCGCCGCCGACGCCCTCGCCCGGGCCACCGGGCGACCGGCGCTCAGCGCCTCCGCGCACGCGGCGTACGTACACGGGATGGGCGTGGTGTTGCTGGTCGCCGGCCTGGTTGCGGTCGTCTCGGCGGTGCTCGTCGCGGCCCGGATGCCGGCCGACCGGGCGGGCGACCAGACCGCGGACGCACCCGAACCCACCGGCGCCGGAGATCGCCGATAATCGTCGGCATGACTCCCAAGCAGCCGACCGCGGCCCTCCCGGACGCCCCGACCAACCCGGTCCAGGCGCTGCTGGAGGCGCCGCTGTCGCTGCGCGAACGCAAGAAGCTGAAGACCCGGCAGACCATCCGCCGCGAGGCCTACCGGCTCTTCATCGAACAGGGCTACGAGAACACCACGGTCGAACAGATCGCCGCCGCCGCCGAGGTCTCGCCGTCCACCTTCTTCCGCTACTTCGCCACCAAGGACGACCTCGTCCTCTCCGACGAGTACGACCCGGCGATGGTCTCCGCCCTGCTGGCCCGCCCCGCCGACGAACCCTTCCTCACCTCCTGCCGGGAAGCCCTCATCGGCCTGATCCGCGCCCTGCTCCAGCACGAGCGCCAGGAACTGCTGACCCGGATGCGGCTGGTCACCGAGGTCCCCGCGCTGCGCGCCGGACTGGACCGCTCCGGCAACAGCCCGCGGGACCTCTACATCACCGTCCTCACCCGACGGGCCGGCGTCGAGGAGCCCACGTACGACATGCGGGTCACCGCCGCCGCCATCGGCGCCGCCACCACCGAGGCCGTCCTGCAGTGGGCCGCGGGCGACGGCCGGGAGGACATCGCGGACCTGGTCGACCACACCTTCGCCCTGCTCGGAAGCGGCTTCGCCGGGGTGTGAGCCCCGGCGTCGCCCCGCAGGCGGGAGTCCGAAGACACGCCCCAGCGGCGGGACAGCGGGGCCCGGCCCGACTACGGCTTCGACGACACGCGCTCCCCGGAACCCGGCTGCGAATACGTCCGCGGCTTCAACTCCGGCGCCGGCCCGGCCGTCTTCCAACGCACCCTCATCGGCCGTCCACGCGCTGGACGTCGCCGTTGCCCGTCACGATGGTGGCGATGTTGCCCAGCGAGGGGCCACCGTTCTCCGGGGTGAGGTACTTGGTGTGGGCCCCGTAGAAGGGATCGTTCGCCGCACTCCGGTCGTCGACGGAGAAGCGGTCGGCCCCGAAGGTCTTGCCGGCCGGGTCCTTCCCGTACCAGGTCCCGCCCGGATCG
The DNA here is from genome assembly GCF_044327205.1 of Kitasatospora sp. NPDC018058. Taxonomy (NCBI): domain Bacteria; kingdom Bacillati; phylum Actinomycetota; class Actinomycetes; order Kitasatosporales; family Streptomycetaceae; genus Kitasatospora; species Kitasatospora sp. NPDC018058. Next base: position 151,636 of record NZ_JBIRFA010000001.1, on the reverse strand, counting down.
AAGATCAGGTGTTCGACGGTCGCGACGATGAACCCGTGGCTCTCGGTGTTCGACACGTCGTCGTACGTGGGCAGGTGCGTGACCGGATCGTCGGCCGCGGCCCCGACCCACACATGGCCGGGCATCTTCAGGTCGGACGCCTTCTCCGCGCCGACGCCCGGGCTGCCGACGAACACCACGTCGTCCGGCCGCGCGTAGGGCGGATCGGCCGCGAGCCTCGTGGCGAGGCCCGCCACGAGTGACCCGTAGCTGTGACCGATCGAGGTGATGTGCGCAGGCGCGTTTCCCTCGTGGCCGGCCCGCAACCCGGTGAGGAACTTCGCGTAGTCGGGGGCACCGTTCTTCGCCGCCTCGGGGGAGGCCGCCGTCGGATCGGCGTCCGGGGCGTCGTAACCCAGCCAGACGACGGAGGCGACCGAACTTCCGGGCTTCTTCCTCTTGTCTGCCTCGCGCCAGAGGTTCAGCGTGTTCTCCGCCTCATTGGTACCGGGCTTGTACGGCTCCGGCTTCCGGGCCAGCGAATCGGGGGTGGAGGTGATCCCCGGGACGTAACTGGAGATGTCCGTGGCGGTGTCGGGGTTGCCGAAGGAGATGATCGCCCGTCCGTTGCCCCCGGTGCTGACGCCGAGCAGGTAGGCGAGCGGCTGGGTGGCCAGGTTGTCCTCGTTGTCCTTGAGCCGGCTCTGAATCGGCAGGAGCTTCTTGTACTCCTCCGTATCGGTCATGCCGTCATCATGGAGCTGTTTGATCCGGGCGTTCAGGTACATCCGGTTGAGCTGGTCCCGCACCTCGGCCGGAATGCCGTCCAGGTTCCGGATCGCATCCGGGTGTTGCCCGCTGAACCACTTCTGGCCTTGCGGGTCCAGGCTTTTCCACCAGGAGTTGACCTCCGTCGGGGACGCCTTGTCTCCAGGCATGTCCCTCTTCCAGGGCTCCCCGCCCGCGGAGTTCGCCGACGCCAGGTCCATCTCGGCCGTCAGACCCAGGCCGGACTTGGCCTCCGCGTGCTTGGTGTACGTGTTCAGCAGCTCCGCCAGCTTCCGGTCCGCTTCCGTCGCCTCGGTGAGCGCGGCAGCGATCCGCTTGCTGATGTCCTCGGCCGCCGCCCGCTGCTTGTCCTCCCGGCCCGGCGCCGAGTACGGGTTCGCCGACGGGGGCCAGCTCACCCTGCCGGAGTCGCCGACGTCGAAGCCCTTCTCGGTGGCGTCACCGAGGGCCTTGCGGAGTCTCGACTGAGCCAGTGCGAAGAGGTCCGCGTAGTCGCGCAGGCTGGTGCCGATAGCAGCCATCTCCAGGTCGGCCCCGTGCAGCTTCATGGTCGTCGCGTCGATGACCGGAATGGCGGCGAGGGCCGCCGAGCCCTCCCAGCCGGAGGCGTGCACCCGGTCGGCGGTGCCCTTCTTCCAGTCGTCGACGTGCTGCTTGAACGCCTTGTGCAGCGCGTCGTACGCGTCCGCCGCTGCGATCAGACCCGACAGGTCGACGTTGTTCAGGCTCGTCAGATCCATCTATCAGCCCCCGCCACCGACAAGGAGTGAGCTTCCTTGCACGTACGGTTACCATAACGCCCACGACCGACGCGGAGAGTCCCGGGGAAGACCGATGGCGGGTGGGAACGGGTTCATGGCCAAGCCGGACGAGCTGACGGCGGCCGGGAACAACGCGGTGACGGTGGGCGGGAACGTGCCGGGCGAGACGACGAAGCTCGCCGAACCCACCACCACGGCGGTCGCGAGCCTGGCCGGCTGGCAGAGCGCGGCGGCGCTGCGGGGCTGCGGCGCCGCCTGGAAGAAACTGCTCGACGAGCTCGGCGGCGACATGGAGTCGGCCGGCGGCAATCTGATCGACTGCGCCACCCACTACCGGCAGGGCGACACGCTGCCGATGCCGCCCACTCCGACGACCACCGTCCCGGATCCCTTCAACACCAAGGTGACCGGCGGCAACATGCCCGGCGACGGGTAACTCCCCTACCGCGCCTCGAAGTCCAGTACCACGGCGTCCTCCACCGCCCGGTACCCGATCTGCTGGTAGATCGAGTTGCTGATCGGATTGTCGAGGTCCGTGTACAGCAGCACTTCCTGCGCCCCCAGCCCGAGCACATGTGCGGACGCGGCCGCCGTGACGGCGCTGGCGTAGCCGTGGCCGCGGAGGTCGGCGGGGGTGTAGACCGGGCCGATGCGGGACATGCCGGCGAGGACCGGGCTGGTGCCGGCGAACGAGACGGGGTGGCCGCCGTCCTCCCAGAGGTGGATGCCGCCGTTCGCGATCTTCTCGTCGACCGTCTTGGGCACGTCGGGGTGGCGGACCTTGGCCTCGGCCAGGAACCCGTGGTACCAGCCGATCACCAGCTCACGGTCGGCCGGTTCGGCGAGCCGGTGGCGGCCGGCCGGCGGGCGCGGCGGGTCGGTCAACTCGCCGAGCCGGTAGAGCCGTTCGTTGACGCTGACGGTCCGCTCGGCGCCGGTGGCGGCCGTCCAGGCCGCGCCGAAGGCGTGGGCCGCCTCGGCTCCGCCGCCGATCCCGGTCACCTCGGTGAACTCGGCTCCGGCGGCGGCCAGTCGCACCGCCAGTTCGGCCGCCGCGGCCGGCGGCATGGCGGAGAGCCGGGGCGGGAAGGGCGGGGTCTGCAGGAAGGCGCCCTCGACCGCGCCGCCGTCCCCGCCGCGCCACCATCCGAAGACCGGCGGGCGTTCCCCGAACACGTCGAGTCCGGACCCGGCCAGCCGGTGGGCGATGGTGAGCAGGACGGTGTTCTCGGCCGGGCGGGCGGCCAGGAAGTCACCCGCCTGATCGCGGAAATCGTCGAGCGAGGTGCTGAGGGTCCAGGTCATGGCCCATGCTCGCCCCGACCGGCCTCCACCCGCCAGTGATTATTCGCCCACGAGCCGCCATTACCCGGCCGCCGCTACCCGAGCGCAGCCCCGAGCCGCTCCCCCAGCACCGCCGGCTCCGTGGTCGGCGCATCGCAGGCGAAGTGCCGGCACACGTACGCGGCGGGCGCCCCGCCCACCAGCGGCCGGTCGGCCAACAGGGGGACTTCGGTGTCCCCCGGTTCCCCCACCGCGACGACGGCCCCCGGCGCCGTCCCCAGCAGGGCGGCCCGCCGCAGCGCCGCGGTGGCCGGGTGGCCGGCCGGGCCGACGACGGCGATCTCGCGCGGCCCGTCGAGCAGCGCTTCGGCGACGGCCAGGCCCCAGCCGATGAACCGCGGGGCCCGCCCGGCCAGCGCTCCGACGATGCCGACGGCTCGCTCGGCGGCGGTGCGGTGGCGGTCGGAGCCGGTGTACGCGGCGTAGGTGAGCAGGGCGCCGGCGGCGGCCGTCCAGCCGGACGGGGTGGCGTTGTCGGTCGGGTCCTGCGGGCGGCGGATGAGTTCCTCGGCGTCGTCGGCGGTGTCGTAGAGCGCGCCGGAGGCCTCGTCGGTGAAGTGCTTGAGCACGGTGTCGAGCAGCGCGCCGGCCAGTTGCAGCCAGGAGGCCTCGCCGGTGACGGCGTACAGCGCGAGGAAGCCTTCGGCGGTGTCGGCGTAGTCCTCCAGGACGCCCGCGTTGGCGCCGGCCCGGCCGTCCCGGGAGGTGCGCAGCAGCCGCCCGTCGGGGGTGAGGTGGACGGCGAGCAGCAGGTCGGCGGCGCGTTCGGCGGCGTCGACCAGGTCGGGGCGGTCCAGCAGGGCGCCGGTCTCGGCGAGTGCGGCGATGGCGAGGCCGTTCCAGGCGGCGACCACCTTGTCGTCGCGGGCCGGGGCGGGGCGGGTCGCCCGGGCCTCGAACATCCGGGTGCGGATCGTCTCGTACTCGGTGCGGCCCTCGACCGGGTCCTCGGTGAAGTCCTCGGGGTCGACGAGGAGTTGGAGTACGGAGGTGCCGTGCTCGAAGGTGCCGTCGGCGGTGACGGTGAACAGCCGGGCGGCGGTGGCCGCGTCGGCCGGGCCGAGCAGGTCGACCAACTGGCCCGGCTCCCAGGCGTAGTAGGCGCCCTCGGCGGTGGCGCCGGTCTCCTCGTCCAGGCTGTCGGCGTCCAGTGCGGAGGCGAACGCGCCTTCGGGCGTGCGGAGTTCGCGCAGCAGGAAGTCGGCGGTGGTCAGCGCGACCCGTCGGGCGAGTGCGGAGCCGGTGGCCCGCCACAGGTGCAGGTAGGCGCGCAGCAGCAGGGCGTTGTCGTACAGCATCTTCTCGAAGTGCGGCACGACCCAGTCGGCGTCCACGGAGTACCGGGCGAAGCCGCCGCCGAGCTGGTCGTGGATGCCGCCTCGGGCCATCGCCTCAGCGGTACGGACGGCCATCTCCAGTGCCGCCTCCGAGCCGGTGCGGGCGTGGTGGCGCAGCAGGAACTCGACCACCATGGCCGGCGGGAACTTGGGCGCCCCGCCGAAGCCGCCGCGGTTCTGGTCGAACTCCCGGCTGAGGGCGACCAGCGCCTGGTGCAGGTCCGCCTCGCCCGGCGGGTGGTGGGCGCCGGCCGAGTAGACGGCGGCCCGCTCGGCCAGGTCGGCCCGGATCCGGCCGGCGACCTCCCCGACCTCCTGCCGCCGGTCCCGCCAGGCGGCGTCCACGCCCTCCAGCACCTGCCGGAAGGACGGCATCCCGTGCCGGGGCTCCGGCGGGAAGTACGTGCCGAAGTAGAACGGCTCCTTCGCCGGGGTGAGGAACACCGTCATCGGCCAGCCGCCCTGCCCGGTCGCCGCCTGCACGGCCCCCATGTACACGGCGTCGACGTCCGGCCGCTCCTCCCGGTCCACCTTGACCGCGACGAACCGCTCGTTCAGGTACTCGGCGAGCCCGGCGTCCTCGAAGCTCTCATGCGCCATCACATGGCACCAGTGGCAGGCGGCGTAGCCGACCGACAGCAGCACCGGCACTCCGCGCCGCTCCGCCTCCGCGAAGGCCTCGGGCCCCCACGGCCACCAGTCGACCGGGTTCTCGGCATGCTGCAGCAGGTAGGGCGAGGTCGCGTCCGCGAGACGGTTCGGCATGCCCTCCATCCTCCCGCATCCGGGGCTACGGCACGGACCAGTGGCCGATCCCGAGGTTGGTGTCGCAGGTGCGCATCCGCCGGAGCACCCTGGTCAGGTCGACGGCCGCCGCGGTCGTCGGGGCGGCGGTGGCGGAGGCTGGGGGCGGCCTCCGGGGAGGGGCGGGGTCTCGGTCATGGACGGTGCCCTCCTCGCCTGGGCGGCGCGGGCGAAGGTTCAGGGCTGCGGGCCAGGCTGCGGTCCGGCCGGGCCGGGCGGCGGTCGGCCCGGCCGGGCAGTGGTCCCAGGCCGGTGGCGGCGCCCAGGGCCGAGGCCGACTCGCCGCCGTACGGCAGCCGGAACGACCGGCCCAGGTCCCGGCCGCCCGCCCCGCTCACACCGAGCCCGCCGCGAACTGCCGCTGGATGCCACGCAGTGGACGGGCCGCCAGCGTCGCCGGGACGACCGTGGCGACCAGCACCCCGAGCAGCACGCCGACCGTCCACGGCACGTCCAAGGCGGGCAGCGGCCCCTGTCCGACCGCCCGGGCCAGCGGCACCAGGCAGATCCCGGCCGTGATCACCGCCAGGACCGTCCCGACCAGCGCCGAGGCAAGCACCTCGTACACCACGCAGCGCAGCAGCTGCCCGCGGCCGAGGCCGAGAGCCCGCAGGTGGGCACGCTGGGAACGGCGGTCCCGCTGGGCGATGGCGCAGGTGTTGGCGACGGCGAGTAGCGCGTAACCGGCCACCACGGAGACGATCAGCCGGGAGGCCGTGTCGTCCTGCACGTTGCGCGGACGCAGGTGGGCCAGGTAGCCGGCCCGCGTGGCGAGCCGCTGGCCGGACCGGAGCTCCCAACCACTCGGATCGCCGCGGAGCAGCACCCGGTCGGAGTACGGGGCCGGGGTGTGGGCGAGGGTGAGGTCGGCCGGGAGGACGAACGACGGGAAGGCCAGGTCCCGCCGATAGACGGCGATGAGCCGCAGCTGGGCCTCCTGTCCGTCGGCGAGCTCGAAGGTGCCGCTCTGGCCGAGTCTCCAGTGGTGCGAGGTGGCCTCGGTGCTGCCGGCGGCGAACGTGCCGGGCACCAACTCGTCCAGCCGGCCCTGCTGTTCACCGAGGTCCAGGACACTCCACAGGGCCGCCCCATCGGCACCCCAGGCGCGGGTGGGCCGGGGCTCGTCGTCGTAGAAGCCGGGCGGCGCGGTCACCTCGGTGGCGATCGGCGCGACGGCGATGCCGCCGGGCAGGCCGGCGGGCCGGGCGGGCAGCCTGCCGCCCGGCTCGGCGGTCACCACGGCGTCGGCCCGCAGCGCCTGCTCGGTCTGCTGCTGCACGGCGGCCCCTATGGTCGCCCCCGAGCCGAGCAGGCAGACCACGGTGCCGACGGCCAGCAGGACAGGCACCGCGATCGCGGCCGTCCGGGCGGGCGCGGCGCGCAGCCCGGCGGCGGCAATGTGCCGGGCCCGCCGGTCGAGCAGCCGCAGCAGGGCGCAGACCGGGCCGGTCAGTGGCGGCACGAACCAGGGCGCCAGCACCGCGAGCGCGGGGATGAAGATCGTGGCCAGGCCCAGCACCATCGCGCCCTGGAGCACCGGCGGCATGTCCATCGCGACCATCACGACCAGGATCGGCCCGCAGAGCAGGAGGACCCGCCCTGCGCACCACGGTGTGCCACGACCACGTCATGGTTCGGGATCCTACGAAGCCCGGCAGCGCGCCGGACCGGCTTCGTGGAAAGCGGCTCCGGCCCGGCCGCCGTTCGCGAGCGCGGACGACGGCCGGGCCGGAGTGGGTCACTCCTTGGGTGCCTCCGGCTCCTCGGCGAAGTCGACCTTCTTGAACTGCCGGTTCATCGACTTGGCCAGGAACCACGTCGCCACGCCGAGCGCGGCGAAGACGACGAAGCCGAGGAGACCGGGGGTGACCTTGGCGTCGTCGACGGCGAGGTCAGCGGCGAGGTGGATGAGGTTCACGGGGGCACTCATATCTCTATGGTGGCCCGGCTCACGTCGAGCCGGGCCGTCGGGGGGTGGGTCAGTCGCGCACGTCGGCGACCTCGGCCGCCAGGGTGGGGGTGCGCAGGCCGGCGAACAGGTCGTCTTCCGGCAGGTCCACATCGATCAGGGTACGGCTGAGCTCGTAGTCCTCGGTGGGCCAGACCTCGCGCTGGACCTCCAGCGGGACGCGGAACCACGGCCCGTCCGGGTCGATCTGGGTGGCGTGGGCGATCAGCGCGCGGTCGCGGGTCTCGAACCAGTCGTCGCAGCGCACCCGGGTGGTGATCTCGCGCTCCTTGCGGCCGCTCTTCTCCCAGCCGGCGATCCACTCGCCGTACGGGGAGTCGAGGCCGTGCTCGGTGAGGTACTGGTGCAGCGCCCGGATCCGGCCCATCGGGAAGCCGTGGTTGTAGTACAGCTTCAGCGGCTGCCAGGGCTCGCCGGCCTCGGGGTAGGCGTCCGGATCACCCGCGGCGTCGAAGGCCACCATGGTGATCTTGTGGGTCATGATGTGGTCCGGGTGCGGGTAGCCCCCGTTCTCGTCGTAGGTCGTGATGACCTGCGGCTTGAACTCGCGGATCAGCCGGACCAGCGGCTCGGCCGCCTCCTTCACGTCCTGCAGGGCGAAGCAGCCCTCGGGCAGCGGGGGCAGCGGGTCCCCCTCCGGCAGGCCGGAGTCGACGAACCCCAGCCAGGCCTGCTTGACGCCGAGGATCGCCCGCGCCTCGTCCATCTCCTTGCGCCGGACCTCGTGGATGTTCTCCTCGATGTACGGGTCCCCCTGGAGCTTGGGGTTGAGAACCGACCCGCGCTCGCCCCCCGTGCAGGTGGCCACGAGTACGTCCACGCCCTGCTCGACGTACATGGCCATGGTGGCCGCGCCCTTGCTGGACTCGTCGTCCGGGTGGGCGTGCACCGCCATCAGTCGCAACTGCTCAGTCAACGCCTTGCGTTCCTTCCACATCATCGGGCGTTCCGCGAAGTCCGGTCTGCCCACCGTACGAACCGCTCACTTCGGGACCGCGTCGCCGCAAGGCCGGCCTCCGGCCGGTGGCCGGCACGGCCGGGCCCCGCCCCCGCCGGACCGGCCGCGGGCGTGCCCCTCCTATAGTGACGGACTGGAGGAGCGTCGCATTCCCCCGCACCGCCCGCGCGGCCCCTCCCCGGGAAAGGACGAAGTCCGATGACTGCACAGACCACCGCCGCCCAGCTGCCCGAAGGGCGCTACGGCCGGAGCGGGAACAGCGAGTCGGACCGCCGCCTGAAGGTGGTCGGCGCGGTCTGCGGCGTGCTCGGCCTGGGCCTGATCGCCTGGCTGGGCGGTTCCTACCTGGTGCGCGAGTCGAAGATCAACGGCTCGGTGCCGACCTTCCAGGTGGTGTCCGACTCCGAGGTCCAGCTGCAGCTGACCGTCCGCAAGAGCGACGGCACGGCCGGCACCTGCACGGTCCGTTCGCAGGGCGACGACCACGCGGTGGTCGGGGTGGCCGACTTCCCGGTCCCGGCGGCCGGGTCGAGTTACGAGGCCACCGTCACCCTGCGCACCACCGCCCGCGGCACCACCGCCGAGCTGCTGGGCTGCACCCCGGCGAAGTAGGGGGAACGGCCCGGGGAGGCATACTCGTTCGAGAGAACGGGCATCCGTATGGGGTCCCGCACCGTCCCGCACCCGGCCCCCGTACACCACGGCGTGACGCCGTCGTCAATCACGCGACAACGCCTCTCCCACTTGTCGGCAGGACTTGTTAGGCTCGTGGTTTCGCCCCTTCCGCACCGGATGGTACGGGAGCGGGCGTTGCTTTGTAGTTAAGACCGATATCACCGACGACCCTGCTGACGACTCACACCCTCAGCACAGCCCCAGCACCTACGAGGAGCACCCGTGACCCAGACCAGCGAGAACGTGACCTGGCTCACTCAGGCCGGCTACGACCAGCTCAAGGCCGAGCTGGATCATCTGACCGGGACCTGGCGCATCGAGATCGCCCAGAAGATCGAGGCGGCGCGCGAGGAGGGCGACCTCAAGGAGAACGCCGGCTACCACGCGGCGAAGGAGGAGCAGGGCAAGACCGAGCTGCGCATCCGCCAGCTGACCCAGCTGCTGGAGCGCGCCAAGGTCGGCGAGGCCCCGGCCGACTCGGGCGTGGTGGCCCCGGGCATGATCGTCACGGTCGCCTTCGACGGCGACGAGGACGACCTGATGGAGTTCCTGCTCGCCTCCCGCGAGGTCGCGGGCGCCGACGACCTGGACGTCTACTCGCCGCAGTCGCCGCTGGGCCGCGCGATCGACGGCAAGAAGATCGGCGACGAGGCCACGTACGAGCTGCCGAACGGCAAGCCGGCCATGGTGAAGATCGTCAAGGTCGTTCCGCACGCCGGCTGATCCGGCCCCTGAACGCCGCCGAGGGCGGTCGCCGAGTCCTGGGACCCGGCGACCGCCCTCAAGCGTTCCGCGCCCGAAGGCGACACCCGAGCGCGACACCCGAGCGCGGCTCCCGAGAGCAGCTCCCGAACGCGACAGCAGAAACGATTCACCCCACGGCAGAGCGGTACTTGCGCACCGACAGCCAGGAGAACACCGCCGTGATCACCAGCGACCACAGCACCGACACCAGCGCCGCGTGCTGCATCGGCCAGGCGCTGTCCACCGGCCCGACCTGGTTGCCGAAGAGGTCCCGGCAGGCCTGCACGGTGGCGCTGAACGGGTTCCAGTACGCGATCGCCTTCAGCCAGTCCGGCATCGAGCTGACCGGCACGAAGGCGTTGGACACGAAGGTCAGCGGGAACAGCCAGATCAGCCCGGCCGAGGTGGCCGCCTCGGGGCTGCGCACCGACAGGCCGATCAGCGCGCCGATCCAGGAGAAGGCGTAGCCGAGCAGGAGCAGCAGGCCGAAGGCGCCGAGCGCCTTGAGCGCCCCGTTGTGGATCCGCCAGCCGACCGCCAGCGCGACCAGCGCCAGCACGACCACGGTGAACGCGGTCTGGCACAGGTCCGCGAGGGTGCGGCCGACCAGCACCGCCGAGCGGGCCATCGGCAGCGAGCGGAAGCGGTCCACCAGGCCCTTGGTCATGTCCTCCGCGATGCCGGCCGAGGCACCGGCGGTGGCGAAGGTGACGGTCTGGGCGAAGATGCCGGCCATCAGGTACTGGATGTACGTGTCGGTGCTGGAGCTCGCCCCGGGGATCTTGATCGCCCCGCCCATGACGTACGAGAACAGCAGCACGAACATGACCGGCTGCATGAGCCCGAAGACCACGATCTCGGGGATCCGGGACATCCGGCGCAGGTTCCGCTTGGCGACCACCCAGGAGTCGTGCAGGGTCGCGTTCAGGCCCCGGCGTCGCGTGGGCATGGCCGCGCCGATGGCGTGTTCGGTGACGGTGCCCATCTCAGCGCTCCGTTCCGGCCGTGACGGCCTGCTGCCGGTCCGGCTCCCGGCTCCCGGCGCCGTCCGCGCCGGCCCCCTTGCCGCGTCCCCGGTCGCCCCGGCCGCGGCCCTCGGGGTCCTCGCCGCCGTCCTCCTCGGCCGTCTCCGCGGCGTGGCCGGTGAGGGTGAGGAACACGTCGTCCAGGGTCGGGCGGCGCAGGCCGATGTCGTCGATCTCGATGCCGCGGCCGTCCAGTTCGCGGATGGCGTCGGCGAGCACCCGGGCGCCACCGCTGACCGGCACGGTGATCTTCCGGGTGTTCTTCTCCACCACGGGCTCGCCCAGCGCGTAGCCGGACAGCGCCGCGACCGCGTCCGTGACCAGGCCCGGGTCGTGCACCACGACCTCGATCCGCTCGCCGCCGATCTGCGCCTTGAGCTGGTCGGCGGTGCCGCGGGCGATCACCCGGCCGTGGTCGACCACCGCGATGTCGTGGGCGAGCCGGTCGGCCTCCTCCAGGTACTGGGTGGTGAGCAGCAGCGTGGTGCCCTGCTCGACCAAGGTCTCGATGACCTCCCAGAGCGCGAGCCGGTTGCGCGGGTCGAGGCCGGTGGTCGGCTCGTCCAGGAACATCACCGGTGGCCGGACGACCAGCGCGGCGGCGAGGTCGAGCCGACGGCGCATACCGCCGGAATAGGTCTTGGCGGTGCGGTTCCTGGCCTCGGTGAGGTTGAACCACTCCAGCAGTTCCAGCGCGCGGGCCTTCGCGGCGCGGGTGCTCATCTGGTAGAGCTCGCCGACCATTGTGAGGTTCTCGAAGCCGGTCAGGTACTCGTCGACCGCCGCGTACTGGCCGGACAGTCCGATCAGGCTGCGGACCTCGTCCGGGTGCTTGAGCACGTCGACGCCGGCCACCACCGCGCGGCCGGAATCGGGGCGGAGCAGGGTGGTGAGGACACGCACGGTAGTGGTCTTGCCGGCGCCGTTCGGGCCGAGCAGCCCGAGCACCGTGCCCTCGGGGACGTCGAGGCTGACGCCGTCCAGGGCCCGTACGTCTCCGAAGGTCTTCACCAGGTTCTCGGCTTGGATGGCTGGCGCCATGGCCTGCCTCATCTCCTTGGGCGAATATGGGCGATCTGTCACGCCTCGCCCGGATTTCAGGCATGCGGGCGACTCGGTTCCCGACCACCGACACAGAACGCGATGTATCGCGAGTCTGACAACTCGCGATACATCGCGTCAAGGGGGTTGGGGCGAAGAGATCCGCGCGATCCCAACCGAACGACGCCGCCCCGGAGGAGCGCCACGCCGGCCGGACAGCCTCAGCCCGAGACCACGTACCCCGCGTCCCGCAGCTCGCCGACCACCAGCGCGCAGTGCTCCGGCCCCTTGGTCTCCAGGTGCAGGTCCACCTCGACCTCGGCCAGCCCCAGCCAGGGGTCGATCCGGACGTGCGCGACGTCCAGCACGTTGGCGTCCACCCTGGTCAGCACACCCAGCAGGTCCGCCAGCGAGCCCGGCTTGTCCGCCAGGCGCACCCGCAGCGACAGGTAGCGCCCGGCCGCCGCCAGCCCGTGCCGCAGCACCCGCTGCATCAGCTGCGGGTCGATGTTGCCGCCGGACAGCACCGCCACCACCGGGCCCTCGAAGGAGTCCGGCCGCTCCAGCAGCGCCGCGATCGGGGCCGCCCCGGCCGGCTCGACCACCAGCTTCAGCCGCTCCAGGCCGAGCAGCAGGGCCCGCGAGAGCGCGTCCTCGGAGACCGTGCGGATGCCGTCCGCCAGCGTATTGATCACCTCGAACGGGATGTCCCCGGGGCGCCCGACCATGATCCCGTCGGCCATGGTGCTGAACTGCTCCAGCGACACCGGCCGCCCGGCCGCCAGCGAGGGCGGGTACGCGGCCGCGGCCGCCGCCTGCACCCCGATCACCCGGACGTCCGGCCGCAGCGGCTTGACCGCCGCCGCGATCCCGGCCAGCAGCCCGCCGCCGCCCACCCCCACCAGGATGGTGCGCACCTCGGGGCACTGTTCCAGGATCTCCAGCCCGACGGTCGCCTGGCCGGTGATGATGTCCCAGTGGTCGAAGGGGTGGATGAACACCGCGCCGGTCGCCTCCGAGTACCGCTGCGCGGCCTGCAGCGCCTCGTCCACGGTGGTGCCGTGCAACCGCACCTCGGCGCCGTACTCACGGGTGGCCGCGACCTTCGGCAGCGGCGCCGCGACCGGCATGAAGACGGTGGAGTGCACCCCCAGCAGCGAGGCCGCCAGCGCCACCCCCTGGGCGTGGTTCCCGGCGCTCGCCGCCACCACCCCGCCGGCCCGCTGCACCGGCGAGAGTCCCGCGATCCGCACGTACGCCCCACGCAACTTGAAGGAGCCGGTGCGCTGCAGGTTCTCGCACTTCAGGTGGACCGGTGCACCGATCAGCCCGGACAGGTACCGGCTGCTCTCCATCGGGGTCACCCGGGCGACCCCGGCGAGCATCTTCTGGGCCCCGCGGACGTCGTCGAGGGTGACCGGCCAGTTGCGCATGACGTCAGCCTAGGGCGCTCCATGGGGGGCAGGCCGGATCAGCGCGCGGCGTCGGGGCTGTTCCCGGGCCCGCCCGGCCCGCGTACGCTGCTGCTTCTGAGCCTTCCTCACCGCACGACGATCGTGAGCCGCGATGACGACGACCTCGCCCCAGGCCACCGACCGAACCGAGCCCGTGCACACCCAACTCCAGTACCAGCTGGCGGTGTTCGCCCGCCGGATGGAACAGGTCCGGACCTCCGGCGGCGGCGTCGGGGCGCTGGACCGGGCCGCCTACCTGCTGCTCGACCGCCTGGAGCGGCACGGGCCCGCGAACGTCAAGGCGCTGGCCGAGGCGCTCGGCGTCGACTCCTCCACGGTGACCCGCCAGGTCGCCCCGCTGGTCGCGGCCGGGCTGGTCGGCCGGGTCCAGGACCCGGCCGACCGCCGCGCGGTGCGGCTCGCGCTGACCCCGGGCGGCGCCGGCCGGCTCGCCGAAGTCCGGGACGGCCGGGCCGAGTTGACCCGCCGCCTGACGGCCGGCTGGCCGCCCGAGGAGCAGCAGGCGTTCTGCGCCCTGCTGGCCCGTTTCAACCACGCGATGGAGTCGTACACGGCGGACCAGCAGGGGCAGTGACCGACGTGCCTAGCCCAGCGCCTGCGTGAGGTCGGCCAGCAGGTCGTCGATCGACTCGATGCCGACCGAGACGCGCACCAGGTCGGCCGGAACCTCCAGCGGCGAACCGGCCGCCGAGGCGTGGGTCATCCGGCCCGGGTGCTCGATCAGCGACTCCACGCCGCCCAGCGACTCGCCCAGGGTGAACAGCTGCGCGCGGTTGCAGACCTCGACGGCCGCCTCCTCGCCGCCGGCGACCCGGAACGAGACCATGCCGCCGAAGGCCTTCATCTGCTTGGCGGCGATGTCGTGGCCGGGGTGCTCGGGCAGGCCCGGGTACAGCACCTGGCTGACCTTGGGGTGGCTCGCCAGCAGCTCGGCGACCTTCTCCGCGTTGGAGCTGTGCCGGTCCATCCGGACGCCCAGCGTCTTGATGCCGCGCAGCACCAGCCAGGCGTCGAACGGGCCGGAGACGCCGCCCATCGCGTTCTGGTGGTACGCGACCTCCTCACCCAGGCCCGCCTCGGCCAGCACCAGGGCACCGCCGACCACGTCCGAGTGGCCGCCCATGTACTTGGTGGTGGAGTGCACGACCGCGTCCGCGCCGAGCGCGATCGGCTGCTGCAGGTACGGGCTGGCGAAGGTGTTGTCGACCACCAGCAGCGCCCCGGCGCCGTGCGCGACCTCGGCCAGCGCGGCCAGGTCGGTGATGCCCAGCAGCGGGTTGGACGGGGTCTCCACCCACACCGCGCGGGTGTGGGGGCGCAGCGCGGCCCGGACCTCGTCCAGGTGCTGGGTGTTGGCGACGGAGAACTCGACGCCCCAGCGGGTCAGCACCTTGGCGAACAGCCGGAAGGTGCCGCCGTAGGCGTCGTTGGGGATCACGATGTGGTCGCCCGGCTTGAGGATGGTGCGCAGCAGGGTGTCCTCGGCGGCCAGGCCGGAGGCGAAGGCGAGGCCGCGGGCGCCGCCCTCCAGCGCGGCGAGGCACTCCTCCAGCGCGGTGCGGGTCGGGTTGGCGCTGCGGCTGTACTCGTAGCCGCCCCGCAGGCCGCCCACCCCGTCCTGCTTGTAGGTGGACACCTGGTAGATCGGCGTGACGACGGCCCCGGTCTGGGGGTCTGCTTCCTGACCCGCGTGGATGGCGAGGGTCTCGAAGCCCTGGGGAAGCTGGTGCTCGGTCATGGCTCCGAGCCTAGTGGCCGTACGCCGGCAGGCTCGCCGGAATCCGCGGACGGCCCGGCGCGTTGAACCCTGGGCAACCCTTCCTACCCCGCTGGAGCAGGCCGTGCTGTTCAACCGCCACAAGACCTCGCTCGTCCCCGCCGACCAGGCGCTGCCCGGCCGCCAGGCCCCGGCCTTCACCCTGGCCGAGCCGCACACCGTGCTCGGCCACCCGCTCACCGGGCCGTACCCGGAGGGGCTGGAGGTGGCCGACTTCGGGCTGGGCTGCTTCTGGGGCGCCGAGCGCACGTTCTGGCGGCTGCCCGGCGTCTGGACGACGCTGGTCGGCTACCAGGGCGGCTACACCCCGAACCCGACGTACGAGGAGGTGTGCAGCGGCCTGACCGGGCACACCGAGGCGGTCCGGGTGGTGTTCGACCCCGCGCTGATCTCGTACGAGCGGCTGCTGAAGGCCTTCTGGGAGGCGCACGACCCGACCCAGGGCAACCGTCAGGGCAACGACGTGGGCACCCAGTACCGCTCCGCGCTCTACACCCACTCCCCCGCCCAGGCCGCCGCCGCGACCGCCACCCGGGACGCCTTCCAGCCCGCGCTGACCGCGCTCGGTCACGGCCCGATCACCACCGAGATCGCCCCGGCCGGCCCGTTCTACCCGGCCGAGCCGTACCACCAGCAGTACCTGTCCGAGGCCAAGAACCCCAACGGCTACTGCGGTCTCGGCGGCACCGGCGCCTCCTGCCCGATCGGCGTGGCCAAGACCGAGAGCTGAGACGCGAAGCACCGACAGGAGCCCCCACCCTTCACGGACGGGCCGGCCCCCCTGGAAGGGCCGGCAGGGGCGGCCCGGCCACCGCGCTGGTGGCCTCGGCCCCGGCGACTCCATGGTCTGCCCGCCCGGCCACGACGCCTGGGTCCTGGGCGACGAACCGTGCGTGATCGTCGACTGGCAGGGCTTCGCGGACTACGCGAAGCGGTGAGGCGGCGCGACCGCCTCAGTGAGCGGTCGGCGCGGTCGGCACCGCCGGCGTGGCGGTCCCGGTGGCGCGCGGCGCGTAGAACCCCGCGGCCCCCGCCGGCGCGGTGGTCTCGGTGGCGCCCGGCGCGTGAACCGACTTGTGGTCCGCCGTCCGGCCGGGGGACTCGGTCAGCAGCCGGTCCTGGGCGTCGTAGACGCCGATCGGGTCGGCCGGCCACCCCTGGGGGCCGGTCTGCAGCGGCTGGGGCTTGACGGGCCTGACCAGGTAGAAGGCCGTCCAGTTCTTCATCCCCGGAGCGGTGACCAGGGTGGCCGGGACGGGATTGCCGTCCTCGAACAAGATGATCTTGCTCGGGGTCGGGCCCAGGTAGAAGCAGAGCGACACCAGATGCTGTCCGTCACCGCTGCCCTGGCAGTAGATCTGCGGCCGGGAGTGGTCCAGGTTGTCACTGGCGACGTCCCGGCAGCCGAACGCCGAGTACCACTTCCCGTTCGGGCCGAGCTGCTCGTCGCAACGCTGGGTCTCGGTCACCCACATCCGGGAGCCATCGGTGACCTGCACCTTCTCCCCGACCGCGACCCGCCGGACCGGCGAGAGCGGCAGCGCGGTCGGGGTCGCGGCCGGAGTAGCCTCCGGCACCAGGGCGGTCACCCCCGCCGAGGGGGTCATCGCCGCCCCCGCCTCGGCCGCCTCGGCCGCGACGTCCCCGACGTGCCGGGCGCTGCCGGCCGTCACCGCCGTCACCCCGCAGACCAGGGCCGCTGCGAGCGCGGCCGCCGCGGCCCCCATCCTGCGCCGGGCCCGGCGGCGCCGGGCGCCGACGATGACCGCCTCCGGGTCCGGCCCGGCCGCCAGCGGGTCCTCGTCCTTGAGCAGCTGTCCGAGTCTGTCCTCGAAGCTCATACCGTCACCTCGATGTGCGTCATGGGGCCCGCCGCTCCGCCGGTGCGGTCGGCGAGTTCGGGGAGTGCGCGCAGCTTCGACATCGCCCGGTTCAGCGTGCTCTTCACGGTGCCCTGGGCGATTCCCAGTTCGGCCGCGATGGCGGCCTCGGCGAGGTCCCCGTAGTACCGCAGCACGACGACCGTCCGCTCCCGGCGGGTCAGTGTGCCCAACGCCTGGTGCAGCAAGGCCCGTTGGGCCTGCCGCTCGGCCAGGTCCTCGGCCAGCGGCCGGTCGGGGGTGTGGTCGGTGGGCAGCTCGCGATTGCGCAACCGGCGCCACCAGTCGCGGTGCTGGTTCACCACGATCCGGCGGACGTACGCGGTGGGGTCGTCGCCGGTGATCCGGTGCCAGTGCAGGTAGGCACGTTCGAGTGCCGACTGCACGATGTCCTTGGCCCGGTCCGGATCGCCGGTCAACAGCTCGGCCAGCCGCAACAGTTGGTGGCCGCTCCCGGCGACGAACGCGCTGAACTCGGCGTCCTGTCGCTGTCTCTGCTCGCGCTTCACACCCACCTGACTCCTCGGGCGGACCGCGAGGTTCGGTCCGCCCGGGAAGAATTCTCAGGTGACGGTCAGGCGGCGCTGCCGGCCTTCCACTCGGCCCAGCTCAGGTTCCAGCCGTTCAGGCCGTTGTCCGGGGCGACGGTCTTGTCGCCGGAGTTCACGACCTCGACCACGTCGCCGACCATCGAGGACTTGTAGAACTTGTAGCCGTCCGTGCTGCTGTCCTGCGCGCCCTTGGCGTCCTGCAGGCCGACGCAGCCGTGGCTGGTGTTCTGACCGCCGAAGATCGACGGCGAGGACCAGTAGTTGCCGTGGATGAAGGTGCCCGAGGTGGTGAGGCGCTGGGCGTGCGGCACATCGGCGATGTCGTACTCGCTGCCCAGGTTGACGGTCTGCGAGTTCATCCGGGTCTGGGTGAACTGCTCGGAGATGACCATCTTGCCGCCCCAGGTGGTGTGCTCGGGGGCGCCGCCGGAGATCTTGTAGACGGCGCTGACCTGGCCGTCCGTGGTGACGGTGAGCTTCCTGGTGGCGAGGTCCGCGACACTGGTCTGGGCGCGGCCGATGGTGAAGCCGACGTCCTTGGACTGGGTGCCGTACACGCCCTTCGCGCCCTCGACGTCCTTGAGCCGCAGCTTGAGGGTGACCTTGGTGCCCTTGGCCCAGTAGTCCTGCGGCCGGAAGTCGAGCCGGGTGCTGGAGAACCAGTGCCCGACGATCTCGACGCCCGGCTCGGCTATCACGGTGATCGCCTGCTGGACGGCCTTGCGGTCGGTGATCGGCTTGCTGAAGTTGATCGAGACCGGCATGCCGACGCCGACCGTCGAGCCGTCCTCGGGAGTGAAGTAGCCCACGAAGGTGTTGGCCGGGGTCGCCGTGGTGAAGGTGGCGTTGGCGTCCGCCTCCAGCTTGTCCTTGTCGAGGGCGGTGGCGGTGACGGAGTACTTGGTGCCGCTGGCCGGGGCCGCGGCCGAGGTCCAGCCGGTGTTGTCGGAGGAGAGCTGGCCGGCCAGCTCCTTGCCGGTGGAGTCGGTGACCTTGACGGTGCCCAGGGTGCCGTTGCTGACGGTCACCTTGACCGGCTCACTGAAGCTGGCGCCGGTGGCGCCGTCCGCCGGGCTGACGGTGATGACGGCGGCCGAGGTCTTCGGGGCGCTGCTTCCGCCGCCCGAGCCCGGGGTGCCGCTGGCACCGGAGCCGCCGGAACCGCCGCTACCCCCGCTGCCGTTGTTGCCGCTGTTGCCGCTGTTGTCGTTGCAGGCCGCCAGCAGCAGCACGGGCGCGCCGATCAGGCCCGCGAGCACTCCACGTCGGCTCCAGTTCCCTCCGGCCACCCGCCCCTGACCGTCCCGTGCCGTCACGTCGCGTCTCCCTGCTGATCATCCCGGGCATTTACGGATACAGAAACGCAATCCACCCGCCCACGGTTCCACCACCGAAGGGTAAGCGATCGTATGAGATGACCCAACTTCCCGACGAACATGAACAAAACGCCCAGCCCGCCGAAGCGGACCGGGCGTTCACGAGCGGTGACGGTACGGGCGGCCGCTACTCGTCCGACGCGTCCACGGTGTACTCGTCCCACTCCTCGCTCTCGGGGTCGAACTCGGTCTGCGCCGACTCCCAGGTGGCCGAGGCGAGCTCGATGCCCGGGACCTCGCCGAGCAGCGCGACGGGGTCGATGAAGTGGGCGAGCGAACCCGACGGGTCCACCTCGATGGCCTCGACGGACTGGGCCCGCTCCTCGTCGTCGAGGTACTCGTCCTCGGCGACCTGCTTCAGGGCCGCGGCCTTGAGCGCGCCCTCGTCGGTGATCTCCGCGATC
This sequence comes from Kitasatospora sp. NPDC018058, assembly GCF_044327205.1. Taxonomy (NCBI): domain Bacteria; kingdom Bacillati; phylum Actinomycetota; class Actinomycetes; order Kitasatosporales; family Streptomycetaceae; genus Kitasatospora; species Kitasatospora sp. NPDC018058. Next base: position 132,747 of record NZ_JBIRFA010000001.1, on the reverse strand, counting down.
AGCTCGATCTTGAGCTTGACGTAGCGCGGGGCGTCCTCGGTCGTTTCAGTGCTGGTCATGCGTGCGAGCGTACGGGACGACGGGCCGCCCGGCGCACCGGAAGGGCCGGCCCCTCGGAGAAGGACCGGCCCCACCGTCTCTCCGCATCGACTCCCCCACCCGGGAGCCGCGGAGACGCGCCGTACGGCGCGGTGTGCGCCACGGGAGCCGCCGCACCCTGTCGACCGGCCGGAGCCGGGCAGGGGCGGGACGACGGCGCCTCCCGCGGCGGGCCCCTCCCTCCGATGCCGGTCGGGGAGGGCGGACACGGCGGACCGGGTCAGGACCGTCCGACGTGTCCGGAGCCGACCGCGCCCGCCGGGGAGCCGCTCCCGGTGGCCGCTGCCGTCTCGCTCGGCGTCTTGCCGTTGACCACCACGATGCCGGAGCGTTGTTAACCACGTGCTGCGGGCAGGTGACGTCGGTGTACCACTTCGCCCGTGGACGAACCCACCGGATCCGTCCACGGGCGAAGCACGGTGACCGATCGTCAGTGGGCGGCGCGGGTGGTCAGGAAGCCCAGCAGGTCCTGGCGGGTGACGATGCCCTGCGGCTTGCCCTCCACCAGCACGACCGCCGCGTTGGCCTTCTCCAGCACGGTCATCAGGTTGGTGACGGTCTCACCGGAGCCGACCACCGGCAGCGGCTTGGACATCACCTTGTCCAGCGTGTCGGTCAGCTCGATGTCCTTGGCGAAGATGCCCTCCAGCAGCAGCTTCTCCACCACCGAGCCGATCACCTCGCCGGCCATGATGTCCGGGTGCCCGGCGCCCGGGGAGACCACCGGCATCTGGGAGACGCCGTACTCGCGCAGCACCCGGACCGCCTCGGCGACCGTCTCGTTGGGGTGCATGTGGACGAACTGCGGGATGCCGCCCTGCTCGATGGCCTCCTTGCGGGCCAGCACCTCGCCGATGTGGGCCTCGTCGGTGGACGAGGGCAGGAAGCCGTAGTCGGCCATCCAGTCGTCGTTGAAGATCTTCGACAGGTAGCCGCGGCCGCCGTCCGGCAGCAGCACCACCACGACGTCGTCCGGCCCGAGCTCGCGGGCCACCTCCAGCGCGGCCACCACGGCCATGCCGCAGGAGCCGCCGACCAGCAGGCCCTCCTCCTTGGCCAGGCGGCGGGTCATCTGGAACGAGTCCTTGTCGGAGACGGCGACGATCTCGTCCGCGACGTTGCGGTCGTAGGCGGTCGGCCAGAAGTCCTCACCGACGCCCTCGACCAGGTACGGACGGCCGGTGCCGCCCGAGTAGACCGAGCCCTCCGGGTCGGCGCCGACCACCTTGACCTTGCCGCCGGAGACCTCCTTCAGATAGTTGCCGGTGCCGGAGATGGTGCCGCCGGTGCCGACGCCCGCCACGAAGTGGGTGATCTTCCCCTCGGTCTGCTCCCACAACTCCGGGCCGGTGGAGTGGTAGTGCGAGGCCGGGTTCTCCGGGTTGGAGTACTGGTCCGGCTTCCAGGCGTTCGGGGTCTCGCGGACCAGGCGGTCGGACACGTTGTAGTACGAGTCCGGGTGCTCCGGCGCGACGGCGGTCGGGCAGACGACCACCTCGGCGCCGTACGCGCGCAGGGTGTTGATCTTGTCAGTGGACACCTTGTCGGGACAGACGAAGATGCACTTGTAGCCCTTCTGCTGGGCCACGATCGCCAGACCGACACCGGTGTTGCCCGAGGTCGGCTCCACGATGGTGCCGCCCGGCTTGAGGGCGCCCGAGGCTTCGGCGGCCTCGATCATGCGCATCGCGATGCGGTCCTTCACCGAGCCGCCGGGGTTGAAGTACTCGACCTTCGCCAGCACTGTCGCGCTGATGCCCTCGGTGACCTTGTTCAGCTTGACCAGCGGCGTGTTGCCGACCAGGTCGATGATCGAGTTGTGGTACCGCACGGGGGTCCTCCCGGTCTTTGGGCATGCGAGTGCATTCGGTACTGCAAAGCCTAGGGCGTGGGCGGCGCCCCGGGGTTCCGCTCGGGCGCACCTCCCCCAATGGCCCACCCCCACCGCCACCTCCGGTACTCCCGCCGCCCATCCGGGTAAGACCGCTGTGCAGGCACGGCCGTGTCCCCGCCGGGGCGGCACGAGGACGCGAAGGGGGCACGGATGCCAGGCACAGCGGACTCGCGGGCGCGGGTGGCCCGCCGGATCGCCACCGCGGCGGCGTACGGTGGCGGCGGGCTCGGCCTGCTCGGCGTGGGTCTGGTCGGCCTGCTGCTGACCGAGAGCAAACTCGCCATCCAGGCCATCGGCATCCTGGAGACCCACCCGCCCAAGGTCGACGGCGTCTACGGCGAGGCCTTCGCCGACGGCACCGCCGCCCCGCAGCGGCCGCTGGTGCTGGCCGTCCTCGGCGACTCCACCGGCGCCGGCCTCGGCGTGGCCCGCGCCCGCGAGACCCCGGGCGCACTGCTGGCCGCGGGCCTGGCCTCGGTGGCCGAGCGCCCGGTGCGGCTGGTCAACGTGGCCCGCTCCGGCAGCCGCTCCGCCGACCTCTCCGGCCAGCTGGAACAGGCCCTGCCGCACCACCCCGACGTCGCCGTGATCATGATCGGCGCCAACGACGTGACCCGGCACAGCCCGGCCCAGGTCGCCGTCCGCCACCTCGGCGAGGCCGTCGCCGCCCTGCGCGCCAACGGCTGCGAGGTGGTGGTGGGCACCTGCCCGGACCTCGGGACGATCAAGCCGGTCCGCCCGCCGCTGCGCTGGGTGGCCCGGCGGCTCAGCCGCCAGCTGGCCGCCGCGCAGACCATCGCGGTGGTGGAGGCGGGCGGCCGCACCGTCTCGCTGGGCTCGCTCCTGGGCCCGGAGTTCGCCGCCCGGCCGGAGATGTTCGCCTCCGACCGCTACCACCCCTCCGCCCAGGGCTACGCCACCGCCGCGATGACCGTCCTGCCCTCGGTCTGCGCGGCGCTCGGCCTGTGGCCGGAGGAGGAGCGCCCGACCGCCCCGGTCCCGGGCGAGACCGTGCTGCCGGTCGCGGTGGCCGCCGCGGCCGCGGCCGGACGCGCGGGCACCGAGGTGGCGGGCGTGGAGGCGGAGGGGGCGGGTCGGCGCTGGGCCCTGTTGAGGCATCGGCTGCGGATCGGCCTGCCGGGCCCGGAGAGCGGGAAAGGGCCAGGCACGGACCCCGGGGATACGTCGGCCAGCTCACACGCTGAGGCCGGTGACGCCTGAACTACCAAGCGGTAGCTTACCTCCCGGACCGCAAGTCCGTCGTCACTCAGCGAGGAGCCCGCCATGCCCGAAGCCGTCATCGTCAGCGCCACCCGTTCGCCGATCGGCCGGGCGTTCAAGGGTTCGCTCAAGGACGTCCGCCCGGACGACCTGACCGCCCACATCATCCAGGCCGCCCTGGCCAAGGTCCCGCAGCTCGACCCGCGCGAGATCGACGACCTGATGCTCGGCTGCGGCCTGCCGGGCGGCGAGCAGGGCCACAACCTGGCCCGCATCGTGGCCGTGCAGATGGGCATGGACTACCTGCCCGGCGCCACCATCACCCGCTACTGCTCCTCCTCGCTGCAGACCACGCGGATGGCGCTGCACGCGATCAAGGCCGGCGAGGGCGACGTCTTCATCTCGGCCGGTGTCGAGACCGTCTCGCGCAGCATCAAGGGCACCTCGGACGGCCTGCCGGGCACCATGAACCCGATCTTCGACGAGGCCCAGGCCCGCACCAAGAAGCGCGCCGAGGAGGGCGGCGGCGAGTGGCACGACCCGCGCGAGGACGGCCTGCTGCCGGACGCCTACATCGCGATGGGCCAGACCGCCGAGAACCTGGCCGCGCTCAAGGGCATCACCCGCGCCGACCAGGACGAGTTCGGCGTGCGTTCGCAGAACCTCGCCGAGGCGGCGATCAAGGCCGGCTTCTGGGAGCGCGAGATCACCCCGGTCACGCTCCCGGACGGCACCGCGGTGAGCACCGACGACGGCCCGCGCGCCGGCGTCACCCTGGAGGGCGTGTCCGGCCTGAAGCCGGTGTTCCGCCCCGACGGCACCGTGACCGCCGGTAACTGCTGCCCGCTGAACGACGGCGCCGCCGCGCTGGTCATCATGTCCGACACCAAGGCCCGCGAGCTCGGAATCACCCCGCTCGCCCGGGTGGTCTCCACCGGCGTCAGCGCCCTCTCCCCCGAGATCATGGGCTACGGTCCGGTCGAGGCCTCCAAGCAGGCGCTCAAGCGGGCCGGCCTGACCATCGACGACATCGACCTGGTCGAGATCAACGAGGCCTTCGCGGCCCAGGTGATCCCCTCCTACCGCGACCTCGGCATCGACATCGACAAGCTGAACGTCAACGGTGGCGCCATCGCGGTCGGCCACCCCTTCGGCATGACCGGCGCCCGGATCACCACCACGCTGATCAACTCCCTGCAGTGGCATGACAAGCAGTTCGGCCTGGAGACCATGTGCGTCGGCGGCGGCCAGGGCATGGCCATGGTCATCGAGCGCCTCAGCTGACCCCGCCGAACCGCTCCGAAGGTCTGGACCACCCATCCGGAGTGACGTAGCGTAATTGAGGGCCGGATCACACCGCGAGGTCGATCCGGCCCTCTTCCTGTTCGCTTCCGGTCCGGAAATCGACACTGCGGAGCGGATCAACTCCACTGCGTAGAGCGGTGTTACCTAACAATTTGGGGACAAGGGCGAAAGTTCTGGACGAATTAGACATTCGCCACTGCGGTAGCACCCCAGAATGCGGCAGTGTGGACACGTAACCCCGTTCCGCTCCTCGCTAGGAGTACGTTCCGTGAGCGCCGTCTACACCCTCCTGCTGTTGACCCTGATCGCCGTGTCGACCGTCGTGCTGCTCCACCTCCGGGGACTCTCCCGCCGCCTGGACGCGCAGGCCGCGACCCAGGCCGCGCCCGTACCCGTCGACGAGGCCGCGATACGCCGGGCCGTCGCCGAGGCGCTCGCCGCCGACCGCGAGCGGGAGATCACCGAGGCCCGGGCGTTCTGGGCCGAGCAGGAGGCCCGCGCGGCCGAGGACGCGCCGCTGTTCGACTCCCCCTTCACCGGGGTGTTCACCGGCACCGACGAGTGGCCGCTGTTCTTCCCCCGCCCCACCGGCCCGCAGGACGCCGCCGACAACGCCGGGACGATGGACCCGGAGTTCGGCGAGGCGCTGCGCTCCGCGTTGGAGGACCTGATCAACGAGGGCGGCACCGGCCCGGCCGAGCCCGGCACCGAGGGCGGCGCGCCGCTGCGCCCCGGCCACCCGGCCGGCGAGAGCACCAAGGACGCCCGGGCCCGCCGCGAGGCCGACCTGCTGGCCACCGGCCTGGAGGCCGGGCTGCTGGACGCCGAACCGACTGTGGAGGACGCCCCGGTCGCCGTGCCCGACCCGCGCCGCCACCCCTCGCACCCCGACTTCGTGCCGAGCCAGGCGCCGTCCCGCGAGTGGACCGACACCCGGCTGGCCACCCTCGCCGAGGAGGCCGTCGCCCTGGTCGACGTCCGCCCCGGCCCGCTGGGCACCCTGGACGTGTACGCCTTCGCCGACGGCACCACGCTGTGCGTGGCCCCGGGCGACCGGGAGGCCGCCTACCGACTGATCGACGCGGTCCGCGCCGGTGAGCACGTCCGACTGCTCGGCGGCTCGCGCTTCTCCGGTTCGTACTCGCTGACCTTCTCCACCGACGAGGAGGCCGTCTACGTGCTCGCCGACCGGGTGGTCGCCAGCATCTGACGCCGACTCATCCGCGCAGCACGACCGAAGGCCGGCCGGGTCCAGGGGTTACCGACCCGGCCGGCCTTCGGCATGTCCGGCTCCGGGAGGCCTCAGGCGCAGAGCTCGGCCGTCTCGCGCACCGCGGCCACCGCCCCGGCCAGCACCTCGGCCGCCGCCACCGGGCCGTCCGGCAGCGCCACCTCGGCGTCCTCCGGCAGGGTGGTCAGCGCGGCCGCCAGGTCGTGCCCGGCGACGGCCAGCTGGTCCCCCACCGCGAAGGCCCCGGCGTCCGGGAACTCCCGCTCCGGCCCGCCCTCGGCCGCCAGCGCCAGCGCGGCCAGCCGCCGGGCCAGCGCCAGCACCGCCGCCGCCCGCGAGGCGTGTCCGGGCACGGAGCCCAGCAGCTTGCTCTGCGGCAGCGAGCGGAAACGATCCGCTAGGGAGTCCACGGCTTCGACCAGGGGCTGTACGTCATGCATGGAGAGGAGCCTAAACGCCGCCGGGCCCCGGAGCGGTCCGCTCCGGGGCCCGGCGGCAGTGGGGGACGACAGGGGGTGCGTCAGTCGTCGCCGCGCAGGATCGCGATCAGCCGCAGCATCTCGACGTAGATCCAGACCAGCGACAGGGTCAGCCCGAAGGCGGCCCGCCAGGACTCGCGCTGCGGGGCGCCCTGCGCGATGGCCGTCTCGATCTCCGCGAAGTCCAGCGACAGGAAGAAGGCGCCGAGGCCGATGCCGATCAGGCCGACCACCACGCCCAGCGGGCCGGAGCGCAGGCCCATGTCGGCGCCGAAGGCCATCGCGACCACGTTGATCAGCATCAGCAGCACGAAGCCCATCGCGACCGCGATGCCGATCCGGGTGTAGCGCGGGGTGACCCGGATCCGGCCGCTCTTGTAGGCGAACAGCATCGTCCCGAAGACCGCCGCCGTGCCCAGCACCGCCTGGATCGCGATGCCGTTCAGCATGGTGTTGAGGGCGTGGGTGACGGCGCCGAGCGCGAAGCCCTCCAGGGCCGCGTACAGCAGGATCAGCGGCGGGCTGACGCTGCGTTTGAACGAGACCACCAGGCCGACCACCATGGCCACCAGGCTGGCGCCGATCGCGAAGCCGAAGTTCTCGAACGGCAGCGTGAACCAGGCCACCGCGCCGGCGGCGACCAGGGTGAGCAGCGTCATGGCCGTGCGGGCGACCACGTCGTCGAGCGTCATCCGCCCGGTGGCCGCCGGGCCGGCCGACGGCCCGTTGTACATCTGGTACAGCTGTTCGTCCGTCAGCGGGCCCTGCCCCTGCGGCTGGGCGTAGGGGGTGCCCGCGTAGGGGTTGCCGTACGGACCCCCGGCCTGCGCGGTGGTACCGAACCCCGCGTAGCCGGGCTCGCGGGTGAAGGACCCCTCCCGCGAGAAGACCGGGTTGCTGCTTCTCATTGCTCATTCCCTCCGTGGCGGCACTGCACCGCCCGCACACCAGGGTAATGGCTTGGCAAAAAATTCGGGATACGCCGCAAGGAGGATCCGGTGAACGACGCCCGGCGGGGACGCCGACGGCGCCCCCGCGGGTCGTGTGGTGCCCGGAGCCGGACTCGAACCGGCACGGCCTCGCGGCCAAGCAGTTTTAAGCTGCCCGTGTCTGCGTTCCACCATCCGGGCGTCCCGCGAAAGCACCCCTGAGCCTAGTCGCCCGGCTCACCCTTTCGCATGTTCCCAGCCCGGGAAGTTGTCATGTTTCCTTGCTATCTGACGAACTGTTCGAGATTTCGGCCACGAAGCACAGCGAATCCGGCCATCGGGTCTCCCTCAGGGTTGCCCTCATACCGCAGGAGGAGAGTCCAACCCCTCCCGTACGTCCAGCGGTGGTAGGCCCAACCGTTCGGCGGAGCGACGCCGAACCGTGATCACGTCGCGGAGCATGGAGGTACACGTCAGTCGGCCCAGCAAGGAGCACCCCGTGACCACGTCGACCGCAACCGCCGTCCGCACCGCGGCCGCCCGTGCCACCGGCCTGAACAAGGTCTACGGGGAGGGCGAGACCCGCGTGGTCGCCCTCGACAACGTCAGCGTCGCGTTCCCCCAGGGCGAGTTCACCGCCATCATGGGCCCCTCCGGCTCCGGCAAGTCCACCCTCATGCACTGCATGGCCGGCCTCGACACCGTCTCCTCCGGCTCCACCACCATCGGCGACACCGAACTCGTCGGCCTCAAGGACAAGCAGCTCACCCAACTGCGCCGCGACCACATCGGCTTCATCTTCCAGGCCTTCAACCTCCTGCCGACGCTGACCGCCCTGGAGAACATCACCCTCCCGATGGACATCGCCGGCCGCAAGGCCGACCGGGCCTGGCTCGACCGCGTCGTCGACACCGTCGGCCTCTCCGGCCGCCTCAGCCACCGCCCCTCCCAGCTCTCCGGCGGCCAGCAGCAGCGCGTCGCCTGCGCCCGCGCCCTCGCCGGAAAGCCCGACATCATCTTCGCCGACGAACCCACCGGAAACCTCGACTCCCGCTCCGGCGCCGAGATCCTCTCCTTCCTGCGCAACTCCGTACGCGAACTCGGCCAGACCGTCGTCATGGTCACCCACGACCCGGTCGCCGCCTCCTACGCCGACCGCGTCGTCTTCCTCGCCGACGGCCGGATCGTCGACGAACTCCACGGCCCCACCGCCGACACCGTCCTGGACCGCATGCGCCGCTTCGACGCCAAGGGCCGCACCAGCTGACACACCGCCGGCCCAGCAGCCCGCTTCACCGAACCTTCCCAGGACACCTCATGTATCGCACCGCTTTGCGCAACGTGCTGGCCCACAAGGGCCGGCTACTGATGACGGCACTGGCCGTCATGCTCGGCACCGCCTTCGTCGCGGGCACCACGGTCTTCTCCGACACCTTCGGCAAGGCCCTGCGGGACAGCAACTCCAAGAGCTACTCGGACATCGCCGTCCAGGTCGTGGACCGCGCGGCCGGCTCCGACGTCTCCGCCGAGCAGAAGAGCGAGAGCGGCTCCGCCGCGCTCACCGACGCCACCGTCCAGCAGCTGGCCACCCTGCCCGACGCGGCGGGCGCCCGCGGCGTGGTCAGCGGCTTCACCGGGGTCGCCGACCACAAGGGCAACCTGATCGGCCAGGTCTGGGCCGCCAAGGGCGCCAACTTCGCCCCGGGCCAGGACGGCAAGGACCCGCGCTACCCGATGGCCGAGGGCCAGGGCCCGAAGAACGCCGAGGAGGTCGCGCTCGACCGCAAGACCGCCGACCGGGGCGGCTACAAGGTCGGCGACACCGTCCGGGTCGCCGCCAACGGGCCGGTGATCGAGGCCAGGCTCACCGGGATCTTCACCACCGACGACCCGGTGGTGAACACCGGCGGCACGCTCACCCTCTTCGACAAGGCCACCGCCCAGCAGACCCTGCTGGAGCCGGGCCGCTACAGCAGCATCGTGCTCACCGCCAAGCCCGGTACCTCCGAGGACGCACTGCTCGCCCAGGTCCAGCCGAAGGTGCCCGCGGGCCACCAGTTCGACGTCGAGACCGGCGCCAAGCTCAACGCCGACGAGCAGGAGCAGATCACCAAGGGCACCGACAGCATGCGCACCATGCTGCTGGTCTTCGCCTTCATCTCGCTCTTCGTCGGCATCTTCATCATCGCCAACACCTTCACCATGCTGGTCGCCCAGCGCACCAAGGAACTCGCGCTGCTGCGGGCGATCGGCGCCAGCCGCAAGCAGGTCACCCGCTCCGTGCTGATCGAGGCCCTGCTGATCGGCACCGTCTCCGCGGTGGCCGGTCTGCTGGCCGGCATCGGGGTCGGCGCCGGGATGCAGTCCCTGATCGGCTCGCTGAACGAGGACATGCCGAGCGGCGCGCTGGTGATCAAGCCGCTCACCGTCGTGGTGACCGTCGTGGTCGGCGTCGTGGTGACCGTCCTGTCGGCCCTGCTGCCGGCCCTGCGCGCCGCCCGGATCGCCCCGGTGGCCGCGATGAGCAGCGGCGACCAGCCGACCAGCCAGAAGAGCCTGGTGGTCCGCAACACCATCGGCGCGGTGCTCGCCGCCGGCGGCCTCGCGCTGATCGGCTACGGCGCCTCCACCGGCGACGACAGCGGCCGGATGCCGGTCGGCGCGGGTGCCTTCCTGGCCCTGATCGGTGTGTTCGTCCTGCTGCCGCTGCTGTCCCGCCCGGTGGTCGCGCTGGTCGGCCCGCTCCTGCGGGCGCTGGGCGGCACCCCGGGCAAGCTCGCCCAGCAGAACGCGGTGCGCAACCCGCGCCGCACCGCGGCCACCGCCGCCGCGCTCACCATCGGCCTCACCCTGGTCACCGGTCTCACCGTGATCGGCACCTCGGTCGGCGACACCGTCGACCGGGCCGTCACCAAGTCGATGAAGTCCGACTACATCGTCTCGGCCGCCAACGGCATGGGCCTCTCCGAGCAGGTGCCCGCCCAGATCGCCAAGGCCCCCGGGGTCGCGGCCTCCTCGCCGATGACCGCCGCCTCCTGGCGGCTCAACGGCACCAGGAAGTCGATCGCCGGTCTGGACGCGGACACCTTCGACCGGATCGCCGAGGTCAAACTGACCAGCGGTTCCACCGCCGCGCTCGGCAAGGGTCAGCTACTGGTGGACCAGGACGTCGCCACCAAGTTCAACGTCACCACCGGCTCGACGATGACCGCGACCTTCCCGGACGGGTCCACCGGGCAGCTCACCGTCGGCGGCGTGTACGAGAAGGGCGGCATGCTCGGCCCGGTCCTGCTGGCCAACAGCGAGATCGCCAAGCACGACCCGAAGCCGTACGTCGCCGACGTCCTGGTCAAGGGCAAGGACGGCGCCACCGCAGAGCTCAAGCAGTCGCTCAAGGACGCCACCGGCGCCAACCCGGTGATCGAGGTCAAGTCCAAGCAGGACGTCCGGGACGGCTTCAGCCAGGTCATCACCTTCGCGCTGAACCTGATGTACGGCCTGCTGGGGATGGCGGTCCTGATCGCGGTCCTGGGTGTGATCAACACGCTGGCGATGTCGGTCTTCGAGCGCAAGCGCGAGATCGGGATGCTGCGGGCGATCGGCCTGGACCGCCGCGGCATCAAGCGGATGGTCCGACTGGAGTCGGTGGTGATCTCGCTGTTCGGTGCCGGTGTCGGCCTGCTGCTCGGCTGCTTCATCGCCTGGGCGATCAACGGGACGCTGAAGTCCAGCCTGGCCGGGCTGACCACCGTCCTGCCCTACGGCCAGCTGGCGATGTTCCTGGCGCTGGCCGGGCTGGTCGGCCTGGTGGCCGCGATCTGGCCGGCCCGCCGGGCGTCCAAGCTGGACATCCTGTCGAGCATCAAGACCGACTGACGGTCCGACGGACACAGTGAGAGCCCCTGCCGGAGGGTTTCGGCAGGGGCTCTGCTACTGCTGTACTCCGCCCGGTCGCACGGCCGGCTGAGCACCACGGAGGTCGTGGTCCGGCGTCACTGCCGGGCGGAGGGCCTCCGACTCATACCCCGGCGCTCCCACACCGGGGTCCAGTCGCTTACTTGCTGGCGAGCTCCTTGTCGGCGGCCGGCTTGGCGGCCTCGACGGCGGGCTTGGTGGGCGGCGTGACCTCCTGGATCGGCAGCTGCGGCCGCTCCATCTGGGACAGGCCGACCATCTCGCGCTTCAGGAACATCGCGAGGGTCCAGTCGGTGAAGACGCGCACCTTGCGGTTGACGGTCGGGACCATCGCGCCGTGGTAGGCACGGTGGAACCACCAGGCCAGGCGGCCCTTCAGCTTGACCTTGCCGAACAGGATGGCGACACCCTTGTGCAGGCCGAGACCGGCGACCGCACCCAGGTTCTTGTGCTTGTACTCCTTCTGCGGGAAGCCCCGCATGCCGGAGATCACGTTGTCGCCGAGGACGACGGCCTGGCGGCAGGCGTGCTGCGCGTTCGGCGGGCACCAGGCGCCCTCGCCGGAGGCGAGGTCCGGCACCTGGGCGTTGTCACCGGCGGACCAGACGTAGTCGAAGCCCTGGACCTGCAGGGTCGCCGCGGTGTCGACGTGGCCGCGCGGGCCCAGCGGCAGGCCGAAGTCGGCCAGCACCGGGTTCGGCTTGACGCCCGCCGTCCACACGATGGTGGACGCGTCCATCTCCATGCCGTTCTTCAGCATGACATGGCCGTCGATGCAGGAGTCCATCGAGGTCTCGATGTAGACCTCGATCTTCCGCTCCTCCAGCTTCTCCTTGGTCCACAGACCCAGGTCCGGGCCGACCTCGGGGAGGATGCGGTTGGCCGCCTCGACCATGACGAAGCGCATGTCGTCACGGCTGACGGTCTTGTACAGCTTCGACGCGTCGCGCGCCATGTCCTCGATCTCGGCGATCGTCTCGACGCCGGCGAAGCCACCGCCGATGACGACGAAGGTCAGCGCCTTGCGGCGGACCTCCTCGTCCGTGGTGGACTCGGCCTTGTCGAGCTGGGCCATGACGTGGTTGCGGAGGCCGATGGCCTCCTCGACCGTCTTCATGCCGATGCCGTTCTCCGCCAGACCCGGGATCGGGAAGGTGCGGGAGACCGAGCCGGTCGCGACGACCAGGTACTCGAAGGGCAGCTCGTAGCTGTCGCCGGCCGCGGGCTGGATCGTGGCGACCTTGCGGGCGTGGTCGATACCGGTGACAGAACCGGTCAGCACCTCCGCCTTCTTGAGGGCGCTGCGCAGCGGCGCGACGAGGTTGCGGGGCGCGACGTTGCCGCCGGCCGCCTCGGGGAGGAAGGGCAGGTACGTCATGTACGACCGCGGGTCCACGACCGTGACGGTCGCTTCGCCGTAGCGCATCTTCTTGAGGATGCGCATCGCGGCATACAGGCCGACGTAACCACCGCCGACAATGAGGATGCGAGGACGCTCCGTGGTGCTCATATCCGAAAGTATCCAGCACCGTCCGGAGCAGCCTTCGTGAGCCCGGTCACAAGCTCATGGACACCCCGTGCTACACTCCGCGCCCACAAAAACGGCCCCGGCATGCCGACTCACAGGGCCCAACGACCCCTTGTGCGCAAGCGCCGGAGCACCACCCTGCTGAGCAGCAACGATCCGCACCACACCCGGGTTCCCGTGCGTGATTTCGATTTTCAAACCTCAAACGAGGCCTGACCTGCGATCCAGCGGGCTCGACCACCGGCAGGCCTTCGGTCTCACAATTCGGGCGTAGCGGGCCCCGGGGGGCGGCGAAAGACCGGATCGCCATGTGAAGAAATTCACGAACATTTCCGCCCGCGTCCGGGCGCGCCCCGGCTCCGGCACCCCCGGAGGGGCGCCGGAGCCGGTTCGGACACCTCGTCGCGCTGCGGACCAGGGCGGCGAGCACCCAGGCGCGCGGGCCGTCAGGAGGCCGTACTCCAGGCGATGCCGTCGAGGATGTCGTGCTCGCTCACGACCACCTCGGCGGCGCCGGTCCGCTCCATGATCTCCAGCAGCTCCAGCGCCCCGGCCGCGATCACGTCCACCCGGCCCGGGTGCAGCGAGGGGATGGCCGCGCGCTCGGCGTGGGTGGCGGCCAGCAGCTCGCGGGCGATCTCGGCGACCCGCTCGCGGCTGATCCGGGAGTGGTGGATCCGCTCGGAGTCGTACTCGGGCAGGTCCTGGGCGATCGCGGACACCGTGGTGACCGTCCCCGCGAGGCCCACCAGGGTGGCCGCGCCGGTCAGCGGGACCACCTCCTCGGCCTTGTCCAGCTCGGCCCGCACATGCACCCGGGCCTGCGCGATCTGCTCCTCCGAGGGCAGCTCGGCGCCGCCGAAGTGCCGCTCGGTGAGCCGCACGCAGCCGATGTCCACCGAGCGCGCCGCCTGCACGTCCGCCCCGCCGAGCACGAACTCGGTCGAACCGCCGCCGAGGTCGAACACCAGGTAGGGGGACGGGAACTGGCCGCCGGTCAGCTCCTTGGTGGCGCCGATGAAGGACAGGTGCGCCTCCTCCTCGCCACTCACCACCTCGGGCTCGACGCCCAGGATGTCGCGCACGCCCTTGACGTACTCGTCGCTGTTCTCGGCGTCCCGGGAGGCGCTGGTGGCGACGAAGCGGGTGCGCTCGGGGCCGACGCCGAAGCCGGTGATGATCTCCCTGTACTCCCGGCAGGCCGCGAAGGTGCGGGCCAGCGCGTCCGGGTGCAGCCGGCCGGTCTGGTCCACGCCCTGGCCCAGCCGGTTGATGATCATCCGGCGGTCGAGGTCGGTGATCTCACCGGTCTCCGGGTCGAGGTCGGCGACCAGCAGGCGGATCGAGTTGGTGCCGCAGTCGATCGCGGCCACGCGGGTCATGCTCACTCGGACTCCTGCTCCGCGCCAGCTTCCGGTGTCGCGGCCTCGGCGGCGCGCTTCTTGGCGGCGCGCTCGGCGGTCTTCTGCTGCTTGGCCGCGATCACGGCGTCGTGGTCCTGCTCCTTGGCGCGGTTGCGGGCGACCCGCTCACCGGCCTCCTGGACCTCGGCCGGGGAGACGCAGGGGCCCTTGGCCCACCAGTCCTCCAGCATGCCGATCGCCTCGTCGCCGAGCGGGTTGACGCCCTCGCCGGCCGCCAGCGAGTGGCCGACCAGCACGTGCAGGCACTTCACCCGGTCCGGCATGCCGCCGGCGCTCGGGAAGCCCTCCAGCACCTCGATCGCGTCGCGACGGGCGATGTAGTCCTCGTGCGCCTTCTGGTAGGCGGCGGCCAGCTCCGGGTCCTCGGCGAGCCGGGCGCTCTGCTCCTTCATCACGCCGTCCGCCTCCAGGGTGCCGATCAGCGAGGCGGCCTTGGGGCAGGTCAGGTAGTACAGCGTCGGGAACGGCGTGCCGTCCGGCAGCCGGGGGGCCGTCTCCACGACGTCGGGGTTGCCGCAGGGGCAGCGGTGCGCGACACCGCGCAGGCCGCGCGGCACCCGGCCGAGCTGGGCGGCGATGGCCGCGACGTCGGCGTCGGAGACGGCGGGGTGGTTCTCAGTGGTCATGGGGGGTGGGGTCTCCAACGGGGGACGGTGGGAGCGGACGGGGGGTGGCGGGGGCCAGCGCGACGGTGTCGGCGGCGTCCACCGAGTCCCAGATGCTGGTGTACCAGGGCTTGGCGGCCTTGGCCGAACTGCCGGAGGAGGCCGGTGCGGCGGGCGCGGAGGGCTGGGCGGTCGGTCCGGCCGGGTCCACCGCGATGTACGGGGTCTCCCCCGGCACCGCGTAGTGCAGCCGGGAGCGGGCCTGCGCCTTGACGTACTCCGGGTCCTGCCAGCGGGCCTTCTCCCGGCGCAGTTGCTCGACCTGCTGGCGCGAGTGGTCGGCCTTCGCCCGCTGGGCGGAGATCTCGGCGCGCTGGGAGACGAACTGCCGCGTCGGGTAGGCGAGGATCGCCACCAGCGAGCAGAGCACCAGGACGAGGACGGTCGCCCGGCTCGTGAACCGAGGCCGGGCCGCCAAGCCCGGGATCCTCCAGCCAGCCATCTCCCGTATCCCCTCCTGGTCGCGACGGTGCCCCGCCGTCCACCCTACGGGGTGTGCGGCGGGGCACCGGTCAGGCTTGCGCTACCGGGGACTTCCGGCCCTCCGGTTTTCGGCCGCGGTGCGGGAGCGGTCGGCCTTCGTACCGAAGGGGTCAGCCCTCGTACTCGCCGTACTCGCCGGTCCGCGGAGCGACTGCGCTCATCACTCCGCGGAGCGGAAGCGCGGGAAGGCGCCGCGGCCGGCGTACTCGGCGGCGTCGTCGAGGATCTCCTCGATGCGCAGCAGCTGGTTGTACTTGGCGACGCGCTCGGAGCGGGCCGGGGCACCGGTCTTGATCTGGCCGCAGTTGGTGGCGACGGCCAGGTCGGCGATGGTGACGTCCTCGGTCTCGCCGGAGCGGTGCGACATCATGCAGCGGTAGCCGTTGCGCTGGGCCAGCTCGACGGCGTCCAGGGTCTCGGTCAGCGAGCCGATCTGGTTCACCTTCACCAGCAGCGCGTTGGCGGTGCCGGTCTCGATGCCCTTGGCCAGGCGGGCCGGGTTGGTGACGAACAGGTCGTCGCCGACCAGCTGGACCTTGTCGCCCAGCTTGACGGTCATGGCCTTCCAGCCGTCCCAGTCCGACTCGTCCAGCGGGTCCTCGATGGAGACCAGCGGGTAGGCGGCGACCAGCTCGGCGTAGTACTCGATGAGCTCGGCGGCCGAGAGGGCCTTGCCCTCGAACTGGTAGGCGCCGTCCTTGAAGAACTCGGAGGAGGCGACGTCCAGGGCCAGGGCGATGTCACGGCCGGGGACGTAACCGGCCTTCTGGATCGCCTCCATGATGAGGTCGAGGGCCTCGCGGTTGCTGTCCAGGTTCGGGGCGAAGCCGCCCTCGTCGCCGAGGCCGGTCGACAGGCCGCGCTCCTTCAGCACGCCCTTGAGGGTGTGGTAGACCTCGACGCCCCAGCGGACGGCCTCGGAGAAGGACTCCGCGCCGATCGGGGCGATCATGAACTCCTGGATGTCGACGTTGGAGTCCGCGTGCGAGCCGCCGTTGAGGATGTTCATCATCGGGACCGGCAGGACGTGCGCGTTCGGGCCGCCCAGGTAGCGGAACAGCGGCAGGTCGCTGGCCTCGGAGGCGGCGTGCGCGACGGCCAGCGAGACGCCCAGGATGGCGTTGGCGCCGAGCGAGGACTTGTCCGGGGTGGCGTCCAGGTCGAGCATGGCCTGGTCGATCAGGCGCTGCTCGGTGGCGTCGTAGCCGACCAGCTCCGGGCCGATCTGCTCGATGACGGCCAGGACGGCCTTCTCGACGCCCTTGCCGAAGTAGCGGTTCTTGTCACCGTCGCGCAGCTCCAGCGCCTCGAAGGCGCCGGTCGAGGCACCCGACGGGACAGCGGCACGACCGGTGCTGCCGTCGTCGAGGCCGACCTCGACCTCGACCGTGGGGTTGCCGCGCGAGTCGAGGATCTCACGGGCTACGACGACATCGATGGACGGCACGAGGCATCTCCTTGCGGAAGCAGGGTCCGGCCGACGGTGGTGGCTGTCGGCGGGACGATTGCGGAGTCGTTACGACCAGAGCCTAACCGCCCGGGCTCCCGGGGCCACGTTGACCTCGGCTTCGTCTCAGCGTGTGGCCCCACTACCCACCGGTAGTTCACCTGCTTGTCCCAGCTTGTCCCTTTGCCGCGGACGAATGCGGGCGAAGGGGGCCGGGCGCGGCCCCCTTCGTTCCCGGGGTGTTGCTCGAGGTCCTTCGGGGCGTCAGCCGGGGGCCCGTGGACCGGCTCAGCCGAGGTGCAGGACCTGGCCGGGCATGATCAGGTTCGGGTCGCCGCCGACCGTGCCGCGGTTGCCGCCGTACAGCGCCTGCCAGCCGCCGGACACGCCCTGGGCGGCGGCGATGCTCGACAGGGTGTCACCGGAGTGGACGGTGTAGTCGTGGCCGGCCGGGGCGGCCTGGGCCGGCTGGGCGGCGCGCGGGGCGGCGTGCTTGGGGGCGTACTGCTGGGCCGACTGATCGACAGGCTTCTCGGCCTGCCTGGGAGCGGCGTGCTTCGGGGCGTACTGCTCCGCCTTGGGGGCCTGCTGCTTCGGGGCCTGCTGCTTGGGCGTCTGCTGCTGCGGGGCGGCCTGCGGCTTGGCGTCCGAGGAGGTGTCGACCACGGCCGGGGCGCCGCCCTTGCTCAGGCCCGCCTTCTGGGAGCAGACCGGCCAGGCGCCCGGGCCCTGGGAGGCCAGCACCTTCTCGGCGACCGAGATCTGCTGGGCCTTGCTGGCCTGGTTGGCCTGCGACGCGTAGGCGGTGCCGCCGAACGCCTTCCAGGTGCTGGAGGTGAACTGCAGGCCGCCGTAGAAGCCGTTGCCGGTGTTGATGCTCCAGTCGCCGCCGCTCTCGCACTGGGCGACGGAGTCCCAGGCGGAGGCCGGGGCGGCGGAGGCGCCGGTGGCGGCGAGGAGCGGCATCGCGAGTCCGACGCCGGCCACACCGGCGACGGCGATGGCCTTCTCGGTCTGGGTGCGACGACGGTGACGGCCGGTTCCAACGAGCAGCATGAAGAGGTCCCTCTCCGCACGCCTGCGAGGTGAGCTGTCGGGTTCGGACCGGGAGGTGGCCCGGCCGCCGCATGCGGAAACGGTTCCGCTCGGGCGGCTTCACCCCAAGCCGTGGAGGACGGCAACAAACGTGGTTCCCCCGCCCCTGCCCAGGGTTCTGGTCGGCTTCCCGTGGCGCGGCGGGCAGGATTCGGCGTTCCGCGCACGAGGTCCGCAGCTGCGAACTCCAGGGAGACTAGACAGATCCTCAGATCAATCACAAGCTCATATCGTCGACATCACACCAAAATTACGGCACGTGATCAATCGCCTACCAACGGCTCCCCTATGTCCGGATTGATGGCTGTTCATACCGGGATCAAGGGTGCACCAGCGACGTCAAGTCAGTGTGTCGGAGCCTCAGGAACGGCGTGCGGCGACCGGATCTCGGGACTGAATTCGACCGGAAGTTCGCGCAATCCACGCATGATCAGGCCGCCGCGCCAGCGCAGATTCTCCGGGGTTTCAGCCAGTCGGAGATCGGGCAGTCGGGAAAGCAGCGTGGCCAGCGCGGCACGCCCTTCCAGCCGGGCCAGCGGGGCACCGATGCAGTAGTGGATGCCGTGCCCGAACCCCAGGTGGGGGTTGTCGGCCCGGGCCAGGTCGAGGGTGTTCTCGTCCGCGAACCGGGCCGGGTCGCGGTCCGCCGCCGCCAGCACCACCAGCACCGGATCGCCGACCGGGATGTCCACCCCGCCGATGGTCAGCGGCCGGGTCGCGAACCGCCAGGTCGCCAGCTCCACCGGCCCGTCGTAGCGCAGGAGTTCCTCGATCCCGGTCTCCAGCAGCGCGGTCTCCCCGCGCACCACCGACTCCTGCAGCAGCGCCCGCTGCCCCGGATCGCGCAACAGCGCGTACATCCCGTTGCCGATCAGGTTGATGGTGGTTTCGAACCCCGCGAAGATCAACACGAAGCACATGGCGGCGGCCTCGTTCTCCGTCAGGTGCTCGCCGTGGTCGCTGGCCCGGATCAGGCCGGAGATCAGGTCGTCACCGAGGTCGGCCCGCTTGCGGTGGATGAGGTCCACCAGGTAGGCGCGGATGCGCTTGACCGCCCGGCCCACGCCGCCGCGTTGCCCACCGTGGTGGCGGATCATCATGCCCGCCCAGTCCCGCAGATCGTCCTGGTCCTCGGCCGGCACGCCCAGCATGTCGCAGATCGCGTAGATGGGGAGCGGGAAGGCGAACTCGTGGATCAGGTCCGCCGAACCGCGCTGCGCGAAGCCGTCGATCAGCCGGTCGGTGAGCTGCTGCACCCGCGGCTCGAACTCGGCCACCCGGCGCGGGGTGAACGCCTTCGACACCAGACGGCGCAGCCGGGTGTGGTCCGGCGGGTCGATGTTCAGCAGGTGGGTCATCAGATCCGCCTGCCGCTCCCCCGGGATGCCCACCCGGCCGGTGCGGTGCGCCTGCCCGCTGTGGTGCGCCGGGTTCTTCGACAGCCGGCTGTCCGCGAGCGCCTGCCGGGCGTCCGCGTAGCGCGTCACCAGCCACGCCTCCACCCCGCTCGGCAGCTTGGTGCGGTGCACCGGGGCGTGCTCGCGCAGCCACGCGTAGGCGGGGTACGGATCGGCGGCGAACTCCCAGGTGAAGAGCTGCGGGGCGGGCTGGGCGGCGTCGGGCTGAGCAGGCATGGGTCGACCGTAACCGCTGGGCCCGGCGCGCCCTGCCCGCCGCCCGTCCGCGAGCGGCGCGCGAGCGGTCCGCCGACGGCGGGCGATCACGCCGCCAACGCTCCGTGGACGGCCCGTGGACGGACCGTGGACAGCTCTTGGACAGCTCTTGGCCGGGTGGCAGGCGTGAGTCTGGTCACCTGCGGGGTAATCCCTGTTGCGGAGGGTCAGGACGTGCCTACGATCCTCCGCAGTACGCGTGGGCGCCGGTGCGGTGTCGCCCACAGGGAGGAGCAGACCATGCCGGTCAGCGGGGCAGTCGTCGTCATCGCGGTACTCGACGGCGGTTCGGGAGCCGACCTCGCCCGCCGGTTCACCGCGGCCGGCGCCGCCGGGATGCTGATCGCCGACACCCACGTCGGCATCGCCGAGGACCTCGCCGCCGAACTCGACCGGCCCGGCTGCCCCGTCGTCGGCGTCTCCGCGGACATCCGCCGCCCCAGCGACGTCGCCGCCCTGGTCGACACCGCCGAGAAGCACCTCGGGCCGATCGACCTCTTCTGCGTCGCCGGCCCGAACGGCGAGCGGATCGTCTCCCTCGCCGACCTGCCCGACCACCTCGACCTGGAGCGCCTCGCCGAACTCGTCGCCCTCATCGGCGAGGCCATCGGCGAACTCGTCCCGCCGCAGCGGCGCCCGGCCGAGCACACCGCCACGGCGGCCTGAGCCGACTACTCCGGCTTGAGCCCCTCGGCCGCGCGCACCGCGCCACGGTAACCGCGCGCGGCCGAGCGCAACGCCGCGTCCACATCCACCCCGGCGTCGTGCGCCCGCTGCACCACCGCCAGCAGCAGCCGGCCCGCCGACTCCGCGGTCAGCTCCGCCGGCAGCTCGTACGGCGCGTCCGGCACACCCGCGAACCCCGCCCGGCGCACCCGGGACACCAGCTTCGCCGCGTACGCCAGTGCCGGCAGCCCGGCCGGCACGCCGTCCAGCACCGACTCCCGGTCCGCCTTCTCGGCCGCCTTCAGCTGCTCCCAGTTCGCCTCCACCTCGGCGGCGCCCGCGGCCTCGACGTCCCCGAACACGTGCGGGTGCCGGTACACCAACTTCTCCACGATGTCCCCGGCGACGTCGTCGATCGTGAACGGCCCGGTCGGGTGCTCCTCGGCGATCCGGGAGTGGAAGAACACCTGGAGCAGCACGTCGCCCAGCTCCTCGCGCAACGTGTCCCGGTCCCCCTCCTCGATCGCCTCGACCAGCTCGTACGCCTCCTCGACCAGGTACTTCACCAGGCTCTCGTGCGTCTGCTCGGCGTCCCACGGACACCCGCCGGGCGAACGCAGCCGGTCCATCACCGACACCAGGTCCAGCAGCCGCGACCCCGGCAGGTCGTACGAACCCGGCAGCACCTCGATCTCCGGCACCTCCCCGGCGTGCTCCACCGCCAGCCGCGCCAGCGCGTTCGTCAGCCCCGGATCCCCGTCCGGACTCCCCAGCCACACCGTCGGCCCCGCTTCCGCCGACTGCTCGGTCAACAGCCGCGCCAACGCCGGCGCCGACGCCGCCCCCACCGCCTCGACCGCCACCCCGGCCTGCCGCACCGCGGCCACCTGCGGATGCCCCTCCTCCCCCACCAACACCCGCCCTGCCGACCGCAACGCCTCCCACGCCGGCCACGCCAGCAACCCGGGGGCCACCCGGTGGGTGGTGGTCAGCAGGATCAACTTCGCGCCCGGAACATTCGTCGTCACACCTCGAACCTACCCGCCCCCGCCGGCAGCCCGCCGGGCCGGACGCACTCCCGCTCGCACCGGAAGTCGGCCCCGCCGGCTTCCCACGTCCGAACGGCACCCGCAGAGCCCCGCCAGCCGACGGCACGGGACACCCGTCACCGGCGAGGGATCAGCGGGTGGGGGGCCAGGGCGTGGGGTGGTGGGGCTGAAGGGTGGTGAGGGATTGACGGAGGCGGCGGACGGCGGGGTGGTGGGGGCCGTCGCGGCGTTCGCGTTCGAGGAGGAGTCGGAGGAGCCAGTGCCAGGCGTTCTGGGGGTCGCCGGTGGCGGCGAGGTGGAGGCCGATGCGTTCGCGGAGGTCGTAGGTGCGCTCGGGGTCGGTGTCGAAGCCGGATTCGAGGCGGGCGGTGTGGGCGGCGAGCAGGGCCTGGTACTCGGCGAGGGCGTCGGGGCCGTGGCCGAGTCGGTCGAGGCAGAGGGCGGCCCGGTAGCGGTGGTCGAGGCCCTGGGGGCCGTGCGGGCCGCCGTCCGCGGTGGCGGCGAGGCGGCGGTACTCGGGGAGGGCCTGCTGGGGGTGCCCTCGTGGAGGAGGATGCGGGCGTAGATGGTGCGGACGGCGCGGACGAGGGGCGCGCGCTCGCCGAGGTCGGCCTCGGCGCGGGGCAGCAGGCGGGCGGCGAGGCCGAGGACCTCGGTGTGGCGTCCGGCGTCGACGAGGTCGGAGAGTCGGGCGCACTCCGCGCCGAGGTCCGGGGCGGAGGAAACGGCGACGGGAGCGGCGACGGGGACGGCGGGGGGTGCCGAAGGGGCCGGGGGGATGAGGAAGGGCCGCGGCTCCGGGCGGACCACCGCGGCCGACGGCTCCGGCTGGTGCGGGTAACGGAAGGGGCGTGCCGGGTCGGGCAGCGGCGTGAAGCGGGGCTGCGGGGCACCCTCGGCCGGGGGCAGCAGCGGGAGCAGTCGCCCGTACACCGCCTGGGCGGCGGCCGGGCGGTCGGCGGGCTGCTTGGCGAGGAGGTCGAGCACCAGCCGTTCGAGCGGCTGCGGCACCTCGGGGCGCAACTCGCGCAGTGGGACGGGCGGTTCGTCGACGTGCCGGCGCAGGACGCCGAGGGCGGTGGGCGCCCGGAAGGGCTCCTCGCCGGAGAGCATCTCGTGCAGCAGGCAGCCGAGCGAGTAGAGGTCGCTGCGCGGGTCGGTGGTGGCGGCGAGGGCCTGTTCGGGAGCCATGTAGGCGGGACTGCCGATGGGCACGCCGGTGAGGGTGAGGCGGGTGGTCTCGGTGTCGAGGGCCGTGGCGACGCCGAGGTCGAGCAGCACGGTGCGGCCGTCCGCGCGGACCATGACGTTGCTGGGCTTGAGGTCGCGGTGCACCACCGGGATGGCGTGGACGGCGGCCAGCGCCCCGCAGAGTTGGGCGGCGACGGCCACCGCGCGCTCGACCGGGAAGGGCGCGTCCTCGGCGATGAGGTCGGCGAGGCTGGCGCCGGGGACGCGCTGCATGACGAGGTACAGCTCGCCCTCGTCCTCATCCTCGCCCGCGTCGAAGACGGTGACCAGGCCGGGGTGGTCGAGCGCGGCCGTCACCCGGCACTCGCGCAGGAAGCGGCGGCTCAACTCGTCGCCGTGGCGGCGGCGTTCGGTGGTCGCGGCGCCGGCGCCGGACCCACGGCCGGAACCGCCGGGCAGCAGGTGCTCGGGGCGGAGCAGTTTGACGGCAACCGGACGGTGCAGCCGTTCGTCCTGCGCGGCCCAGACCTGGCCCATGCCGCCGCGGCCGATCTTCTCGGTGAGCCGGTAGCGCCCGGCGATCAGCCTGGCGCCGGTCACGATCCGCCCTCGCGGGCCCTGACGGCGCAGCAGTTCGCCAAATTCGCGCAGGTCGTGGGAGGTCTCGACGGAGATCGGCTGACGCCTCCGTTCACAACCGCCGGCCCGCACACAGCCCCGTACACAGCAAAACGGCGGCCCCCGGCCGAAGCCCGAGACCGCCGTGGACCGCCGACCGGCCAGGTGCGCTACTTCTTCGCCCCCGCCAGGTCGTCGAACATGGCCGACAGGAACTCCGAGCACCAGCCCAGCAGTTCCCGCCCGACCAGCGGCTTGCCGCCGATCCGGCCGGTGCTCGGCCGGGGCACCAGCAGCTGCTGGGCCGCCCCCTTGACCTGGCTGCGCGGGTAGAGCCGGTTCAGCCGCAGCTGCTGGGACTCCCGCAGCTCCACCGGCCCGAAGCGGATGTTCGAGCCCTGCAGGGTGATGTCCGAGATCCCGCACCGCCGGGCGTACAGCCGAAGCGCCGCGACCAGCAGCAGGTTCTCCACCGGCTCGGGCAACTTGCCGTAGCGGTCGACGAGTTCGTCCCGGACCTGCTGGATGTCCGCCTCCGAGTTGACTGCCGCGATCGAGCGGTAGGCCTGCAGCCGCAGCCGCTCGCCGGGCGCGTAGTCGTGCGGCACGTGGGCGTCCACCGGCAGCTCGATCTTCACCTCCAGCGGCTCCTCCTCCGGTTCGCCGCCGTTCGCCAGCGACTCGCGGAACTCGGCCACCGCCTCGCCCACCATCCGCATGTAGAGGTCGAAGCCGACCCCCGCGATGTGCCCGGACTGCTCGCCGCCGAGCAGGTTGCCCGCGCCACGGATCTCCAGGTCCTTCATCGCGACGTACATGCCGGCGCCCATCTCGGTGTGCTGGGCGATGGTGGCCAGCCGCTCGTGCGCGGTCTCGGTGAGCGGCTTCTCCGGCGGGTACAGCATGTACGCGTAGCCGCGCTCGCGGCCACGGCCGACCCGGCCGCGCAGCTGGTGCAGCTGGGAGAGGCCGAAGGTGTCGCCGCGCTCGACGATCAGGGTGTTGGCGTTGGAGATGTCGATGCCGGACTCCACGATCGTGGTCGACACCAGGACGTCGAACTCCTTCTCCCAGAAGTCGACGACGACCTTCTCCAGCTGGGTCTCCCCCATCTGCCCGTGCGCGGTGGCGATCCGCGCCTCGGGCACCAGGTCCTTCAGCCGGGCGGCGGCCTTGTCGATCGACTCCACCCGGTTGTGGATGTAGAACACCTGGCCCTCGCGCAGGAGTTCACGCCGGATCGCAGCCGAGATCTGCTTCTCGTCGTACGGCCCGACGAAGGTCAGCACCGGGTGCCGCTCCTCCGGCGGGGTGGTGATGGTGGACATCTCGCGGATGCCGGTGACCGCCATCTCCAGGGTGCGCGGGATCGGGGTCGCGGACATGGTGAGCACGTCCACGTTGGCCCGCAGCTTCTTCAGCTGCTCCTTGTGCTCGACGCCGAAGCGCTGCTCCTCGTCGACGATGACCAGGCCGAGGTCCTTGAACCTGGTCTCGGAGGAGAACAGCCGGTGGGTGCCGATGACGACGTCCACCGAGCCCTCGAACAGCCCTTCCAGCACGGCCTTGGCCTCGCTGTCGGTCTGGAAGCGGGAGAGCGCCTTCACCGTGACCGGGAAGTTGGCGTACCGCTCGGCGAAGGTGGAGAAGTGCTGCTGCACCAGCAGCGTGGTCGGCACCAGCACCGCCACCTGCTTGCCGTCCTGCACCGCCTTGAAGGCCGCGCGCACCGCGATCTCGGTCTTGCCGTAGCCGACGTCGCCGCAGATCAGCCGGTCCATCGGGACGGACTTCTCCATGTCCGACTTGACCTCGGCGATGGTGGTCAGCTGGTCCGGCGTCTCCGCGTACGGGAAGGCGTCCTCCAGCTCCCGCTGCCACGGGGTGTCCGCGCCGAAGGTGTGGCCGGGCGCGGCCATCCGCGCCGAGTACAGCTTGATCAGGTCGGCGGCGATCTCCTTGACCGCCTTCTTGGCCCGCTGCTTGGTCTTCGCCCAGTCCGCGCCGCCGAGCCGGTGCAGCGTCGGGGCCTCGCCGCCGACGTACTTGGTGACCTGGTCCAGCTGGTCGGTCGGCACGAACAGCCGGTCGCCGGGGTGGCCGCGCTTGGCGGGGGCGTACTCCAGCACCAGGTACTCGCGGGTGGCGCCCTGGACGGTGCGCTGCACCATCTCGACGTACCGGCCGACGCCGTGCGCCTCGTGGACGACGTAGTCGCCGGCCACCAGGGCCAGCGGGTCGATCGCGTTGCGGCGCCGGGACGGCATCCGGCGCATGTCCTTGGTGGAGGACTTCTGGCCGGACAGGTCGGTCTCGGTGACGACGGTGAGCTTGAGGTTCTCGTCCACGAAGCCGTGCTCGATCGAGCCGCAGGAGACGTAGACGACGTCCCGGGTGGGGGCCTCGGCGAGGTCGGCGACCAGCCGGGCCGGGATGCCCTCGTTGCCCAGCACCTCGGCCAGCCGAGAGGCCGGGCCGTGGCCCTCGGTCACCATGACGACCCGCCAGTCGGAGGCCAGCCGCTCCTTGGCGTCGGCGATCGCCCGGGCGGTGTCGCCCCGGTACGCCTCGACGGCGTGCATGCCGAGGGTCAGGGTATTGGCGTCGAACTCGAGAACACCGTCCACCGTCGACTCGCTCGTCGCGAACGGGCTGACCGACCACCAGGCCAGGCCGATCTCGGCCGCGTGCTCGCGCACCTCGGCGAGCGAGCGCAGCGAGGCGGCGGAGACGTCGATGGCCTCCAGGTCGATCGGCCGGTCCCCGCCGGCCGCCGCGGCGACCCAGGAGGCGTGCAGGAACTCCTGACTGGTCGCCACCAGGTCGGCGGCCCGGGTGCGGACCCGCTCGGGGTCGCAGACCACCGCGACCGAGCCGAGCGGCAGCACGTCGAGCAGCAGCTCCATGTCGTCCACCAGCACCGGCGCCAGCGACTCCATGCCCTCGACCGCGATGCCCTCGGCGATCCTGTCCAGGATCTCGGCCAACCCGGGGTGCTCGGCGGACAGTTCGGCGGCCCGCGCCCGCACCTCGTCGGTCAGCAGCAGTTCACGGCAGGGCGGCGCCCACAGCCCGTGCTCGGCGATCTCCAGCGAGCGCTGGTCGGCGACCTTGAAGTAGCGGATCTCCTCGACCTCGTCGCCCCAGAACTCCACCCGCAGCGGGTGTTCCTCGGTCGGCGGGAAGACGTCCAGGATGCCGCCGCGGACGGCGAACTCGCCGCGCTTCTCGACCAGTTCGACCCGCGCGTAGGCGGCCGCGGCGAGCCTGCGGGCCACCTCCTCCAGGTCGTGCGACTCACCGCGCTGGACGGCCACCGGCTCCAGCTCGGCCAGGCCCTTGACCTGGGGCTGCAGCACCGAGCGGACCGGGGCGACGATCACCTGCACCGGCCCGGCCGCCGGGTCGTCCGCCCGCGGGTGCACGATCCGTCGCAGCACGGCCAGCCGGCGGCCGACGGTGTCCGAACGGGGCGACAACCGCTCGTGCGGCAGGGTCTCCCAGGCCGGGTACTCGGCGACGCCGTCGGGCGGCAGCAGCGAGCGCAGCGAGGCGGCGAGGTCCTCGGCCTCCCGGCCGGTCGCGGTGACGGCGAGCACCGGACGGCCCCGGTCACCGGCGGCCCGTCCGGCCAGTGCGCGGGCCAGCGCGGCGATGGCGAACGGCCGCGCGGCGGGCGGTCCGACCAGGTCCAGGTGGCGGCGGCCGCCGGCCTCGGCTCCGGTGGCGGTGGCCGCCTCGATAGCCTCGGCGAGCGCCGCGTCCCGCGCGACGACATCGAGCAGTCCGGTCAGGCTCATCTGGGGTCTCTTCTTCGTCCCGTGGCTGGTGCTGCCTCCGGGCGGCGAAGGCCCGCCGGGGCAACGCGAACGGCCCGGCACGCCGAGCGGCCGGGGGTCTCCAGCCTACGCCGCGGCAGTGACGGGCACGCGGTGTACGGCCCCGGCGGGGCCGGGCGGGGACGAACCGGCGGTCGCCACCCCGCAGCCGTCAGGGACACGGCCGCGGACGAACCACTGGACGGAACACCGGGCAGCCGGTGGACGAACCAGCCGGACACCGGTCGGCATCCGGCTCCGCCATCCGCCACCAACTGGACATACTCCGGTCACTGGCCGTCCATGGAGATCGCGCACCATGGTGAACGTGCCCGCCGCACCCAACCGTGGGGGATGGCTGTGGTGGCACTGTCGCACCCCCGATGGGGGTCGGAGGTGCGAGGCCGGGCGACCCTGGGTGGGGGCGCCCGCCCAAGCGCCGGGAACCGTGGCGCCCTTTCCTGGAGGGCGCCACGGGTCTCGGCCTCATCCTTCTGCCGCCCGTTCACCACCCGGCCCGCGCACCGGCCGCCCCGGACGTCCGCACCCGTCCGGTCGGCGAAGACCATCACGGCGAAGACCGTCACAGCGAGAGCCGTCACAGCGGAAGCCGTCAGAGCGAAGCGGTCACAACGGGCACTACCAACGGGACAGGTTGATGTCGTACATCATCACCTGGTGCCCCTGGTTGGCGTTGAAGTCGTAGCGCTCCCAGCTGAAGACGGTCCACGAGCCGAGCCCGCCGCCGAGGTAGGTGATGACCTTGTTGTTGCCCGCGTCGATCCGGTCGACGTTGTAGATCCGCACGGCCGTCCAGCCGTCGTTCGCGAAGCAGAGCTGGCCGCTGTAGCCGTAGTTCCACACCTTCGCGAAATCGTCCCGGTTTCCGCAGTCGACCCGGTCCACGGCATGTGCGCCGGCGGTCGGCAGCAGCGTCGCGGCGGCGGCCGTGAGAACCGCCAGGGCGCCCACTCGACGCGCCTTGCCATTTCTGTTCCGAACGCTGGTACGGGGATTAGTACGGCGAATCATGTAACCCTCCGTCGGTAGCGGTTGCGACTCCCGAGATTTGCACGGCGGGCCACCACCGCACAGCCGTTTTCCGGCCAAGCCGGTCCCCGGCGAGCACCCCGGGAACGTTCTGGGACGAAATGAGCTATGGTCCCAACAAGTTTGCCGCGCTTGAGGATCGGAGCAGACGCTTGCCACGCCCCACCCAATTCGGACGATTCACCGCCATATCTCTGACGGCCGTTCTGTCGGTTTTATCCGCAGGCTGCTCGGACGGCTCCGGTAAGGGTTCCGCCGAATCCTCCCCGACTCCGCCGGAGATCAGTTCGACAATCGCTCCGGAATCCGGTCGCGGCGGAATGACCGGACTTCCCCTCTCCGCTTATCAGGCCGATGATCAAACCTCCGTCAAGGAGATTCAGGCACGAAATGTGCTGGTCGTCTCCTGCATGCACCGGGCCGGGTTCGCCGCGTTCAACGGGGACGGCCTGCAGGCCGCGCAGCCGCCGGACAACGCGACCGCCCTGCCGGCCGGCCCCTGGGGCTACCTCGGGGCGCAGGCTGCGGCGACCCTGGGCTTCCACCCGCCGAAGCGGACCGCCCCGCGGCCGAACCCCGCCCCGGCCGGAGCCGGTGAGGCCTACGACAACGCCCGGGTGGACTGCGACCGGCAGACCGCCGAACGGCTCGGCTCACCACCCGCGGCCGGCGGCGAGCTGGTCAGCCGGCTGTTCGACGAGTCGACCAAGGCCACCGCCAAGGACGCCCGGGTGGTGGCGGCCACCAAGGAGTGGGCCGCCTGCATGTCGGCCGCCGGCTTCGAGGCGACCACGCCGGAGGAGCTGTCCCACGGGTACCAGGCCGCGACGGAGCCCACCCCGGCCGAGCTGGCCGCCGCCCGCGCCGACGCCGACTGCACCGTCAAGTCCAACCTGGCCGGCCTCTGGTTCGCCGTGCTGGCCGGCTACCAGCGTCAGCTGATCGACCGCAACGCAGGGGCCCTGGCCGCACAGAAGGAGGCGGTCAGGGCCCAGGACGCCAAGCTCACCCAGCTGATCGCGGGTGAGGGCAAGGGTTAGCGGCGGCGGTAGGAGACCGTGTTGGGGGCGGCGTAGCCGCTGCCGTCGTCCACGATGATGATCTTCGGGATGATCCGGGTCTCGTCCTCGGGCTCCTCGGCGCCCTCCGCGCCCTCCGAACCCTTCACGCCGTCCCGGTCGGCGGTCGGCGCGGGCGGCGAGGCCGGCTTCGGCGGCACCGCGGCCGGGGCGACCGGGCCGGTCACCACCGGCTCGGCGGCAGCGCCCTTGGCTCCGTCGGCCTTGGCACCCGCAGCGCCCCCGCCTACCACCGGCTGCCGCAGCACCGCCGTCGACTTCTCCGGAGCCGGAGCCGGAGCCTTGTCGGGGGCCGGAGCCGCAGCCACAGCCTTGTCGGGAGCCGGAGCCGCAGCCTTGTCGGCGGCCGGAGCCGCAGCCGGGGCCGGGACCGAAGCCAGCGCCGAAGCCTTCCGCAGGTTCCGCACCGGGATCTCCCCGGTGTCCGCCTCCGAGTCCACGGGCACCGTGTCGGCCACCGCGTCCGCCGGGGCGGCGTCCTCGACGGCCTCCTCCTCGGACTCGATCTGCCCGACCGCCGCGCCCGTGAGCGAGGCCAGCGTCGCCTTGATGTGGTCCAGGTGCTTTTGGACGGTCTCCAGCCGGGTGTCGAACGCGTGCTGGTCGCGCTCGGTCGCCGCGTTGATCTTCTCGGCCTCCCGGCGGGCCTGCTCGACCAGCTGGTCGGCCTTGGCCTGGGCGTCGGTCTCCAGCTGCTTGATCCGGTTGAGCACGGTCTCCCGGTGCTGCTCGGCCTCCTTGACCCGGCGCTCGGCCGTCGCGGAGACCTCGGCCTCCTCGGCGTCGGCCTTGGCCTGGGCCTCGGCGAAGGTCTCGTCGGCCTTGCGGCGCTTGGTGGCCAGCTCGGCCTCGGCGTGCTCGCTGGTCTCGGCGGCGGCCACCCGGACCTTGGCGGCGTAGGCGGTGGCGCCGTCCCGGGCTTCGCGGCTCTCCCGGTCGGCCTCGGCGCGGATGCTTTCGGCCTCGGCGCGGGTGCGCTCGTCGGTGCGGCGGGCGGCCGCGTCGGCCTCCGCGCGGATGGTGGCGCTGTACTCCTTGGCCGCCTTGTCGAGCGCCTGCCCGGCCTCGTACACCTCGTCCCGCAGGTCCTCGGCGAAGCGCTCGGCCTTCTCCTTCACCGCGTCGGCCTCGTTCTGCGCCATCTCGGCCAGTCCGGCGGCCTGCTCGCTGAGCACTTGGTAGTCCGGCTCCGGGGCCTCGTCGGCGGCGCGGCGGACGTCGTCCAGCCGGGCCTCCATCTGCCGGATCCCGGCGCCCAGGACGCTCAACCGCTCCCACGCCTCGTCGCGTCGTGCGGTCAGGGCGGCGAGCGCCCGGTCGACCTGCTCGGGCGCGTAGCCGCGCCGGGCCTGGGTGAAGCCGTACTGGGGGACGGCGTCGCTCATGGGCTCTTCCCCTCGTTTCGCGGGCTGCGGAGCCCATGATCGGACGGAACGGACGGATCCGGAACCGGTTCGCAGGCCGGGGCCGGATCCGGCCGTCGTGCGGACCGGATTATGTCGAGGACCAGGCGAATAGACCCACCCTCTTGACCTATTTTGCGCAGATCCGGACGAAACCCCAATGAGGCACAGCTACCGGGACATGCCGGAGGGGTCGTTCCGGACACCGGAACGACCCCTCCCCACCTGCGAGGATCCGCGACGGTCCGCTACAACAGACCGTCCCAGAACTGCTCCAACAGCACGGCCCACCAGGTGTCCGCGTTCTGCAGGGCCGCCGGGTCGATCGCGGCGAGCTGCGCCTGGAAGTCGGTGGTCCAGCGACCGGCCTGCTCCGGCGTCAGCCCGTACCGCAGCCGCCACATCCGGCCCAGCAGGGCCAGCGCGCGGGCGAACTCCGGTACACCGCTGTTGACGAAGCGCGGCGGCTGGCCGGTTCCATCGATGTCCACGGCGACCACGTGCGCGGTGCCGTACTGGACGCACAGCTGACGACCGTAGTCGTTGCCGAGCACCAGGTAGCCGCCGAAGTCCGGGGCTGCGGGAAGGCCGCGCTCGGCGGCCAGCTCGGCGAGGGTCGGGATCGGCCGGCCCTCCTGCGCCTGGGCCCAGAAGAACGGCCCGAAGTCGCGCGGCAGCCCGGCCCACATCAGGCTCTGCGACACCGGCTCCGGCACGCCCTGACGGGAGACCGCGCGCTGCTCGTAGCGGAACAGGTTCTGCCCGAAGGCCTCGCCGACCTCCTGGGCGAGCTGCTGCGGCGGTGCCGGGGGCAGCTGCTGGACCGTCCCGGGCGCGGGCAGCGGCACCCGGAACGGGCGGACCCGCTGGGCGCCCGAGGCCAGCTGGTGCAGCTCGTCCAGGTGGTCGAGCAGCTCGGCCATCCCGGCCTGCCGGGAGGCGTGGTCGCGGCCGTACGGGGCGGTGTGGGTGAGCCGCACGTTCGGCCAGGAGGCCGCGATCATGCGGTTGCAGTAGCCGCCCGGCAGGTCGCAGGACTCCAGCTCGGTGTAGAGCTCGAGCACCTGCTCCGGGGGCACGTTCAGCCGGCGCAGGTCCTGCAGGATCTTCCACTCCGGGTGCGGGGTGCCGGGCTCGCTGCGGTGCAGCAGCTTCTGCTCCGAACCGTCCGGGCCCCGGTAGCTGAGCGCGGCGAAGTAGCCCGGGCCGACCGCGGGGACCCCGGGCGGGACCGGCGCGCCCTGCGGCGGGCCGGTGACCGGGGTCGGTGGGACAACGCCGGGCGCGGCACCCGCGTTCGGGTAGCCGTACCCGGCCGCGGGCGCGGCGGGGGCGGTGGGGCCACCGGGCGGCGGCGGGACGGCGGGGCCGCCGGACGGCGGGGTGCCCGGGTCCGCCGGGCCGGCGAGCAGCGCCGGGTCGATCGCGCTGGCCAGCTGGGTCGCCTCGTACGCGATCCCGGCTGCGGGCCCGGCGGGCGCGCCCTGCGGGGTCGGGGCCGGGGTGTCACCGCTGCGCAGGCCCGCCGGGGGCGGGGGCGGCGGGGTCGAACCGGCCGCCCGGCCGCCGGCACCGCCGACGGGCGTGCCGGAGCCCGGGGTGTGCCGCAGCTCGGCGGGCGGGGGCGGCGGCGGGGCGGTGCCCTGGTTGCGGCCCAGCCCGCCCGAGCCCGAGGAGCCGGAGGGGCCGCCGGACGGACCGCCGCGCAGCGCGGCCGGCGGGGGCGGCGGCGGGGCCGACCCCGGGGCGCGGCCGAGCCCGCCCTGCGCCGGCGCAGCGGCGGGCGGCGCGGACGGCGTACCGGGGCCGCCGGGCAGACCGGCCAGCCCGCCGGGCGAGGCCAGCATGGTGGGCGCCTGCTCGACCGGCGCACCGCCCGCAGGCGGGGTGGCCGGGGCACCGGGCAGGCCCATCAGACCAGGCATGGCGTCCGGCGGCGCGAGCAGCGTCGGCGCCGGCTCGGCGGCGGCGGTGGGCACCGGGGCCGGCGGGGCGGCGGGCGGAGCTGCCGGGGGCTGGGCGGCGGGCGGCGGGACCGGCGGCATGCCGTAGCCACCGCTGCCCGGGGGCATCAGCATGGTCGCGGCCTCGGCCCCGGCCGGGGCGGGCGCGTCGGGCAGGTCCGAGCCGGAGGTGCGCAGGCCCTCGGACATCAGCACGGTCGCCGCCTCGGCGCCGACCGGCGCGGGGGGAGCGACCGGGGCGACCGGCTCCACGGGCGCGGCCGGCGGCGGCACCGGCGCGGCGGCCGGGGGCTGCGGCGCGAAGGCCGGCTCGTCGCCGGGCGGCGGGGCGAGCATGGTCGGGGCGTCCCCGGCGGGTCGGTCGGAGACCGGCGGCGCGGTCAGCACGGCGGGCGCCGGCGGCGCGGACGGCACCGGCGCGGGCGGCAGGGGTGCGGGCGCCGGGGCGGGTGCGGGCGGCATCGGCGCGGGCGGCTCCTCGGCCGCGACCGGCGCCGGAGCGGGAGCCGGGACAGCCGTCGGAGCCGGGGCAGCCGTCGGAGCCGGGACAGCCGTCGGAGCCGGGGCAGCCATCGGAGCAGGAGCGGCGGCAGCGGCCGGGGCGGCAGCGGCCCCCAGCTTCTCCGCCTCCGCCGCGATCGCCGCGGCCCCCGCCTCCTGCAGCCACTGCGGCGGGCTGAGCAGGAAGGAGGTGGCCTCCACCGGCCCCGGTGCGGGCTTCGCCGCCCCGGCCGGGTTGGCCGCGACCGGCCGCCCGTACACCTCTTCGTACTGCCGGACCACCTCGTTGACGGGCAGCGCGGGCCAGAGCGTGCTGGCGCCCGAGTCCCGGGCGATCACCAGCCGCGCCTCACCCGAGCCGCTCTCACCGCCGTCCGTACCGGCGGCCGCGTCCGCGGGCGCGACCGCCCAGCAGACGAAGCCCAGGTCGAACTCCCGGACCCGCACCTCGCGCTGCTGCGCGTGCGGCACGCCGCCGTTGATCCACTCCTCGGCGATCTCATGCGCCTGCGCGTACGTCACCACGCCCGGTTCACCCCTGTCCGCATCCTCTTCGTCCCCCGTTCCACCTGCACCCCGGCGCCCACGCGCGTCAGCCCATCGGGACGGCCCGGGCGAACCCGCCGTCCACCATCAGCTCCGCGACCGTCTCCAGCTCCGGCGGGCTGCCGGCCAGCCGCACCAGGAAGGCGTCGAAGTCGTCCCCGCAGGGCAGCAGCAGCCGGGCGCAGCGGTCCTCCGGGGCCTCCGGCGCGCCGGAGTCGCGGGCGTCGTCGTACAGGTGGAACCAGACCGAGCCGGTCCGGTCGCCGCGCACCTTGAGCGCGAGAATGCCGCCCTGCACGTAGGCGATGCCCAGGTAGTCCTTGGTGAGGTGGTCGCGCAGGCACTTGTTGGCGTACACGACGTCCTCGGTGCCGTACTCCTCGGTGAGGGTCAGGAACGGCTGGTCGAGCAGCATGCCCAGCTCGGTGTCCAGCGCCACCCCGACCGGGCCGCGGCCGCCGCCCAGCTTGAGGAAGGTGCGGTAGGCGCCGGGCAGCCGGTAGCCGAGGCGCTCCTCGGCGCGCTGCACCAGGTCCTCGGGGACGCCGATCGGGTCGCCGCCGTCCTTGGCCAACGAGAAGTGGACGGGCCGGCGCTCCTGCAGCGGGCGGGTGCCGCGGCGGGAGTGGTCGGCGGGCGAGGTGGCCAGGCCGCCGTGGTGCCGCAGCAGGGCCTTCACCTCGACCGGGACGAGCTCCATCCGCCGCCAGCCCGGGGCGGCCCGGCCGACCGCGTGGTGCCAGGTCCAGCCGGGCGGGGTGGCCACCGCGGTCTCCAGGTCGGCCCAGAGCGGGTGGCCCTGGGTGAACAGCGCGGCGTTGGCGGAGACGTAGTCGGTCAGCCGCAGTTCGTCCACGCCGAAGCCCTCCGGCGGGTCGGCGACCTCGGCCACCGCGGCGGCGTACGGGCCGAAGTCCGGGTAGCCGGACTCGTCCACCCGGACCCCGGCCGGGTGCCGCTCCGCGCGGACCGGATCCGGGAAATGCACCACCTGACCTGCGTACGCCGCGTTCGGTGCGGCGGCGACGCCGGGCCGACCTGTCGTCATCTGGGAGCCCCCACTGGCTGCTGCAAATTCTCGGTGCGCTTGCTGGGCACCAGCCTAGGGGGTCACCCCGCCGGCCGAACCCCCGCACCCGGAGCCCGTCCCAACACCTCCACGACCCGCGACTGCCGTGCCCGCGTGAGGTGCGGGTGCATCGGCGGACGGACCGGGACGGGGCCGTACGACCCGGCGCCGATCATCCGCACGGCGTCGGCGAGTTCACGTCGTCGGTGAACACCCCCAGCCCCGCCCGTACTGCCGGGCGCCCCGGGACTGTGCCGCGCACTCCACCGTCGGGCGGTCGTCGGCCGCCTCCAACGGTTCCTTCATCGGCGCGAGTTGGCCGAACAGGTGGACGGGCCGCGCCCCCTTCGGCGCGCTGTCGGAACCGTACCGGCCACGGCTCCGCATCGGAGGTGGTTTCGGTAGATTGGCGGACAAGTCGTGATGGCGGTGTGCGGATCCGGCCGAGATCGCGTCAGGATGCCGACGGGCGACCGGCCGATCAGGCGACGGCCGTACGGCGGTTCGGCCGCGCCCGCACCCCGGTTGTGCGCTTGTCGGTGTCAAATGACAGGCTTGCCCAGGACCAACAGGACCCAACAGGAACCGGACCGCCGGGAACGAGGAGGAGGACACCGCATGACCACCGGTGAGCCGGCGGGCCCGCCCGTGCTGCGCCACCACCGCGACAGCCTGCTGCCCGCCGTCGCCGCCGCGCTGTCGCTCAAGGGCGGCGAGGTGCACACCCTGGCGGGCGACAAGGACGAGCGCCGCCCGGTCCTGCACCCGCTGGTCGGCGACTTCCTGGACACCCTGCCGGTCGAGGCCCGCGAGCGGTTCACCGGCCGCTGCCCGGAGGCCGTCCTGCTCTCCCAGTACCTGACCACGGTCGACGGCAAGCGCTCGAAGCGAGCGGCCCGCAAGCCGATGAGCCTGAACGAGGCCCGCAAGGCACTCAAGGGCTCCCGGATGACGACCGTGCGGATCCGCGAGGAGGGCGACCCGGCACACGGCACCCACGCCCCGCCGTGCCGTTCCTGTGCCCCGATGCTGGAGCACTTCACCGTGCAGAGCGTCGCCGTCGGGCCGCCCGCGCGCTGATCCGCGCGCCGACCGCCCCCTCGTACACCCCCTGTCCCCGATCCCCGGAGTCCGCCCTGAATCCGCCCAGCCCGCCCCCGCCGCCGACCACCCTGTCCTCGGCCGGCACCCTCGGGCGGACCCGCCCGCGCTTCCCCGCCGACGTCGCCGCCGAGCTCAAGGCGGCCGGTTGGCACCCCGGCCGCTGGCAGATCCGGCAGGCCGAGGAGTGGGCCGACACCCTGGCCGGGTACGACGGGTCCGGCGGCGTCCCGCACGCGGTGTTCCCGGCCGCGGTGGAGGCCTGGGCCGAGTTCGGCGGCCTCGCCTTCGACCTGTCCGGCCCGGGCCGCCAGCTGGCCCGCACCCCGTTCCTGATCGACCCGCTGTGCGGCCTCCACCAGCCGCGCACCCTGTTCGACCTCGGCCGGGCGCTCGGCACCCAGCTCGCCCCGCTCGGCGAGGAGGCGTACGGGCAGGCGCTGCTGGCCGTCGACCAGGAGGGCCGCGTCTACAGCCTGGACCACACCGGCGAGTGGTTCCTCGGCCATGGCATCGACCAGGCGATCAGCGCCCTGATCCTGGGCACCGCCCCGGAACGGCTGCGCACCGCGGAGGAGCACTCCTAGCCCGGCCGACCCGTCAGCCCAGCCGGTTCGCCAACCCGGCCAACCCGGCCGACCCGTCAGCCCAGCCGGTTCGCCAACCCGGCCAACCCGGCCGACCCGTCAGCCCAGCCGGTTCGCCCGGACCGCCAGCCTGGACGGCAGCACCGCCTCGACCCGGAACCCGCCGTCCGCCTCCGGTCCGGCCGAGAAGGTGCCGCCGAGCGCGACCACCCGCTCGCGCATGCCGACCAGCCCGTTCCCGCCGCTGGGCAACTGCGCCGCACCCCGCTCCCCGCCCGGGCAGGCGTTCACCACGCTCACCCGCACCCCGTTCGGCGCGTACGCGAGCAGGACGGACACCTGCGCCCCGCCCGCGTGTTTGTGGGCGTTGGTCAGCCCCTCCTGGACCACCCGGTACGCGGTCTGCTCGGCCTCCCCGGTGAACTCCTGCCGGCTGCCGCTGACCGTCAGGGTCACCGCCATCCCGGCTGCCCGGGACTGGTCGACCAGCCGGGGCAGCCCGACCAGCGAGTCCGGCTCCGGCTGCCGCTCGTCGTCCATCCGCAGCACGCCGAGGATCTCGCGCAGCTCGTTCAGCGCCTGCCGGCCCACCTCGCCCATCAACTTGGCGCTCTGCGCGGCCTTCTCCGGATCCTTGCCGACGATCCGCTCCAGCGCCCCGGCGTGCACCACCATCAGCGACACCCGGTGCGCCACCACGTCGTGCATCTCCCGGGCGATCCGGGTGCGCTCCTCCAGCCGGGCCCGGCGGGCGCGCTCCTGCGCCTGCTCGGCCAGCAGGTCCAGTTCGGTCTCCAGGCCGTGGGCGCGGTCCTTGAGGGACTCGATCAGCCGCCGCCGCGCCCCCACGTACAGTCCGGTCACCACCGGCGGAACGGTCAGCCCGACCGCCACCAGCACCGCTATCAGCACCTGGACCCAGAGCGCCGGCTGCTCCACCGTCGAGTCGCCCGGTGTCAGCATCGACACCATCATCACTGCGACCGCCTCGCCGAAGGCCAGCACCGCCAGCGCCACCACCCGCCAGCGCCGCGTGGGCCACTCCCAGGTCTCCGCCAGCGTGTACAGCGACACCACCAGCAGCAGCACCCCGAGCATCCCGGGCATCAGCACCAGGGTCACCAGCACCGGTACGGCCGGCCACCTCCGGCGCAGCACCAGCGAGCCGCCCGCCAGCGTGCCGAGCACCGCGATCGCGACCGTGCCCGCGCCGGACAGGTGCACCCGGGCGCCCAGGAAGGCGACCGTGCTGGCTGAGCACTCCAGCGCGGCCAACAGCGCCAGCACGATGTCCAGGAAGGCGCTCCGCGGCCGCTTCCACCACCAGAACGACCGGACCGGCACGCGCTCCCCAGGCGACTTGCTCATGCGTGACAGCCTAAGCGGCAACCCCTCCCCCTCCCCACCGGGATAACCCGGTACACCTCGCGAACCGCTCAATTGGTCCAGACCACAGGTGCTTTTCGGCGGGCTTGTCCGCCATCCGGCCACCTCGCGGACAGCGACCGCCCCGACACCTATGCTGGTCGCGTCGGACAGCGCGGTCCGCACGCGTCACACCCTCCGCACTGCGCGTGGACCTGTGACGATGAGCCGTTGCCGAACCCCACCACCACAGGGAGCCAGCCGTGACCGCTCCGGTCCCCAACCCGGCGGACAGCCCCACCGCCATCGCCGACAACGCCGCCCTGCGTGCGGACATCCGCCGCCTCGGCGACCTGCTCGGCGAGACGCTGGTCCGCCAGGAGGGCCCCCAGCTGCTGGGCCTGGTCGAACAA
Organism: Kitasatospora sp. NPDC018058; assembly: GCF_044327205.1. Taxonomy (NCBI): domain Bacteria; kingdom Bacillati; phylum Actinomycetota; class Actinomycetes; order Kitasatosporales; family Streptomycetaceae; genus Kitasatospora; species Kitasatospora sp. NPDC018058. The sequence continues at coordinate 94,939 of NZ_JBIRFA010000001.1, read as the reverse complement.
GTCCGTCTGCTCAGCCGCACCGACGGCGAGGCCACCGCCGAACTCCTCTCCGACATCGACCTGGACACCGCCGCCAAGCTGGTCCGCGCGTTCTCCACCTACTTCCACCTCGCCAACGTCACCGAGCAGGTGCACCGCGGCCGCGAGTTCGCCACCCGCCGCGCCCGCGAGGGCTCGCTGCTCGCCCAGACCGCCGACCAGCTCGCCGAGGCCGACCCCAAGCACCTCCGGGACACTCTCGCCCACCTCGCGGTCCGCCCGGTCTTCACCGCCCACCCCACCGAGGCCGCCCGCCGCAGCGTGCTCAACAAGCTGCGCCGGATCGGCGAACTCCTCGACCGCATCCACCGCGAGGAGCTCACCTCCGGCCTCGCCGCCGCCGGCCCGGCCCGCACCAGCAGCGCCAAGCGCTCCGCCGACCGCCGCCTGGCCGAGGTCATCGACCTGCTCTGGCAGACCGACGAGCTGCGCATCGCCCGCCCCGAGCCCACCGACGAGGCCCGCAACGCCGTCTACTACCTGGACGAGCTCTACCGCGAGGCCGTCCCCGAGGTGCTGGAGGAGCTGCACGAGGAGCTCGCCCGGGTCGGCCTGGGCCTGCCCGACGGCGTCCGCCCGCTGACCTTCGGCACCTGGATCGGCGGCGACCGCGACGGCAACCCCAACGTCACCCCTCAGGTCACCTGGGACGTCCTCAACCTCCAGCACGAGTACGGCATCAAGGACGCCCTCGACGCCATCGACGACCTGCGCAACACCCTCTCCACCTCCGAGCGGCTGGCCGGCGCCTCGGTCGAGCTGCTCGCCTCGCTCAACACCGACCTGCACCGGCTCCCCGAACTCAGCCCCCGCTACAAGCGGATGAACGCCGAGGAGCCCTACCGCCTCAAGGCCACCTGCATCCGGCTCAAGCTGGAGAACACCCGCGAGCGGCTGGCCGGCGGCACCCCGCACATCGAGGGCCGCGACTACCTCGGCACCCGCGAGCTGATCGCCGACCTGCGGCTGATCCAGGACTCGCTGCGCGCCCACCGCGGCGAACTGATCGCCGACGGCCGCCTGGCCCGTGCCATCAACACCATCGAGGCCTTCGGCCTCCAGCTCGCCACCATGGACGTGCGCGAGCACGCCGAGGCCCACCACCACGCCCTCGGCCAGCTCTTCGACCGCCTCGGCGAGGAGGCCTGGCGCTACGCCGACATGCCCCGCGAGTACCGGCAGAAGCTGCTCGCCAAGGAGCTGCGCTCGCGCCGCCCGCTCGCCCCCACCCCGGCGCCGCTGGACGAGGCCGGCACCAAGACCCTCGGCGTCTTCAACACCATCCGCGAGGGCTTCGAGCGCTTCGGCGACGAGATCGTCGAGAGCTACATCATCTCGATGTGCCAGGGCGCCGACGACGTCTTCGCCGCCACCGTGCTGGCCCGCGAGGCCGGCCTGATCGACCTGCACGCCGGCATCGCCAAGATCGGCATCGTGCCGCTGCTGGAGACCACCGACGAGCTCCAGCAGGCCGACCGCATCCTGGACGAGATGCTCTCCGACCCCTCCTACCGCCTGCTCGTCTCGCTGCGCGGCGACGTCCAGGAGGTCATGCTCGGCTACTCCGACTCCTCCAAGTTCGGCGGCATCACCACCTCCCAGTGGGAGATCCACCGCGCCCAGCGCCGACTGCGCGACGTCGCCCACCGCTACGGCATCCGGCTGCGCCTCTTCCACGGCCGCGGCGGCACCGTCGGCCGCGGCGGCGGCCCCTCGCACGAGGCCATCCTGGCCCAGCCCTGGGGCACCCTGGAGGGCGAGATCAAGGTCACCGAGCAGGGCGAGGTCATCTCCGACAAGTACCTGCTCCCCTCCCTCGCCCGGGAGAACCTGGAGCTGACCCTCTCCGCCACCCTGGCCGCCTCCGCGCTGCACACCGCCCCGCGCCAGGCCCCCGAGGAACTGGCCCGCTGGGACGCCGCGATGGACCAGGTCTCCGAGGCCGCCCACACCTCCTACCGGGCCCTGGTCGACCAGGAGGACCTGCCGAAGTACTTCTTCGCCGCCACCCCGGTCGACCAGCTCGCCTCGCTGCACCTGGGCTCCCGCCCGTCCCGCCGCCCCGACTCCGGCGCCGGCCTGGACGGCCTGCGGGCCATCCCGTGGGTGTTCGGCTGGACCCAGTCCCGTCAGATCGTCCCCGGCTGGTACGGCGTCGGCTCCGGCCTCGCCGCCGCCCGCGAGGCCGGCCTCGGCGACGTGCTGGACGAGATGCACGGCCAGTGGCACTTCTTCCGCAACTTCCTGTCCAACGTCGCCATGACGCTGGCCAAGACCGACCTGCGGATCGCCCGCCACTACGTCGAGCAGCTGGTACCCACCGAGCTGCACCACATCTTCGACCAGATCGTCGCCGAGCACGACCTCACCCTGCGCGAGGTCCTGCGGCTCACCGGCGAGAGCGAACTGCTGGAGCACAACCCGGTGCTGAAGCAGACCTTCACCGTCCGCGACGCCTACCTCGACCCGATCTCCTACCTCCAGGTCGCGCTGCTGCGCCGCCAGCGCGAGGAGGTCACGGCCGGCCGCAGCGAGGACCCGCTGCGCGCCCGCGCGCTGCTGCTGACCGTCAACGGCATCGCCGCCGGCCTGCGCAACACCGGCTGACGCCGGAACGCCGAGGGCCGGTGCCTCCGTGGAGGCACCGGCCCTTCGCGTCAGGCGGGCCCTAACGGACCTCGGCCACCAGGGAGCCGTACTTCGCCTTGATCTCCGCACCTGCGGACGCCCACTGCGGAGTGTCGACCACCACTCCGGTGCCGTCGACGGCGAGCGTCACCGCCTCGATCTCCACACCCTTGGACCGCCACTCCCCGGTGTCCGCCCGGATCCGGGCGGCGAACGCCATCAGCTGGTCACGCGAACCGGCCGCATCCACGAACTGAAGCTTCACCCAGGGCCGGTCGGCCACCGCCCGGGTCGCGGCGACGTCCAGGTCGCTGCCCGGGACCCGCATCACGTAGAGCGTGTTCGTGCCCGCATCGCGGCAGGTACCGAAATAGTGCTCGCGGAACACCACGTTCATGATCGCCGTCATCTCCACGGCCGTACCCGCCCGCCCCAGCTCGATGTTCGCCAGATCGGCCGACGACAACGACGACGGTGAGCCCGAGGACGCGGGCCAGGCCGACCGGTGACCGGACGACGGGACACCGGAGGACGGTGTTCCGGAGGACGGCACATTGGACGAAGGCATCCCCGACGAGGGGACGCCGGTGGACGGCGCCCCCGACGACGGGACACCGGACGACGGAGATCCCGACGAGGGGACGCCGGTGGACGGCGCCCCCGACGACGGGACACCCGACGACGGAAAGCCCGACGAGGGCGCCCCCGACGGCATCCGGGTCGGGTGCTGATGCCAGCCCGGTGTCCGCATGGACGTGGGTCCCTTCGCGCAACTCAGGATCACGGCCTCCGGCCCCGCGTCCGTCCCACCTGTCGTCGGGCTCACCAGAGCGACGCCCGCCCCCGCCGCGCCCGTACGGCCGGTCCCGGAACCGCCGCCCAGCTGCGTCAGCGCCCCCGCGCCGACGGCCAGCACCGCCACCGCCGTGACCGCCCGCACCACCCCCCGGCGCCGTGCTCGTCGCCGCCCCTCCTCACGCAGCTCGGCCAGTGGCGGGATGCCGCCGATCCCCGCCGCGCGCGTCCCGAGCCGGACGGTCAGCTCCTCCTCGAACTCGTTCTCAGCGCTCACGCCCCACCAACTCCCTCGTCGGTTCCAGTTCCTGTCGAAGCGCCTTGATCCCCCGTGCCAGGTGGGTCTTCGCCGTGGTCACCGAGCACCCCAGCTCCCCCGCCACCTGCGCGACGGACAGGTCCAGGTAGTAACGGAGCACCACCGCCGCGCGCTGCCGCCGGGGCAGCCCGGCCATCGCCACCGCCAACTGCTCGTCCCGCTCGGCCTCCTGGGCCGCCGGTCCGTCCGGCAGTGCGGAGGTCAGTACCTCGCGTCTGGTCCGGCGCCACCGCGAGACGTGGGTGCGGACCATCGTCCGGCGGACGTACCCCTCGGCCGCACCCGGATCCCGGATCGCCGCCCGCTTCGGGTACACCCGGGCCAGGGCGTCGTGCAACAGGTCCCGGGCGTCGTGAACATCCCCGGTGATCAGGTACGCCCCCCGCAGGAGGGCCTGGTACCGCGCCGCGACGAACTCGTCGAACGGGTCGGATCCGGAACCCCCCGGGCGCATCGATTCGCGCTTCATACCCTCATGACGCCCCGCCCGCCGGAAACGGATGACAGGACGGCGAAGGGCCGGCGCCCACTTCCGTGGACACCGGCCCCTCACGTCACGTTCCTACTCCGCGGGCTCGCCCGCGCGCCGCCGCTTCAGCCACAGCGCGGCGCCGCCGGCCACGACCACCAGGCCGCCGCCGACCGCCAGCAGCCCGGCGTCCGGCCCGACCGAGTCGCCGAGCACCGGAGCGAACTGCGCCGCCGCGGGCTCCGGCGAGACCGCCGGATCCGGCTCCGCCACCGGATCGGCGTGCGCCACCGCGCCGCTGGACAACAACACTCCGGCCGCCCCCAGCGCACCGGCCGTACCGACTCGTCGTCCGAGCTGCTTCAGCCGGACCACCCGGAGCCGCCGAAGTCGGCGGACCGGACGCAATCTCCGCATCGAGAACTCCCCAGGACCCGTTCGCGTACCAGGCCGACGGTATCCGATCCCGCACAGGGTTCTCACATGGATTCAGGTTTGGAACGGCAAGCGTTGTACGACTGTTGTGTACCGCGCACAGCACGCCCATGACGGCCAGTCAGGAGTTGTACGTGCCCTGCGCCCGCTCCAGCCCCTCGGACAGCAGCGCCTCCACCGCGTCCGCCGAGCGGTCCACGAACCACTCCAGTTCCTTGCGCTCGGTCGAGGAGAAGTCCTTCAGCACGAAGTCCGCGACCTCCATCCGGCCCGGCGGACGACCGATCCCGCAGCGCACCCGGTGGTAGTCCGGCCCCAGCGACTTGGTGATCGACTTCAGGCCGTTGTGACCGTTGTCCCCGCCGCCCAGCTTCAGCCGCAGCGCCGCGTAGTCGACGTCCAGCTCGTCGTGGACGGCGATCAGCGCCGAGGCCGGCACCTTGTAGAAGTCCCGCAGCGCCGTCACCGGCCCGCCGGAGAGGTTCATGAAGGACATCGGCTTGGCCAGCACCACCCGCTTGCCCGCCAGTCGGCCCTCGGCCACCTGCGCCCGGCTCTTGTGCGCCTTGAACTTCGCGCCCATCCGCTGCGCCAGCAGGTCCACCACCATGAAGCCGATGTTGTGCCGGTTCCGGGCGTACTGCTCCCCCGGGTTGCCCAGCCCCACCACCAGCCAGGGCCCGTCGTACTCCTCAGCCATTCCTTGCTCTCCTCGCCTTAGCGCTCGACGTCATCATCCCGGACACACCGCTGCCCCGGGCGCTCCAGCGGGAGCGACCGGGGCAGCGGTCTCAGCAGTTAAGCGCTAGGAGGCTCAGGCCTCGGCGCCCTCGGCCTCGGCGGCCTCCTCCTCGGCCGGGGCGGCCTGGGCGGCGATGACCTGCAGCACGACGGCGTCGGCGTCGACGGCCAGCGAGATGTTGGCCGGCAGGACGATGTCCTTGGCGTGGACCGAGGCACCGGCCTCCAGGCCCTCGATCGAGACGGTGACAGCCTCGGGCAGGTGGGTGGCCTCGGCCTCGATCGGCAGGGCCTGCAGGACGTGCTCCAGCAGGTTGCCGCCCGCGGCCAGCTCGCCCTCGGTGTGGACCGGGACCTCGACGGTGACCTTCTCGCCACGCTTGACCAGCAGCAGGTCGACGTGCTCGATGGTGCGCTTGATGGCCTCGCGCTGGACGGCCTTCGGCAGCACGTACTCGTCCTTGCCGTCGATCGGGACGACCAGCAGGGCGTTCGGGGTCTTGAGGGCCATCATCAGGTCGTGGCCGGGCAGGTTCAGGTGAACCGGGGCGTGGCCGTGGCCGTAGACGACACCGGGGACGAAGCCGGCGCGGCGGGCGCGACGGGCGGCACCCTTGCCGAACTCGGTACGGGTCTCAGCGGCAAGGCGGATCTCGGACACGACTGCACTCCTCGTGAAGACTGGCGCGGGGGTGCAGGCAACGCGAAAAACCGCCGGGACCACACCCTCAGTACGTTCGGGGGTCACTCGGCGGCAACGGCCTCTGCCGGCGGACGGAATCCGCCACCGGCAGCGCGTCGATCACGGTGTCGGTGCCCGTCCAGCAGGCACACGGCATCCCTCGCCGAGCAGTTGCACGAGTCTAACCGCATCGGCGCCCTCCCGCGAAATCGGCGGCGGCCCCGGCCCACGAGGGACCGGGGCCGCCGCGCGGGGCCTTCGTCAGTGCACGCCCTCGAAGAGGCTCGTGACCGAACCCTCCTCGAACACCTCGCGGATCGCGGCCGCGATCGAGGGGGCGATGGACAGCGTGGTGATCTTGTCCAGCTGGAGCTGCGCCGGGGTGGGCAGCGTGTTGGTGAACACGAACTCGCTCACCCGCGAGTTCTTCAGCCGGTCCGCGGCCGGGCCGGAGAGCACGCCGTGGGTGGCGGCCACCAGGACGTCCGCCGCGCCGTTCTCGAACAGCGCGTCGGCGGCGGCGCAGATGGTGCCGGCGGTGTCGATCATGTCGTCGACCAGGACGCAGACCCGGCCCTTGACGTCACCGACGACCTCGGCCGACAGGATGGTGTTGGCCTGGGTGATGTCGCGGCGCTTGTGGATGATCGCCAGCGGGGCATCCAGGCGGTCGCACCACTGGTCGGCGACCTTCACCCGGCCGGCGTCCGGCGAGACGATGGTCAGCTTGGAGCGGTCGACCCGCTCGCCCACGTAGTCCGCCAGCAGCGGCAGCGCGAACAGGTGGTCCACCGGGCCGTCGAAGAAGCCCTGGATCTGCGCGGTGTGCAGGTCCACGGCCATCAGGCGGTCGGCACCGGCCTGGCGCAGCAGGTCGGCGACCAGGCGGGCCGAGATGGGCTCGCGACCCAGGTGCTTCTTGTCCTGACGGGCGTACCCGTAGAACGGCAGGATCGCGGTGATGCTCCGGGCGGAGGCCCGCTTCAGAGCATCGATCATGATCAGCTGCTCCATGATCCACTGGTTGATGGGAGCCGTGTGGCTCTGCATCACGAAGCAGTCCGCACCGCGCGCCGACTCCAGGAAACGGACGTAGATCTCGCCGTTGGCGAAGTCCAGGGCCTTGGTCGGGACCAGCTCGGCCCCCAGCGCCTCGGCCACCTCCTTCGCCAGTTCCGGGTGGGCACGGCCGGAGAAGAGCTTCAGCTTCTTCTCACCCGACGTCGTGATCCCGCTCACTGCACCGTCTCCTCGCGTTTGCGGACGCTGAACCCCGTCCCCGTGGAGGGCAGGCGCAGCCCGCACTCACGGGGATCAGGGAATTCTCGGTACGCCTGGACAGGGGCGGTAAGCCCGGTGGCGCACGTATGTCCTCAAGGTTACGCGCCCGCGCGGAAACCGTCCGCCCCGGGACCGCCCCGCGGGCGCACCGCCCGGCTCGTCAGGCCTCAGCGGCCCCGTCCGTCGCAGCCTTCGCGGCCTGGGCGGACGTGGTCCCGGGGCGCTTGCGCTCGACCCAACCCTCGATGTTGCGCTGCTGCGCCCGGTTCACGCCCAGTGCGCCCGCCGGGACGTCGCTGGTGATCACCGAGCCCGCGCCGGTGTAGGCGCCGTCACCGATGGTGACCGGGGCGATGAACATGTTGTCCGAGCCGGTGCGGCAGTGCGCGCCGATGACCGTGCGGTGCTTGTTGACCCCGTCGTAGTTCACGGTGACCGAGGCCGCGCCGATGTTGGTGCCCTCGCCGATGGTGGCGTCGCCGATGTAGGAGAGGTGCGGCACCTTGACGCCCTCGCCCAGCTCGGAGTTCTTCACCTCGACGTAGGTGCCGACCTTCGCCTTGCGGGCCAGCTTCGCCCCCGGCCGCAGGTAGGCGTACGGGCCGGCGATGGCCAGCTCGCCGACCTCGGCGCGGTCGGACGTGGTGTTGCTCACACGGGCGCCGGCGCCGATCAGGGTGTCCTTCAGGGTGGAGTTCGGGCCCACCTCGCAGCCCTCGCCCAGGTGGGTGGCGCCCTGCAGCTGGGTGTTCGGCAGCACCACGGCGTCCGGCTCGTACGAGACCTGCACGTCGAACCAGGTGGTCGCCGGGTCTACCACGGTGACTCCCGCGCGCATCGCCCGCTCCAGCAGGCGGTCGTTCAGCAACCGGCGGGCCTGCGCCAGCTGGACCCGGTCGTTGATGCCCAGGATGTCCCGGTGGTCCTCGGCGACCACGGCGCCGACCCGGTGTCCGGCCTTGCGCAGGATCTCCAGGGTGTCGGTCAGGTACTCCTCGCCCTGCGAGTTGTCCGTGGTGAGCTCGGCCAGCGCCTCGACCAGCAGCTTGGCGTCGAAGGCGAAGACGCCCGAGTTGATCTCGGTGATCGCACGCTGGGTGTCGCTGGCGTCCCGCTCCTCGACGATCGCGGCGACGGTGCCGTCCTCGTCGCGCAGGATGCGGCCGTAGCCGAAGGGCGCGGGAACGACGGCGGTCAGCACGGTGACCCCGTTCTGCTGCGCGGCGTGGGCGTCGGCCAGTCGACGCAGGGTCTGCCCGGTCAGCAGCGGCGAGTCACCGGCGGTCACGATCACGGTGCCGTCCAGCACCACGTCGTCCGCGGCCAGCGCCTCCAGCGCCGTGCGCACCGCGTGCCCGGTCCCGTTCTGCTCCTCCTGCACCACCGGCCGCACCGCCGGGTAGTGCGCCGCCAGGTGCTCCTCCACCTGCTCGCGCTGGTGGCCGACCACCACGACGAGCTGCTCCGGCGCCAGTTCACCGGCCGCCGACACCGCGTGACCCACCAGCGAGCGCCCGCAGACCTCGTGCAGCACCTTGGGCAGCTTGTTCGACTTCATCCGGGTCCCGCCACCGGCGGCGAGCACGACAACGGCGGCAAGCGAATTGGCACCCATGCGGGGAGGCTCCTCAGTAGGTTCACAGAGAGGGAGGGCAGGCCCGGCCCGGACCCAGGCCGGTCGCCATTCGCACAGTCCGCCGAGCAGCACCGACAATACCGGCGAGGGGGGAAACGCCCGAACCCGAGGCGTGCAAAGGCTCCGCCGCTAGGATTCGAACCCAGACAAAGGCCTCCAAAGGGCCCTGTGCTGCCATTACACCACGGCGGACAGTCGTGTCAGACCCTACCCGAGTCGACCCTCCCGTGGGTATCAACAAGCCCGATCCGCAAGCCCCGATCCGCCGGAGCCGATCGAACATGCCGGGCCCCGGGTTCATCCATCCAGTCGGGTGAATTCACTCAAGCGCCGCGTGGCGATGTGTTCCCCCGAGCACGGAGCGCAACCTACGATTCCGTAGGTTACGCCAACGTAGGCTCCGCTCTGTCCCGTTCAAGGGACGCCGCGAAGGGACGCCCCATGACCATCCAGGCAGGCGAGGCGCACCCGGGGGGCGCCGCACTCCCCGATCCCTCCGCCGACGCAGCGACCCGGCTGTCCGCCACCCGTGGCGGGGAGAAACAGGGCCTCGCCGAACGCGTCGCACTCGCACTGTTCATCCTCGTGCCGTTCGCCGCGCTGGCCGCCGCCGTGCCGGTGGCCTGGGGGTGGGGGCTGGGGTGGACGGACGCGGCGATCACCGTCGCCATGTACTTCCTGACCTGCCACGGCGTCACCGTCGGCTACCACCGCTACTTCACCCACGGCGCCTTCAAGGCCAACCGCCCGATGCGCCTGGTGCTGGCGATCGCCGGCAGCCTGGCGGTCGAGGGCCCGCTGGTGCGCTGGGTGGCCGACCACCGCAAGCACCACCGGTTCAGCGACAAGGACGGCGACCCGCACTCGCCCTGGCGGTACGGCGAGAGCGTCCCGGCCCTGATCAAGGGCCTGTGGTGGGCGCACATGGGCTGGATGTTCGACGAGGAGCAGACCCCGCAGCTCAAGTACGCCCCGGACCTGGTCCGCGACCCGGCCATGAGGCGGATCTCCCGGCTGTTCTGGCTCTGGACCATGATCTCGCTGCTGCTGCCCGCACTGATCGGCGGCCTGGTGAGCCTGTCCTGGGAGGGTGCGCTGTCCGCCTTCTTCTGGGGGGCGCTGGTCCGGGTGGCGCTGCTGCACCACGTCACCTGGTCGATCAACTCGATCTGCCACGCGGTGGGCCGGCGCCCGTTCCGCTCCCGGGACCGCTCCGGCAACGTCTGGTGGCTGGCGGTGCTCTCCTGCGGCGAGTCCTGGCACAACCTGCACCACGCCGACCCGACCGCGGCCCGGCACGGGGTGCTCCGCGGGCAGATCGACTCCTCGGCCCGGCTGATCCGCTGGTTCGAGCTGGCCGGCTGGGTCCGGGACGTCCGCTGGCCGGACGCACAGCGGATCGCCGCCCGCCGCGCCGCATGAGGCGGCACTTCCAGCATGATGTAGGGGTGAACGGGAGCAGCGCAGACAGCACAGGCGGTCACCACAGCACGCGGACGGACGCGGCGCCCGGAACGGCGCCGGCCCGTCCGCGGGCCGCTGCACCGGCGGGCACGCCCGCCAACGGGGGCTCGGAACGGGGCGCGGACGGGGGCGCGGCCGCCTCGGCCCCGCGCCGCCGAGGCGGCCGGGTCCGGATGACCGGCAAGCAGCGCCGGGAGCAGCTGCTGGAGATCGGCCGGACGGTCTTCGCGGAGCGCGGCTACGACGGCACCTCGGTGGAGGAGATCGCCGAGCGCGCCGGGGTGTCGAAGCCCGTGGTGTACGAGCACTTCGGCGGCAAGGAGGGGCTGTACGCGGTGGTGGTGGACCGCGAGATGCAACTACTGCTGGACATGGTGACGGGGGCGCTCACCGGGGGGCACTCGCGCGAGCTGCTGGAGCAGGCCGCGTTCGCGCTGATGGACTACATCGACACCTCGACGGACGGCTTCCGGATCCTGGTCCGGGACTCGCCGGTGGCCCAGTCGACCGGCACCTTCGCCTCGCTGATCAGCGACATCGCCACCCAGGTCGAGGACATCCTGGGCCTGGAGTTCAAGTCCCGCGGCTTCGACGCCCGGCTGGCCCCGATGTACTCGCAGATGCTGGTCGGGATGGTCGCGCTGACCGGCCAGTGGTGGCTGGAGGTCCGCAAGCCGGACAAGGCGACGGTGGCGGCACACCTGGTGAACCTGGCCTGGCACGGGCTGGAGGGCCTGGAGCGGCACCCGAAGCTGGTCGGCGACCGCAAGGGCTGAGCCCGCGCCGGGCCCCGCTTCGCCCCCGCCCCGTACCCCGACCACCGCTTCACCCCGACCACCGCTTCACCCCGACCACCGCTTCACCCCGGCTACCGCTTCACCCCGACCGCGAAGATCCGCCGGAACGGGAAGACCGTCCCGTACGGCCCGGCCGGGTAGGCCTCGCGCAGCAGCCGCCCGTACTCGGCGAGGAAGGCGGCCCGGTCGGCCGGGTCGGCGAGCCGGGTGAGGACGGGCCGCAGCGCGCTGCCCTTCACCCACTCCAGCACCGGGTCCGGCCCGGGGAGCAGGGTGCGGTAGGTGGTCTCCCAGACGTCGGGGAGGCAGTCGGCGGCGGCGAGGGCGTCGAGGTAGCGCTCGGGCGGGTGGACGCCGGAGCGGACGGCGTCGGCGCCGAGGGTGTCGCGCCAGCGCGGGCTGCGGCGCAGTTCGGCGAGCAGGGTGTGGCTGGGTGCCTCGAAGTTGCCGGGGACCTGGAAGGCGACCACTCCGCCCGGGCGCAGCGCGGCGGCCCAGCGCGGGATCAGGTCGAGGTGACCGTCGATCCACTGCAGGGTGGCGTTGGAGACGATCAGGTCCGGTCGGGCCGGGGCCGGGTCGTACTCGCGGGCGTCGGCGAGCAGGTAGTCGGCGGTGGGTTCGCCCTCGGCGCGGGCGGTGGCGAGCATCGGGGCGGAGTTGTCGACTCCGGTGATCCGGGCCTGCGGCCAGCGTTCGCGCAGGACGGCGGTGGAGTTGCCCGGGCCGCAGCCGATGTCGAGGATCACGGCGTCGTCCGGATCCGGGAGGGCGGGGACGCGGGCGGTCAGTTCGCGCAGCGGGCGGGTGCGTTCGTCGGCGAAGCGCAGGTACTGCGCCGGGTCCCAGACGGGGGTGGTCATGGCTCACCTCGCAGGTATCTCGACATCAAGATATCTCGATGAAGCCTCGCGGGCACATTTCTCGATGTCAAGAGACTTCACATCGACACATCCACCGATACACTGATCGTCATGGAGGACGAGGTCGACAGGCTGGTCGCAGCGTGGCGCCGAGAGCGCCCCGACCTCGACGTGGAGCCGCTTGAGGTGCTCAGCCGGGTCAGCCGGCTCGCCCGGCACCTCGACCGCGCCCGCCGCACCGCATTCGCCGAGCACGGCCTGGAGCCTTGGGAGTTCGACGTCCTGACCGCCCTGCGGCGGGCCGGCCCCCCGTACCAGCTCTCCCCCGGCCAGCTGCTCACCCAGACCCTGGTCACGTCCGGCACCATGACCAACCGGATCGACCGCCTCACCGGCAAGGGCCTGGTCAAGCGCCTGCCCGACCCGGACGACCGGCGCGGCGTCCTGGTCCGGCTCACCGACGACGGCCGCGACCGCGCCGACCAGGCACTGGCCGGACTGCTCGCGCACGAGCGCGAACTCCTGGCCCAGCTCAGCTCCGACCAGCAGGGCGAACTCGCCGCGCTGCTGCGGCTGCTGGTCGCACCGTTCGACAACATCCCGGGCTGAGCCTTCCGCTGTCGTTCGGGCGACGCCGTTCAGGGGCCGCCGCCGTTCGGGGCCGCCGCCGTTCTCAGGGGCCGCCGTTCGGGGCCGTTTACGGGGCGGAGGCGACGGACGGCGGTACCGCCGGTTCGGCGGGGCTGACCCCGGCCCGGCGGGCGACCGCGACGGCGGCCAGCGTCGAGTGCACCCCGAGCTTTCCGAGCACGTTCTGCATGTGGGTCCGGACCGTGTGCGGCGACAGGTAGAGCCGCTCGGCGACGGCCTGCCGACCCAGCCCCGCGACCATGCAGCGCAGGATCTGCTTCTCCCGCGGGGTGAGGGTGTCGACCAGCCGCTCGCTCTCGGTGCGGTCCCGCCGGGCGGTGGTGAGCTCGCGGATCACCCCGGTGAGCAGCGCGGGCGGCAGATGCGTCTCGTCCCGCAGCACGCCCCGGACCACTGCGAGCAGCCGGGCCAGTGAACTCTCCTTCGCCACCCAGCCGGTGGCCCCCGCGTGCAGTGCCCGGGCGGCGCGGTGCGGGTCGTCGGCGATGGCCAGGACGACGGCGCGCAGCCCGGGGTGGGCGCGGCGGAGCCGGCCGAGCAGGGAGATGCCGTCAGGGGGCGGGGAGACGGCTCTGAGCTGGTCGGCCCGCGGCTGGTCGGGGCTCAGCCGGTCGGCCGGGCGGGCGACGGCCGTGGGGACCACGGCCTGGACCGCAGACCGGCGCGGCGGCGGTACGGCCTGGGCCGGGCGGCGCCGGGCCTCCTCGGCCGGCTCGGCGCCGGGCCGGGCCCGCGCGCCCGCGGCCTCGGCCCCCAGGTCGGCGTCGATCAGCGCCACGTCGTAGGCCCGCCCCTCGGCGGCGGCGCGCTCCAGCGCCCGTTCGGCGGCGGCCGCGCTGCCGGCCGCGCCCACCTCCACGTCGGGCTCGGCGGCGAGGGCCGCGGCCAGTGCCTCGGCGAAGATCCGGTGGTCGTCGACCACCAGGACCCGGATCCGCCCCATCGTCACTACCCCCCTGCTCAGCGCGCCCGAGCCCGGGAGCGGGGACCGGTCCGGCGTGCGTGCTCCGGACCCGTCGCTCCGCCCGCCCACCGGTCAGCCGGTGAGGCCGCATGGGCGCCGGCCCCCACGGGTACCGCACTCAGCGTACGGGCCGGGAAACCCATCCGTGGTGGTTTGGTGAAGTTTCGCCAGGAGGTGCGTGAGTGGCCGGACTTGATCGGTCCGTCGGCCCCGGGGTGCTTTCCGCACCCCGGGGCCGTCCCGACTCGCCCGTGGTCAGCCGGCGTTCTTCTCCAGGGTGAACTTCCAGGCGTCGGCGACGATGTCGTCCAGGCTCGGGCGGCGCGGCGTCCAGCCCAGCGCCTGGTGGGCGCGCTCGGCGGAGGCCACCAGCACGGCCGGGTCGCCGGCCCGGCGACCGGCCACCTGCACCGGGATCTCCCGGCCGGTGACGCGCTTGACCGACTCGATCACCTCGCGCACCGAGAAGCCGCTGCCGTTGCCCAGGTTGCAGATCAGGTGCTCGCCCGGCTTGGCGGCGTCCAGCGCCAGCAGGTGCGCCTCGGCCAGGTCCGCGACGTGGATGTAGTCGCGGATGCAGGTGCCGTCCGGGGTCGGGTAGTCGTCGCCGTACACCGCGATGTGCGGACGCTGGCCCAGCGCGGCCTGGAAGACCAGCGGGATCAGGTGCGACTCGGGGTCGTGGCGCTCGCCGTAGGCGCCGTACGCGCCGGCCACGTTGAAGTAGCGCAGCGAGACGGCGGCCAGGCCGTGGGCGACGGCCTCGCTGGTGATCAGGTGGTCCACCGCGAGCTTGGTGGCACCGTAGGTGTTGGTCGGCGCGGTGCGGGCGGTCTCGGCGATCGGCACCGCCTCCGGCTCGCCGTAGGTGGCGGCGGTGGAGGAGAACACCAGCTTGCGCACGCCCGCCGCGCGCATCGCGCTGATCAGCTCCAGCGAGCCGGCCACGTTGTTGCGCCAGTACTTCTCCGGGTCCACGACCGACTCACCGACCTGCGAGGAGGCGGCAAAGTGCAGCACGCCGTCGAAGGAGCCGTCCAGCACCTTGCCGGCCTCCTGGATCCGCCCCTCGACGAACTCGGCGCCGGTCGGAACGCCCTCGCGGAAGCCGGTGGAGAGGTCGTCCAGGACGGTCACCTGGTGCCCCGCCTCCAGCAGGTGGGCGGCCACCACACTGCCGACGTAGCCGGCGCCACCCGTGACCAGGTACTTACTCATGATGAGACCTCCAGCGGGCGATGGTCCGCCCGGTCGGCGGGCCATCGAGGGATTGCGTACGACTGCGGTCAATTGTCCCTGCCCGGCGGGGTGCTCCCGACCACCGGGGCGCCGGCTCCCGGGCTTTCTCACCCGGTCCTCAGCCGTCCTCCACAGCCGCCGCCCGCGGGCCGGCCTCAGCCCTTGCCCTTGACCCTTGCCCTCGGCCGCCGCCCCGGTCCCCGGCCCGGCCCGGCCCGGCCGCCGCCCTCAGCCGCCGGACATCCGCTCCAGCAGGCCGGTGCGCGCGGCCACCGCGGCCGCCTCCAGCCGGGTGCGCGCGCCCAGCTTCATCAGCACCCGCTGGACGTGGGTACGGGCGGTGCTCGCGGCGATCCGCATTCCGGCGGCGATCGCCGCGGTGTCCTCGCCGTCCGCGATCCGGGCCAGCACCTGCACCTCACGGCGGGTCAGCAGTCGCAGCAGCCGGACCGCCTCGTCGTCCGGTTCGGCAACCGGGCGCAGCAGTTGGTCGAAGGCCCCGCGCAGGATGTCCACCGCCACTGCGGCCTCGCCGGCCCGGGCCCGTCCGATCGCTCGCTCGACCACCTCGATCCGCTCGTCGCTGGGCACGTACCCGGCCGCCCCGGCTGCGAACGCCCCCGCCACGCCCCGCAGTTCACCGACCGGCCCGAGCACGATCACGGCCACCTCGGGGCGCTCCCGGCGGATCCGGCGCAGCCCTTCGAAGGCACCCGGATCCCCCGGTGCGGCCACGCCCAGCAGGCACACCTCCGGCCGTCGTCCGGCCACCAGGTCGGCGGCGACGCCGGCCGGCGAGCCGACCGCGAGCACCCGGTGGCCGCGCAGTTGGAGCGCGGTGGCCAGCGCCTCGGCCAGCAGTCGGTGGTCGTCGACCACCACGAGTCGAACGCCCATGACGCCCTCCCGGTCGGGGTCCGGCTCGCGCCCGCACCCCACGGGCGGGCGACCGATGACGCACCATCACAGCGCATTCCGCACCCGACCCGCTAGGCCACCGCGTGTCGGCGGTCCGGCCGGGCTCGGACCACGCCTGGTCCAGGGGCTGTGCCGGTTCAGGCCGTGCTGGTTCAAGAACGCGAAAGACCCCCGCCGTGAGGCGAGGGTCTTTCAGTTGAGCCCCCATGCGGAATCGAACCGCAGACCTTCTCCTTACCATGGAGACGCTCTACCGACTGAGCTATAGGGGCTTGCCGGGTTTGTTTTCCCGGGCCGGTCGAACAAGGAAGACATTACACGGCCGTCGACCCGAAAGGGAAATCGGCCCCGCTCACCCCCGGTCCGACCGCCCAGGTCCGCGCTCCGACCACTCAGGCCCCCGCTCAGGCCTCGGCGTGCGCCGCGTCGAACTCCTCGCGGGCCGCGAGCATCTGCTGGGCCCGCCGCTCCGTCCAGCGACCGAGCGGGCAGACCAGCTCGGCCAGTTCCCGGCCGAGCGGCAGCAGGTCGTAGACCACCCGCGGCGGCGTCTCCGGGAAGACCGTGCGGCGCACCAGCCCGTTGCGCTCCAGGGTGCGCAGCGACTGGGTGAGCATCTTGCGGCTGACCCCGCCGATCCCGCGCTGGAGTTCGGAGAAGCGCTGGGGCCCGCAGGCGGCCAGGTTCATCAGGATCAGCAGCGACCACTTGTCGGCCAGCTCGGCGAACATCTCGCGGCTCGGGCAGAGCTGGGCGAAGACATCGAGCTCCAGCTCCTGCCCCTGCTCTCGCCTCTGCTCCTGCTCCTGCTCCTGGTGCCACCCGATGCCGGTGCAGGCCGCTTCCTCGGTCGTCATACCGACCAGGGTAGCTCCACGGTCTCCAATCCGCCCCTGGTAACCAATGGAGACCTGGTCTATATTGGAGACCGATCGACGGGCCGGGCCCGCGCAGTACGCCCTGTCCGCGCTCCGTCCCCTCCACTTCCCCACCGGCTCACCGCCGTCCCGTACAGGAGTGCCCGTATGACCGCCGTCCGTCCGACCGTCGCCCTCGCCTACCACTCCGGCTACGGCCACACCGCCGTGATAGCCGAGGCCGTCGCCCGCGGCGCCGCCGCCGCAGGTGCCGAGGTCGTCTCGATCGCCGTCGACACCATCACCGAGGAGCAGTGGGCCCAGCTGGACGCCGCCGACGCGATCGTCTTCGGCTCCCCCACCTACATGGGCACCGCCTCCGGCGCCTTCCACGTCTTCGCCGAGGCCACCAGCAAGCGCTGGTTCACCGACGCCTGGAAGGACAAGGTCGCGGCCGGCTTCACCAACTCCGCCTCCAAGAGCGGCGACAAGGCCAGCACCCTCGGCTTCTTCCAGACCCTCGCCGCCCAGCACGGCATGAACTGGGTCAACCTCGGCCTCAAGCCCGGCTGGAACGCCACCACCGCCAGCGAGGACGACCTCAACCGCCTCGGCTTCTTCAGCGGCGCCGCCGCCTCCTCGCCCTCCGACGCCGGCGCCGAGGCCGTCCACAAGGCCGACATCGCGACCGCCGAGCACCTCGGCGCGCGCGTCGCCCAGCACACCGCGGTCCTGCTGGCCGGCCGCGCCGCCCTGGCCGGCTGACCTCCGGATACGCCGGGTGCGCCGGGTGCGCCGGGTGCGCCTACGCCGCCGGGTCCGTCCCCAGGACGGGCGCCCGGCGGCGTCCGCCGTCCACCGCCGCCAGCTCGGCACCCGTGGTCTCCGGCAGCAGCCACAGACACCCCAGGGCCAGCACACCCAGCCCCGCCACGTACCAACCCACCAGCTGCGCCGTCCCGTACGCGGCCGTCAGCCTGGTGGCCACCAGCGGCGTCGTCGCACCGCCGATCACACCGCCCAGGTTGTACGTCAGCGCGGCCCCGGTGTACCGCACCCGGGTCGGGAACAGCTCCGGCAGGAACGCCGCCATCGGCCCGAACATGCCGCCCAGCACCACCATCGCCCCCGCCAGCCCGACGAACATCAGCGGCCGCCGCACCGTCTCCAACAGCGGGAACAGCACCAGCGCCCAGCCGGCGGCGAGGGCCGTCGCCCACTGCAAGGTCCGCCGCCGCCCCCACCGGTCACTGCGCGAGGCACTCAGCCACACCGCCACGGCCATGCCCACCGCGCCGACCAGCAGCATCGACAACACCAGCGTGCTCGCCACCCCCAGCCCGGACGTCGCGTACGCCAGCGCGTACGTCGTGGTCAGGTAGAACAGCGCGTACCCCACGGTGATCGCCCCACCGCCCGCCAGCACCGGACGCCAGTGCTCCCGCAACACCTCCACCACCGGCGGCCGGTCCCGCCGCTCGTCCGCGCGGAACAACGGCGACTCCGTCAACCGCAGCCGCACGAACAGCCCCACCGCCACCAGGGCCAGTGAGGCCAGGAACGGCACCCGCCACCCCCACTCCCGGAACGACCCCTCGTCCATACCGAGTTGGAGCGCCAGGAACACCCCGTTCGCCAACACGAACCCACCCGTCGGCCCCAACTGCAGGAACCCCCCGTACCGCCCCCGCCGCCCGGCCGGCGCGTTCTCCGCGATCAGCAGTGCCGCCCCGCCCCACTCCCCGCCCAACCCGACGCCCTGGCACACCCGCAACACCACCAGCAGCACCGGCGACCACCACCCCCACACCGCGAACCCCGGCAACACCCCCACCGCCGCCGTCGACAACCCCATCAGCAGCAGCGACACCACCAACGTCGCCTTCCGCCCCACCCGGTCACCGAAGTGCCCGAACACCACCGCCCCCAACGGCCGGGCCAGGAACGCCACCGCATACACCGAGAACGCCGCCAACAGCGCCCCCACCGTGCCCAGTTCGGGAAAGAACACCGGCCCGAACACCAACGCGGCCGCCGTCCCGTACAGGAAGAAGTCGTAGAACTCGATCGCCGTCCCGATCAACGCCGCAGCCGCCGCCCGCCGCAACTGCCCTACCCGCCCAACACCCTCCGCATCCATACCACCACCCTCACCACCACCCCGACACCCCCACCAGCCGCCACCCGAGTGACCCCGGCGCACACCGACCGCCCTCACGCCGGAGCGCGTCGGTGGCCTCCGCCCCTGTCTTGGGATAGAAGCCACCGAACGCTCGTGGGACTCAGCGGCGACGGCCGCGAGGCGGCTCCGGCTGTGCGGGCGGCTCCCAGCCTTCGCGCGCCTTCTCGCGCAGCGCTTCAACGCTTGTTGCCGTAGCTCGCGAGCCGGGCACAACCCTCCCGGACCAGCCGCCCTCAGTATCGGCGGACAGCACGTCCAGGGCCTGCGAGGGAAGCAGTCCGCGAGCCTTGGTCTCACGGAGTCTGGCGAACCAGTACGCACCGCCATTCATCGCGATGGGACCAAGGGAGAGCCGCGCCTCCCAGCCTGCGGCATCGTCAGCGTCACAGGCCCAAACGTAGCCAAGAATCCCAACGCTTTCGCTGGCAATCGCCACGTACTCGACCGGCTTGCCCGTCCGATAAACGTAACTGGCTGGCCCGCCCTCCACTAGGCGCAATTGCATATCATCCCGAAGGCGACTTTCTTCGTTTTCACTCATCAACTAGACCCTTTCATTATGGAAGGACATCCCCGTAGATGTGCCATTTTCCGCCGTCCCCGTAGATGACGCTGAGCTTCCATAGGCCCGGATTGGTGGCCGGCCTGACTGTCTGCACCCGGGCGGACCCATCGCCGTGGACGATCGCCGGAATCTCCTCCCATCGTTGTGGACCAACCGATCCGCGAACCAGTCGCCTGGTACGGCCCGTTCGTGATGAACAGCCACCGCGAACTCCAGCAGGCCATGGAGGACTCCAGGCCAGCCGCCTCGGCACGATCCCCACCGATGCCCGGTAGTCACCTCCCAAAACGGAACTGCCCGCGTGAGCCCGTCTCCACCCGAGACGGCTCACGTCAGCATCGCTCGCTGCCCAGGCAGGCCCTCACCGCAACCGACCCGCGCTTGCTCCTTGCGCCCGGCTCGGCGGCGTCGGGTTCGGAAGACCTCGTGTTGGCGGGTGGACCTCCGATTCCACAGTGGAAGCCCACAAGACGTAACCGCCCAGATCAGGATGAGCCCGGCCAGCTTCCCGCTGGCCGGGCTCCTGCGATTCTTTGAAGCCGAAAGGCGAGGTCAGCCCCCGTAGCGCGACGCGTACGCATCAGCGTACAAGGAGGGCGGGAAGTCGGGGCGCGTCACCCAGAGCGAGATACCGTCCAGCACGACGGCCCATGAGTGCGCAGCCCGCTCAAAGTCGCTGTTCTTCATCGCCACTTCGGTTCGCGCCAGATTCTTGTCCATGAGCTGAGACCATGCGTGGAACGCCGCAACGATATCGTCTGCGCATGACACCAGCCTGGAATTATTACGTCGCTGACAGCCGATGACAAAAGCCCGCGCGTCGCCATACTGCTCCCCGGTCGGGATTCTTCCAGCAGTAGTCAACTTCCACTCCCGTCATTTACCGTAGATTCCGCGACCTCCCGCAGGTCTTCGATGGGAATGGTCACGGTCACCCGACTGCCAGGATTGATGCGCAAGTCTATCGATCCCGGAATTTCGACCAGCAGACGAACGGGCACCGGAACGGCACCCGGCCAGTTCCGCGGGACGTATTCGAGCGATGTGCAGCCGTCAATTGTTTTACCGCCATCTTCTCCGATGACTGCGACAGGGCCCCGCCAGGTCGAGCCGGCATAGACAAGCAACTCCGCATCCAGAAGTGCCGCCGCAAACCGCTTCTCGCTGTAGTATCCAGTGGCCGTCAGCTGGAGCTTGTTCTCCAGTTCATTAGCAGGCGGGGTCAATCCGAGTACCATCGGTGAAGGCACCCCTGCGCTCGTCCGCCCCATCACAACTCCTCATCGATCTTTCCGCTGACCGGGAAAACCTGCCCCGAACAGGTCTGCCCGGCCACTGGGAAAGCCCAGTGACCGGGCAGACATTGCCGTCCTACTCAACCACGTCCGGATTGCTGTGCGGCGTACCGTCGGTCCAGGTCTCCTCGTCCTCGTGCAGGTAGTCGGCACGCTTGCGGCCGTCGCGCTCGTTCCGTCCGCCGTGGCCCCCCGTACCCGGGGCCATCATGCCGTTCTGCCTAGAGCGGGCGCCGCCCTCGGTGCGGTCGGCGGTCGTAAGGAACCGGCCGCCGACGGGGAGTTCACGCCAGGCAGCACGGGTCTGCGCAACCGTGCGGCCGCAGCGGGAACTGCCGACCACTGATCAGCCGAATCGAGACCCACCCACGAGAGCTGGCGACGCGCCGCCCCCACCATGCACGTACTCGCAAGCCCGACGACCACAAGCCGCCGAGCCCGCGTCCAGCGACTCCCCGCCTGACTCCCCTACAACACCAAGACAGCTTGAACTACTTCGTGTACGGGTTGTCCTCCGACGCGACCGGCGGCTCGTACGGCGGAGGAAGCAGCGGGGTCACGCCACCTGCTGGCTGCTGCGAGGACACCGGCAGGACACCGGCCTCAGGCTGCACAGCCGACTTCCGCCGCCGCACCACCACGAACACCACACCCGCGACCAGCACCAACCCGGCCACAACCGCAGCAACGATCGGCACCGCACTGCCACCCGACCCCGACGACGCATCAGCCTTCGGCTGCGCCGTCGGCACACCCACCGCCACATCACTCGGGCTCGCAGAAGCACTCGGCACCGACGACGCGGAAACCGACGAACTCGCTGACGGCGACGGACCAGCTGACGGCGTGGCTGCATCAGCCGGAAGAGGCGACACATCCGCCGGACCGGGGTCGCCCGGATCTGTCAGAGCAATCCGTGGCCGCACAACTCCGTATCCGACATCGTTGTTACGCACTGATCCGTCAGTCGGCTTTCCCGCCGTATTGATGAGAACCCGAAGGATCTGATTCGCGGTCCAGTCCTTGTGAACTGCCCAGACCAACGCCGCTGATGCAGATACCAGAGCAGAGGAAGCCGAGGTGCCATGACTCTTGCAGTACCCCGTTTTTCCGGTACAGGCTTCGACCATATCCACACCCGGCGCGGCAAGGATCACCTGCGGCCCCTGCTGGGACTCTGAAGTTGCAACGACATCGCGACCAACCGCGCCCACCCCAACAACATTGGGCAGCGCGCTCGGGTATTCGACAAGGTTTCCGGAGTCAGCAGAATTTCCGACACTGGATACGACCAGCGAGCCCTTCCCACGAGCCCACGCCAAGATCTTGTTCAACTTTTCCACATCGTCGGGAGAAGTGGCGACCGAAGAAATTCCTTGCGAGATGTTGATGACTTTGGCGCCCTGCTCGACCGAATATGTAACGGCCTGCCCAATCTGGCCGAGGAAGTCAGTCGAAACTACTGGCCCGACAGTCCCATTGTTGATCTTCAGTGGAAGAATCTTGGATCCGGGGGCAAGCCCGTAAGCGCCGGTACCACCATTGGACTTTCCGGTCCCGGCAATAAGGCTGGCCATCTCCGTGCCATGCCCGTCGCCGTAAGATCCAACACCGCCCGCGCCCCCGCTGAAGTCCTTGCCCGGCAGGAACTGCCCCTCCAGGTCCGGGTGGTCCAACTTGAACCCACCGTCGATCACCGCAATGGTGACCCCCTCCCCCTTCGAGGTCTTCCACATCTCCGAGGCATGCATGGCATCCAGATGCCACTGATCGGGACGAATCGGGCCATCGGCAATCGCAGGTGTTGCGACCGGGCCGACCACGACTCCAACCGCCGTCAGCGCTACCGCGAACACTCGCAGACGCGCTCGTGTATTCGTCCGCCCCATCACAGCTCCTCGTCGATCTCTCCGCTGGCCAGGAGACCCGCCTCGAACAGAGCTGCCCGGCCATTGGGAAGGCCCAGCGGCCGGGCAGCCGTGCTGTCCTACTCAATCACGTCCGGGTTGCTGTGCGGCGTACCGCTGGTCCAGGTCTCCTCGTCCTCGTGCAGGTAGTCCGCGCGGCTGCGGCGGTCGCGCTCGTTCCGACTGCCGTGGCCGCCCATGCCCGGGGCCATCATGCCGTTCTGCCCGGACCGGGCACCGCCCTCGGAGGCTCCCGCTGCTGCCGCCCGATTGCGCAGGCCCGTACCACCAGGGGTGAACTCCCCGCCGACGGCAGGTCCCTTGCGGCCGCCGATCGTTCCGCCGGGGGTCGAGGTCAGGCCCCGACCACGCGAGCTGCCGCCCCCACCGACGACGCCGTGGCCGCCACCGATTCCCGGGTGCATGCCCATTCCGCCACCCATGGGCGTTCCTCCGACCCGGCCACCGCCCGGCGCACCCTCACGGCCGAAGACCGTTCCGCTGGGCAGGCCCGGGGTACCGGACTTGCCGGGAACCGGGCCACCGCCGAAGGGGCCCGTGCGGGCGGGAACCGGGCCGCCGCCCTTACCGGGGATGCCTCCGACGCCCTTGGCCGGGACCGGGCCACCACCTGTTCCGGCCGGGAAGCCGGAAATCGGCCCGCTGCCCGGCAGGCCGGGCAGGCCGACAGGGCCATCGGGCCCACCCGGGTAGGTGGGGTTTCCGCTCGGGCCGCCCGGCAACACAGGACCACTGCCGGGCCCGACCGGGACGGTCTGGTCCGGCAGGGTCGGGATGCTGTCGAGACCGGTACCCGGGCGGTTGACCGGGTCCGACGGGTGGGACGGCGGGATCGAGGAGCCCGGGTCCTGCGGCGCTGGTGGCAGCTGGCCGCCACCATGCGGAGGAGTCACGCCGCTGTGACCGGAGTTGGGCACCTCCTGCCAGCTCGTCCCCGGATCACCGGGCGTCATCGAGCCACCGCCGTAGTTGGCAACTGAGGGGTGGCTGCTCCCCCTGACGCTGCCGCCGTTGTAGCGCGGGCTGGGCAGGGCACCGCCGGAGCTCCCCCCAGAACTGCCGCCGTTCGAGTAGTCAGACGATGTTTCCCGGTTCGTCTCAGGCGTCCCCGGCAGCACCACATTGTCGCCGAGCCCGGTCAGCGTCGTCGTCGCAGCGGCGTACGCCTCCCCCAGCTTCTCCATCTGGCGGATGGCTTCCTGGCGCGCGTCGTAGAGCTCCTTCGTTCCGGCCATCGCCTGCGTCTCGGAGATCCAATTTTTATCCCCGACACTGCGCTTCATCGCTGCATCGATTTCCGCAGTGGAAGGGCCACCCGGGCGCCAGCCGACCATTTTCAGCTGCTTGACCACCTCGGGGTCGGGGGCCTTCTGCTTCTGGCGCCCGATCACCCAGTCGCGGGCGTCCGGCGGAACTGGCGGCACGGCGGCCTTGGCCGTGCTGAGTGCCTCGCCGGCCTGATTCATGGCGTCGCCCGCACCCGCAGAGTAGGTGCCCAGCTTCTCGGCGGACTGCTGCAGGTTCCCGGCCCAGGTCTTGAAGCTCTCCGCAGCCTGGCCTTCCCAGGTGACCTTACCAAGGTGCGACTTGAGAGCCTCGCTCAGCTCCTTCAGAACACCGCCAGCCTGTTGTAGCTTCGCCCCGCGACTCAACACCAGCGCGTAATCGGTCCCCTTGAGCATGCTCAGGAGCTTGTCATGGTCCATGTCTTCGAACCTCGACTGGACTGCCACTACTTTCTCCCCGTTCCCCGTGAACTGTCTCTGTCGACCGCCATCAGAAGTCCTTGGCGCCGGTCCGCTTCGACCCAGGTCCGCTCGTGCCCGCCACACCCGTGCTCTGCGCGACCGCCTTCTGGGCAGCTGTCGCGTTGTCCTCGTTGGTCGAGTAGTTGTGGGCCGTCGTCGTGACCGCGTTCTTCATCGCCTTAATCTGCGACGTGAAGTCCTTGTGTAGCTTGACGAGCTGACTGTGGACCTTCTCGTAGGCGGAGGACAGGGCGACCGCTTCCAGGAACTCGTGGGCGTGGTCCCCGCCGACAAAGTTCTTCTGAGCCACCGTCTGCGCCGCTAGCTTGTACGGCGCAGCCTCCGAGCCCTCCATTGCGGCGAGCAGCGCCTCGATCTTGTTCGCGAACACGCTGAGCGTGTCGATCTCGACCTCGACGTTGTGCTTGCCGAAGGCCGCCACCAGGGCACCGGCGCTGCCGTCCGTCTGCGCGGTACTGACGAGGGGAGTGAGATCGATCCCGCCCCAAGGCAAGGGGATCTTTGGCCCACCATCCAGCATGAACGGCGTCGAATCAGCCGTCCCCCCCGGGTTCGCCCCCGTAGGATCCGCAGGCTTCGTCGGCTCTGACACAGCAGTCCACCTCTCCCCCGTACGGCCACTTGCTCCGGGCAACTCCCGGGTGCTCCGCGCCGCAACACACCGTCAACTTCTGGCTCGTACCGTCCTGGTCGGTTCAACCGCCCGCCCTGTGGACGGTTTCCGCCTCCTTCATCGTAGCCACCACCCCTGTCGGGCTGGCAGGGCCCATGGCCCGCCCGTGCACGATCGGTACGAACTTGACACGTACAGCCGACCGCCAGGCCGCTGGGTAGACTGACCCGGTACGCCCCATCTGCCGCGCAATGTCGCACAGCAGCGACCCGAGGCCGCAGAACGGACGTGACCCCGTATGCCTCCGAGCAGCAAGCCGACGCCCTGGTGGGCCCGCGCCGTGCGACCTGCCCGCCCGCCGCTGCCGTTGGCGCCGATGGCCCGTGCCGCGCTCGGCATGGCGGTACCGCTGACGGCCGGCCTGCTGACGCACCGGCTGGATCTCGGGGTGTTCGCCGGGCTCGGCGCGATGCACGCGACGATGAACGACCGCGCGGAGCCTGCGAAGCAGAGAGCCGCCCGCATCGCGACCGCCGCCCTCGCCTCGGCGTTCGGCATGCTGATCGGTACGGGCCTCCAGCACGTCCACGCGAGCGCCGCCGTGCTCGGCTGCGCGCTGACGCTCACCGCCTTCGCCTCGGGTGCGCTGAGTGCGACCGGCCCGCGTGGTTCGGCGGCCGGGATGCTGCTGTTGGTGTCGGCCGCGCTGGGCAGTGGAATGCCGTTGCCGCATCCGTGGTGGGCGGCGGCGCCGATGGTGTTGGCGGGCGCGGTGCTGGTCGTCGTGCTGGGTCTGCCGGTGAAGGCCGATCACCGGTCCGGCTCCGACCCCCGCAACCGCGCGCTGGCCGCCGTCTACGAGGCGCTCGGCCGCACCCTCGCGGATCTGGGCACCCCGCAGGGCGCCGCCTCGCGCCAGGCGCTGACCGCCCGCCTGAACCAGCTCCAGGATCTACTCCCGGACCCGGCCCACCGAACCAACCCGCAAGCCCTGCACCGCATGTACGAGGCCGCCCTCGCCGCCACCGAGGCCGCGACCGGCCTGCTGTGGGCCTGGCGCCCCGTCCTGCCGGAGGTCGCCGAGGTCCCGAACCGGCTGGCGCAGGCCGTGCGGCGAGGCGGTGGCGAGGTGGCGGTGCCCGACTGGCGGCCCGACACCCCCGCGCGGCAGGCGCTGGACGTGGCGCTGCGTGCCGCCGCCGACACCGTCGCCGGCCGCCCGACGCGGATCGGCACCGCTCCCGCGCCCCCGCCCGACCCGTGGCGGCTGCGCGCACGGCTGTTGTCGCGTCCCTCCGTCCGGTACGGGCTGCGGGTCGCGCTGTGCATCGCGGTCGGCGAGGCGGTGACCGCCAACTACCCGCTCAGCAAGAGCTATTGGGTGCCGATGACGATCGCGTTCGTGCTGAAGCCGGATCTCGGTTCGGTGTTCCTGCGCGCGGTGAGCCGGGCGATCGGCACGGTGCTGGGCGTGGTGGTCACGGCGGCGCTGCTCTCGCTCACCACCAACCACTGGGCCCTGACCGCGATGGCCGCGCTGTGCGTCGCCCTGCTCCCGTACGCGACCGCCGCGCACTACGGGCTGAACACCGTGGCGGTCACCCCGATGGCTTTGGTCCTGCTCCAACTCGGCGGTCAGAGCAGCCCGGCGGAGTTCTGGCCCCGGGTGCTGGACACGGTGCTCGCCAGCGCGGTCGTGCTGCTCTTCGGCTACCTGTTGTGGCCCGAGCGCCCGCGTCACCGCATCGAGCCCCGGCTGGTCACCGCGACCACCGCCCTGCGCGCCTACCTCGACGCCACTACCCGGAACACCCGCAACAGCCAGGCCCAGGTCTGGCTGCGCCGCACCGCCTACCGTTCCCTGGCGGACGCCCGCCAGGAGGTGCAGCGGGGCTTGGCCGAGCCGCCGCCCACCGGCCAGCTGGCCGAGCAGTGGCTGCCCGCCACGGCCGCGCTGGAGCGGCTGGGCGGCGCGGTGGCGGCGTTCGCCGCGCAGATCCGGTACGGCGGCCGGGTGCCCGACCCCGCGGAGACCGACCGGGTCCGCCGGGCGCTGGACGAACTGACCGCCGCCGCCCGGGAGCACCGCCCGCCGACCAGGCCGGCGGCCCGTCCGACGGCGCCGCACGACCCCGCGCTGAGCGCGCTGGGCCGTGCGGCGGACGAACTCGAAATCCTGCTCAAGGAGCAGTAGTTCAGACCTGCTCGGCCAGCTCCAGCCAGCTCATCTCCAGCTCCTCCTTCTCCTCGCGGACCGCGCGCAGCTGCCCGTCCAGCTCCGCGACCTTGGAGAAGTCGGCGGCGTGCTCGGCGAGTTGGGCGTGCAGCTTGGACTCCTTCTCGTCCAGCTTGGCGATCTGCCGCTCCAGCTTCTGCATCTCCTTCTTCGCCGCCCGCAGGTCCCCGCCGGAGAGCCCGGAGGCGGTCTCGGCGACGGGGGCCGGAGCAGCCGCGACGGGAGCCGCGGCGGCCGCCATCCGGGCCCGCCGCTCCAGGTACTCGTCGACGCCGCCGGGCAGCATCCGCATCTTCTTGTCGCCGAGCAGCGCGTGGACGACGTCCGTGGTCCGCTCGATGAAGAACCGGTCGTGGCTGATGACGATCATCGAGCCGGGCCAGCCGTCGAGCAGGTCCTCCAGCTGGTTGAGCGTCTCGATGTCCAGGTCGTTGGTCGGCTCGTCCAGGAACAGCACGTTGGGCTCGTCCATCAGCAGGCGCAGCAGCTGCAGCCGCCGCCGCTCGCCGCCGGAGAGGTCGCCGACCGGCGTCCACTGCTTGTCCTTGCCGAAGCCGAACTGCTCGCACAGCTGGCCGGCGCTCATCTCCCGGCCCTTGCCGAGGTCGACGCGCGAGCGGACCTGCTCGACGGCCTGCAGCACCCGGGTCGCCGGGTCCAGCTCGGCGACCTCCTGGGACAGGTAGGCCAGTCGTACGGTCTTGCCGACCTTGACCACACCGGAGGTCGGCTGCACGTCACCCTCGCTCGCGTACGCGTCCCGCATGGCGCGCAGCAGCGAGGTCTTGCCGGCCCCGTTGACGCCGAGCAGGCCGATCCGGTCGCCGGGGCCGAGCTGCCAGGTGAGGTTCTCCAGCAGCAGCTTGGGGCCGGCCTTGACGGTGACGTTCTCCAGGTCGAAGACCGTCTTGCCGAGCCGGGCGTTGGCGAACTTCATCAGCTCGCTCTTGTCGCGCGGCTCCGGCACGTCCGCGATCAGGGCGTTGGCCGCCTCGATCCGGTAGCGCGGCTTGGAGGTACGGGCCGGGGCGCCGCGGCGCAGCCAGGCGAGCTCCTTGCGGGCCATGTTCTGGCGCTTCTGCTCCTCGACGGCCTCGATCCGGGAGCGCTCGGCGCGGGCGAAGACGTAGTCGGAGTAGCCGCCCTCGTACTCGTGCACCGCGCCCTGCTGGACGTCCCACATCCGGGTGCAGACCTGGTCGAGGAACCAGCGGTCGTGGGTGACGCAGACCAGCGCGGAGCGGCGCTTCTGCAGGTGCTGGGCGAGCCAGTTGATGCCCTCGACGTCGAGGTGGTTGGTGGGCTCGTCCAGGATGATCAGCTCGGGCGAGCCGAGCAGCAGCTTGGCGAGGGCGATCCGGCGGCGCTCGCCGCCGGAGAGCGGGCCGATGACGGTGTCGAGGCCGTCGGCGAAGCCGGGCAGGTCGAGGCCGCCGAAGAGGCCTTCGATGATGTCGCGGATGCGGGCGTCGCCGAGCCACTCGTGGTCGGCGCGGTCGGCGATGACCTCGTGCCGGATGGTGGCCTTCGGGTCGAGCGAGTCGTGCTGGGTGAGGACGGCCGGTTCGAGGCCGCCGTTCCAGGTGATCCGGCCGCCGTCGGGCTCCTCCAGCTTGGCGAGCATCCGGATCAGGGTGGTCTTGCCGTCGCCGTTGCGGCCGACGACGCCGATCCGGTCGCCCTCGCTCACGCCCAGGCTCACCGCGTCCAGCAGGGTGCGGGTGCCGTAGACCTTCGTGACGGACTCGATGGTGGCGAGGTTGACGGCCACGTGTGCTGCGCTCCTGGGTTCGGCGGTCGAGGGGCGGCCCACCCTCAGCGACGGGGGTGCCCCTCTCGGGGACGCCCCGATCACTCCAGCCTAATGGGCCCGCCGACACCCCACTGCCGGGCGACCGGCACCCGACTGCCGGGCGAGGAGCCAGTGCCTGCGCGACCGGGGCCGCCGGGACCGCACCGCTACGGCAGCAGCGACGCCCCCGGCACCGGCCCGTACGTCGCGTGCGCGGTCCGGCAGGTGCCGGAGGCCCGCAGCGCCTCGGCGACGGCGGTGGCCGCGTCGGCGTCCTTGGCCAGGAACGCGCAGGTCGGCCCGGAGCCGGAGACCAGGGCGCCGAGCGCGCCCGCCTCGGTGCCGGCCCGCAGGGTGGCGGCCAGCGCGGGGCGCAGCGAGAGCGCGGCGAGCTGGAGGTCATTGGCGAGCGCGGCGGCCAGGGCGACGGCGTCGCCCTCGGCGAGGGCGGCGAGCAGGGCCGGGTCTGCGTCGGGGGTGGGGACGTCGGTGTCGCTGGAGCCGGTGCCGGCCTCCTCGCGGAGCCGGTCGCACTCGCGGAAGACGGCGGGGGTGGACAGGCCGCCCTCGGCGACCGCGAAGACCCAGTGGAAGGTGCCGGAGACGGCGAGCGGCTCCAGGATCTCGCCCCGGCCGCGGCCCAGTGCGACGCCGCCGACCAGGGCGAACGGCACGTCGGAGCCCAGTTCGGCGGCCAGTTCCAGCAGCGTCTCGACGGGGGTGTCCAGCTTCCACAGCGCGTCGCAGGCGACCAGCGCGGCGGCGCAGTCGGCGCTTCCGCCGGCCATGCCGCCCGCGACCGGGATGGCCTTGGCGATGTGCAGGTGCACCCCGGGGTCGGCGATCCCGTGGTGGGCGGCGAGCAGCCGGGCGGCGCGGGCGGCGAGGTTGCTGTCGTCCAGCGGGACGACGGCGGCGTCCGGCCCGGAGCAGGTCAGCGTGACGCCCTCGCCGGGAGTCGCGGTGACCTCGTCGCCGAGCGCGACCGCGAAGAAGACGTTGGCCAGGTCGTGGAAGCCGTCGGCGCGCAGTCCGCCGACGCCGAGCTGGACGTTGACCTTGGCCGGCACCCGTACGGTGATCACTCGCTGTCCTTAACGGGCTCGCTGCCCTTGACGGGCTCGTTGTCCTTGACGGACCCGCTGCCCTTGACGGGCTTGTGCTCGGCGATCGCGGCGAACTGTTCCACCGTCAGCATCTCGCCGCGCAGCTTGTGGTCGATCCCGGCGGCGGCGAGCGCCCGCTCGGCCCCGGCGGGGGAGCCGGCCCAGCCGGCCAGCGCGGCGCGCAGGGTCTTGCGCCGCTGGGCGAACGCGGCGTCGACCACCGCGAACACCTCCTCGCGGCTGGCGCTGGTCTTCGGCGGCTCGCGGCGGATCAGCGAGACCAGGCCGGAGTCGACGTTGGGGGCGGGCCAGAACACGTTCCGCCCGATCGCCCCGGCCCGCTTCACGTCGGCGTACCAGTTGGCCTTGACCGACGGGACGCCGTACACCTTGTTGCCGGGCTTGGCGGCGAGCCGGTCGGCGACCTCGCTCTGCACCATCACCAAGGTCCGCTCGATGCTGGGGAAGGTCGCCAGCATGTGCAGCAGGACGGGCACGGCCACGTTGTACGGGAGGTTGGCGACCAGCGCGGTGGGCGCCGGGCCGGGGAGCTCGGTGACCTCCATGGCGTCGCTGAACACCAGGTCGAAGGAGTCCACCCGGCCGGGCATCCGGGCGGCCACGGTGTCCGGCAGGTGCTGGGCGAGCACCGGGTCGATCTCGACCGCCGTGACGTGCCGCGCCACCTCCAGCAGCGCCAGCGTCAGCGATCCGAGCCCGGGCCCGACCTCCACCACCGCGTCCTGCTCCGTCACGTCGGCGGCCCGGACGATCCGCCGCACGGTGTTGCCGTCGATGACGAAGTTCTGCCCGCGCTGCTTGGTCGGCTTCACGCCGAACGCGGCCGCCAGTTCCCGGATGTCGGCGGCGCCCAGCAGGTGGCTGTCAGAGGTGGGGTCGGTGGTGCTCACGCGCCAAGGATACGGGCGCATGGGGCACCGTCCGGACCCTCCGAACCGGAACGCCCCCTCAGGGCGGCACTCGGGGCAAGGCTCAGCACAGCACTCGGACCAACGCCCGCGACGGCGCTCAGTACCCGAAGGCCCGGGCGGTGTTCTCCGCGATCGCCGCCGACAGCTCGTCCTCGTGCAGCCCCAGGGTGGCGGCCATCGACCGCACCGTGACCGGGATCAGGTACGGCGCGTTCGGCCGCCCCCGGTACGGGTGCGGGGTGAGGAAGGGGGCGTCGGTCTCGACCAGGATCCGGTCCAGCGGGGTGGCGAGCAGGGCGTCGCGCAGCGGCTGGTTGGCCTTGAAGGTGACCGGGCCGGCGAAGGAGAGGTACCAGCCGTGCTCGGCGCAGACCTTGGCCATCTCGGCGTCGCCTGAGTAGCAGTGGAAGACCGTCCGTTCGGGGGCGCCCTCCGCCAGCAGGACGGCGATGACGTCCTCGTGGGCGTCCCGGTCGTGGATGACCAGGGCCTTGCCGTGCCGCTTGGCCATCTCGATGTGGCGGCGGAACGACTCCTTCTGGATCTCCACGCCCTCCGGCCCGGTGCGGAAGTAGTCCAGGCCGGTCTCGCCCACGGCGCGCACCTGCGGCAGCGCGGCCAGCGCGTCTATCTCGGCGAGCGCCTCGTCCAGCGCCGCCTGGCCGCCGGCCTTGCGCTGCTGGCCGGACCAGCCGTCGGCGTCGCCGAGGAAGATCCGCGGCGCCTCGTTGGGGTGCAGGGCGACGGCCGCGTGCACCTGCTCGTACTGGGCCGCCAGCTCGGCGGCCCAGCGCGAGCCGGGCACGTCGCAGCCCACCTGGACCACCGTGGTGACCCCGACCGAGGCGGCCCGGGCCAGTCCCTCGGCCGGGGTTCCGGCCTGCATGTCGAGGTGGGTGTGCGAGTCGGCCACCGCCACGGCCAGGGGTTCCGGCAGCGGCGGCGGGGTCGACCGGTCGTCGTCCTTGGCGGGCATCAGGAGGCCGGCTTCTCTTCCAGGCGCGGGAACAGGATCTCGCCCTTGGTGACGGTGGCACCGGCGGGCAGCCGGCCCCAGTCACCGACGGTGGCGACGGTCTGCGCGGCGAGCGCGCCGAGGCCCTCGGCGGCGCCCAGCGAGGCCCACAGCTTCTCGGCCGTGGACGGCATCACCGGGTTGAGCAGGACGGCGGTGCCGCGCAGCGCCTCGGCGGCCGTGTAGAGGATGGTGGCCAGGCGCGCCCGGCCCTCCTCCGACTCGTCCTTGGCGACCTTCCACGGCTCCTGCTCGGTGAGGTAGCCGTTGACCTGCTTGACGAAGTCGAAGATCGCCGCGAGGCCGCCGGCGAAGTCCAGCTCCTCACCGATCTTCCGGTCGGCCGTCTCGGCGGCCTTGACGAGCCCGTCCGCGATCGCCTGCTCGGCGTCACCGTGCGCGGCGGAGGCCGGCAGCTCCCCGCCGAAGTACTTGCCGACCATCGCGGCGACCCGGGAGGCCAGGTTGCCGAAGTCGTTGGCGAGCTCGGAGGTGTACCGGGCGGTGAAGTCCTCCCAGGAGAACGAGCCGTCCGTGCCGAACGGGATCGCCCGCAGGAAGTAGTAGCGGTAGGCGTCCACGCCGAAGTGCGAGGTGAGGTCGGTGGGCGCGATGCCGGTCAGGTTGGACTTGGACATCTTCTCGCCGCCGACCATCAGCCAGCCGTTGGCGACGACCCGCTTGGGCAGCGGCAGCCCGGCGGCCATCAGCATGGCGGGCCAGATGACCGCGTGGAAGCGGAGGATGTCCTTGCCGACCAGGTGGACGGAGGCCGGCCACAGCTCGGCGAAGCGCTCCGGGTCGCTGCCGTAACCGGCCGCGGTGATGTAGTTCTGCAGCGCGTCCACCCACACGTAGAGGACGTGCTTCTCGTCCCAGGGCAGCGGCACACCCCAGTTGAAGGTGGAGCGGGAGATCGAGAGGTCCTTCAGGTCCTGCTCGACGAAGCGCAGCACCTCGTTGCGGGCCGAGGCCGGCTGGATGAAGTCCGGGTTGGCGGCGTAGAACTCCAGCAGCTTCGGACCGTAGGCGGAGAGGCGGAAGAAGTAGTTCTCCTCCTCCAGCCACTCGACCGGCCGCTTGTGCACGGCGCAGAGCTTCTCGTCCGCGGTGGCGCCGTCCAGCAGCTCGGCGGGGAGCTTGAACTCCTCGCAACCGACGCAGTACGGGCCGGAGTAGCCGCCCTTGTAGATCTCGCCCTTGTCGAACAGGTCCTGGACGAACTCCTGCACCCGGGCGGTGTGCCGCTCCTGGGTGGTGCGGATGAAGTCGTCGTTGGCGATCTCCAGGTGCTCCCAGAGCGGCTTCCAGGCCTCCTCGACCAGCTTGTCGCACCACTCCTGCGGGCTGACGCCGTTGGCCTCGGCGGTCCGCATGATCTTCTGACCGTGCTCGTCGGTGCCGGTCAGGTACCACACCTTCTCGCCGCGCTGGCGGTGCCAGCGGGTGAGGACGTCGCCCGCCACCGTGGTGTACGCGTGGCCCAGGTGCGGACGGTCGTTGACGTAGTAGATCGGGGTGGAGACGTAGTACGCCGGGGCGCTCGTCCCGGTGGTGCTGTGTTCTGCAGTGGCCGCCATGGTCGGAAAGCTTAGTCGGGCCCGCACACCCGCCTCGACCGCATTACCCCCGCGACGGCGTGCGACGGGGCCGCCCACCGCACTGCTCGCGGCGGACGGCCCCGGTTGCGCTCCCCGTGCCTGCGTCAGGCCCTAGCCCAACAGCCGCGACCAGAACCGGGCCCAGCGTCCGCGCGGCTTCTCGGGCCCGGACACCGGGGGCGCCCCGGCCGGCTCGGCGTGCGCCGGGTAGCCGGGAGCGTGCTGCCAGGGCTGGTCGGCGACGGCCACCCGGCCCTCGCGCATGATCCGGACGGTGTGGCCACCGCATCCCGGGCAGGTCGGCTTGAGCAGCGGGGACGGTACCCGGACACCGTTGGCGTGGTACTCGAACACGACATGGCCGTCCTTGGCGATGTGGTGCTCGATGTCGTACGCCTGCTCCCAGCCGTACCCGCAGCGCAGGCACGCGAAGGAGTAGGCCTCCCGTACGGTCTCGACGGGAGTGTGCGGCCGCCCGGCCAGGCCGGGCGCGCTCAGTGCGTTGCCACCGAGGGGGCTACCGATCATCTCGCTCATAGCCGTCTCCCAGCGCCCGCCGGACGCTCGCCCGGCTGGGTCTTTCCATTCCAGGAAATGCCCGGACCGCCCCGGCCGACGCCCTTCTTGTGAAGACTTGGATGCGGGTTGGGAAGTCCTATACGAAGGGCCTTCCGCAACCCGGAAACCAGGGCCGAAGCTTCAGCTCAACGGGCGTTTACCGGGGCCTCCCTCAAAGGTACGACTCCCCGTCCGCCACGCAACCCCCCGGAATTCACCCCTTTTTCAAAGCCTCGTTCAAGCCGTCCTTCTTCGCCGCCACGACCGCGTCGAAGACCTCGCGCTTGGGCACGGAGAGTTCCGCCGCGACCGCCGCGATGGCCTCCTTGCGCCGCTCCCCGGCCTCCTCCCGGACGGCTACCAGCCGGGCCAGCTCGGCCGGGGTCAGCTCCTGCGGCGCGGCCGGCGGGGCGCCCGCGACCACCACGGTGATCTCGCCCTTGACGCCCTCGGCCGCCCAGGCCGCCAGCTCGCCGATCGGCCCGCGCTTGACCTCCTCGTAGGTCTTGGTGAGCTCGCGGCACACGGCGGCCGGCCGCTCGGGCCCGAACGCCTCGGCCATCGCGGCCAGCGCCTCGGCGATCCGGTGCGGCGCCTCGAAGAAGACCATGGTGCGCGGCTCGGCCGCGATCGAGGCCAGCTGCCGGGCCCGGTCGCCGGTCTTGCGCGGCAGGAAGCCCTCGAAGGTGAAGCGGTCGACCGGCAGGCCGGACAGCGCGAGCGCGGTGAGCACCGCGGACGGCCCGGGCACCGCGGTGACCTTCACGTCCGCCGCGACGGCCGCCGCCACCAGCCGGTAGCCGGGGTCGGAGACCGAGGGCATCCCGGCATCGGTCACCAGCAGCACCCGGGCGCCGCCGAGCAGTGCCTCGACCAGTTCGGGCGTGCGGGCGACCTCGTTGCCTTCGAAGTAGGAGACGACCCGCCCGGCCGGGGTCACCCCGAGCGCCTGGGTGAGCCGGCGCAGCCGACGGGTGTCCTCGGCCGCGATGACGTCCGCCGAGGCCAGCTCGGTGAGCAGCCGGGGCGGGGCGTCCGAGACGTCGCCGATGGGGGTGCCTGCGAGAACGAGTACTCCTGTCACGTGCCCCATCCTTCCAGTTCCGAGGGGCCGGGGCTTTTGGTGACGATTCGGGCAGCTTCCGAGGGACCGGTCACGCGCACGAAGAGCGCCCCTACGATGTGGCGGATGAACGGCGACACGGCGGCGCAGACGCCCACTGGTACGGACCACTCCGCGCAGGGCGGTGTCGACCTGCCGTCCCCCCGCTCACCCCGGTCACCCATGAGCTGGCCGGAACGCCTGGCCCGCCACGGCTACCGTCCCGGCCCCGTCGCGACGCTCACCGAGCGCCTGGTCCCGCCGATGCCGGACGGCCCCGGGGTGACCGGGCGCGACGTACCGCAGTCGCCGCTGCTGCTGCGGCTGGGGATCTCGCTGCCACAGGGCCTCTGGTACTTCCTGTGCCGCTGGTCCGGCTGGCTGGGCCCGATCGCGGTGGCCGTGTTCGCCGGGCTGCTGCGGTTCACCAACCTCGGCCAGCCGCACGCGATCATCTTCGACGAGACCTACTACGCCAAGGACGCCTACGCGCTCTGGCACGGCGGCTACGAGATCAGCTGGCCGGAGGACGCCAACACGACGATCATGACGCCGGGCGCGGCCGTCCCGTACCGCCCGACGCCCTCGTACGTGGTGCACCCGCCGGTCGGCAAGTGGATCATCGGTGCGGGCGAGCAGCTGTTCGGCATGAACCCCTTCGGCTGGCGGTTCGCGGTGGCCCTGCTCGGCACCCTGTCGGTGCTGATGCTGGCCCGGATCGCCCGCCGGATGTTCCGCTCGACCCTGCTGGGCTGCGTGGCCGGCCTGCTGCTCTCGGTGGACGGCCTGCACCTGGTGCTCAGCCGGGCGGCGCTGCTCGACCTGGTGGTGATGTTCTGGATCCTCGCCGCCTTCGGCTTCCTGCTGCTGGACCGGGACCGGACCAGGGCCCGGCTGGCGGCCCGCCTGGGCGGGGTGGCGGACCCCGAGCTGGCCCAGCGGCTCAACCTGGGCTGGCGCCCGTACCGGATCGCGGCCGGCGTCTGCGTCGGTCTGACCTGCGCCACCAAGTGGAGCGGCCTGTACGTGGCGGCCGCGTTCGGCCTGATGACCGTGCTGTGGGACGTCGGCGCCCGTCGGCTGGCCGGCGCCCCGCGCCCGTACCTGGCGGTGCTCGCCCGGGACGCGGTGCCGGCCTTCGTGTCGATCGTCGTGGTCTCGGTGGCGGTGTACATCGCCTCCTGGTGGGGCTGGTTCGCCAGCAGCAACGCGCCCGGCCAGGGCGGCTGGGGCCGGGACTGGGCGGTCGGCCGCTCCACCGACTACCCGTGGATACCCGAGGGCCTGCGCGCCCTGTGGCACTACCACTCGACGGTCTACGAGTTCCACACCCACCTGAGCGACCCGCACACCTACCAGTCCAACCCGTGGTCCTGGCTGGTGCTGGGCCGACCGGTCTCCTTCTACTACGAGTCCCCGAAGTTCGGCCAGAACGGCTGCACCGCCGCCGACTGCGCCCGCGAGGTGCTGGGCATCGGCACCCCGCTGCTGTGGTGGACGGCCGTGCTGGCGCTGGTGTACTGCCTGTGGCGCTGGGCGTTCCGGCGGGACTGGCGGGCCGGCGCGCTGCTGTGCGGCCTGGCGGCCGGGTACCTGCCGTGGTTCCTCTACCAGCAGCGGACGATCTTCCTCTTCTACGCGGTGGTCTTCGTCCCGTTCCTGGTGCTCGCGGTGACGATGCTGGTCGGCGCCCTGATCGGGCCGGCCGGCGCCTCCCGGGACCGCCGGATCATCGGCTCGACGACGGCCGGCCTGGTGGTGCTGCTGATCGTCTGGAACTTCCTCTACTTCTTCCCGCTGTTCACCGGGCAGACGATCCCGCTGGACGACTGGCGCGGCCGGATGTGGTTCAACAGCTGGATCTGAGCCGGCCGCCGGGGCCGGTCCACACACGACACCCCCGAACCGTCCGTATGCGGTGCACGACACGTACCAGATCCGTCACAAGTCCCGGGCGTTTCGTCGGCGCACCGATCCGCCCTGCCTAGGGTGGGGGCGTACCGCGTTTCCGGCCCCCGGCCGGCGGCGCCCGGCCGCGAGACCCCTGGGGGACCTGCACCATGCGCAGTGGCGCGAAGATCGGCATCATCACCGGCGTGTCCATCGTCGTCCTCGCGGGCGGCGGCTACGGCGCGTACAGCCTGATGGGCGGCTCGGACTCCGGGTCCGCCGACGGCAAGAAGCCCCGGACGGTGGTCGCCGAACCCCCCACGGCCGATCAGGCGGCGAGCGGCGCGAAGGACTTCCTGGCGGCCTGGGCGTCCGGCGACATCGCCAAGGCGGCCTCGCTGACGGACGACCCGGCCGCGGCCACCACGGCGCTGACGGCCTTCAAGGACCAGGTGAAGCCGAGCGCGCTGACCCTGACCCCGGCCGGTCCGGCCACCCCGCAGGCCTTCGCCTCGGCCACCGGCACTCCCACCCCGGCCAAGCCCACCGGCGCGGCCTCGGCGACCCCGTCCGCGGCCGGCACCCCCGGCGCCACCGACTCGCCGTCCGCCTCCGCCACCCCCGGGCCCACCGGCGTGCTGATGGGCTTCAAGGCGCGAGCCGAGTTCGAGGGCACCAGCCGGGTCTGGGACTACAACGGCTTCCTGGGCGTCGTGAAGATGAGCGACGACACCCCGGCCGTGCACTGGGCGCCCTCGGTGATCCACCCGCACCTGTCCGGCAGCGAGACGATCGCCACCCAGCAGGTCTTCTCCCCGCCGTCCACCGTGGTGGACCGCAACGGCAAGCCGCTGCAGGGCGCCTCGCTGACCCCGGCGCTGATGAGCACCCTGCAGGACAACGCCCGCAAGCTGCTGCCGCCGGACCCGAACAAGGACCAGGACGCGGGCAGCGCGGTGGTGATCACGGACCCGTCCGGCAAGACCGCCGCCGACAAGCTGTTCACCATCGTCGAGCCGAAGCCCGGCAAGCCGTTCAAGGTGACCATCGACAACACCCTCCAGGCCGCCGCCGAGAAGGCGATGACCGACCTGGGCGGCAAGAGCGGCTCGATCGTCGCGATCGAGCCGAGCACCGGCCAGGTGCTGGCCTTCGCCAACGCCCCGGCCAACGGCCAGAACCGGGCCTTCGTCGGCCTGCTCGCCCCCGGCTCGACGATGAAGATCGTCACCTCGACGGCCCTGCTGGAGGCCGGGATCAACCCGGACAGCACGGTGGCCTGCCCGGAGAAGAGCAGCAACCCGGTGGCGATCCCGAACGACTTCCCGGGGGCCTTCCCGAACAACACGCTCCAGCAGGACTTCATGGTGTCCTGCAACACGGCCTTCATCAACCAGGGCCTGACCAGCCTCAAGCCCGAGACGCTGTCCAGCACGGCCAAGGACGTGTACGGCATCGGCCTGGAGTGGAAGACCGGCCTGCCGAACGCCGACGGCAAGATCCCGCCGACCCCGGGCAGCAAGGACGAGCAGGCCATGAACTACATCGGCCAGGGCAAGGTCCAGATGAACCCGCTGGCCATCGCCTCGATCACGGCGACCGTCCAGAGCGGCGCGTTCAAGCAGCCGATCCTGGTCGCCGGCCTGCCGCAGCAGACGGCGGCCCGCCAGATCTCGCCGGACGTCGCCGGCAAGCTGCGCGCGATGATGAACGCCACCGCCGTCGGCGGCACGGCCAAGGACGTGATGGCCGGGATCACCGACAACGCGGGCGCCAAGACCGGCTCCGCCGAGGTCCAGGGCGCGTCCACCACCAACAGCTGGTTCACCGCCTTCCGCGGCAACCTCTCGGTCGCCGCCGAGGTCCAGGGCGGCGGCCACGGCGTCGACGCGGCCGGCCCGGCGGTCGCCTCGCTGCTCAAGGCGGCGGGCAGCCGCTGACCCGCACGCGCCCGTCCCGAGCCGAAGGGCGCGCCGGTGTCGAACGGGGAGAAGCGACCACGCCCGCTCAGCCTGGAAGGCTGAGCGGGCTCCGGCGCGTTCCGGGGCGGGCGAGCCCGCCCGCTCAGCGTCGCGGCAGCGCTGGCTCCGGCGGGTCCGGCAGCGGTCGGGGCGGGATCCGGCGGCGGCTGCTCCACCGCCGGGCGGCCAGCCGGGGCCAGATCACCAGGACGGCCGGCAGCGCCAGGTACCCGAACCGCCCGGCCGGGGCGAGTGTGAAGGCGATCGCGAGCCCCGCGGCCAGCAGGTCGGCGGCGGCGATCGCGGAGACCGGCGGCCGGGCCAGCAGCCAGATCGCCACCCCGATCAGGGCCAGGGTCATCAGCGCCAGCGAGATGGAGTGCCCGGTCGGGCCGAACCCGGCCAGCACCTTGCCGGGCAGCGGGCTGCCGGCCGGGGTGCGGATCGCGGTCATCCCGAGCGGGAAGCGCACCACCTGGTCGCGCAGCTGGTCGGCCTGGGTCAGGACGGACGGCAGGATCACCGCCGCGCTCACCCCGGCCCCGATCAGCGCGGTGCGGGTGGCGGGCCTTCGGCCGTAGAGCCGCCAGAGCAGCAGGACGGCGACCGGCAGGGCCGGCCAGGCGGTCCATTTCAGGCTGCAGGCGAGGGCGAGCACCAGTCCGGCGCCGACCGTGCGGCCCCGCTCGGCGAGCGCCATGGCCAGGCAGCAGACACCGATCAGCGGCAGGTCGACCCCGCCGACGGCCAGGGCGAGCGCTATCAGCGGCGAGGCGGTGAGGACGGCCAGCGGCAGCAGCGGCGCGCGGTCCCGGGTGGGTCGCAGCAGCCGCCAGGCGCCCAGCAGGCAGGCGACGAAGGTGAGGGCGAACCAGATCCGGGCGTCCCCGGCGACCCGGGCGAAGGCGGTGGAGTTGCCGAGCAGCTGGCGCGGCAGTCCGAACAGGGCCATCGCCGGCAGGTACGGGTTGTAGTCGGTGACCACGACCGGGTGCGGCAGGTACGCGTCACCGGTGGTGAGCAGGAGGTGGGCCGAGCGTTCGACCACCATGACCTCGGACTGGTGGCGGCCGGTGAGGGCGAGCAGCCCGAGCGGGGCGAACACGGCGCCGGCGAGGCCTACCGCGGCGGCCGCCTGGGGCGCGTAGCGGCGCGGCAGGGTGAGGCAGAACAGGCCGGCCAGGAGGTAGGCGGGGGCCGCGACGAGGCCCCACAGCCGCTGGTTGGGCAGGTCGGAGACGAGCGGGAAGGCGGCGGCCCAGCCGGCCGCGATCAGACAGCCGAGCAGCTGGACGGAGCGCAGCGAGGCGAGCCGGGCGGGATTCCATCGATCGAGCGTGGGCGGAAACGTGCTCTCGCCACGCTGCCGGGGGAACGGCCGGGTGGAGAAGCCTCTCGGTGGCCGTCCGGGTCTGTACGGCAGTTCGGCGCTGATGGTCTGGGCCGGCGTTCTGACGCGGCCGGTGAAGCGGCCGCGCGGACGGGAGAAGCCGGGCGTGCGGGTGCTCACCATGGTGGAAGGTTATGGGTGCGGGCCGGGCCCTGTCGCCATGGTGTCCGGCACCGGTTGTCGCGCTACGCGCGTAGGGCCGCCGGGTGTCGTACCGAGCGGCGGCCCTTCACGATTGGGTAACGGCCCGGTCAGCCGGCGTTGGTGTCGACCGGGGCGGCCGGCTGCTCGGCGTTCTCCAGCCGGGAGTGCCTGATGCTGTAACCGAAGTAGACGACCACCGCGACGGCGAGGGCGATCGCCCCGGCCCGGAAGGTGTCGGCGTGCAGGCCGGTGATCAGGTAGATGCAGAAGCCGACGCTGAGCAGCGGGACGACCGGGTAGCCGGGCACCTTGAAGCCGCGCGGCAGGTCGGGCTGGGTGCGGCGCAGGACGATCACGCCGACGGAGACCACCGAGAAGGCGATGAGGGTGCCGAGGCTGGTGATGTCGGCCAGGACGTCCAGCGGGATGAAGGCGGCCAGCGCGCCCACGCCGAGGCCCACCACGAGGGTGTTCCAGACCGGGGTGCCGGTGCGCGGGGAGAGCTCGGCGAAGCGCTTGGGCAGCATGCCGTCGCGGCCCATCGAGTACAGGATGCGGGTCTGGCCGTAGATCACCACGAGGGTGACGCTGAAGATCGAGATGATCGCGCCGACCGCGAAGATCATCGCGGGCCAGCTCTGGCCGGTGATGTCCTGCATGATCTGGGCGAGGCCGGCCTCCTGGTCCTTGAACTGGCCCCACGGCTGGGCGCCGATGCCGGCCAGCGCGACCAGGATGTAGAGCAGGGTCACCACGACCAGCGAGATGATGATCGCCATCGGCAGGGTGCGGCGCGGGTCCTTGACCTCCTCACCGGCGGTGGACACGGCGTCCAGGCCGATGAAGGAGAAGAAGATGCTGGACGCGGCGATCTGCACGCCGCCGATGCCGAGCGGCATGAACGGGGTCAGGTTGCCGGAGTGGAAGCCGGTGAGCGCGACGCCGACGAACAGCAGCAGGATCAGGATCTTGATCCCGACCATGGCCGCGTTGACCTTCGCCGACTCGCTGACACCGCGGATCAGCAGGAAGCAGACCATCGCGACCAGCAGCAGCGCCGGCAGGTTGAACCAGTGGCCGCCGCCGGGGGCGCCGGACAGCTGCTCGGGGATCTTGAACCCGAAGGCCAGGTCGAGGAACTTGTTGAGGTACTCGGCCCAGCTCACCGCGATCGCGGAGGCGGAGACGCCGTACTCCATCAGCAGGCAGATGCCGACGCCGAAGGCGACGCCCTCACCGAGGGTGGCGTAGGCGTAGGAGTACGAGGAGCCGGAGACCGGGATCGCGGAGGCCATCTCGGCGTAGCAGAGCGCGGTGAGTCCGGCGGTGACCGCGGCGATCACGAAGGACAGGATGACCGCCGGCCCGGCCGCGGGCACTGCTTTGCCGAGCACGAAGAAGATGCCGGTGCCGATGGTGGCGCCGATGCCGATCGAGGACAGCTGCCAGAGGCCGACGGAGCGGCGCAGATGGATGCCGGAGCGTCCGCCCTCCTCGGGCGCGCCCGCCGGAAGGCCGCCGTGGCCCTCGCTCTCCGCGATCAGGGTCGAGACGGGCTTGCGTCGCAGCAGACGCGCACCAAGGGTGTTGCTGGCCAAAACTGCGGTCCTTCTAGGCGGGGGAGGGTGTCCTAGCGAGCGGGTCACCCGGGGCACCAAGGGGTGTCATCGGGGACCAACCGAACAAACATGGGACAGTACCCCGCGAATGCACCAGTGTCGCAAACGAACAGTCTTGATCGGCGCATTGTACGAACCGGCGCACCACGGATAACAAACCGGACACTTCGCACACGGCGGACTTGCCGGACATCGGATAGAAGGCCAGGTCAGCGGCCATATCGGGTCAGCGGCCGAGCACCGCCCGCATCACCGACCGGGCGATCGGCGCGGCCAGCGCGCCACCGGTGACGTCGGTGGCGTCACTGTCCGCGACCACCACCGCCACCGCGACCGGCGGCACCGCGTCCGAGCCGGCCGGCCTGGCCCAGGAGATGAACCAGGCGTACGGCGTCCCGCTGTTGTCCACCCCGTGCTGGGCGGTGCCGGTCTTGCCGCCGACCACCGCCCCGGCGATCCGGGCGTTGCCGCCGGTGCCGTTCTCCACCACGTCGGTCATCAGCTTCTGCACCTGGCCGGCCACCGTCGGGGTCAGCGCCCGCTTGTACACGGCCGGCTTCATCAGCTGCACCACGGTGCCGTCGCTCCTGGTCAGCTTGTCCACAAGCTGTGGACGCATCACCGTGCCGTTGTTGGCGACCCCGGCCGCGACCATCGCCATCACCAGCGGGGTGGCCGCGGTGTCGAACTGCCCGATCGAGGAGAGCGCCAGCTGCGACCGGTTCATCGCGGTGTCGAAGTTGGACCGGGCCGGGCGCACCGGCAGGTCCAGCTTCGGGTCGTTGAAGCCGAAGCCCTCGGCCGTGGCCACCATCCTCTGCAGCCCGGTCTGCACCCCGAGGTAGCCCATGACGCTGTTGCAGCTGGCGGTCATCGCGGCGCTCAGCGACTGGCCGGGCTGGTCACAGGCCGCGCTGTCGTTCACCAGCGGCGTGGTCGTCCCGGGCATCACGTACGGGAAGGGCGCCCCGGTCGGCGCGTCCGGGTCGGTGACCACCCCGCCGGCGAGCGCGGCCGCGGCGGTGACCACCTTGAAGGTCGAGCCCGGCGGGTAGGTCTGGCGCAGCGCCCGGTTGAGCATCGGCTGGTCGGTGTCGGCCCGCAGCCGGTTCCAGGCGGTCTGGTCGGCGCCGGTGGAACCGGCGAAGCCGCCCGGGTCGTAGGAGGGCGTGCTGGCCAGCGCCAGGATCCGTCCGGTGGCCGGCTCGATCGCGGCCACCGCGCCCTTCTGCCCGCCGAGCCCGCGCATCGCGGCCTGCTGGGCGGCCTGGTCGATCGTGGTGTACACGTCCCCGCCGGGATTCTGCCGACGGGCGATCGCGTCCCAGAGCGACCAGCCGGTCAGTCGGCCGTCGGTACCGGTCAGCAGGGCGTCCTCGGTGCCCTCCAGCTGGGTGTTGCCGTACGCCTGGGAGGCGAAGCCGGTGACGGCGGCGTAGGTCGGCCCGTCGGTGTAGGTGCGCTTGTACGCGTACCGGCCGCCGGTGGCCATGGAACCGGTGACGGTCTCGGCGCCGACCAGGATGTTCCCGCGCGGCTGGGCGTAGCGCTCGATGGCGAGCCGCTGGTTGGCGCTGTTGTGGTCGAGGTCCTCGGCCTCGAACACCTGCACCCGGGTGGCCTGCACGCACAGCGCCACGACCAGCAGCAGACAGAAGGTGGCCGCCCGCCGCCCGGTGATCGAGATCCCGGGCAGCCCCTGCGGGCCGTTCCCCCCGAGTCGGATCCGTGCCATCAGCCCACCTCGGGCGCCGGCCGCCGGGCGTCGTCGCTCATGCGCACCAGCAGCGCGACGATGATCCAGTTGGTCACCACCGAGGAGCCGCCCTGGGCGATGAACGGCATGGTCATCCCGGTCAGCGGGATCAGCGCCAGCACCCCGCCCGCCACCACGAACACCTGCAGGCCGACGATCGCCGCCAGCCCGATCGCCAGCAGCCGCCCGAAGGGGTCGCGCAGCGCGATGCCGGTCCGGAAGCCGCGTGAGATCAGCACCGCGTACAGCAGGAACACCGCGATCAGCCCGGTCAGGCCGAGCTCCTCGCCGATGGTGGCGAGGATGAAGTCCGACTTGGCGGCGAAGCCGATCAGCACCGAGTGCCCGTTGCCCAGCCCGGTCCCCAGTTCGCCGCCCCAGGCGAAGGCGAACAGCGACTGGGCGATCTGGTTGGCGCCCTTGCCCGCCGCGATCGAGCCCAGCGGGTCCAGCCAGTCCACGACCCGGCTGTGCACGTGCGGCGAGAGCCAGCCCACCGTCACCGCGCCGACCGCCGCCAGACCCAGCCCGATCGCGATCCAGCCGGTGCGCGCGGTGGCCACGTAGAGCATCACCACGAACAGGCCGAAGAAGAGCAGCGAGGT
The DNA here is from genome assembly GCF_044327205.1 of Kitasatospora sp. NPDC018058. NCBI lineage: Bacteria > Bacillati > Actinomycetota > Actinomycetes > Kitasatosporales > Streptomycetaceae > Kitasatospora > Kitasatospora sp. NPDC018058. The sequence continues at coordinate 50,102 of NZ_JBIRFA010000001.1, read as the reverse complement.
ACCGAGGTCCGTCTCCAGCACCAGCACCCCGACGAAGGCCGCCCAGATCATCAGCACCGGCCCGAGCACCCGCCCGCGCGGCAGCTTCCAGCGCCAGAGCCGACGGCCGGTGAGCGCCAGCGCGTCCCGGTGCACCGCCAGGTAGGCGGCGAAGAAGACGGCCAGCAGGATCTTGGCGAGCTCCCCCGGCTGGAAGGAGAGCGGCCCGACGACGATCCAGATCCGCGAGCCGTACACCGGCGGGAAGAAGATCGGCAGCACCAGGAGGACCAGCGCCACCAGCGCCCCGACGTAGGCGTAGCGCCGCAGCCGCCGGTGGTCCCGCACCAGCAGCACCACGGCGATGAACAGCGCCACCCCCAGGCCCGACCAGAGCAGCTGGGTGGAGGCGGCGGCCCGGCCCGGGGTGGCCCGGTCGAGGCGGTGGATCACCACCAGCCCGATCCCGTTGAGCAGCACGGCGATCGGCAGCAGCAGCGGGTCCGCGTACCGGGCCCGCCACCGGATGGCGGCGTGCGCCGCGAGGGCCGACACACCCAGCACGGCGCCGGCCCCGTACGCGACCTCGGAGGCCGTGCCGGCCGACACCGTGCCGTCCAGGTTGACGCCGACCTCGATGTAGCCGAACACCGTGGCCAGGACGGCGGTCAGCACCAGCACCAGCTCGGTGGTGCGCCCGGTCGGCACCGGCCGGGCGGGCCGGGCGGCGGATCTCGTCACGGCGGAGGGTGTCGCCACGGACCGTCCTGGGGGAGGCGGGGATGCCGATCGGGGCGGACCGGGCACAGGGAGCCGGTGCGGCGGCGCCAGCGCCCCGGTTCGTCACCCTAACGAGCAATATCCATATTTATTGGCTCTTCGCTCCGGTGTGTCCGCCATTACCGGAATTCATCCGCAGGCCTCACTCCGCCCGTCGCCCGGCCAGGGCCGCCACCCCGGCCCCGACCACGGCCAGCAGGGCGACGGAGAGCAGCAGTTCGACCCAGGGCACCGCGACCTGCCCGGTCCGCGCGGCGGTCACCAGCGCGCGCACCGCCGCGTTGGCCGGCGAGAACGGCACCACCAGCGCCAGCACGGCCAGCCCCAGCGCCGCCGGGATCCCGTACGGCGAGCGGACCAGCACCGGACGGTTGCCCAGCGCCCCGGCCAGTACCCCCAGCAGTACACAGACCACCGAGGTCGACAGCCCCGCCAGCAGCGCCCGCCCGACGCCCGGATCCCGCTGCGCCCCCGGGTTGGCCACCGCGCCGCTGACCCACCACAGCGCCGCCACCTGGCCCACCGCCAGCACCAGGGCCGCCGTCAGGGCCGCCAGCAGCGCGCCCAGGTGCACCCGCACCGGTCCCGCCACCGCGACCAGGCAGGCCCGCGAGGCCGGCGGCTCGGCGGTCAGCGCGCCGCGCACGTACCAGGCGCTCACCGGCAGCAGCACCCCCGCGCCGTAGCCCAGCCCGCCCAGCAGCGGATCGCCCGCCGTCACCCCGATCACCAGCAGCAGCGTGAACGCCAGGAAGGGCGGCAGCCAGGCGTGCGAGCGCAGCAGCAGCTCCAGGTGGTACCGGGTCAGCGCCCCGACCTGCCTCACCGCTCCTCCTCCCGTCGACGCACCGCCAGCACCCGTACGGCCGGGCGGCCGAGCAGCAGGCCGCGCAGCAGCGCGTCCGAGTGGGCGGCCGACACCGCCAGCCGCACCGCCGTCCCGTCCAGCGCGGTCAGCTCCGGCGCCCCGGGCAGCCGCTCCGGCAGCAGGACGCCCTCCGGGAGGTCCACCTCGATCTCCATCACCGGTCCGCCCGCCGCCACCACTGACCCGTCGTCCACCGGCTCCTCCTCGGCCGGGCGCAGCTCGCCGTCCCCACCGACCCGGTAGGCGGCACTGGTCCGCCCGGCCAGCCGGGCCGGATCGTGGTCGACGAACAGCACCGTGCCGCCCGCCGCCGCCCGCTCCGCGGCCGCCTCGTCCAGCACCGCCCGGGCCGCCGGGTCCAGCCCGGTCCAGGCCTCGTCCAGCAGCAGCACCCGGGCCTCGGCGATCAGCGCCTGCGCCACCGCGACCTTCTGGCAGGTGCCCTTGGAGAGCCGGCTCAGCGGGGTGCCCGCCCGGTCCGCGATGCCGAACCGCTCCAGCCACTCCCCGGCCCGCCGCCGCGCCGCCTCCGCCGACAGCCCGTGCACCCGGCCCACCCGCAGCAGGTACGAGGCGGCGTCGAACGGCAGCGCCGGCGGGAAGCGCTCCGGCACGTACGCCGCGGCCCCGGGCCGCACCACCCGGCCGGTGCTCGGCCGCTCGATCCCGGCCGCCAGCCGCAGCAGCGTCGACTTGCCGCAGCCGTTCGCCCCGGCGATCCGGACCAGCTCCCCGGGCCCGACCGCCAGGTCGACGTCGCGCAGGATCCACCGCCCGCCCCGCCCGTACCGCTTGCCGACCGCGGTCAGCTCCATCACGCCCCGCCTCCGTCCGACCCGCGCTGAAGGCTATCCGTCGCGGATAAGGCCGACGTGAGCACAGCGCTCCGTAATCCCCTCTCCACACCCCGGAGTTCACGCCGGGGCGGGCAAGTGCACCGTCCGGTCTCGTTTGGCCTTGACGAACTGATGATCCCTAGGATCTGGCGCGTGACTACCGGACGACGACCGAAGACCAGGCTCGGCAGCCTGCTGGCCGCCCTGGCGATAACGGGCGCCTCGCTGCTCCTCGGCCTGCCCGCCCACGCCGACGAACCATCAGCCGGCGCCCCATCCGCGCCCAAGGAGGCCCCCAGGGTCGATCTCATCCTGGATGTCAGCGGATCCATGACCGCCACCGACATCCAGGGCAAGAGCCGCATCTCGGTGGCCCAGCAGTCCCTGAACGAGGTGATCGACGCTCTTCCCGCGGAGACCGAGTTCGGCATCCGCACCCTCGGCGCCACCTACCCCGGCAACGACAAGAACCTCGGCTGCCAGGACACCAAGGTGCTCTTCCCGGTCGGCAAGACCAACAAGGTCGAGGCCAAGACCGCGGTCGCCACCCTGCGCCCCACCGGCTGGACCCCGATGGGCCTGGCCCTGCGCGGCGCGGCCCAGGACCTCGGCAAGGGCGACGCCACCCGCCGGATCGTCCTGATCACCGACGGCGAGGACACCTGCACTCCGCCCGACCCGTGCGACGTGGCCCGCGAACTCGCCTCCCAGGGCATCCACCTGGTGGTCGACACCCTCGGCCTGGCGCACGACGACAAGACCCGCCAGCAGCTGCTCTGCATCGCCAACGCCACCGGCGGCACCTACACCGACGTCCGCACCCCGCAACAGCTCACCGACAAGGTGAAGCAGCTGGTCGACCGCTCCAACGACACCTACACCGTCAACCCGGTCAAGACCTCCGGCACCGACAAGTGCGAGAGCGCCCCGGTGCTCGCCCCCGGCGTCTACAGCGACCGCGAGAAGTTCTCCGAGCACCGCGTCTACAAGGTCCCGGTCAAGGCCGGCCAGGAACTGCGCGCCTCGGTCAGCGTGTCGCTCGACCGCGCGGTGAACCGGGACTACGGCGTCCTGCTGCAGGCCACCAGCGCCGCCGGCCAGGAACTCGTCCGCGGCACCGACGCCGGTAGCAGCCGCACCGACGTGATCTCCACCGGCCTGCGCTGGTCCACCGACGACTCCAAGGGCTACGTCACGGCGAGCCCGACCTCCTCGGCCAAGGACAAACCGGACACCAATGTCTGCCTGGTCGTCAGCAACTCGCTGGCGCCGCAGTCCGGTGTCCAGGCCGACCCCGGCATGCCGCTGGAGCTGACCGTGGACCTGGCGTCCGCCTCGCCCGCCCCCGAGGGCGCCGCGATGGGCCTCGGCCGCGGCTGGATCCTCCTGCTCACCCTCACCCTGGCCGGCCTGGCCTTCGGCCTGGTCTTCGGCTGGATCGCACGCTGGCGCATCGCCGTCTGGCGGGAGAACTGACCATGCGTACGAAGATCCGCGGCGCCCTCGCCGCCCTCACCCTGCTGCCCGCCCTCGCGCTGGGCGCCCCGGCCGCCTCCGCCGCGCCGTCGCCCTCGGCGAGCGCGAGCGGCACCCCGGCCCCGGCCACCAAGGCCGGGACCTCCTTCCTGACCGCGGTCAACCTCTCCCCCGGCCAGGACGCCAACGTCGCCGCCTCCACCGGCGACTACCTGTACTGGGCGTTCGGCGCCTCCGAGGGCCAGACCCCGACGGTCAACCTGACCGTCAGCCTGGCCCCGGCGACCGACCGGCACGGCCCGCAGACCTGGACCGTCGAGGTCTTCGACGGGCTGCGCCGCCGCCAGGCCTGCACCGCCGGCACCCAGAACGCCACCGGCGACCAGAACACCACCACCCTGGCGCTCGACTGCACCCTGCGCGAGGTCCGCACCTGGGCCGAGCCGTGGTCCGGCGACCCGCTGCCCGGCACCTACTACGTCCGGCTCTCGGTCACCGACGCCCCGCAGCCCGACCTCGGCCTGGCCGCCAACGCCCAGCTGCACGTCAGCTCCAAGGGCAACGCGGACAACGCCCAGCCGGAGGGCGGCGAGCTGAAGGCCCCGCTGGTCCCGCCGGTCGGCGGCGGCGCGAGCACCGCCAAGGCGGCGGCCCCGGTGGCCCAGAAGGAGCACTGGTACACCGGCTGGTTCTCCGGCTGGAACAGCCGCTGGTACTGGACCATCGGCGGCGGCTTCCTGGCCGCGCTGGCCGGCGTCCTCGGCTACAACCTGACCCGACACCCGCGCGGCCGGCGCCCCGGCCACTACGGCGCCGTCCCGCCCCAGGGCTCGCACCAGCACGGCTCCTACGCCGACCGCCCGTAACGACGGCGAGGGCCGGCCGGAGACCGTTCCGGCCGGCCCTCGGCAGGTCTGCGACCATGAAGGCATGCAGCCGCACGGCCGGATCGTGGTCGGTGTGGACGGCTCCGCGCCCGCCCGCGCGGCCGTCCGCTGGGCGGCCCGCCTGGCCGGTCTCACCGGCGGCCCGCTGGAGGCGGTGGCCGTCTGGGACTTCCCCTGCCTCTACGGCGAGCACGGCCTCGTCCCGCCCGCCCTGGACGGCTTCGGGCCCGAGCGGCGCGCCGCCGCCATCCTCGCCGAGACGGCCGGACTCGCCGAGACCGCCGCCGACCTCGCCGTCCCGCTCCGCCGCCACCTCAAGGCCGGGCCGCCCGGACCCGCCCTGGTCGCCGCCGCGACCGGCGCCGCCCTGCTGGTCCTCGGCAACCGCGGCCACTCCACCCCGCCGGACACCCCGCTCGGCACCGTCGCCCAGTACTGCCTGCACCACGCGCCCTGCCCGGTGGTCATCGTCCGGGCTACCTGAGCGCAGCCGTCAGCCCTTGAACAGGTTGTGCCCCACGTCGGACGGCACCTCGTCCTGGACCGGCTTGCTGCCCGGCCCGGGCACGTGCTCGCCGGGCACCGGCTCGCCGCCCTCCCGGTGCAGCAGCACCACCCCGTCCTCGGCCCAGAGCTGCCGGTAGCCGTGCGCCAGCAGCAGCTGGATCCGGTCGGCCTGCTCCTTGTCCGTCTTGAACGGGAAGGACCGCTTGTCCGAGCGGGTGAGCACGTACTCGCGCCCCCGCGGCGTCCCGTCCACCAGCACCACGTCCGCCCGGGCGGTCAGCCGCGGCGCGATCTGGTTGTCCGCCTCCACCGAGGCCCCGTCCGGGATCAGCGCGGCGGCCCGGACCAGCGCCGCCTCGCTCGCCTTGGGCTCCCAGGAGGACGGCACCGCGAGCTGCAGCAGCCCGATCGGTACGGCCGTCACCAGTGCCACCCCGACCGTGCCCAGGCCCAGCAGCCGGGCCCGCCGACGGGTGGGCTCGGGCCGCTCGACGCTGCTCAGCCGGCCCAGCACCTCGATCGCGGCGGTCAGCAGGATCGGCCAGAGCATCGAGTCGTAGTGCCGGGCGATCGACCAGTGGTTGGGGTTGCTGGAGAGGATCCGCTCGGCCAGCAGCGGCAGCGCGCACAGCGCGGTGGCGGAGCGCAGCGGCAGCAGGAACATGGTGCCGAACAGCCAGAGCAGCAGCAGCGGCTTGAGCGGCTGGTCGAAGGCGGTCTGCACCAGCAGGAACGGGTTGTGCAGCAGGTGCTTGAGCGCGTCGCCGCCGTCGGCGCCGAGCGCCGCGTAGTTCCAGTAGTAGCCCGGCTCCCCGCCCATCGCCGGGATCAGCCACGTGATCGCCACCGCCGCGGCGAGCGGCCCGCCCAGCAGCAGCCCGAGCCCGGTGAATCGGCCGGCGCGGTCCCCGGTACGGCGGGTGCGCAGCAGCACCAGGCCGTACGCGCCGACCATGAGGCCCATGTCCTCCTTGGTGCAGCACAGCAGCACCGTGGCGAGCACCACCGCGACGTACCGGCGGGCCAGGCCGCGCTCCAGCATCAGCAGGGTGAGCGGGACGGCGAACGCCACCTCGTGGAAGCCGACCCGGGCGGCGACCAGCAGCGGCCAGCCGAGCGCGTAGACCAGCCCGGCCAGGTCGGCCGCCCGCCGGGCGGTGCGCGGCTCGGCGGCGGCGAAGCAGTGCGCGGCGATCCGCCGGATCAGCGGCACCCCGAGCGCGAACAGCAGCGCCTGCCCGATGATCAGCGAGCGCGGGTCGTCCCAGATCCAGTAGAGCGGCGCGAGCAGTGCCAGTACCGGGGAGAAGTGGTCGCCCAACAGGGAGAACCCGGGCGGGAACTCGTGGTGGTAGCTCTTCAGCGTCGAGACCGGCAGCCCGAAGTGGGCGTATCCGCGCACCCCCTGGTCGAAGATGCCGAGGTCGAAGCCGCCGAGCGAGACGGAGGCCCAGCCCTGCAGGCCGATGGCGCACGCCGCCGCGAAGCAGAGCACGCCGAGCAGCACGGTACGGCGGGCCGACGAGCCCAGGGCGGCGGCCGCCCGGCGGGCGACGGGTACGGCGGCCCGCGGCGGCGACGGGGTTGCGGTCTGGGTGGTCACGTCGACTCTGATCCGTCAGGTCCGATTGGTCAGGGCGGGGTCACGGTCGGGCTCGGTGCCCGGGACAGGCCCCAGCAGCGCCCAGGCGCCGGCCGAGGCGTCGACGGCCGCGCGCCGGGCGCGGTAGAGCCGCAGTCCGACGACGGCCAGCACGGCGATGCCGAGCGGTGGGTAGACCGAGCCGGGCAGTTGCCAGTACCAGGCGACCCCGCGGCCCCAGCGGTGCGGGACGGTCCACATGACGTGGGAGAGGAACACCAGCAGCGTCACGGCCAGCAGCGCCTGCCGGGCCCGGGTCCGGGCCTCCACCACGAGCAGGGCGATCAGCGGGATGCACCAGACCCAGTGGTGGGTCCAGCTGATCGGGGAGACCAGCAGCGCGGTGAAGGCCGCGCAGACGGCGCCCCAGGCGTCGGCCCGGCGCAGCACCCGGGCGGAGCGCCCGGCCAGCACCGCCACCCCGAGCCCGAGCGCGCCGACCAGCGCGGAGGCGATCACCCCGACCAGGCCGGGGTCGTTGACGTCGAGCAGCCGGCAGACGGCCCCGCGCAGCGACTGGTTGTCCACCAGGACGGTGACGCCGACCCGGCTCGGGTCCCAGAGGTAGGTGCTCCAGAACCCGTACGAGGCGTCCGGCAGCGCGATCCAGCCGATCAGGCCGGCGCCCAGGAAGGTGCCGATCGAGACCAGGCCGGCCCGGACCCGGCCGGTCAGGAACAGGTAGACGGCGAACAGACCCGGGGTGATCTTGATGGCGGTGGCGAGCCCGATGCCCACGCCCTTGAACCGGCTGCGGTCCGAGCGGGTCAGGTCCCACAGCACCAGGCAGAGGATGCCGAGGTTGACCTGGCCGTACTGGAAGGTGGTGTACACCGGCTCCAGCCAGACGCCGAGGCCGGCCGCGAGGATCACGGCGGCCGGGCGGGTGCGCCGGGGCCAGCCGGCCAGCCGGAGGGAGAGGTGGACGGCCAGGGAGAGCAGCGCGTAGTTGAGGAGCATCACCAGGACGCGCAGGGTGCTCACGTCGAACCAGGTGCTCGGGACGAACAGCATTGCGGCGAACGGCGGGTAGGTGGCCGGCAGGTCCCAGCCGGGCAGCCGCATCGCGTACAGGTCCTGGCCGTTCACCACGGCCTGGCCCTCGGCCCGGTAGACCAGCATGTCGACCATGGTCGCCCCGTGCAGGTGCCGCACCAGGACGAACGCCGCCAGCGACACCGCCGCCACGCAGGCCGCCGCCACCGTCCAGGAATTCGGTCTTCCGGTCGCCGGGCCGCCGGGCCCCTCCGGGTCCGCTTCTCGCGTCCACCGTTTCAGACCGAACTCGCGCACCGCGATGGCACCCCGTTGAGATAGACCAGATCGTTCCCTCGTCAGCGTCTGGGCCCAACCACCATAACCGACCCCTCTGAGACCCAAACGGCGTCAGATTCCGCCCCGGGAAGGCCTTGTGACCTCCATCACCGCCGGTGCTCGGATCGGTTCCGGAACCGCAAAACGCGAAATCCCGCCGGGAGTTGACTCCCGGCGGGATTTGGTGGACCGACCGGAGTCGATCCGTTGGGTGGAGCTGAGGGGATTCGAACCCCTGACCCCCTCGATGCGAACGAGGTGCGCTACCGGACTGCGCCACAGCCCCAACGAGAAGAAACTCTAGCACCTTTCGGAGGGGGTCCGTGACCACCCTCCTGGTCGGAGGGTGGTCACGGTCATTCGTTGGCCGCGCGGGGGCGGGTCTCCGGGGCCGGGGCCTCGGCGTACTGGTCGAACAGCGGGGTGTTGCGGGACTCGGTCGGGCGTCCGGCGGTCCAGGTGCCCGGGGCCGACAGGTCGAGGCCGCGAGAAACCCGGGGGGCGACCGGCGCGGTGACATAGGTCGGCAGCGGGACGGGCACCGGCTCCCAGGAGTCCGGGCCGGCCGCACCGCGCTCGCGCATGCCGTCGACCCACTCCTCGTGCTCGGTCGCCTCGGCCACCGCGGAGGCGGACACCGAGACGGTGGCCTCCTCGGGATCGGCGGCCAGCCGCAGGTGCGGGCGGCGGCCGGGCGGCTGCTCGGCGGGCGCGGCCGGGTCCGGCTCCGCGTCGACGGGGGCCTCGGCCGGGGCGCGCCCCGCCTCCGGGGCCTCGGCCCGCTGCTGCTCGCGCCGCCGCAGCTGCTCGGCCGCCTGGGCGGCCCGGGTGCGGTCCAGCTTCACCTCGTACCGCTGGCGCTCCAGCTTGCGCAGGTGGCCGATGTAGAGGGTGAGGAGGGCCGCCGGAATCGCCGGGACCCAGAGGAAGGCCAGTCCGGCCACCGCCGCGACCACGGCGCCGAGCGCGAAGGCGAGGAAGAGGGCGGTGACCATCCGGCGCCGACGGGCCAGCAGCAGCGCCCGGCGCTCGGCACCGGCCGACCGCGCGGGCGCCGGGCGTTCGACCGGGCGCTCCGCGGGGGGTTCGGGCTCCCGCGCGGCGGGATCGTCGGAGGCGGCCTCGTCCCTTGCGGGAGGGCCGTCGTTGCTCTGCTCGTCGTCACGCGGTTCGTCGCCCAGGGCCCGGGCTGCTCGCCGCTCCAGCGCCGAACGCCCGGCCAGCAGGCGGATGGCGGTGCTGAAGCGTTCCGTCGGGCGCGCCTCGTTGAGTTCGTCCTGCCTGCGGAGCCACATCGGCACCAGATAGGCGGCCCAGGCCCCTACGATGACGGCGTAGATAAGGCCGCTACTGCTCACGATTCACACCGTACGGGCGCAGGGAAGGCCTGGCAGCAATTTGGCGCGGCGTGTCGTGTGATCAAGCTGATTCTCCGACTATTTTGCCGCCATTTGTGACGGTCCGCCACCGCGTCGATGCCATATCGATATTTCTTTCGAACATATATTCAATTACCTGGATCGCGCCCGGAGCTGAGCGCCCGCCAACGTTCCAGCATCCCCTCCGGGACCTCCTCGGCGGTCAGGGCGTAGACCAAGTGGTCCCGCCAGTCGCCGTCGATGTGGAGATAGCGCGGGCGGATTCCCTCCGAGCGGAAGCCCAGCTTTTCCACCACCCGTCGGCTCGGGCCGTTCTCCGGGCGGATGCAGACCTCGATCCGGTGCAGCCCGAGTGTGTGGAAGCAGTAGTTCACCGAAAGCGCCACGGCGGTCGGCATGATGCCCCGGCCGGCCACCGCCTCGTCGATCCAGTACCCGACGTTGGCCGAGCACATCGAACCCCAGGTGATCCCGCCGACGGTCAACTGCCCCACCAGCTGGCCCTTGTAGAGCACCACGAAGGGCAGCATCCGGCCGGCCGAGGCCTCGTGGCGCAGGAAGCGGACCATCTGCCGGTACGTCGGGCGGGGCCCGGCGGCCTGGCCCGCCGGGCCGGGCGGCACGGTGGCCTCCCACCGCCGCAGCCAGTCCCGGTTGCGGCGGCTCACCTCCTGCCACTCGCGCTGGTCACGGGCCCGGATCGGGCGCAGCGTGACCTCCCCCTCGTGGAGATCCACCGGCCAGCCGGCGTTCAGTGCGCTCTCCCGGAAGCCGGTGCGTCGGGCCGGGGGTGGTCTCCGCCCCCGAGTTGGTCGACGGCATGGGCGAGCAGCGGCTCCAGGACGGCCAGACCGTCCTTGACGCCGCCGGTCGAGCCCGGCAGGTTGACGATCAGGGTACGTCCGGCGAGTCCGGCGAGCCCGCGGGAGAGCGCCGCGGTCGGCACCTTGTCGCGGCCGTGGGCCCGGATGGCCTCGGCGATGCCGGGGATCCGGCGGTCGATCACCCGGGCGGTCATCTCGGGGGTGAGGTCCATCGGCGAGATGCCGGTGCCGCCGGTGGTCAGCACCACGTCGTACCCGGCGGCGACGGCCTCGCGCAGGACGGCCTCCACCGGCTCGCCGTCCGGGACGACCCGGGGGCCGTCGGCGGTGAAGCCCATCGCGGTCAGGCCGGCCACCAGCAGCGGGCCGCCCTTGTCCTCGTAGACCCCGGCCGAGGCCCGGTTGGAAACGGTCACGGCAAGGGCCTTCACGCGTCCACCTCCGGCGCGAACCAGTCGCCGCTCTTGCCGCCGGTCTTGCCGAGCACCCGGACGGACTCGATGCTGGCGCCCTTGTCCACCGCCTTGACCATGTCGATCACGGTCAGCGCGGCCACCGTCACCGAGGTCAGCGCCTCCATCTCGACGCCGGTGCGGTCGGCCGTCTTCACGGTCGCGGTGATCTCGACCGCGTCGTCCGCGACGGCGAGGTCGACCTTGACCCCGGAGACCGCGATCGGGTGGCAGAGCGGGATCAGGTCCGGGGTCTTCTTGGCGCCCATGATCCCGGCGATCCGGGCCACCGCGAGGGCGTCACCCTTGGGCACGCCCTCGCCGCGCAGCAGCTCGACCACCTTCGGGGAGACCCTGACCCGCCCGGCCGCCACGGCGGTGCGCACCGTGGTGGCCTTCTCGGAGACGTCGACCATCCGGGCCGCGCCCTGCTCGTCGACGTGGGTGAGGCGGTCGCCGGGGCTCGGTGTCGTCACGGGTAACTCCAGGGGCGCGCAGGTCGAATACCGCGCTACCGTACCCCTCCCCCGACCTCGGGGTGGCAGCCACTCGCCCGCTCGCCTCCGGGGCGCGCGCCGACCCGGTGCCGACGGTCGGCGCTCCGGCGCTCTCCCCCCGGCCTTCGGCCGGGGGGACCCCCACCTCGCTGGTCGCTTCTCCCTTTCGCTACCGGCGCGCCCCTTCGGCTCGGGGCGGCCTCAGGAGTGCAGCAACACCACGTCGACCTCGCTGCCGGCGGGCAGTTCGGTGACGTCCTCGGGGACGGTGATCAGGCAGTCGGCCTTGGCCAGCGCGCCGACCAGGTGCGAGCCGGCGCCGCCCACCGGCTCGACGGTGCCGTCCGCCGCCGAGTAGCGGCCGCGCAGGAACTGCCGGCGGCCGGCCGGGGAGCGCAGCGCGGTCGGACAGAGCGCGCGCACCACCGGGCGGTGGACGTCGGCGGAGCCGAGCATGGTGCGGATGACCGGGCGGACGAAGAGTTCGAAGGAGATGTAGGCGCTCACCGGGTTGCCGGGCAGGGCGAGCAGCGGCACCCCGGCCGCGCCGCCGATCCGGCCGAAGCCCTGCGGCTTGCCGGGCTGCATCCGCAGCTTGCGGAACTCGACGCCGCCATAGGAGTCGAAGACCTCCTTGACCACGTCGTACGCGCCGACGCTGACCCCGCCGCTGGTGACGATCAGGTCGGCCCGGCCGAGCTGGTCCTCCAGGACGGCGCGCAGCCGGTCGGCCTCGTCCGGGACGGCGCCGACCCGGTAGGCGATGGCGCCGGCCTCCTGGGCGGCCGCGGTGAGGGTGAAGCTGTTGGAGTCGGCGATCTGCCCGGGCCCGACCGGCTCGCCGGGCTGGACCAGCTCGCTGCCGGTGGAGAGCACCACCACCCGGGGGCGCGGGCGGACCTTCACGGCGGCCCGACCGATCGCGGCGAGCAGGCCGATCTGGGTGGGGCCGAGCCGGGTGCCGGCCTCCAGGACGGTGGTGCCGGCCGCGACGTCGCTGCCGCGGCGGCGGATGTGCGCGCCCTCGGCGACCGGGCGCAGCACCCGGACCTCCTCGTCGGCGACCGCTGCGGTCATCGCCGCGGCGGCCACTCCGGTGCCGGTGCCGCCGTCGGTCCACTCGACCGGGGCGACGGCCTGGGCGCCGGGCGGCACGGGGGCGCCGGTCATGATCCGGGCGGCCTGGCCGGGGCCGACCTTGGGCAGTTCGCCCGCGCCGGCCGCGATGTCGCCGACCACCGGGAGCACCGACGGGTAGGTGTCGGTGGCGCCCTCGGTGTCGGCGGTGCGGACGGCGTAGCCGTCCATCGAGCTGTTGTCGAAGGGCGGCAGGTCGCCGTCCGCGACCACGTCCTCCTCCAGCCGGCAGCCCTGGGCGTCGAGCAGCGGGAGCTCGATCGCCGGCAGCGGGCCGACCGCGGCGAGCACGTCGGCGAGGTGCTCGTCCACGCTCCAGAGGCGAGGAGCCGCCGGTGCCCGGTCCGCGGACCCGTCGCAGCAGGCTGCGGGGGTGGTGCTGTGCTCCGTGGACCGGGTCATCGGCGGCTCGCTCTCTGTCGTGGTGATCAGTCCTGCAGCTCGGAGCCGACGAACTCCCGCAGCCAGGATCGGAACTCCGGGCCCAGGTCCTCGCGCTCGGCGGCCAGACGGACGATAGCGCGCAGGTAGTCGGCGCGGTCGCCGGTGTCGTAGCGGCGGCCCTTGAAGAGCACGCCGTGCACCTGGCCGCCGTCTGCAGCGTCGCGGGTGGTCAGCTCGCGCAGGGCGTCGGTGAGCTGGATCTCGCCGCCGCGGCCGGGCGGGGTCTCGCGCAGCACGTCGAAGACCAGCGGGTCGAGGACGTAGCGGCCGATGACGGCGTAGTTGGAGGGGGCCTCGCCCGGCTCGGGCTTCTCGACCAGGTCGGTCACCTGGAAGACGTCGTCGCCGAAGCCGTTGGCCTTGACGGCGGCGCAGCCGTACAGGTGGATCTGGGAGGGGTCGACCTCCATGAGGGCGACGACCGAGCCGCCGAGCTCCTGCTGGACCTCGATCATCCGGGCGAGCAGCGGGTCGCGCGGGTCGATCAGGTCGTCGCCGAGCAGGACGGCGAAGGGCTGGCCGGCGACGTGCTGCTCGGCGACCGAGACGGCGTGGCCGAGGCCCTTGGGGTCGCCCTGGCGGACGTAGTGCATGTTGGCCAGCTCGACGGACTCGCGGACCCGGCGCAGGCGGTCCTCGTCGCCCTTGCGGACGAGCAGCTCCTCCAGCTCGTAGGCGCGGTCGAAGTGGTCCTCCAGCGCGCGCTTGTTGCGGCCGGTGACCATCAGTATGTCGGACAGGCCGGCCGCGGCGGCCTCCTCCACGACGTACTGGATCGCCGGCTTGTCGACGACGGGCAGCATCTCCTTCGGGGTGGCCTTGGTCGCCGGGAGGAAGCGGGTGCCCAGTCCGGCCGCGGGTACCACGGCCTTGGTTACCGGAATACGGGGGGTCGTCGTCATGCGTTTACCTTACTCAGGCACGTTTTCGCCCGGCCGAGCGCCGTCGGACGGCTAGGACAGCGCGTCACGGGGCACGGCCACGGTGGCAGGCGTATGGGAAGCGACCGGCTGGGCAAGAGGGTCCCCTCCGGTACAGGCGGACACACTACCCGCCTTTCCCGAACGGTCACGTTCGGCAGTCGCCGCCCCGTCCGTACCGGAAGCGGCCTGCTCACCGCGCCCGCCCGAGCGCTGCCCGGGGGCCGGGGCGGCCCGCCAGCAGTCGCCGCCGGCCGCCCGGGCCTCGGCCAGTGCCGCGTCGGCGGCCCGCAGCAGGACGGCGGCGTGGGTGCCGTCCTCGGGGAGCACCGCGATGCCGGCCGCGGCGGTGAGTCCGTTGCCGTGGGCCGGGCGGGGCGCCCGGGTGCCGGAGGACCAGTCCAGCAGCAGGTGGCGGCGGACCGACCAGACCAGCCGCTCGGCGACCTGGGCCGCGCCCTCGGCGCCGGTGTCCGGCAGCACCACCAGGAACTCCTCGCCGCTGTAGCGACCGAGGGTGTCGGCCCGGCGGATCTCCATCGCGAGCCGCTGGGCGAGGTCGCGCAGTATCGCGTTGCCGCGGGCCCGGCCGTGCTCGGCGATGACCGCGTCGAAGCCGGCGATCTCCAGCAGCAGCACGGCCAGCGGGCGCGGGCCGTCGGCCTGCTCGGCGTGCTCGGCGCGGCGGGCCCGCTCGATCTCCCGGTCCAGGGTGAGCTGCAGGTGGCGGTAGTTCCACACGCCGGTGAGCGGGTCGCAGGAGGCGGTGCGTTCCAGCTCGGCGCAGCGCCCCTCCAGTTCGGCGACCCGCGCCCGCAACCGCTCCCGGCCCCCGGCGGCCTCGGCCCGCTCCCGGCGCACGCGCAGCCCGAGCACGGTGGCGCCGGCCAGCGCGGGGGCACTCAGCGCGGCCAGGACCTGGACCAGCAGCGGGGTGGACAATCGGGGCGCCCTTTCGCGTGTCAGGCTCTGCGCGTCGACGGTCTGGAGACGTGGAGGATCCGATGCACAACGAGAAGACCGACCTGAGGACACGGCTGTTGAGGCGGCGCCGCGCACTCTCGGCCGAGGGGCGGGCGGAGGCGGCGGACGCGTTGGCCGGACACGCCTGGGAACTGGCCGCGGCGGGCGCCACGGTGGCCGCGTACGTCTCGGTGGGCGCGGAGCCCGGGACCAGGCCGCTGCTGGACGCACTGCGCGAGGACGGAGTGCGGGTCCTGCTGCCGGTGCTGCTTCCCGACAACGACCTGGACTGGGCCGAGTACACGGGGCCCGAGGCGCTCGCCCCGGCCGGGCGCGGGCTGCTGGAGCCGGTCGGGCCGCGGCTGGGGCCGGAGGCGGTGACGACCGCCTCGCTGGTGCTGCTGCCGGGCCTGGCGGTGGACCGCGGCGGGCTGCGGCTGGGCCGGGGCGGCGGCAGCTACGACCGGGTGCTGGCCCGGCTGGAGCGGGCCGGGGCGCAGCCGGTGCTGGCGGTGCTGCTGTACGAGCACGAGCTGCTGGAACGGGTGCCGACCGAGTCGCACGACCGGCCGGTGGACCTGGCGGTCACGCCGTCGGGGGTGCGGACCTTCGGGTGAGCCGCCGGCGGCCCCCGGGACGCGGGCGGCCCCGCTCCCTCCGGAAGGGAGCGGGGCCGCCCGCGCGTCGTACCGGCGTCAGCCGGTGGTGAGCACCAGCTTGTGCTTGGTCGCCTTCTCCACGGCGTCCGGGGTGAAGGCCCAGGTCAGCAGCTTGCCGTTGAGCCAGAGGTCGGTCTGGTCGTTGTAGTTCTGGTGGAAGGCGTGGCCGGAGGCGCCGCCGACGTTGACCCAGCGCGAGGAGTCCAGGTCGTTCAGGTCGACCACCATGCGCATCGACGGGATCCAGTCGACCTGGTAGCCGGCCGCCGCGTTCCAGCCCGCCGCGTCGACCGCCGCCGAGCCGCCGGAGAGGCGGTACGGGCCGCGGTTGAGCAACTTGTGGACGGCGCCGGAGGCGATCGAGGAGTTGTCGGTGCCCAGGGTCTGCTCGCGCAGCTCCAGCTTGTGCAGGCGGCCCCAGCTCCAGGTGGAGATGTCCTTGCCGAGCAGCGAGGTCAGGTCCTGCCGGGCGTTCTTCATCGCCTCCTTGAGCAGGTTGTCCAGGCCCTTCTGCTCCTTGTGCTGGGAGTCGATGTACGTCCACCACGAGCTGTCGGGCTTGTCCAGCTGGGCCCGGACCACCTCGGTCCAGCGGTCGCCGCCGTCCGGCTGGGCCTTGCCCGGGTCGCGGGTGCCGCACTCGGTGACGATCTTGCTGGAACTGTCCGGCTTGGTCGGGTCGTCCTGCTGGCGCACCAGCAGGCAGTTGTCCTTGGCCCGGATGTCGGCCGGGAACTTCTGGCCGAAGGCGAGGCTGAGCAGGTTGCGCCAGACGCCGTTGTAGTAGGCGGCGGCGGCCGAGTCGGCGTCCTGGTGGAAGTTCCAGTCCTTCAGCAGGTCCTGGGCCTCACGCACGTACGGGTCGTCGATCTGCTGCTTGAGCAGCAGCGGGACCAGCGTCTTGGCCATGATGCTGGTGTTGTCCAGCTGCAGGGTCTGCATGTCGTCCGGCGAGATCTTGCCGTTGTTCTTGAGCAGGCCCTCGATCTGGTCGGTGATCTCCTTGGCCCGGGTGCCGTACTCCCAGTCCTTGGTGAGGTTGTACTTGTAGCCCTGGTCCACCACGGCCTGGTTGGCGGTGACGATGTAGCCCGCGGACGGGTTGAGGCTCCACGGCAGCGCGGTGAAGGGGACCGGGTCCGCCTTCCACTGGTACGAGGAGTCCCAGCCGGGGGCCGGCATGGAGCCGTCGCCCTTGCCGCGGACCGGGATGACGCCCGGGGCCTGGTAGCCGATGTTCTTGGCATCGGCGTAGATCAGGTTCTGCGCGGGGACGGCGAAGTCCTTGGCGGCGCCGCGGAACTCGTCCCAGTTGCGGGCCTTGTCCAGCTCGAAGACGGCGTCCATGGTCTTGCCGGGGCTGAGCGCCGTCCACTGCAGGGCGACGCCGTAGCCGCCGGTGCCGCGGTCGGGGGCGGAGGTGCCGTTGGGGGCGTACTTGCCGACGTTCTGCTGCTCGGTGCTCTGGTCGGAGATCAGCGGGGCGCCGGTCCGGGTGGTGCGGACGGTGATGGTGCGGTCCTCGCCGCCGGCGACCTTGATGGTCTCCTTGCGGAGGTCGAACTTCTCGTCCTTGCCGTCCACCTGGTAGGTGTCCGGGCCGGTCACCTTCTCCAGGTAGAGGTCGGTGACGTCGGCGCCGAGGTTGGTGAAGCCCCAGGCGACGTCCTTGTTGTGGCCGATCACCACGCCGGGCATGCCGGCGAAGGTGAAGCCGGAGACGTCGAACTGGCAGGCCGCCGACGCGGTCCGGCAGTGCAGGCCCATCTGGTACCAGACCGAGGGCAGGCCGGGGCCGAGGTGCGGGTCGTTGGCCAGCAGCGGCTTGCCGGTGGTGGTGTGCGAGCCGGCGACCACCCAGGAGTTGGAGCCGATGCCCTGGCCGGGGCGGCCGAGCAGCTGCGGCATCGCGTCGATCCGGTCGGTGAGGCCCTGCATCAGCGCCTTGGTCGTGGCCGCGCCCTGGGTGGTGGCGGCGCCGGGGGCCCCGCCGGACGGCGCCGAGCCGTCGGCCGGGCGGTAGGTGTCGCCGGCCACCGTGCCGGTCTTCACGATGGTGCCGTTGCGGGAGTACGGGTACTCCGGGTACAGCTCGGCGATCTTGTCCGGGCCGAAGTCCTGGGCCAGCAGCGAGCGGTCGATCTCCTCCTGGAGGTTCCCGGAGAGGTTCCAGGCCATCGCCTTGAGCCAGGCCACCGAGTCGACCGGGGTCCACTGCTCGGGCTTGTAGCCGCTGTTGACGGCGCCGAGCAGGGCGTACTCCAGCGAGGCCTTCTCACCGCCGGGGTGCTCGGCCAGCCAGGCGTTCACGCCGTCCGAGTAGGCCTGCAGGTACTTCTTGGTCTCGGGCGACAGCTTGGTGTCGAACTCCTTCTGCGCCACCTGTCGCCAGCCCATGGTGCGGATGAAGGAGTCGGTGTCGACCTGGCCGTCGCCGAACATCTCGGACAGCCGGCCGGCCGTGATGTGACGGCGGACGTCCATCTCCCAGAAGCGGTCCTGCGCCTGGACGTATCCCTGGGCGCGGAACAGGTCCTCGGCGGTGTCGGCGTACAGCTGCGGGATGCCGTTGGCGTCGCGCTTGACGTCGACCGGCGCGCTGAGGCCCGCCACCTTGACGCTGCCGTCCACCTCCGGGAAGGACGCACGGACCGCGGTGACCCCGCGGTAGCCGCCGTAGCCGACGCCGGCCACCAGCAGCACGACCAGCACGATCACGATCAGACGGGCGCGCCGGAACTTCTTCGAGCGGGGCATCTGGGTCCTTGCGGTCCTGACTTCGGGGCGGGCGGGCGTGTCCAGGGCCTGGGGCCGTGACAGGGCACCACATTAGGCCGAGTCGGCGGAGCGCTGTGAATGGGGGACCAAACTAAAGATATGGCAAAATGTTAGACTGAGTAACGATCCGCAACAGGAGCATTGACGACTTCTTAGCGGGCCGGTGCCCGACAGCACCCTCTCTACACCAACGGAACAACCCCAGCACCACCTGACACCCCGCCCGCCCATGCCTGCCCGAGGTGCCACTGCGTGAACGTCGCCCACCTGAACCAGCTCCTCCTCGAAGCCTCCGCGATCCTCTTGGTCGCGGTGGTCGCCGTGCGGATCTCGACCCGATCAGGGCTGCCGAGTCTGCTGATCTATCTCGGGATCGGCGTCGCACTGGGCCAGGACGGAATCGGCATCACCTTCAACAACGCCGAGCTGACCCAGGTGCTCGGCTACGCGGCGCTCGTGGTGATCCTGGCCGAGGGCGGCCTCAAGACCAGCTGGCGCGAGGTCAAACCGGTGATGCCGGCGGCCACCGCGCTGGCCACGCTCGGCGTCGGGATCAGCGTGTTCGTCACCGCGGCCGGCGCGCACTGGCTGGTCGGCCTGGACTGGCAGACCGCGCTGCTGCTCGGCGCGATCGTCTCCTCCACCGACGCCGCCGCCGTCTTCTCGGTGCTGCGGATGGTCCCGCTGCCGCACCGGCTCACCGGCCTGCTGGAGGCCGAGTCCGGCTTCAACGACGCGCCCGTGGTCATCCTGGTCGTCGCCTTCGCCGGCACCGGCGGGCACGACTCCTGGTACGTCCTGCTCGGCACGATCGCCGCCGAGCTCGCCATCGGCGCCGCGGTCGGCCTGGCGGTCGGCAAGCTCGGCGCGTACGGGGTCAAGCAGGTCGCACTGCCCTCCTCGGGCCTGTACCCGATCGCCGTGATGGCGCTGACCGTACTCGCCTACGCGGGCGGCGCGCTGCTGCACGGCTCCGGCTTCCTCGCCGTCTACGTCTGCGCGGTGATCCTCGGAAACTCCAAGCTGCCGCACGGACCGGCCGTGCGCGGCTTCGCCGACGGGCTGGCCTGGATCGGACAGATCGGCATGTTCGTGCTGCTCGGACTGCTCTCCGCACCCGAGAGCATGGGCGACTCGGTGGTGCCCGCGCTGGTGATCGGCGGGGTGCTGGTCTTCCTGGCCCGGCCGCTGTCGGTGGCGCTCACCATGACCCCGTTCAAGGTGCCCGCCCGCGAGCAGGCGCTGCTGAGCTGGGCCGGGCTGCGCGGGGCCGTGCCCATCGTGCTGGCCACCATCCCGGTGGTCTCCGGCGCCCACGAGGCCCAGGACGTGTTCAACATCGTCTTCATCCTGGTCGTCGTCTTCACCCTGCTCCAGGGACCGACCCTGCCCTGGGTGGCCAAGCGGCTGCGGATCGGCGAGGGCGCGATGGGCCAGGACCTCGACATCGAGTCCGCGCCGCTGGAGAAGCTGCACGGGCACCTGCTGTCGGTCACGCTGTCGCCGACCTCGCGGATGTCCGGCGTGGAGATCAGCGAGCTGCGGCTGCCCAAGGGGGCGGCGGTCACCCTGGTCGTGCGCGAGGGCAACTCCTTCGTGCCGGACAAGGCCACGATGCTGCGCGGTGGGGACGAGCTGCTGGTGGTCACCACGGACGAGGTCGGCGAGGCTGCCGAACGGCGGCTGCGGGCCGTCGACAAGGGCGGCAAGCTGGCGGGGTGGCTGAACGGGCGCTGAGCCCGCCGCCCCGGGCACTCCGCCCCGGGCACTCCGCCCCGGGCACTCCGCCCCGGGCACTCCGCCCCGGGCACTCCCCGGGGGCCCGTTCCCCGCGGCCCGGCTGGTGGTGGACTGGGTGGCCTGGCGGAATCTACGCGCGTAACTGTATGCTGGTTCGACTACGCCGTATAACTACCGCTAGACCACCCCCAGCATCTGCCTGACGCAGAGTTGGCGCGACCGCTCGGCGGCCGCGGTCCGGCCCCGGCCCGTCAGGCCAGGCTGACCCGGTATCTACCCCGGTCGACGCGCGAGAGGACGACTCTCGGCGCCGTCGGGGCCACCCCATGCCCTGCCGCGCTACCAGGCAGCAGGAAGGACCGACCGTGACGGCCCGCCGAACGGTCGACATCGCCGCGGACAACGCTCCGGACACCGCGGCCAGCACTGTGGACACCGCCGCCGAGGCGCCCGCCAGGGTCGGGTACGGCGAGCTGCTGCGCACGCCGGGCGCCTGGACGTTCCTGTCCCCCGCGTTCTTCGCGCGACTGCCGTACGCGATGCTCAGCATGGGCATCCTGCTGCTCATCACCCAGACCACCGGCTCGTACGGCACCGCCGGCACCGCCGTCGCCGTCTCCTCCGTCGCCCAGGCCCTGATCGGGCCGCAGACCGGGCGACTGGCCGACCGGTACGGCCAGGCCGCGGTGCTGGTCCCGACGGTCCTGGCGCACGCGGCCTCGGTCGGCGTGCTGATCGCGCTGGCGCTCGGCCACGCGCCGGCCTGGAGCGTGTACCTGGCCGCCGTCCCCGCCGGGGCGAGCGTGCCGCAGATCGGCGCGATGGTCCGGGCCCGCTGGGTCTCCAAGTTCACCGGGGAGGGCGCCTCCCCCACCGCCGCGGCCAAGGTGAGCACCGCGTTCGCCTTCGAGTCCGTGACGGACGAGTTCACCTTCGTGATCGGCCCGATCCTGGCCGCCAACATCGCCGCCTTCGCCAGCCCGGCGGCCGCGCTGGTCGCCGAGGCCTCGCTGACCCTGGTCGGCGGTCTCGCCTTCGCGGCCCAGCGACGCAGCGCCCCCGCCCGGATCGTTCCGCAGCCCGGCGTGCGGCGCGCCTCGGCGCTGGCCTCGCCCGGTGTCCGGCTGCTGGTCGGGGCCTTCCTCGGGGTCGGCGCGGTGTTCGGCGGCATGCAGGTGTCGGTCAACGCCTTCGCCGACTCGGTGGGACAGCACGACGCCGGCGGCACGGTGTACGGGATCTTCGCGGGCGGCTCGATGCTGGCCGGTGTGCTGTACGGCGTGATCGCCTGGCGGCGGCCGGTCCAGCAGCGGATGGTCATGAGCTACACACTGCTGGTGCTGGGCTGCTCGGTGCTCTGGGCGATGCCCGACCTGGTCGCCCTGACGGTCGCCGGGCTGATCTGCGGTCTGGCCATCGCGCCGACCCTGATCAGCGGCTACACCCTGGTCGAGACGCTGGTCGCGGACGGCGCCAAGACGGAGGCCTTCACCTGGCTGACCGGCGCGATCGGGCTGGGGCTGGCGTTCGGCTCGATGGCGGCGGGCAAGCTGCTCGACGGCCACGGGCCCTCGGTCGGGTTCCTGGTGCCGGCGGCCGGCGCGGGCCTGGGGCTGATCGCGCTGGTGTCGATGCGGCACCTGCTGGTGGCGCCGGGCGGGGCGGGCCGCGTGGTGGCGTCGTCCGCCGAGCACGGCGGCGCGGCACAGCTGGTCGGTGCGGCCAAGGGCTGAACGCGCGGTGGGCGGTGACTCGGTACCGGCTCATCTCACACCGGAGTCGCTGGACTGATCCAGCGGAATGCCGCATCATTGACCATCGTTAGCACTCATCAGGCGAGAGTGCCAGGAGGAAGACAAGTGCCCACGTACCAGTACCAGTGCACCGAGTGCGGCAACGGCCTGGAGGCGGTGCAGAAGTTCACCGACGAGGCGCTGACCACGTGCCCCGACTGCCAGGGACGGCTCCGCAAGGTCTTCTCGGCCGTGGGCGTCGTGTTCAAGGGCTCGGGCTTCTACCGGACCGACAGCCGCTCGTCCTCCAGCAGCTCGGTGGGCGCCGGTTCGTCCTCCGGCTCCTCGACGTCCGCGTCGTCCTCGTCGGGTTCGTCCGGCTCCTCCAGCTCGTCGAGCTCGTCCAGCAGCCCGGCTCCGGCCGCGAGCTGACGTCGGGCGCTCCGCGCTCGGCGCTTCGCGCCGAACCGGCGTCCGGGAGCTCTCGGAAGCTTCTCGAAAAGGCCCGTCGGCCCCGCTTCACGCGGGGCGGCGGGCCTTCGGCGTGCCGTGCTCGCCGTCCGGGCGCGGGTTTCCGTCAGCTTGCGGACATCGGTCTCACTCGCGCGGGCGTACGAAGTTGTCCACAGGGGCGGGTTTATCCACAGGCTGTGGGAACGGGCTTTCCGGCGGCGCCCCGGGCGCGCATCGTGTGGGTCACCAGAGACCGACCGATCGAGTCCGGAGGTGACGTCGATGACGACCATGAGCCTGTCCGTCCCGCTGCCCGCACCCACCGTGCCGCCCCGGCGGGAGGTGCCGAGCTTTCCGCCGATCCGGCGCGGCTGCGGCGGGTGGCACCGCTGGCGCCGGGCCGTCCGGCGGCGGGCCGGGGTGCCCGCGCTGGTGCTGCTCGCGGTGGTGGCGGCGCTCGCCTTCGGGCCCGCGCGGGCCTGGCTGCCGCCACCCCCGGGGGGCGCGGTGGGCCGTACGGGTTGCCAATCCGGACTTCCGGAAGTTCACCCGTAACCGGGTAACGACTTCGTCGTTCGAGGCGGCATGAAAGGCTTCAAGGAATTCCTGCTGCGTGGAAACGTCGTCGAACTCGCCGTCGCCGTGGTCATCGGCGCGGCCTTCACCAACATCATCAACGCCTTCGTCAAGGGCGTGATCAATCCGCTCGTCGGTGTTTTCGGGACGAAGGACCTCGGGTCCTACAGTTCCTGCCTCAAGGGGCCCTGCGAGGTGAGCGCCACCGGTGAGGTCACGTCCGGAATCCTCATCCTGTGGGGGGCGGTGCTCAGCGCCGCCCTGCAGTTCCTGATCACGGCAGCCGTCGTCTACTTCATCCTGATCATGCCGATGAACCGGCTGGCGGCCAAGCGCAAGAGCCCCGCCGAGACGGTGGTGGAGGCCGAGGCCAAGGAGGTCCAACTGCTGACCGAGATCCGCGACGCACTGGTCACGGCCCGCTAGTCGCGGCCCGGTGGCCGCGTAGCCCTCGTGCCGCATGGCCCTGGTCTGGGCCTGTCCGGCGGATGTCGGCGGGCCCGGCGAGATCCGCCGGCCGGGCCCTAGTCCCCGTGGTGCGGCGGACGCTGGCTCAAGTACCAGTCCAGCTCCCGCCCACCGCTCTCCCCCGCCCCGGAGCGCTCGCCCCAGCCGGCGTCGGTGTCGTCCCGGGACTGCTGGTCCAGCGGGTCCCGGAAGACCAACCGGGCCTTGGCCACGGCCGTCTTCCGATCCGCCGGCCGCTGGCCCGCCGACCGCTGCTGCGGCTGCTCGTCCTGCTCCTGGCGGACCTGCTCCTGCCCGCTCTGTTCCTGCTCGCTCACCCTGTCCACTCCCCTGGTCACCCGGGCCGTCGTGTCCCTCCAGCCTATGAGCCCCGTGGCACGCCGCGGGCCCCGGTGCGGAGCGCCCCGCATCAGGACCCGTCCGGTCGAGCCGGTCCGTCAGGCGGCTTCGAAGCCCGCGTGGTCGGCGATCTTCTTCAGCTCGGCGAGCGCGTGCTTCTCGATCTGGCGGATCCGCTCGCGGGTGAGGCCGTGCTGCTTGCCCACCTCGGTGAGGGTGCGCTCGCGGCCGTCCTCCATGCCGTAGCGGGAGCGGATGATCGAGGCCGTGCGGTCGTCCAGCCGCCCGATCAGGTCGTCCAGCTCCTCGCGGCGGAGCATGACCATCACGGCGTCCTCGGGGGACGTCGCCCCGGTGTCCTCCACCAGGTCACCGAACTGGGTCTCACCCTCGTCGTCGACGGACATGTTGAGGCTGACCGGGTCGCGTGCCCAGTCCAGCACGTCCTTGATCCGAGCCTCGGTGGTGTCCAGCTCCGCCGCGATCTCGGCCGGCTCGGGCTCGCGGCCCAGCTCCTTGGACTTCTCGCGCTGCACCCGCCGGATCCGGCCGAGCTCCTCGACGAGGTGGACGGGCAGCCGGATGGTGCGGGACTGGTCGGCGATGGAGCGGGTGATCGCCTGGCGGATCCACCAGGTGGCATAGGTGGAGAACTTGAAACCCTTGGCGTAGTCGAACTTCTCCACGGCGCGAACCAGGCCGGCGTTGCCCTCCTGGATGAGGTCGAGCAGCGGAAGGCCGCTGCGCGGGTAGCGGCGAGCCACCGCGACCACCAGGCGGAGGTTGGAGCGGATGAAGACGTCCTTGGCACGCTCGGCGTCCGCGGCTATCGCCTCCAGCTCCTCGTGCGTCACGCCGCCCGGAAGTTCGCCCTCGTCCAGCAGGTGCTGGGCGTACACGCCGGCCTCGATCCGCAGCGAGAGCTCGACCTCCTCGGCGGCATCGAGCAGGGGCGTCCTGGCGATCTCGTCGAGGTACATGCCGACCAGGTCACGGTCGGCCTCAAGGTTGGTCGGGCGGGCCGCGCGAGTCCGGTCGGCCCTGTCGCGAACGACGGCACGGGTGGCCATGCTTGCTCCCTTTGCTGGTGTTGCCGAGGTCTGCCTGCCTGCCCGCGAGGGCAAGAAATGCGGGCCCCTGGGGGCTCACACGTAACGATCCAACGAACAGAATCCGGACAACATTCCCAACTCACTCAGATTATTCCCCTCGATGCAGTATCCTGCCGGTTTTCACTCCGGTTCTGGACGCTCGGTGATCGGCCGGGCACCTCGCGTGCCCGCATTCGCCCACTTCGCGCGATCGCCCGGGACCGTTCTTCACCGGCTCTACGCGCAATCGCCGCCTACTCGTTGAACAGGCGAACGGTCGCGCACGTTCCCGCGCACCCCCGGTTTCCGCCCGCGCCCACACCCCCGCGCACGCAGGTCCTCCCCACAAAAGATGCCGAATCGCTATCACTCCGGCTCCCGAACGGCGCAACGCGCTGGGAAGGTGTCAGGCATGCACCTGACCAACAGCTCGACCTCCGTCGCCGTGCGTCACCGCCGTCTCCTCCGGGACGCCGCGCTCGCGCTGGGTTGCGCCGCGCTGTTCGGCCTCCTGGCGATGCTGGTGACGGGCCACTGGCACCCCCTGCACGAGTTCGACCAGGACTGGATCAGCGAACTCCACGTCTACGCACGGGAACACCGGATCTGGACCGCCGCGGTGCAGACCCTCTCCGACATCGGCGGCCCCGTCACGATGCGTGCGCTTCTCGGCGTCGCGGCCGCCTGGCTCCTGTTGATCGGCGCCCGCGTGCTGGCCGGCTGGGTGGCCGCCCAGGCCCTGGTCGGCTGGGGCGCCCAGTGGGCGCTGAAGCTGGCCGTCGACCGCCAACGCCCGGCCTTCGGCGACCCGGTCGCGCACGCCGACGGCCCGGCCTTCCCCTCCGGGCACGCCATGGCCTCGGCGATCACCTGTGCCGTCCTGGTCGGCCTGGTCTGGTACCGGGTGCACCGCCGCGGCCGGACCGCCGCCTGTGCCGTGGCCGCGGGCACGGTGCTCACGATCGGCTGGACCCGGGTCGCCCTCGGGGTGCACTGGCCCACCGACGTGGTGGCGGGCTGGCTGGCCGCCGGCGTCGTCCTGGGCGTCGTGACCGCCGCCACCGAGCTCTGGCGTCCGGGCGCCCTGGCCCGCGACGTACGGCGGGTCAACTGGCGTACCCGGCCCCGGGTTCAGCGGGTCATCGTGCCCTACGTCCGGGCGCCGCACGCCGAGGACGTCGAGCTGGACGACCCCGCCGACCACCCGGACGAGCCCGTCCGCTGACAGCACCCGGAGCAATACCGCAGGCCCCCCGTCCGAGGTCGGACGGGGGGCCTGTGAGTTGCGGTGCCGTGCTGTGCCCCAGACAGGAATCGAACCTGCGACACCGGCTTTAGGAGAGCCGTGCTCTATCCCCTGAGCTACTGAGGCGCGGCCGGTCTGTGACCAGGCCGTTCACAGCGTACCGGATCGAGGGTCGCCTGGGGGGTGGTGGCTGGAGGTGACGACCGGGACCCGGGCGCCGACGGGACGTCAGAGCAGGTCAAGTAGCCTGCCGAGAAGTGTTCGAACCGCCCCGGTGCGCCGCCCGAAGGAGACGAAGGCCTGATGACACCAGCTGTGCGCCCGGCCGTCCGGTTGCTGGGGCAGGTGTGGTTCTGGCCCGCAGTGGTGATGCTGGGGGTCGGCGGGTACCGGCTGGGGACGCCCGAGCTGTGGCGGGACGAGATGGCGACCTGGACGGTGGCCACCCGCTCGCTGGGCGACCTGCTCCGGCTGCTCCGGCACGTAGACGCCAGCAACGGCGCCTACTACCTGCTGATGCACGGCTGGACGGCGATGTTCGGCGACTCGACGGTGGCGCTGCGAATACCCTCCGTGCTGGCGATGGCCGCGGCGGCCGCCTTCGTGGCGCTGGCCGCCGACCGGCTGTTCGGCAGCCGGGTGGCGGCGATCGGCGCGGGACTGCTGTTCACGGTGCCGCCGCAGGTGTCCCACTACGCCCAGGAGGCGCGCGCCTACGCGCTGGCGACCTGCTCGGTCGCGGCCGCCACCTACTTCCTGCTGCGGGCGCTGGAGCGGCCGGGCCTGCGGCGGTGGGCGCCGTACACCGTGGCGATGGCCCTGGCCGGGGTCTGGCACCTGGTCTCGCTCAGTACGGTCACCGGGCAGGCCACGCTGGTGCTGCTGCACCTGTGGCGCACCCGGGGCGGGGTGGACCGGCGGATCCTCCGGCAGTACCCGGTCGCCGTCATGGTGGCGGTGCTGCCGGTGCTGCCGGTGGCGCTGCTCGGCAGTCGGCAGTCCGACCGGCAGCTCGGCTGGATAAAGACGCCGTCCTTCTCCGGTCTCACCGGCTTCGGCGGGCACCTCTTCGGCGCGGGCCACGTGGCCCTGGCCTTCGCCCTGCTGGCGCTGCCCGCGCTGCTGCTGCCGGGCCGGCGGCTGCAGGCCTGCCAGTTCCTGCTACTGGCGGAGCTGCCGGTGCTGGCCGTCTGGCTGGTCTCGCGGGGCGCCACCTCGTACTTCCTCGACCGGTACCTGCTCTTCACGGTGCCCGCCTGGGCGGTGCTGGCCGGGGGCGGGGTCGCGGCGGTGTACCGCGCGGTGGCGGCCC
This sequence comes from Kitasatospora sp. NPDC018058, assembly GCF_044327205.1. NCBI lineage: Bacteria > Bacillati > Actinomycetota > Actinomycetes > Kitasatosporales > Streptomycetaceae > Kitasatospora > Kitasatospora sp. NPDC018058. The sequence continues at coordinate 22,802 of NZ_JBIRFA010000001.1, read as the reverse complement.
GGGGCGGACGGCCGTGGGCGCCGGGGCGGACCGTACCGCCGCGGGCGGCCGTGGCGACGGCCGGACTGCTCGCGGTGGGGCTGCTCGCCCTCCCGGCCGTGGCGGCGCTGCCGAAGCAGCCCGGGGTGCGGTACGCGGACGCGCACACCCGGTCCGAGGAGCCGTTCCGCGCGGCGGCCGAGGAGATCACCGCCGGGTACCGCCCCGGGGACGGATTGGCGGCCCCGATGGGCGACCAGTCCTGGGCGATGGTCTGGCCGGGCGTCAGCTACTACCTGCCCCCGGGCGTCCGGCCGTTCCCGGTGTTCGTCGCGCGCGGCGCCGAGGACGCCGAGGACCTCACCCCCGAGCCCTGCCCGCGGCCGGAGGCCTGTCTGGGGGACGGGCCTCGGGTCTGGCTGCTGGTCCTCGGGGACACCACCGACCCGCTGGCGGCCATGACGGAGGAGCAGGCGCGGCTGCTCAAGGCGCGGTACGGCGAGCCGGACAGGGTGGTGCCGCTCGGCGGTCTCACCCTCGCGCTGCTCGACCGCACCACCTGAGACGGACGAAGGAGGGGGAGCCGGATCGGTCCGGCTCCCCCTCCTTCGTCGTTCAGCGGATCAGCGCGCTCACAGCATGCGCAGCAGCCGCGACTGGATGGACGGCGGGTTCAGGTCGGACTGGAGGGCCACCGGGACCTCCACCTTGCTGTCGCCCGCGCCCACCCGCAGCGTGCCGACCTCCTTGCCGGCCTTCTCGCTGTGGCCGAGCTTGGCCGGGTCCAGGGTGATCGTGCCGCTGATCCCGGGGAAGCCCGCCACCACGAGGTCCTTGGTCGCGACGACCGGGACCTTGCCGCCGAGCCCGTCGTCCACCGAGCCGACGACGTCGCCCTTCTTCACCACGGTCTGGCCGGTCAGGCCGTTCTGAGCGGCCTGGATCTGCTTGCCGCTGACCTTCAGCACGGTCGGCAGGATGCCGTCGCCCTCCTTGGACGAGGTGGCCTGCTGGCCGAGCGTGACGCCGAGGATCAGCCGCTTCACGCCGCCGATCTCCTTGTACGCGGCCCACATCAGGCAGCCGCCGGCCGGGGTGCTGGAGCCGGTCTTGACGCCGATCACGCCGGTCTTCGGGTTGATCAGGTTGTTGGTGTTGGGGATCTTCACGTTGTTGAAGTTGGTCTCCGGGGTGGAGACGATCTGCCGGAAGATCTCGTCCTGCATGACCTGCTCGGCCAGCTTCAGCTGGTCCTTGGCGGTGGACTTGGTCTCCGCGTTGAAGCCCGCCGGGTCGGCGTAGGTGGTGTTGGTCATGCCGAACTTGGCCGCGGTGTCGTTCATCAGCTTGACGAACGCCTCCTCGGAGCCGGAGTGGACGCGGGCGAGCAGCCGGGCCACGTTGTTGGCGGAGGGCAGCATCAGCAGCTCCAGCGCCTGGTACTCGGTGAGCACCTGGTTCTCGGTGAGCGTCACCCGGGATTCGTCCCCGTTGCCGGACTCCTGCGCGGCCTGCTTGTCGACGATGATCTTCAGGCCGCTCTCCCCCTTCTTCAGCGGGTACTTCTGCAGGAACAGATAGGCGTTCATCACCTTGGTGACACTGGCGATCGGGGCCGGGGTCTCCTGGCCCGAACTGCCGAGGCTGCCCACGCCGACCACCTCGGCGGCGGACTGGCCCTTGGCCGGCCAGGCGAGGTCGAGCGCGTCGCCGGAGAAGTTGAAGCTGCCCGCAGCCGACATCTTCACCTTCGCGTCCGGCAACGGGCGCAGCAGCTGGGCCACCACGACCGCACCGAGCACCACGGCCAGGAACGCCGTCCAGATGGTGATCCGCTTGAGCGCACGGCGCAGCGGCGAGACCGGACGGGCATTGAGGGAGGCCAGGACCTCCATCGCCTCGGCCGTGGTCTCGGGCGAGGGCAGTGGCTCCGGGGCGGGCAGCGGCTCGGGCCGGGGCAGCGGCGGGACGGGCGGCACCGGCCGCGGGTCCGGCTCGGGCAGCGGCTTGGGCGCCGGGGCCGGGCCGGGCTCGGGCTCGGGGACCGGCTCGGGCAGCGGTTCGGGGCCCGGGGTCGGCTCGGGTTCGGGAAGGGGCTTGGGCGCCGGATGCGGCTCGGGCACCGGCTCGGGGACGGGGGCCGGCTCGGGCAGCGGGGTGGGCGCCGGGGGCTCGGGCACGGTGCCGGCGGCGGGGGCGCGCAGCGGCCCGGGCTTCTCCAGCTTCTCGGCCTTGCCGGTCGGAACCGGTGGCTTGGTGAGCAGCACGGTCTTGGTCGGGTCGTAGGGCTCGTCGGCCTTATCGGCCTTGTCGGACTCGGCAGCCGTGTCGGCCTCGGCGGACTCCGCGGGCTCCTCGGCTTCGGCGGCCTCGGGCGTGTCGGCCTTCTCGGCCGGCTTCGCCTTCCCCGTCGTGTCGGCGGGCTTCGCGGAGTCGGCCGCGGACTCCTTCTCCTCCGGCGTGTCGGACTCGGGAGCGGTCGCACCGGAAGCCTTCTCCGGCCCCTTCCCTGCCCCCTCTTCGGACGCCTTCTCCGACGCCTTCCCGGAGTCCTTCCCAGGGGCCTCGGCCGTCGCCGCGGCAGCTGCGACAGCTGCCCGCATGGCGAGACGCGGGTCGGCGCCGGACGGCCGCTCGGCGGCCTCCTTCGCCGCGTCAGCCGTCGGGGCGGACTCCTCCTTCTCCCCCCCACCATCGGAACTGTCGTCGCCAGTGGCCTTCAGCAGCTCCTCGGGCAGCCGCAGCGCGGTGGTCTTGTTGTCCACCGGCAACCGCAGCATCGTCGTCCGGCTGTCCACATCCCGGACGCGGATCTGCACGGTCGAGCCGCCCTTGGCCCCCGCCCCCGACGCCGCGGAAGGCGACCCGGTGGACGACTCGACAGCCGCCCCGGCGGACGTCTCGGTGGACGTCTCGGTGGACGACTCGGTGGACGACTCGGCAGCCGCCCCGGTGGACGTCTCGGTGGCGGTCTCCGCAGACGCCTCCGCAGATGCCCCGGCCGCGGCCTCTGCTGACGCCCCGGCAGCCGTCGAACCGGCGGACCCGCCGTCGGCGGCCTTCGCGGCGTCGTCCGCCGCACCGGTCCGTTCGCCCTCCCGGCCCCGCTCCCGCTCGCCGTCCCTCAGCACCCTGTCGGGGGACTCGCCCACGTATCCCAGCCTCCTCAACGCCCGGCGGGGCATCGGCAGACCCGATTTCGGGAAGCCGGCGCCCCGCTCCGTGTACCTGTACAGTCTCCGCCACATACGGTCGATCCGGCTGCGCACACCCCGCCCGACCGGCGCTTATTGCCGCCGCACGGCCGCACTGCGGCCTGTTCAACGATCAGACGCCCGGCCCGCGGCCGCCGGTTCCGCGCCTTCACCGCAAGGTCACGATTCGGAGGCGTACTCGACAAGCCCGTGTGAGAGGCGTCACCCTGTCTCTCATCCACGCGGGGAGGCTTGGATGGGCAAGAGCCGCAGAACTGTTCCCGAGGAACTCTTGCTGCTCGCTTTGGACCCGACCACGGGTACCACGGCGCAGCCGCAGACCCTCGACCTCGGACTCGCCGGGGCGCAGCTCGTCGAGCTGTCCCTGGCCGGACGGATCGTACCGGAGGGAGACCGGATCGCCGTCGTGCTCGCACGACCGACCGGCGACCCGACCCTTGACCACGCACTGGAGTTGCTGCGCCGACGCGGGAGCCCGGTCCGCGCGGCGCACTGGATCGGCGGACCCCGGCTGGGGCTGCGTCAGACGTACCTGGCGCACCTGGAGCGCTGCGGCATGGTCACCGCCGTGCCCGGCCAGGTGTGCGGGGTGCTGCCGACGACCCGGTACCAGGCGTCCGACGACTGCACCAACGCCGCGATCAAGCAGCGGCTGGACACCGCGATCCGCACCGGTGTGCCGCCGGACCCGCGGACGGCCGCGCTCGCGGCCCTCGCCCACTCGGTGGGGCTGGGCAAGCACCTGTACCCGGGCAACGAGGGCCGGTCCTCACGGTCGCGGCTGCGTGACCTGATCCGGTACGACCCGCTCGGCGGGATGGTCGCGCACGCCGTGATGGACGTGCAGAACGGCCTGCCGGCGCAGCAGAACCGTTCTTCCCAGGCTTCCGGGACCGGCACCGGCCGACCCGGCGGCACCCGCACGGCGGGCCGGGCCTCGGGCGGGCGGGTCCCCGCCTCCCGGGTCGGCGTCCGCTGATCCGCGCGGGCCGCTGACCCACGGCGGCCCCGGGCCGTCGAAGCCGTCAGGCCGGTCAAGGCGGTCAAGGCGGTCAGGCCGGTCAAGGCGATCCGGCCCGACGCGCTGACGACACGCCCAGCGGCGCGGGCCGTCCCGTCCGCGCCACCCGAAGGCGCCGGACGATCCGGCGCGCGACCCGGCACCACCGGCACCACCAGAAGCACCGAGGGGCGGTCGCCCCGCGACGCAAGTCGCCCGGCGACCGCCCCTCTGCCGTTCCCGGGGGCCCGTCGAGGCCCTCCGCAACTACCGGTCCGAGTCGTCGAGCCGTATTACCACCTGGGGGCTTTCGCTGTCTCACAGAAGCGCTTTTCCGATGATCTGCTCTACTGCGCTGCTGTGATTCCCCGGCGCCGACCTGGCCCAAGGTGACATGCTGCTCCAAGTCAGGGGGGTTGGTCCCAATGTCCGAAGTGTTCCGAGGGCTGCCGTTCCAACGATCACCAGAGGTCCGGCCGGAGGTCGACGTGTCCGCGAACATCAATCCCACCGTGCGCCGCCGGCGCCTCGGCTCGGAGCTGCGCAAACTCCGCGAGGGCCTCGGGATGACGGCGGAGGAGGTGGCCGGCCGGCTGATGGTCTCCCAGTCGAAGATCAGCCGGCTGGAGAACGGCCGCCGCAGCATCAGCCAGCGCGACGTACGGGACCTCTGCGACGTGTACAAGGTGTCCGACGAGCAGATGCGCAACAGCCTGATGGAGATGGCCAAGGAATCACGCCAGCGCGGCTGGTGGCACGACTTCAACGACATGCCGACCCCGTACAGCGTCTACATCGGCCTGGAGGCCGAGGCCTCCTCGATCCGCGCCTACGAGTCCTCCTTCGTCCCGGGCCTGCTGCAGACCGAGCAGTACGCCCAGGCCGTGGTCGAGGGCACCCAGCCGGACACCGACGCGGTCGCGGTGCAGCGCCGGGTGCAGGTCCGGATGAAGCGCCAGGAGCGCGTCCACGGCGAGAACCAGCTGGGCAGCCTGTGGACCGTCATAGACGAGGCGGCACTGCGCCGTGAGGTCGGCAGCCGCGAGATCATGGCCCGGCAGCTGCGGCAGATGCTGGAGCTCAGCCTGCGCCCGAACATCACCATCCAGGTGATCCCGTTCTCGCACGGCGCCCACCCCGGCATGACCGGGACATTCTCCCTGCTGGAGTTCCCGGAGTCAGCCGATTCCACGGTTGTCTACTTCGAAGGTGTGACGAGCGACCTCTACCTGGAGAAGGAGGCGGACGTGCGCCGCTATACCGGTCTGTACGACTACCTGAGAGCGGCCGCACTCGGTGTCGCGGAGAGCCGGTCGCTGATAGCCGACATCGAAAAGGGATACCACGAATGAGCACCCCCTCCGAGTACGGAACCCACTGGCGCAAGAGCAGTCACAGCGGCGGCCAGGGCGCCTGTGTGGAGATCGCCGGACCCACCGCCGAGACAGTGGCGGTCCGGGACTCCAAGGACCCGCTCGGCCCGCAGCTGCTCTTCTCCACCGAGGCCTGGAACGCGTTCGCGGCGGCCACGGCGGCGGGGACCTTCGGCGAGGTCTGACCGGGATCCGTGCTCGGACCAGTTGCCCGTAGCGGTGACCGTCACCTTCAGCGGCGGCCGGCGCTACGGGCAACTGCCGTTTCCGAGGCGTTCGTTCAGTACACCACCGGGTACCGGACCGCCCAGTTGCCCCCCTCCGGGGTCTGCCGGTCGTGCAGTTCGGTGCCGTGCATCAGCTCCAGCGCGAAGTCGTCGGCGAGTTCGAGGATCGCGCCGCGCCCCTCCAGCCCCGCCACCAGCCCCGGCGGCAGCGCGGTGTCGCCGTGCAGCACCCCGAGCAGGTTGCCGCAGACCGCGCCGGTGGAGTCGCTGTCCCCGGAGTGGTTGACCGCCAGCAGCAGGCCCGAGCGCACGTCGTGGGCGACCAGCGCGCAGTAGACCCCGATCGCCAGCGCCTCCTCGGCGACCCAGCCCTCACCCAGCGCCTCGACCCGGTCCGCGGACGGCTCGCCGGCCCGGACGGCGTCCAGCGCGGCCCGCAGCGCGGCCGTGGTCTCCTCGTGCGACTGTCGCTCGGAGAGCAGCGCCAGCGCGAGGTGGACGCCCTCCTCCAGGGTGCCGCCGCGGGCCACCGCCTGGACGATCACGGCGAGCGCGCCCGCCGCCAGGTAGCCGGTCGGGTGGCCGTGGGTGAGCACCGAGCACTCCACCGCGAGCTGGAACACCAGGCCCGGCTCCCAGGTGGTGAGCAGTCCGAACGGCGCCGCCCGCACCACCGTGCCGCAGGCCTTGGAGTGCGGGTTCTTGGGCCGTTCCAGGGTGCCCAGCCGCTCGCCGTCCGGCCCGGTCAGGCCGGTCAGACAGCCCTGGCCGGGGGCGCGCTGGGCGTACAGCCACTCCTCGCGGCCGAGCCAGCCGAGGTCGGGGCGGCGCTCGTCCGGGCCCCAGTCACGCTGGGTGGCGGCCCAGCGCAGGTAGGCCAGGTGCAGGTCGGTGGGCGGGTGCCAGCTGCCGGTGTCGCGCCGGATGTGGGCCCGGATCAGGCCGTCCACGGTGAACAGGCTGAGCTGGGTGTCGTCGGTGACGGCACCGGTACGCCCGTGCACGGGGAGGTAGCCGGTGACGCCCTGCGGGCCGTGCTGGGCGCGGATCTTCTCCAGCGACTCGAACTCGACGCCGGCGCCGAGCGCGTCACCGATGGCACCGCCGAGCAGGCAGCCCCGCACCCGGCTGCGGAAGTCCTGCTGCTGGGCTCGTGACCACAGGGGCATCACGACGGGGCGCCTTTCGTCGGGGTCGGGGGGGCGGGTCCGCGCGGAGCACGGCCGTGGCGCGCGCCCTGGCACTGTATGCGAAGACGCGAGCGAAACGACGGCACCCCTCGCACTTCGGTTCCCCGCCCCGGCCATCGCGGTGACGACGGCCTGGGTCCCGTGGCCCGCCTCAGTCCAGCACCGGCAGCAGCTCCGGCAGGTGCCCGTCCGAGGCCAGCGCCGCCGCCTGCCGTTCGGCCGGCACCTCGCCGTAGACGGTGGTGCGCTGGCGGTGCGGGCGGCCCGCGGCCTCGGCGATCGCCTGGAGGTCGCGCACCGACTTGTAGCTGCCGTACGCCGAGCCGGCCATCCGCGAGATGGTCTCCTCCATCAGCGTGCCGCCCAGGTCGTTGGCGCCCGAGCGGAGCATCTCGGCCGCGCCCTCCGCGCCCAGCTTGACCCAGCTGGTCTGGATGTTGGGGATGTGCGGGTGCAGCAGCAGCCGGGCCATCGCGACCACCGCGCGGTTGTCCCGGACGGTCGGGCCGGGCCGGGCGATGCCGGCCAGGTAGACCGGGGCGTTGGTGTGCACGAACGGGAGGGTGACGAACTCGGTGAAGCCGCCGGTGCCGTTGGATCCGAGCGAGCGCTGCTGGATGTCGGCGAGCAGCCGCAGGTGGCCGAGCCAGTGCTCGGGGGTGTCCACGTGCCCGTACATCATCGTGGACGAGGAGCGGATGCCCAGCTCGTGCGCGGTGGTGACCACCTCGACCCAGGTCGCGGCCGGCAGCTTGCCCTTGGTGAGCACCCAGCGGACCTCGTCGTCCAGGATCTCGGCGGCCGTGCCCGGGATGGTGTCCAGGCCCGACTCCTTGGCCCGCTGCAGCCAGTCGCGGATCGAAAGACCCGTCCGGGTCGCGCCGTTGACCACCTCCATCGGCGAGAAGGCGTGCACGTGGATGCCGGGCACCCGCTCCTTCACCGCGCGGGCGATGTCGAAGTAGGCGGCGCCGGGCAGGTCCGGGTGGATGCCGCCCTGCATGCACACCTCGGTGGCGCCCACCTCCCAGGCCTGCGCGGCGCGTTCGGCGACCTGCTCCAGGGAGAGGGTGTAGGCGTCGGCGTCGGTGCGGCGCTGGGCGAAGGCACAGAAGCGACAGCCGGTGTAGCAGACGTTGGTGAAGTTGATGTTCCGGGTGACGCAGTAGGTGACGTCGTCGCCGACCGCGTCCCGGCGGACGTCGTCGGCGATCCGGCACAGCGCGTCCAGGGCCGGGCCGTCCGCGTGGAACAGTGCCAGCGCGTGGTCGTCGGTGAGCCTGGTCGGGTCGTCGGCGGCCACCTTCAGCGCCTCGCGCAGGTCGCCGGCGAGGCGCTCGGGCGCGCCCTTCGCCAGCACCTGCTCGCGCAGCGCCTCCCAGTCGCCGTACACGTCCTCGAAGTCGGCCCGGCGGTCGCCGGTGCGGCCCTCGGTGTCGATGGCGGCGTGCAGGTCGGTCCGCCCGTACGCCTCCGGGAGGTCCTCGGGTTCCTGCCACGGGCGGCCCTGGACCACGGCGTCCGGGTTCGCCAGGCCGGTGGCCGGGTCGGCCAGGGCGCGGACATGCGGCAGCACCCGCGGGTCCAGCCAGGGTTCGCCGCGCAGCACGTACTCGGGGTAGACGGCGAGGCGCTCGCGCAGGTCGAAGCCGGCCGAGGCCGAACGCTCGGCCAGGCGGTCGATCTGCGGCCAGGGGCGCTCGGGGTTGACGTGGTCAGGGGTGAGCGGGGAGACGCCGCCCCAGTCGTCGATGCCGGCCGCGATCAGCCGCTCGTACTCGCCGTCCACCAGGTTCGGCGGCGCCTGCAGGCAGGCGGTCGGGCCCAGCAGGTGGCGGGCCACCGCCACCGTGGCGACCAGCTCGTCCAGTTCGGCGTCCGGCATGCCGCGCATCGCGGTGTCCGGCTTGGCGCGGAAGTTCTGCAGGATCAGTTCCTGGATGCCGTGGTACGCCCGGGAGACCTTGCGCAGCGCGAACAGCGACTCGGCGCGCTCCCGGTACGTCTCGCCGATGCCGACCAGCAGGCCGCTGGTGAACGGGACGGAGCTGCGGCCGGCGTCCTCCAGCACCCGCAGCCGGACGGCCGGCTCCTTGTCCGGGGAGCCGAAGTGCGGGCCGCCGGGCTCGCTCCACAGCCGGGTGGCGGTGGTCTCCAGCATCATGCCCATCGAGGCGGAGACCGGCTTCAGCCGCTGGAAGTCCGTCCAGCTCAGCACCCCGGGGTTGAGGTGCGGCAGCAGGCCGGTCTCCTCCAGGATGCGGATGGACATCGCCCGCACATAGGCGACGGTGTCGTCGTAGCCGTGCGCGTCCAGCCACTCGCGGGCCTCGGGCCAGCGGTCCTCGGGCTTGTCACCGAGCGTGATCAGGGCTTCCTTGCAGCCGAGTTCGGCCCCGCGCCGGGCCACCTCCAGCACCTCGTCCGGGGACATGAACATCCCGTGCCCGGCCCGGCGCAGCTTGCCGGGGACGGTCGCGAAGGTGCAGTAGTGGCACTTGTCGCGGCAGAGCCGGGTCAGCGGGATGAAGACGCTCTTGGAGTAGGTGATGACGCCGGGGCGGCCGGCCGCCTCCAGCCCGGCGTCGCGCACCCGGGCGGCGCTCGCGCACAGGTCGCGCAGGTCCTCGCCTCTGGCCTGGAGCAACACGGCGGCCTCGGCCACATCGAGGGCGACGCCGTCCCGGGCGCGGCGCAGGGCGCGCCGCATCGCGTTCGCGGTAGGGGGGTTGCTTGCGTCCATGGCGGTTCCGTCCATGGCGCGACCCTACGCCAGGTGTCGTACGTTCGGAGGAGCCAACCCTGAGGCCGTCTCAGGGTCGATGTACCCACCAGGTTCACCCCGATCTGGCCCTGCAGGGCGATGACGCGGCGGCGGCGCCGACCTCTAATGGAAGGGCAGTGCCAATCGCACGGGTTCGCAGAGGAGTTGATGACGCCATGACCAATGACACGGCGGCGGGGGACCAGCAGGACGGCGGGGTGCCGTTCCGTTCGCGGCGGCGCACCCTGGTACGCGCCGGGGTGCCGCTGGCGGTGGCCGCGGTGATCGCCACCGGGGTCGGGCTGGTGCCCGCGCTGGCCGCCGACTCCCCGCCCGACCTGCCGGCCGTGTCGGCGGAGCAGCTGGTGGCCAAGGTGCTCGGCTCCGACGCGCAGACCCTGTCCGGGACGGTGTCGGTCTCGACCGACCTCGGGCTGCCCAGCCAGCTGCTGAGCGGGGCCGGCGGGTTCGCCGCGGCCGCCGGGCAGGGCAAGGGCTCCTCGGCGGACCCGCAGGCCAAGCTGCTCGGCCTGCTCGGCGGGGACCAGACCCTGCGGGTCGCGGTGGACGGGCCGGACCGCCAGCGGGTGGACCTGATGGAGAACATGGCGGGCTACACCCTGGTCCGCAACGGCGACCAGAGCTGGGCCTGGGACAGCTCGACCAACAGCGCGGTGCACCTGACCGGGCGTCCGGCGGCCGAGCAGCACTCCAAGGCGCCGCTGACCGGCGTGCCGACCACCCCGCAGGAGGCCGCCAAGCAGTTCCTGACCACGAGCGCCGGCACCACCTCGGTCACCGTGGCCGGGACGGCCACCGTGGCCGGGCAGAAGGCGTACCAGCTGAGCGTCAAGCCGACCCAGTCCGGCTCGACGGTCGCCGAGGTGCGGATCTCGGTGGCAGCCGACAACGGGGTGCCGCTCGCGGTGGTGGTGAAGTCCACCGACGGCTCCACCGTGCTGGACGTCCACTTCACCGACGTGTCCTTCGCCAAGCCCGCCGCCAAGGCCTTCGACTTCACGGTGCCCAAGGGCGCCAAGGTGACGGAGCGGAAGGCGGACGAGGCCGCCAAGGACCACGCCGGCAAGGGCGAAGCCGCCAAGGGCGGGGCCGCCAAGGACCACGGCGGCGTGAACGTGATCGGCGAGGGCTGGACGGCCGTGGTCTCCGCGCAGCTGCCCAGCAGCGTCGAGGCGCCCGCCGGGGAGTCCAAGGGCGACGGCAAGCAGGGCAAGCACCACGGCCGGCCGGTGAACCCGCAGGCGCTGGTCAAGTCGCTCGGCAAGCCGGTCGGCGGCGGCACGCTGATCAGCACCAAGGCCGTCAACGTCCTGCTCACCGACGACGGCCGGGTCTTCGCCGGCGCGGTGACCCTGCCGGTCCTGCAGCACGCCGCCGGGGTGAACTGACGGATGACCGGGACTCCCGTAACGGGGGACGTTACGGAGTCGGCCGGGGGTACGGGCGCCGCGCTGCGCCCGGCCCCCGCTCCCACTTCTCCGCCCTCCCGCACCGACGACGTGATCAGAACCCGCGGCCTGACCAAGCGCTTCCGCGGCGGCCAGCTCGCCGTGGACGGCCTAGACCTGGCCGTGCCGCGCGGCTCGGTGTTCGGCTTCCTCGGCCCCAACGGCTCCGGCAAGACCACCACCATCCGGATGCTGATGGGCCTGATCGCCCCCACCTCCGGCGTGGCCACCGTGCTCGGCGAGTCGATGCCGCAGTCCGTCGCCACCGTGCTGCCCCGGGTGGGCGCGCTGATCGAGGGCCCGGCGCTGTACGGCTTCCTCTCCGGCCGGGACAACCTGATCCGCTTCGACTCCGCCGATCCGACCGCCGACCCGCGCACCCGCCGGCAGCGGGTGGACACCGCGCTGGAGCGGGTCGGCCTGAGCGCCGCGGCCGGGAAGAAGGCCCGCGCCTACTCACTGGGCATGAAGCAGCGCCTGGGCCTGGCCTCCGCGCTGCTGCAGCCGCGCGAGCTGCTGGTGCTGGACGAGCCGACCAACGGTCTGGACCCGCAGGGCATGCGGGAGATCCGGGCGCTGGTGCGGGAGGTCGCGGCGGAGGGCACCACGGTGTTCCTCTCCTCGCACCTGCTGGACGAGATCGAGCAGGTCTGCACCCACGCGGCGGTGATGTCCCGCGGCCGGCTGCTGGTGCAGGGCACCGTCGCCGAGCTGGCCGCCCGGTCCCAGGGCCGGCTGGTGGTCCGCACCCCCGACGTGGCGCAGGCCGCCGAGGTGCTGGCCGCCCACCAGGTGGGCGCGCTGGCGCCCGGCGAGGGCCGGGTGGACGGCGAGTTGGGCGCCCAGGGCGACGAGGTGCTGCCCAAGCTGTGCGCGGCGCTGGTCGAGGCCGGGGTGCGGGTGCACGGATTCGGGCTGGAGCGGGGCACGTTGGAGGACGCCTTCGTGGCGCTGACCGGGGAGGGCTTCGATGTCGCAGGCTGAGGCGGTGCCGGTGACGGCCGGCCGTCGACCGCAGACCGCGGCCGGGTTCCTGGCGCTGTTCCGCAACGAGCTGCACCTGACCTTCCGCCGGCTGCGCACCAGGGTGCTGCTGGGCATCCTGGCGGTGCTGCCGATCCTGATCGGCGTGGTGGTCAAGCTCAACACGGACAGCCCGCACGAGGGCGGCGGTGGACCGAGCTTCATCGCGCAGACCACGCAGAACGGCCTGTTCCTGGTGTTCACCGCGCTGGGGGTGGCGCTGCCGGTCTTCCTGCCGATGACGGTCGGCGTGGTGGCCGGGGACTCGGTCGCCGGCGAGGCGGCCACCGGGACGCTGCGCTACCTGCTGGTCGCCCCGGCCGGGCGGACCAGGCTGCTGGCCGCCAAGTTCACCGCCGGGCTGGCGTTCTGCCTGGCCGCCACGGCGGCGGTGGCGCTGTCCGCGCTGGCCACCGGTGCCGCGCTGTTCCCGCTCGGCGAGGTCACGCTGATCTCCGGGGACACCATCGGCTTCTCCGAAGCGCTACTGCGGGCGGTGCTGGTGGCCGGGGTGGTCGCGGTCTCGCTGGCCGGGCTGGTGGCGATCGGGCTGTTCGTCTCCACCCTCACCGGCAGCGGCATCGCGGCGATGGCCGCGACCGTCGGCCTGGTGGTCACCGTGCAGATCCTGGACGCCTTCCCGCAGCTGGACGCGATCCGGCCGTTCCTGTTCACCCACTACTGGATGAGCTTCTCGGACCTGCTGCGCGAACCGATGTACTGGGACGGCGTGTGGAAGGACCTCGGCCTGCAGGCCGCCTACGTCGCCGTGTTCGGCTCGGCGGCCTGGTCGCGGTTCACCAGCCGCGACATCAGCGCATGAGCGGTATCGGCGCCTGAGACGCGTCAGCGCGTGACGGCTTCCCGCTGTGCGGGGGCGGGCTGCGGCACGACCGCGGCCCGCCCGGCCCGCACCTGGCGCAGCGCGTCCCAGGTGAGCAGCGCGAGCGCGGCCCAGACCAGGGCGAAGCCGGCCCAGCGCGCGGGCGGCATCGACTCGTGGAAGACGGCGACGCCGATCAGGAACTGGAACACCGGCGCCAGGTACTGCAGCAGCCCGAGCACGGTCAGCGGTACCCGCACGGCCGCCGCGCCGAAGAACAGCAGCGGGATCGCGGTGATCACGCCGCTGAGCACCAGCAGCGCCGAGTGCCCCCAGCCGTACGAGCCGGGCACCGTGTGGCCGAAGGTGCCGTGCCCGCTGACCTCCAGGTAGATCAGGTAGCCGAGGGCGAAGGGGAACATGAAGGCGCTCTCCGCCGCCAGGCTCTCCAGCCCGCTCAGCCCGACCTGCTTCTTCAGCAGGCCGTAGGTGGCGAAGGAGAGCGCCAGGACCAGCGCGATCCAGGGCAGCTGCCCGTAGGCGACGGTCAGCACCGCGACGGCGGCCGCGCCGATGCCGACGGCCGTCCACTGCGCGCCGCGCAGCCGCTCCTTGAGCACCAGGACGCCGAAGGCAATGGTGACCAGGGGGTTGATGAAGTAGCCGAGGCTGGTCTCCACCACGTGCCCGTTGTTGACGGCCCAGATGTAGACGCCCCAGTTGACGGAGATCACCATGGCCGCGCCGGCCAGCATGGCGAGTCGGCGGGGCTGGCGCAGCAGCGGGCGTATCCAGCTCCAGTGCCGCTGGGCGATCAGCATCAGCACCACGGCGGCCAGGGACCAGACCATCCGGTTGGCCAGGATGTCGTCGGCGGCGCCGGGCTCCAGCAGCGGCCAGAACAGTGGGAAGAGCCCCCAGATGCCGTAGGCCGCCATGCCGTACCAGAGGCCTCGGCCGCTGTCCTGCTGGGTTGTCTGTGGCATGGCCGAGTGCCCTCCCGCGCGCGCGATGTATCGAGGTGACGGTAGCGGGCGGAAGGGCAGACTGTCATCTCCGTTTCCGGATTTTGGTCATGACATTGTTTGAATGCCGGACGGATCCGGTGTTCCCGCCGGTCAGACGGTTGCCTTGGGCACCAGGTGCTCTAGGCGCCCAGCGCTGCGCGGACGGACTCGGCCAGCGGGACGGTCGGGCGGCCGATCAGCCGGGCCAGGTCCCCGGTGCGCAGGGCCAGCTCGCCCTCGGCGATGGCCGCGTCGGTGTTCGGGAACAGCCCGGCGAAGCCCTCCGGCAGCCCCGCGGCCACCAGTCGGCGGACCTGCTCGTCCGCGGTGACGTCCCGGTACGGAGTACGACGGGCGGCCTACCGCTCCTTGATCAGCGCCGCCAGCCCGTCCAGCACCCGGCCCAGCCCGAAGGCGTACGCGTGCTCCGGGCTGTACGCGCCGCCGTGCGCCTGGCCGGCGGCGGCGCCGACACGGGCGGCGACCGGGTAGCGCTCGGGGTCGAAGACCCGGGCGAGCAGTTCGGCGTTGGCCTCCCACCACTGGGCGTCGGTCAGCGCGCTGTCCTGCTGGACGGCGCGCTCGTCGGCGGCCATCCGGGCGCAGGTCTGGACGAAGCCGAGCAGGTGGGTCAGCGCGGCGTCCAGCTCGACGTCGGGCAGGCCGGTGCCCTCGAAGGCGCGCAGCTCGTACTCGTACTTGGCCATCAGACCGGGGCCGAGCGGCGGGCGGCTGGTGGAGACGGCGGCGACCCAGGGGTGGGCGCGGAACAGCACCCGGTTGTCGTCGGCGACGGCGGTGACCCTGGCCCGCCAGCCCTCGTCGGCCGGGGCGCTGCGGGGCATCGTGGCGTAGACGGTGTCCAGCATCAGGTCGAGCAGTTCGGCCTTGCCGGGCACATAGGTGTAGAGCGCCATCGGGGACAGCCCCAGCTCCTGGGCGACCCGGCGCATGGTGACGGCGTCCACGCCCTCGGCGTCGGCCACGGCGATGGCCGCGGCGGCGATCTCGCCGGTCGAGCGGGCCTGCTTCGGACCGCGCCGGCCGGGCTTCTCCTCGGCGGTCAGCCCCCAGAGCAGGGCGAGGGTGCGCGCCGGGTCTCCTGCGCTGCTGCGGTCCGTGGCCATGGGACGGATCCTTTCACGGCGCAGGCCCCGGGCCTGTCCTGTGGACCCGGCGGAGATCCGCAGGACAGGCCCGGGGCAGCCGTGGGCGGCTACCGTCTCCCCATGACCAGCCCTGAGCCACTCCCCGGCACGGACACCACCCAGGCCCTCCGGCCCCGGGTCACCTGCCGCCGCTGCCACCGGCCGCTGCACGACCCGGAGTCGCGGATGCTGCGGCTGGGGCCGGAGTGCCGCGACCCGGCGGAGCGGGTCGCGCGGTTCGAGGTGGACCAGGAGCCGCTGCCGGGGGTGGGGTAGCGGGTAGCGGGTAGCGCTAACTCCGGCCGAAGAGACGGCGGATCAGGCCGGGGCGGGGCCCGGACTGCCGCTGCGCGCTCGGCCCCACCGGCTCCTCCCGGGCCTCGTCCTCCCCGGCCCCCTTGCCGTTCTCGGGGTCCCCGCCGTCCTGACCGTCCGCCTCCGCCAGCAGGTGCCTGGCGAGGTCGCGGTCAGCCGGCTCCGTCCACGGCGCGGCGAGCGCCAGGGCTGCGAGCGAGCGCAGGATCGTCACCGCCCGGCTGCGGCTCGCCCGGGCGCTGTACTCCAGCCGCTGCCGCAGCAGCTCGGCGATGTCGGCCCGGGTCTCGGGGTGCGTCCAGCCGATCGCGACCAGGGCGAAGCCGGCCGCCTCGACCACCCAGTCCTCCGGCCCGAGCAGCAGGTCGCGCAGCACCCGGCGGCGCTCGGAGCCCTCCCACGGCTGGTCGGTGCGGTGGTGGGCGATGCCGAGGCAGGCGAAGGACTGGACGGCGCGCACCCACAGTTCGGGCTGGTGGGCGAGCAGCGCGCGACCGAGGTCGTCCTCGCGGGGCAGCGGCGGGTGGACCAGCACGCCGAGCAGTTCGTCCAGCGGCAGCCCGGCCAGCCGGACGGCGTGGTCGTAGGCGGCGGGGATGGTCGGCCAGACGATCTCGGCGGTGGCGCGGACGAGTTCGGCGCTCGCGGGGGCGGGCGGGGCGACGGCCGGGCGCGGGTCGGTGCCGTCCCAGGCCCAGATCCGGGTGGTGGGCTCGGTCAGCGGCAGCCGGGGGTCGGGCTCGCCGACGGACTGGTAGGAGACGGTGGAGCGCGGCAGGGCGAGGTGGACCGCCAGCACCGAGCTGGGCGGCTCCACGGCGGAGGCGGTGCAGTCGATCTCGGTGTCACGGCCGGTGCCCTCGGCGCCGAGCACCTGGTGCAGCACGTTGACGGTCGCCTCGGTGGCGCCGGAGACCATGCCGAGCCAGGGCTCGCGGTGGCTGAGCCGCTCCAGCAGGTCCTGGGCGTACTCGTGGTCGGGGTGGGCGCGGTGGTGGTCGGCCAGGCCGAGCAGGTGCGCCGGGTCGCCGTCGATGGCGTGGCGCAGCCCGTACCGGGCCGGGGCCGCCTTGGGGTGGTCGGGGGCGGTGGCGAGCACCTGGTCCAGCCAGGGCAGGCCGTCGGCGGGGCGGCCGAGGGTGCCGTAGAGTTCGGCCACGTCGACGGCGAGGTAGCTGCTGGAGTTGTCCTTCTCCGGTGCCTCCCGGGCCAGTTCGGCCTCCCAGACGGCGAGCGCCGCCTCGGGCCGGCCGTCGGAGCGCAGGGCATTGCCGAGCATCACGGAGGGCAGGTAGCCGGGGGCCGACCGGTGGGCGCGCTGGGCGAGTTCGACGGCCCGGGCGGTGGCGCCGAGGCGGCGGGTCAGGCCGGAGGCCATCGCCAGCAGCAGTGCGTGCTCGCCGTTGCGGGCCAGCACGGCCTGCACGAAGTCGTCGAAGGGCCGTACGGCGTGGGCGAGTTCGACGGACAGTCGGTCGGGCAATGCGCCGGCGGCGCGGGCCACCGCCTGGGCAACGGCGTCCGGGTCGACGAGGGCGGGCAGGTCCTCGCGGGCGAGCCAGGCGGTGTGCGCCCAGGGGCGGGCCGGCTCGTGCTGGATCGCCGAGGCGAGCAGGCCGACGGCGCTGTCCCAGTCCCCGGCGGCGGCCTCCACGTGGGCGCGGCAGACGACGGTGCCGAGGTAGACCTCGCCGTCCAGCGGGAACAGCTCGCGCGCCGCCGCCGGGCCGCCCGCCGCCGCGCACAACTCGGCCAGCGCCTCGTGCAGTTCGGGCAGCTGGGGGTCGGAGAGGATCGCGTCGGAGAGGTGGTCGGCGGCGTGCGCGAGGTCCCCGGAGTCGATCGCCAGCCGGGCGACGGCCACCTCGCCCTCGGCCGCCAGCCGATCGTCGCCCTCGCCGTCGGTGTGCACCATGCCCTTGCCCCCCGGTCGCGCCGTGTTCGCTCGTTCCTCGTGCGCGGATGAGGCTATCCGGTGCGCCTGACGGCGAGATGATCACCCTTCGGCGAAGGACGGCCCGGCCCCTGATCGGATACAACCCTTACGAGCGGTTTGGACCTCGGAAGGAGTCGTATCGCGGGAGCCGCTCATCGCAGCCGTCCGCCAGGAGCCGTGGCGGGTCGATCTGGTCGGGGAGGCGGCGGTCTGGCCGACCACCCCGCCGCCCGGACCGGACGGCTTGGAGGACGAGGACGACCCGTGGGTCACCGGCCCCTGGGTGACCGAGCTCGACGACGCCACCCGGGACGCCCTCGCCGGGGTGCCCGACGCCCGGGTGCCGGAGGCCGTCGCGCAGTGGGCGCTGGCGGAGGAGTGGGGCGGCGCCGACCCGGCCGATCTGCTGCCGCTGGCCGAGGAGTTGATCGCCCTCGCCCGCCGGGCGCGCACGGCGGGCGAGCGGCTGTACTGCTGGATCTGCCTCTAGCGGCCGATCGGGGTGGCCCCGGTCGCGGCGAGGGAGAGGCCCCAGAGACGGGCGGCCGCGTCGGGGTCGACGGCGTACCGGCGGACCCCGCCGTCGTCCATCGGGTCGGCGGGGCCGGCGAGGTGGGCGACCTCGCAGTCCTCCACGTAGAGCCCGCCCCGGTCGGCGAGGAGCGGGGAGGTGGCCGCCCAGAGGCCGGTGGCCGCGCCCTGGGAGGGGGTCTTGAAGTCGGCGCCGACGACCGTGCCGTGCTCGTCCACCCAGCCGCGGTCGATCTGCTCCTGGAGCGTCATCTCCCGCTGCAGCCCGGTGATGATCTTGCCGGGGTGGAGGGCGAAGGCCCGCACGCCGTCCGTCCGCCCGAGCGCGTCGAGGTGCACGGCGAACAGCACGTTGGCGGTCTTGGACTGGCCGTACGCGAGCCACTTGTCGTACCCGGTGCGGAAGTGCGGGTCATGCCAGCGGATGTCGGTGAGGGCGTGCCCGGCGGAGCTGTTGACCACGACGCGCGCGCCGCCCGGGGCGGCTGCCAGCAGCGGGTACAGCTCGCAGGCGAGGGCGAAGTGCCCGAGGTGGTTGGCCGCGAACTGCCCCTCCCAGCCGGGGCCGACGCGCCGCTGCGGGGTGGCCATCACGCCCGCGACGGCGAGCAGGAGGTCGAGGCTCGGGCTGGATCCGGCGATCAGCGCGGCGGCGGCGCGCACGCTGTCGAGGTCGGCGAGGTCCATCGGGACGACCTCGCAGCCCGCGGTGTGCCGGAGCGCGGCACGGGCGGTGTCCGGCCGCCGGGCCGGGACGATCACGCGGGCTCCGGCCGCGCTCAGGGCCCGGGCGGTCTCCAGGCCGAGGCCGGAGTAGCCGCCGGTGACGACGGCGGTCCGGCCGGAGAGGTCGAGGCCGGCCGTGACGTCCTCGGCGGTGCTGGAGAAGGAGAAGGGCGAGCCGATCGGCTGCTGGTCGGTGGTGGTCATGGCGAGGACACTAGGAGCTGGAGCGCGGTCTAGATCAAGCCCGGGGTCGGGAACCCGGGGTCCGGACTCGGAGAGGTCGCCGTCCACGCCGAGCACCTCGCCCGCGGCGAGGCCGCCGGACTCGGGGACCCGACGGCCCGAGCAAAACCGTTCGCCCCGGGCGGGCCGCGGCTGCCACCATCCGAACGTGACGACGCTGTTCCTGATGGTCGGCCTACCCGGGGCCGGGAAGACCACGAAGGCCCGCCGACTCGCCGAGGAGCACCGGGCAGTCCGGCTGAGCCCGGACGAGTGGATGATCCCGCTGTTCAACGGCATGGAGGCGGACGGCAAGCGCGACGTGCTGGAGGGGCGGCTGCTGACGATCGCCCTGGAGGCCCTGCGAGCGGGCGCCGACGTGGTGGTGGACTTCGGCTGCTGGGGCCGGGACGAACGCTCCGCGATCCGCTGGCTGGCGGAGTCGGTCGGCGCGTCCTGCCGGATGCTCTACCTCCCGGTCGACCCGGACACCCAGCGCGCCCGGATCGCCCACCGCTGGGCGACGACGCCGGACGAGACCCTCCCGATGAGCGAGGCCGACATCCTGGACGGGCACGCGCACTTCGAGGAGCCGGACGCGACGGAGCTGGCGGGCCGGGACCTCGACGCGGCCCCTCCGGGCTGGGCCGACTGGCGCGCCTGGGCCGCGGAGCGCTGGCCCTCCTTCGCCTGACGCCCCGCCGGAGCGGGAAGTCGGCCGGGCCGACTTCCCGCTCCGGGCGCCTGGCGGACGAACTCGCCGCCACCCGACTACCGTTGCTCCGCATGACCCACACCGAGCCCGAGATCACCGCCGAGCTGGTCCGGCAGCTGCTGCGCGACCAGCACCCCGACCTGGCCGACCGCCCCGTGCGGCTCGGCGCGCGCGGCTGGGACAACCAGCTGTGGCGGCTGGGCGAGGACCTCGCCGTCCGTCTGCCCTGGGCCACGCGGGACGCGGACGCGCTGCTGCGCAAGGAGCACGCCTGGCTGCCCGGTCTCGCGCCGCGCCTTCCGCTGCCCGTCCCGGTGCCGCAACGCTTCGGCGAGCCCTCCGAGCGGTTCCCGCGCCCGTGGCTCGTCACCACCTGGGTGCCGGGCGCGCCCGCCGACCGCGAGCCCGCCACCCGCACCGAGGCGGCGGCCGACGCCCTGGCCGCCTTCCTGACCGCCCTCCACCGGCCCGCCCCCGCCGGAGCTCCCGTCGGCCGTGGCCGCGGCGGGCCGCCGGCCGACTACGCCGAGGGGTTCGACCGGCAGCTCGCCGAGGCCGTCAACCTGGGGCTGGTCCCCGACCCGGACGCCGTCCGCGCCGTCTGGGCGGATGCCGTGGCCGCGCCGCCGTGGTCGGGACCGCCGGTGTGGCTGCACGCCGACCTGCATCCGGCCAACGTCCTCACCGCCGACGGCACCATCTGCGGCGTGATCGACTTCGGCGACCTCTGCATGGGCGATCCGGCCTGCGACCTCGCCGCCGCGTGGATCCTGCTGCCGGACGGCGCCGCCGACCGCTTCCACGCGGCCTACCGGCCGACCCCGGACGCCGCGACCCTGCGCCGCGCCCGCGGCTGGGCGCTGCTGAAAGCCCTCGCGGGCATCCGGATCGGGGAGGCCGGCCTGCGCGGCCTCCCCGGCGGCAAGGCCAGCTGGGGGCCGCCCGCCCACGCCGCCCTGCGGCGTCTGGTCGCCTAGGTCGGCTGGTCTGTGCGGCGCAGGTCGTAGAGGTACGACTTGCCGGCCTTCCAGCTGCGCCAGGGGCCGAGGGGCGGGAACGCCTCCTCCCCGGTCTGCCCGAGCAGCGGCCAGCCGTTCCCGATCCCGTCGGCGCCGACGGTGCACCAGCCCCGTTCGGGCAGCCAGCGGCACCACACGTCCAGGTCCACCCGCTTGAACGACGGCCTGCCGTTGAACTCGCCGTCCTGGCGGTAGCGGTAGACCAGGCCGTCCAGACGGCGCACGAACTCGAAAGACACGACGACTCCCCCAACCGGGCGACGGAGACGGACACGGCCACTTCGCCGGACCATCCTCCCGGCCATGCCGCGCCTGCCGCACCTGAATATTTCAGTACGAGAAATATTCATACGGATGACTGCGTTCCGGTAGGTGTCAGCGCGGGAGGTCCGCGCAAGGCTGGAAGGAGTGCCGCGCCGTGCGCGTCGAAGTGTGGAGCGATGTCAACTGCCCGTGGTGCTACATCGGCAAGGCGCGGTTCGAGAAGGCGTTGGAGCTCTTCCCGCACCGCGACGAGGTGGAGGTCGTCCACCGCTCCTTCGAGCTGGACCCGCACGCGCCGCGCGAGGCGCGCCCGGTCATCCCGCTGCTCGCCGCCAAGTACGGGATGAGCCCGGAGCAGGCCGAGGCCGCGGAGGCCCGGATCGCCGAGAACGCGCGCGGCGAGGGACTGCCGTACCTGGACGACGGGCGGGACGCGGCGAACTCCTTCGACATGCACCGCCTGCTGCACTTCGCCAAGGAGCACGGCAGGCAGGGGCAACTGCTGGACGCGCTGTACCGGGCCAACTTCGCCGAGGAGCGCTCCGCGTTCGATGACGGGCGGCTGGTCGAGCTGGCCGTCGAGGCGGGGCTGGACGGTGAGGCGGCCGCTGCGGTGCTGGCCGAGCCGGAGGCGTACGCGGAGGCGGTGCGCGAGGACGAGGCCACGGCGAGCGCGATGGGGGCGACGGGAGTGCCGTTCTTCGTCCTGGACCGGCGGCTGGGCGTGTCCGGCGCACAGCCTGCGGAAACGTTCACTCGGGCGCTGGAGCAGGCCTGGGAGAGCCGGGTGGCGTTGCCGCTGGTGCCCCTCAAGCCGGCGAAGTAAGGGGTTCCCAGTAGGAAGTCGGAGTGGGAAGTCGGACGGGCCGACTTCCTGCTCCGAGTCCTGCCGGCTCATTCGGCACGCCAGCGGTGGGCGTAGATGATGTGCAGGCTCGCCGGAACGCCCTTAGCCGCGCGGCCGGAGCCCCAGCCCCCGTGGGTGAGGGTGCGGCAGTAGTGCGCGTCGGGGCGCCGACCGGGAGCCTCGCGACTGAACGGCCGATCATTGCCAAGAGTCGGCGCCAGGCTGGGGTGCTGTCCGACTATCGCGATGCCCAGCAGCTGAATCCAGTCGCATCAGGCCCCTGATCGACGGCGATACTCCGAGACATGAGCAGAATTGCCGAGGTCATCGTGCTGGCCCAGGACGCGGACGAGGTGATGAAGCCGCTGACGCGGCCCGACCCTACTCGTACCTGGTTGGGCTGCTTCTCCGAGATGCGCCCGGGCGGTGACTGGGGTTTCGGCTGGGGTGCGGAATTCGAGCACATGAGCTGGAGATCTGGGCTGTTGAAGCACTTGGAGTCCTTGCCGTGGCCTCGTCCGGAGACGGTACAGGTACTGATCCACGACGAGGAGGACGACTGCTTCGGCCTGTGGATGATCCACGACGGCAGGCTGCTGGAGGTACCCCTTCCGCGCACCAGACGGGCCTTGTGGTCCGGACCGCCGAAGGAGGGCTACGCGCCTGACCCCGGAATCCTGAGCCGGACGGACTGCGGGCCCGTCGATTGGCCGGAGGAGATCGAGGGCGGTGACCAGTCCCGGCCCCCGGCCTGGTGACGTGATCAGGTGCGGAGCCAGATGACGAGGGTCGCTGCGGTGACGGTGCCGAGGAAGACGTAGCCGCGCTTGTCGTAGCGGGTTGGTGCGCCACGAGGCGCCATGGAGTCGAGTGAGGTGAGAGACCTGCACTGCCGGGTTGTCGCAGCAACCTGGTTGAAGCTGAGGGCAGTTCGTTTCGGGGGATGCCGAGGCGGGCGGTAAGCAGCCCTGACAATGCCGGGACGGACTGGCACTGCCAGACGGTTCGG